>JXTW01000009.1 GCA_004368235.1 Helicobacter anseris | reverse complement strand
GAAAACACAAGAATTAGCTTTTAAAAAGCAAGCTTTAAAAACATTAAAATCTGTTATTAAGAAATATGAAAATGAGGTTTTAGAATCTTTAAAGCTAGATTTAAATAAGAATCCTCAAGAGGCTTATTTATCTGAAATAGCTCAGGTTTATGAGGAAATTAAAATTGCACAAAGATGGATAAAGACTTATGCACGACCTCATCGTGTTAAAACACCTTTTAGCCATTTTGGTGGTAAGAGTATGATTTATTATGAGCCTTATGGAGTTGTATTAATAATTTCTCCATGGAATTATCCTATTAGTCTTAGTCTTATACCATTGATTGGGGCAATTGCAGCTGGAAATTGTGTTGTTTTAAAACCATCAGAGTTTTCTTTAAATAGCACAAAAATTTTACAAAAAATTATAAATGAATGTTTTGATCCTTGTTTTGTGCAAGTTGTATGTGGAGATAAAAATGAAGCCCTAGCTTTGCTTAGACAGCGTTTTGATTACATTTTTTTTACTGGTAGTGTCGAGGTTGGGCGTATTGTTATGCAAGAAGCAAGTAAGAATCTCATTCCAGTAACCCTAGAGCTTGGAGGAAAAAATCCTTGTATTTTAGAAGATTTTGATAATTTATCTTTAGCGACTAAGCGTATTGCATGGGGGAAATTTCTTAATGCTGGTCAGACTTGTATAGCACCTGATTTTTTGCTTCTTAATAGCAAGATAGCAAATGAGGCTATTCATTCTCTTAAGACTAATATTATAAACCTTTATGCAGGTGATATTAATGGTACTAATGAGCAAATTGCAGAAGCGATATTGCAGAGTGATGATTATGGCAAAATAATTTCAAAGAGACATTTTGATAGAGTATGTGATCTTTTAGAAAATGCAATTGATAAGAATGAACAAAGACTTGTATTTGGTGGTATTAAAGATGCACAGAGACAAAAAATTTCCCCTACATTAATAGATTTAGGTCATATCCAAAAAATATTAGAGAAAGATTGTTTTGATGTTGAAAATTTAAATATGAATGTTGTTAATAAGACGGGTTTAGTGAATTCTAAGGTGAAGCTAAGGGAAGATTTAGCTTTTTTAAAGTTTTTACAAGAAGAAATATTTGCTCCTATTCTTTTAATTATTAAATATGATACCTTGCAAGAATGCATCGATTTTATTCGTTATTTTGAAAAGCCTCTTGCTTTTTATTTATTTAGTCAAGATGTAAAAAAACAGCAAGAGATTATCAACTCTTTGTCTTTTGGCGGAGGTTGTATTAATGACTGTGTCGTACATGTGGCTAATAAATATTTGCCTTTTGGAGGTGTAGGTAATAGTGGCATGGGGGCTTATCATGGGAATTATAGTGCTAAAACATTTTATCGTGAAAAGGCAGTGTACTTTTCACCCAAATTTGAGTTACCATTACGATATCCACCTTTTAATAAACATTATTTTGGATTGAGTGGTCTTGATATATTAAGATGGCTATTTGGTAGATAAGTGATAATATAGGAATAAATTAAAGATGGATTTACAGTAATTTAGAGAGTGGAATTGGTTATTATTTTTTATAATGCTACAAAAATAATAAAGGAAAATAATGCTTGAGTTGCATTCCTTTGAGCCAATATTTAATCAAGAATCAAGAGCCCTTATTCTTGGCTCATTTCCATCTTTAAAATCCAAAGAATTTGGTTTTTACTATGGTAATAGCTATAATAGATTTTGGAGTGTGCTTGCAGCAATATTTGGAAGTACACTCCCAACTTCAAAAGATAAAAGTTTAAACCCATATGAGATTATTGAGATGCAAAAAGCATTTTTGCTTAAACATCATATTGCACTTTGGGATTGTATTAAAGAATGCAGGAGAAAAAAGCATAATTCGAGTGATGAAAATTTAGAGATTATAAGTGTTAATAATATTTCTAAGCTTTTGGATCAAAGCAAAATTAAAGCTGTATTTTGCAATGGAAACACTACAATGAATGTCTTTAGGAGATATATTAACTTGCCAATTTCAGCCATCAAGCTTCCTTCAACTAGCACTGCTAATGCAAGCTATAGCAAAGAACAATTGATTAAAGAATGGAGTCAGATAAAGAGCTTTATTTAATAGATTAATATTTGGTGATTATAAATTAAAATTTATTTTGATGATAGTTAATTTAAGTAAAATGTTTTATAATTTACTTAGCCATAAAATCAATATCCTAGAGATGGTAATTTGCCATCCCTTTAAAAAAGTATCAAATTTACTCCCACTCAATTGTCCCAGGGGGTTTGCTTGTAATATCATAGACAACGCGATTTATCCCTTCTACTTCATTGATAATGCGGTTAGAAATTTTTTCTAATAAATCATGAGGAAGATGAGCAAAAGTTGCTGTCATTCCATCAAGAGCTTCTACTGCACGTACACAAATTGTATTATCATAAGTTCGATTATCGCCCATTACCCCCACGCTTTTGACATTCAAAAGCACGCAAAATGCCTGCCATACCTTATCATAGTATCCACTTGTATGAAGCTCTTGAAGAAAAATCTTATCTGCTTTTCTTAAAAGCTCTAAATCTGCTTCATTAACTTCTCCCATAATCCTGATAGCAAGTCCAGGTCCAGGGAAAGGATGCCTCATAAGCATAGTTTCTGGCATCCCAAGCTCTCTGCCTAGTGCTCTTACCTCATCTTTAAAGAGTTCTCTAAGTGGTTCAATAAGTTCAAACTTCATCCATTCTGGCAATCCTCCCACATTGTGATGGGATTTGATTGTTTTGCTTGGTCCTTTTATGCTAATTGATTCAATGACATCAGGATAGAGTGTGCCTTGAGCTAAAAACTTAATCTCTCCATTTGCATTATGCTTTTTTGCTTCTTTTTCAAAAACTTCAATAAATGTTTCACCAATAATTTTTCTTTTGATTTCAGGGTCTCTTATGCCTTTGAGTTTATTTAGGAAAATCTCTTTTGCATCTATGACAATAAGCGGTACGCCTAGATTTTCTTTAAACATTGCTTCTACTGCTTCTCTCTCGCCAGCCCTTAAAAGCCCGTGATCGACAAACACAGGGATCACTCTTTCTTTGATAGCTCGGTATAGCAAAGTTGCTACAACACTAGAATCCACACCTCCGCTTACTGCACATAAAACCTTGCCATTATTTGCGATTTTTTTAAGCTTTTCAATTTCATTTTGTGCAAAATTTTTCATATTCCAGCTAGTGTCTGCATGGCAAATATTGATAGCAAAGTTTTTTAGAATCTGCCCTCCACATTGGCTGTGCACAACCTCTGGATGAAATTGTAGGGCATAGATTTTGCGAGTAGGATTAGCAATAGCGCAGTAATGAGTATTACCAGATTTTGCTAGCTCTATAAAACCTTCAGGAATCTCTTCAACTTTATCAGCATGACTCATCCATACAATAGAGTTTTGTATGATGTGGCTAAAGATATTTTCACTTTTAGATTCTGTAAGTTTTAAAGAGCTAAGTTCAGCGCTTAGTGATGTGAGGTTATCTAGCGTGATTCCTGGTTCAAAACCTATGGAAATAAAATGCTTTAGCATATCCTTGTCATATTTATCCCAGCGAGTTTTAAAGCTCTTTGCCCCTAGGGCTAGCATTTGTGCTAGAAAATCATTTAATAATATACTTAGCGGAATATCTCTAGTAATGCTATAGCATTCAAAATCACAGATTCCATCTTGAATTTCATATACTCCAAAGGCTAGATTCTGATTTTGAGATTTTTTTACACATAGATTTTTAGCATTTTTAATTCGATCTTGTACATAGGCAGCGATATCTTCTAGCATCGCTTTACTCATAAAACCATGTGCACCAAAAAAGCTTGCTTTCCATTCAGTAAAAATCCTTTCTCGATCTGAACAAGGACTAAAACCATCAAAACTAGAATCTAAAATCTCTAAATGAGCTTTCCCAAATTCTTGCTGCTTGGCTTTTATGACCTTGCCACCAAAATGATAAGCGATATATTGCATACCATAGCAGATTCCTAGTATGGGTATATTGAGATCAAAAATACCCTTATCTGGCATATAGGCATCCTCTTCATATACGCTAGCAGGACCCCCGCTTAGAATAATACCCTTAGGATTTTTAGCCTTTAGGGTATCTAGTTTTTCAAAATAAGGGACGATTTCAGTATAGATCCCTGATTCTCTAAGTCTTCTAGCAATAAGTTGAGTATACTGACTTCCAAAATCTAGGACTAAAATTTGGACTTTATTCATTCTTTCACCTTGAGTTTTTAACTCAAATTATAGCAAAGCTATGTTGTCTAAAAGAGATGATTAGTTTAGATATTTCTCACCTTCTTTGATGAATTTTTCCATCTCATTTTTTGGTACCATATTTCCGCCCGTAGCCCAGATGAGATGCAGGGCATTGGGATGCGTATTTTTTAGCTCTTTGTTAAAAATTAACCCCTTTACTCCAGCAAGCGCAGATGGCTCAAGATTGATATTCTCTGTTTTATGTAATAGAGTTAGGAATTTATACATATTTTCATCACTCACGCTAAAGCATCCATCAATAATGTGCTCTAAAACCTTTCCTACGAGTTTTGATGCCCTGCCTACAGCAAGACCATCTGCAGCAGTTTTATTATCAAGTCCTATATCATTGACACTAATTTCGCTATGCTTTTTGGTCATAAGACCTAGGAGCATACAAGGGCTATGAGTGGGTTCGGCAAAAAAACATTTGACATTTTGCCCAAATACAGTTTTAAGTCCATAGGCTACTCCTCCTGGACCTCCGCCTACACCACAGGGTAGATAAACATATAAAGGACGATTTTCATTAATGGTTATATCTAGAGATTCTAGCTGACCTTTTAATCTTTTAGCAGCTACGCTATAGCCTAAGAAAAGATTTTTTGAGTTTTCATCATCAATAAAATAGCAGCTTTTATCATTTTGCGCAGCCTTTCTGCCTTCTTCTACAGCTTTGCCATAATCACTTTGATAAGTGATGACCTCGCAGTTGTGCTCTCTTAGCATTTGTTTTTTCCACTCTTTTGCATCATTACTCATATGCACGCTTACTTTAAAGCCAAGTTTAGCACTCATAATCCCTATAGATAAGCCTAGATTTCCTGTTGAGCCGACAGCAATTTTATACTGACTAAGAAAATCTTTAAGGTGGATGATTTTTGTGTAGTCATCTTGCAGGCTTAGTAATTTATGCTCTAAAAGCAGTGATTCTGTATGTTTTAAAACTTCATAGATTCCCCCTCTTGCCTTAATAGATCCAGAAATAGGTAGATGAGAATCTAGCTTAATAAAGACATCACCCTTTATCTCTACATTTTCTAGTTTTTCTAATTCTTTTTTATAAGTATTAATACACTCAAGAGGACTTTCTATAATACCATTTGTTTTTAGCGTGGCTGGAAAAAGCACTTTTAATAAAGGTGCAAAGCGATTTAGCCTAGCTCTTGCATCTTCTATATCCTTAGCTTGAATACCTTTTGCATTTAGCTCATATTCTAGGTTGGAAGTGAGATTTTCATTTAGCCAGTAGCACTCTTGCATATTTTTTAGTTTTTCTAACATTTTTTACTCCTTAGATGAATTGAGATAAAATAAAGCTTAAGAGTAGTCCTACAAGACTTGCAATAGAGGTTGCGATGCTAAAATACTTAAACATTTCTTGCATACTTAGCCCCAAGCTCTCTTTGACAAGCCAAAATAGGCTATCAGTAATGATCGTGCAACCTATAGCACCAGAGCCAATAGCTAGGACTAAAACCTCTTTGCTAATTTCTAAATCAAGCCCTTGAACAATACCTGCAGCACTAATCATAGCCACAGTAGCAGAGCCTACACTAATATGTAAAATGAGTGCTATAAGCCAGGCTAGAAAAATAGGATTGAGATTAAAAACACTAAGAGTAGATTTTAGTGCATCAGCAATACCAGATTCTAAAAGCACTTCATTAAATGCTCCACCTGCGCCTATTATAAGTAAGATAGAGGCAATTTGTGAAAAAGAATGCGTGCTTGTATCTAGTAGATTTTGCATGCTATATCCAAGTCTAATGCCCAAGCAATAATAAGCGACAAAAACGCTAATTAATAAGGCAATAATAGGGTTGCTAATAAGCGTAATAATAGGATGAGAGAATATAATTTTAGATAGCATTAAGCCTAGGGGTAATAAAATGCAAAAAAGCGCTGCAAAGAGACTGGGTTGGTAAGTAGAATCTAAATTTGTTTGATCCTCCAGAGTTATTACAGAATCTGCATCTTTTTTAAAGGTAAAAAATCTTAAATACACTATAGAGCCAAAAAAAGCACAAACTATCCCGACAATAAGAGAGTAGGCTATAACTTTAGCAATATCTGCATTCAAAATAGAGACTACAGATGTAGCAGCAGGGTGTGGAGGCACAAGACAATGCACGCACATAAGGCTTGTAGCCAGTGCTATGCCTATTTTTATTTTAGAGATTTGCATATATTTGGCTACTACAAAAACTAGTGGTACAAGTAGTACAAATCCCACCTCTACAAATACGGGAATCCCTGCTATGAAACCTATAAACATCATAGCAATATCTGCATATTTTGCTCCAAATATAGACAAAAGTGAATTAGCAATTTTCCTAGCTCCTCCACTTAGCTCTAGCATCTTGCCTAAAATCGCACCACATCCGATAATGATAGCCAAAAATCCAAGCGTCCCTCCTACACCCTTTTGAATGATATTACTTAGAGAATCTAAAGGGATTTTGGTTAGTAGTGCAGTTATAATGCTTGCAAAACTTAGGACCAAAAATGCATGTAGCTTTAATTTTGTGATGGACAGGATGATGAAAATAATTACACAACATAAAATACCAATTAGCATGGAATGACTCATTATTTCTCCTACTGATATTGAGCCTATTCTAATACATAAAGTGAAAAAGTTATCATAAAAGTTAAATTAGTTAAATAAAAAGATTACAAATATACTCAAATTTTACAAAATGTATAATTTATGTTAAGAAGAGTGTATGATAAATTTATGTGATAAAAGCCATAGAACAAATCCTAAAAGCGCTATAAGACTAAAAATCATATAGGCATAGAAATAACCAAAATATTGTACATTAAATCCTCCAAGTGAGCTGCTTAATGCCCCACCTATACTACCGATAGTAATTATAAATGATAATCCTGCATTAATATGTCCGCTACCTTGTAGGATGTTGGCTATCAAAATGGGTAGAGCCACCCCTATAATTCCAGCGCCTATTCCATCTAGAATCTGGACTATTATCATGGCTAAGATCCCATCATAAAATGCAGCTATCATTCCTCTTATTATCAGCTCAAAAAGTCCAATACCTATAAGAGCAATGCCTAGCTTGCCTGTGTTTTTTGTTTTAGAAAAAAGTTTAGAACATATGTAGGCTATTAAAATCATTACTCCTTGAGCAATAAGAATGCTCATAGCAGCATATGATCCTGAAGAATCTATTCCCATGCTTAATGCTCTTTGGCTTAATAGTGGTAGCATATAGGCATTACTAAGATGGAAGCAAAAACATATTAATGCCAATAATAAAATAGGCGTTGAAACAAAGATGGACTTGAGTGAGCTTATGGGCTTGTTGATATGAGTACCTCTGGCTGCATTATGATCTATTTTAACTTTTTTAAGTTTGTAGGTAAAAATAAGTGAAACAACCCCCATAATAGCTGTGATGACAAAAATAGCAACAATTCCATAATAAAGCGCACTAATAAAGCTAATCATCGCACTAAAACATGTGCCAGCATGTTTATAAATTTCATTTTTGCTAATTTGCTTGGCATATAGGTTATGAGCTGTCATACCTAGCGTGATAGCATTAATAGCAGGAGAGAGGAAAGCTCCACATAGTGCTATGCTAATTTGCACTAATAATGTAAGATAAAAATGGTGGTAAAAATAGTTTATAAGCGTACTAGAAGAAATAATGATGATGCAAAGAGTGATTAGAGATAGCTTATGATGAGTCTTATCAATAATATTACCTAATGGAACAAGGAAGGCTAAAGCGATGAGTGAAGCAGCTGTACTAATGATACCGATATCTAAATCTGAAAAACCTTTTTGTTTTAAAAATACGCCAAGATAGGGACCTAGCCCATCCTGCACATCGGCTATAAAGAAATTGAGCCACATAAGATATGTTAAAGGCATTGCCACTCCCTAATTATAATTACTGAAAGATGACATTATAATTTTTAAATTTAAAAAATCACAGATTTAAATTTATTTCATTGATCGCCTAGTATTGAGCTTTAAGGCTTTAGATCTGGCAAGATTTATATTTTTATCAATGATAGGAGTGTTATATATACGATACATTTATCATCATAGCCATCAAAATCTATTTGGCGTATTTTTCTAATTTATTTTATTTGATTTGAGATGCTATTGTTAGCACAATCAATAAGTAGTCTAAAATAAGACTGATATAATTAGACAAGATCTTTTTGTGTGTATTACCATATTTGGGCATCGCCCATTTTTGATACCTCTCGTTGATCATCCCAGATTACCTCACCACTTTTAATATCTGTAAGGGTTAAAATTATGAAATAATCAACTTTTTTATGTTTACCCATGCGATGAATACTTTGAGAGATTTTGCCTGATAGGGAAAGGCTAGGTGCACTTAGAGAGCCTGCTTGTGTAGTAGTGTATTGATTATATTCTTGATTATCTCGCAAGGCTCTGGTATCCTTGATCATATTGTCTGTGCTACCACCACTACGTGAAACTGCCATAGTGAGACGGAATTTTCCACTTTTTCTCATTGCTCGTGCTAGTTCGCGTGCTAAAAGTTCTACATCTATTTTTTGTGTTGTATCATTGATGATATCAGAGATAGCCATTACTTTTGGTTCATCTGTTTTAATATTTTGGATATAGGGATCTTGCATGAGGGATTGCACCATAGCGTTCATAATATTTTTTAAATTATCATAATCTAGCCCCATAGTAACAAATTTAGTATCGATTGCTACATTTTTAGCTTTGGGTGAGCATCCATGAATGATGAAGCTTGTTAATATTAATAGTATGCAAAAAAGTTGATTTTTCTTCATTAATTATCTCCTTGGGATGTTAACAACCTTTTAAAATAGACATTTTTACTTGTATTACGAATGTAAATAATATCATCTTTGTTAGAATCTATAGCCTTAAAAATTAAGCTTTTTGATCCATTAATGTTTAATTCTTTTTCCTTGCCATCATTTTCTAATCTTAAGATATAAAAACTATCAGGTAGGGCTGTGATCATCCGAATATCTGCGCTAATAGCTGTGCGGTGTATGAGACTTGTTAAAATTCCAAATCCTCTAAAACCAAAAGAATTTTCCCCAGTTTTTTCGGCAATATAGGCTGTGATAGCAGGTGGAATAGAGCGTAGAATTGCTCTTGTGCGGATGGCAGGTAAACGTTTATAAAACTCTGTTTGCATAAGATTGGATAATTCAAATAGATGTTTTGCCTGCTGATTATCAACGCTATATTTTTTGGCAAATATCTCTTTGTTTATAAGTTTTGGTTCTGCATAATTTAGCATAATTCCTCCGCTAAGCGCGGTAACAATTATAGCGCTATGAGGGCTGTTTAGAGCTATAGCCATTTTTATCGGATCAAGCAGTATGTCTGGGTTTATGGGTAGAGGAATGGAAATTTTAAAAGTATCTTTAGAGGTAATTTTCCCATCTTCTATGATAAACCAAATATAGCGTTTATTATCACCATTTTGTCGTGATTTAATAATTTCTTTGTCTTCTTGCAGTATATAATCTAGCTCTTTTCCTAGTGCATTAATAGCAGAAAAATTATTTTGTGTTAATTCAAATAAAACTTTCATATAAATAATCATAGGATTGATATAGTGTTCATTAAAGACTATATCTTTATCTCCCTGCCTGGCAAAATCCATACCAATGGCTAGGTATTGCTGTTCTTGCGAGGAGTTTTTATCAGTTTTCTTGATGTTATCAAGATGTTTTTGAACATATTTAATTTCTCTAGCATAGTAGTCTTTAGCATCATTTTGACGTTCTAAGGCTTGATTTAGATATACTCTGGCATTAGCAAAATTATGATTGCTCATAGAATCTAGAGCTAAATAGTAGTTCACCATACTAGCTTCATAAAGATAGATGGGATAAGATAGATTGGTATCACTGCTTAGGATTGCCCCGATATTACCAAAAAAACTTTTAGCGAAATTTTGAATATTTTCTTGCATTAAAGCATCTGCTTGATTTAAGAGTTTTGATGAATTTTTGTTACCCAGATAAAAGCTTACTATACCTGCTTGTACTTGCCAGAGTAGTTGATCCTGATTTTTTTTATCATTTGTCAAATGCGATATGGCAATTTCATAGGCTTTTTTTGCATTGCCATTATAATAGGCTTGATTGAAAGTATTGAGGTTAGGTTTTGCACAGCCTATGATAAAAAAAATGAAAAAAGGTATAGAGAAAATAAGTTTGATATGCATAGAAGCCTTAAACTAAGAGTTTAGTAATTAAACTAGGATACTTTTAACGAGATTTAAATCATTAAAAAATTTTCTCCCAAATCCTTATATTTTAAACCTATTATTTGTTAATTTGTGTTTATTAAGGTAGCAATCTATTTTTATCTACATAATTTTTTATGCTTAAGATTCTAGATAAGTATTAAAATAAAAATTTTAAAATAAAATCGCCTATCTTATCCCTCTGTTAACTTTCATCAGGGATAATTAAACGATAATTTTTATTGATTATCATAATCAGAATTTTTATAATTATTTTAAAGGAGAAATTATGTTAGTTACTAAAAAAGCACCCGATTTTATCGCACCAGCGGTATTACCAAATAATGAAATTATCGAGAATTTTGAGCTTTCTAAAAATCTTGGTAAAAATGGAGCTGTTCTATTTTTCTGGCCAAAGGATTTTACATTTGTATGCCCTTCAGAGATTTTAGCTATGGACCATAGGGTAAAAGATTTTGAAGCTAAGGGGTTTAAGGTTATTGGAGTGAGTATTGATTCTGAACAAGTGCATTTTGCATGGAAAAATACACCTGTAGAAAATGGTGGTATCGGTAAGGTTAGTTTTCCTATGGTAGCAGATATTAAAAAGCAAATTTCTCGTGATTATGATGTGCTTTTTGATGGTGCTGTTGCACTTCGAGGGTCATTTCTAATTGATAAAAATCAAATTATACGCCATGCAGTTATTAATGACTTGCCTTTAGGTAGAGAAATGGATGAGATGCTAAGAATGTGTGATGCATTGACATTCTTTGAAGAGAATGGTGAAGTATGTCCAGCTGGCTGGAGAAAAGGACAAAAAGGCATGAAAGCTACAGCTGAAGGTGTGGCTGAGTATTTAAAAGAGCACGCTAGCAAACTTTAATTTTTTAAACTAGGCCTTTGGCTTAGTTTAATATTTTTCTTTATACTTCTTACTTTTTAATTACAAAAATTACAAATCAATCAAAAAAACTAAAATATCAGAGTTAGAAATGAAAAAATTTCTTATATTGTTGTTAGTGCCTATTGCTCTTTATGCTCGACTTGATGATTCCTCTCGTATTAGGATGGCTAAAACTCATCTATTGCCACCAGTTGATACGCCATATCGTGAATTTACTAAAGGACAAGATGCTATAGATTGGTGGAATAGTATTTATGGAATCAATGTCTTTACTAAGCAGGAGCAAGAGATCATTTACGAATATACCTTTGGTGATTTTTTTATGATCAATGATCATTTGAGGGCAGGTAAACCAGTTTCTACGCTTACTGATGTGCAAAAGTCAAAAGTAGCCCAGTTAGATGAGGCATTATCCAAGACTTATATTTTTGATAATTTTATCGTCTATCGTTATGAGAGGCTTGCATTTTTATTGCGTTTGATTAAAGAAGAAGTTGTATTTAGTCAAGTTTATAAGGGAGGGGTATTTTTAGAAGATGCAGAAAAAGTGTTAGATACTCTTGTTACCAAACGATATCAAGATTATGGTTTTATGTCTACAACAATGATTAAAAATAGTGTTTTTCAAGATAGGGTAGTTGAGCTTCATATTAAAGCACCTAAACAAACAAAAGCAGCATTTGTTTCTATTAAGGGTTTAGCTGCATTTGAAACTCAATATGAATTGCTTTTTCCAAGAAATAAGATTCTTACTATTGAGAGTTATAAAATTTCTGATGATCGAAAGAGAATCACAATTAATGTGCAAATGCAACCACTATGCATTTATTCAAGAAGCTGTGATGAAATTCATGTAGATAATTTAAAGCAACCACAATTTGATTTAAAGCCAACCGAAAAATATAAAAGCCCAACTAGCCGTTTTAAAGATATACAAACAAATTCAACAAGCCCACAAGATAGTGGTAAAAAGTATAAGCCTTTTGGTTTTTAGTATTCAGATATTTTGTATAAAATAATAATTTAGCATTGATATCTACTATCTAATTAAAACTTTATGATTGTCCTATTTGGTAAGTTTGCCTAGCTATTGTGTTTATTTTTGTGAAGTAATATTAGCCATTTTACGTCCTCTTTTTGAGTATTTTTTTTAGCTTTTTCGTCCCCAATCTGCCCCCATTAAAAAATTATTTTTTATGATTTTTAGTGATTTTTTATGACTTATTATGAAAATAAAACCTTTTATATTGTAATTAAAAAGTCTTTAAAATGTGCTTATTTAAGCTATTTGTGATGATTTTATAATTTTTTGTGAGTTTTAAGTAAAAAGTATGGTCGGAGTAGCGGGATTCAAACCCACGACCTCACCCACCCCAAGGGTGCGCGCTAATCAGGCTGCGCCATACTCCGTTTGCAAGTGCTTAGAAATTATAGCAAATTTTTATTGAGCCTTTAGGGCTAATTTGGGAATAAAAATTGCTTTGTAGTTGCAAAGTTATTAAACCAAAAGGATTTGGCATGAAAAATATTCTATTTATAATGCTATTTTTATCTGTCTTATGGAGTGAAAAAATAGGCGATATAGCTAATGTTGTTGGTGTGAGGGAGAACCAGCTTATTGGTTATGGTTTGGTAATTGGTCTTAATGGCACAGGGGATAAGACTAGTTCAAAATTCACAATGCAATCTATTGCAAATATGCTTGAATCTATGAATGTCAAAGTTTCTCCAGATGATATTAAATCTAAAAATGTTGCAGCAGTTATGATCACAACTAGTCTTCCTGCATTTGCCAGACAAGGAGATAGGTTAGATATTCAAATCTCATCTATTGGGGATGCAAAATCTATTGAAGGTGGAACGCTTATTATGACGCCATTGAGCGCAGTGGATGGCAATATTTATGCTGTAGCGCAAGGCAGTATTTCTTTAGGAAACTCTCAAAATTTTTTGAGCGGTACCATTGCTGGTGGAGCAGTTGTAGAAAAGGAAGTAAATTACGATATTTATAATAAACAGGGCATTACCTTAAGTCTTAAGCAAACTAATTTTCAAAATGCAATCAAAGTTCAAAATATTTTAAATAAGACTTTTGGGGAAGGTATTGCTAAGGCAATTGATCCTCGTACTATTAAAATGATTAAACCACAAGATTTAAGCATGATTGAGTTTTTAGCTTTGGTTCAAGAAGTGAATGTAGACTATAGCAATAGAGAAAGGATTATTATTGATGAGAAAAGCGGTACTATTGTGGCTGGAGTAGATATTATAGTGCATCCTGTGGTAGTAAGTAGTGGGGATTTGACTATTAAAGTAACAAAGGATTTTTTAGATGAAAAGGATTCTCAAAAAATTGATAATGATGCCTTCTTAAATCTGAACTATAATCTTATTAGCTCTAATGGAAAGCCTACAACTATTGCTAGTGTAGTAAAGGCATTACAGAAGATGGGTATAAAACCAAAAACCATGGTTTCTATTTTAAATGCCATTAAACAAAGTGGTGCGATAAGCGCAGAGATCGAGGTGCTATAATGAATATTGATAATACAATGGCTCTAAATATGATACAAAAATCTGCCCCTAAGATTGAAAGTGATAAGTTAAAAAATGATACAGAAAATGATAAGAAGTTAAGAGAGCAGACAGATGCTTTTGAAGCTTTGATATTAAAAACTTTGTTGGATACTTCACTAAAGCTAGACAATCCCCTTTATCCCAAAGAGGCAGGCAATGATATTTATCAGAGTATGTATAAGGATACTTTAGCAGAAAGTCTTAGTGGTGGTTTTGGATATTCAGAACTTTTATTTAATTTTTTGAAAGAGCAACAAGCACTGAAACGTTGATAAATTGGCTAAAATATGGCAAAACATAGGAGTGTGCCATGGATAATCAAGGCTGCATGCAGGATAGTAAAGAGAATCTATCCTTGCAGAGTGGAGATGCCAGGGAAAATATTTTAGAACATTTTAATGCAAGTGATAAGCAAGAATTATTGGATTTGCTTAATGAGTTTATTACGCAAAGTTATAGGGTTGAAGAGGAGTTTAGAGAATATAAAGCATTATACCAACATGTAATTGAGATTATTCCACAGGCAATTTGGGTTTTTAATGATGATTTGAGTATCTTTTATCGCAATACTCAGGCGCATAATCTTCAAGAGATGATCACTCCTATAATGAATAATCAAACGGGTATAGCAGATTCCTTGGAGATAGATTTTGGAAAAAAAACCTATCTTTTACAAAGCAATGCATTAGAAAGTAAATTAATTATTACAGCTACGGATATTACAGCCCAAAAACGGCAAGAGCGCTTGGCGGCTATGGGACAGATTTCAGCACATTTAGCCCATGAAATACGAAATCCTATTGGCTCTATATCATTGCTTGCAGCTACTTTATTAAAAAGAGTAGAGGTAAGCAATAAACCTATTATATTTGAAATACAAAAATCGCTTTGGCGTGTAGAGCGTCAAATTAAAGCAACTTTGTTGTTTTCAAGAGGATTAAACCTAAGTAGAGCAGTTCATAGCTTGGCTGATTTAAAAGAAGAGTTAGAATCTATTCTCAATCAATATACATATACTAAAAATATCCATGTTAGTTATGAGTTTAATGCAGAGAGTTATAGTTTTGATTTTGATTTATTAGGGATTGTGCTACAAAACTTCCTTTATAACGCAGTTGATGCTATCGAGGATAGTGAGGTTGAGGAAGGGGAGATTAGACTTTGGACCGAGCTAAGTAATCAAGAGCTTTGTTTTTTTATTAAAGATAATGGTAGGGCAATTGAGAATAAAAATATTCTTTTTGAACCTTTTGAGACTACGAAGCTTAAAGGAAATGGTTTGGGTCTAGCACTTTCTTTGCAAATCATAGAGGCTCATAATGGTAGTATTGAGCTTTTGGATGAAAATGAGAAGATATTTAAAATTATTATTAGATAATTTTTATTATTTATAAAGCTATTTACAAATTTGCTATAAACTCAATCATATAAATTAAAAAAGGAGTTAATAATGAAAAAAACAGTTTTGCTTTTAAGACAGCTTCAGGCAGATAGTATTGTATTTTTTATGAAAGTGCATAATTTTCATTGGCATGTACGAGGTAGTGATTTTTTTCAAGTGCATGCAGAGACTGAAAAAATTTATGAAATCTTTGCTGGTATGTTTGATGATTTAGCAGAGCGTGTAGTCCAGTTGGGCGAAAAACCAGTTGTAACATTAGCAGAAGCACTTCAAACCTCAAAGATCGCAGAAGAGAGTAAAACAACTTTTCATTCAAAAGATATTTTTGCCTCTATTTTAAAAGATTATGAATACCTTTTAGAAACATTTAGTGCATTATCGGCTGCTGCTGATGGAGAAAATGATAAAGTGACTGCATCTTATGCAGATGATCAAGTGGCTAATTTGCAAAAATCTATATGGATGCTAAAGGCTACCCAAGGTTAATTTTTGAGGTAGCTTTGCTACCTCTTTAACTCCAAATTAATTAAAGAGTTTAAATACTTTTAAGGCTATTATTCTATTATTTTTGAATAAGGCCTTTGATTCAAAAATTTTTCCATAGATTAATTAAAATATAAGAGCTGATTATTTTAGAATTAAATATTACTAAAAGATAAAATGTCTTATTTAATAATTTATAAAGATATAATTTTAAGCCTTAAGCAAGAGGTATGATATGAATTTTGAACGTGAAATAAGTGAAAATACAATGAAGGTAAGTAATGAGAGTATTGAGCAAGAATTATTGAGTGCTGAAGCTCTTTGGAATCAGGTGCAAAATAATGAAACTATAAAATCAGATAGCGATATTTTACAAAAATGGAGAGATGTAATTTTGCATGCTAATCCAAATGTTGTCTGTCGCGAGCTAGATCGAATTTTAGAGCTTCTTATTTTACAAGATGAAGTGCTTTTGGAGCTAGGAGCATCCAGTCGAGTAGATGAATTGTATAGACAAATGCATTCTAATATTTCTTTAAAAGAAAAGATAGAAATGGCTAAGCAAGATTTTGCAATCCAATCTATGGGCAATATTCTTTCTAGTGAGTAATTAGTGATAAGCAGATTTGTTTTATTTTTTTGCTTAGGTATGATGGCTCTTTTTTCTAGAGAAATTGAATGGAGCTTCTCTAAAACTTTTGATCTTAAAAAAGATGAGTTAATCATAGCTAGAGTATCTGGAAATGGTATTGATAAACCCCTTATTTTGCGTTGGACTTTGTATAAAAAAGAGGGGCTAGTGATGCTTTTAAAGTATGACAATATACCTTATCAATTTATCCTCTATCCATATGAGGATCGTAAAAGTTTTAGATTGAATTTAGATTCTCAAAATTTGCCAAATCATAATGAGCTTTTAATTGTATTTGAAGGTTTTATTGAGGCTAGAGCCAAGATAAAGTTTTTAGTGCAAGGAGATGTAAATTTTGAGATTATCAAATAAGAATAATTAGGTAGTTTTAGTGATTTTTAAGCCAGTTTTTGTTATCAAATATGGAAAATCAAAATTATAGATTATAAATTAATAGAAGGAATTGTGGGGCATGAGGCATTAAAACAATCGTGCTAAAATGGCTAATTTGAGTTTCTGATCCAGAGGATAAGAGAATGTTAGAGAAAATCAAGTCTCATATTAATCAATCTTTGCAGTCTTTAAAAAATGAAAATATCATTCATTTGAGTTCTTATCTTAGTCATGGAAAGATGCTAAGATCTAAGCTTATATTAGCTATCGCTCCAAATCATCCTAAAGTTTTAGAGCTTTGTGCAATTATTGAAATGATACAGAGTGCTTCACTTTTGCATGATGATGTTATTGATGAGGCAACAAGTAGGCGTGGAGAGGCTTCAATCAATGCGGTTTTTGGCAATAAAAATGCCATTATGCTTGGTGATGTATTTTATTCTCAAGCTTTTTATGAACTTCTTTCTTTTGATATAAAGATTGCTAGAAGTGTTGCAAAATGTGTAGTTAGACTTTCAAGTGGTGAAATTGATGATGTAATGATGAGTAATGCTTTTCAGAGTGATGAGAGACTTTATTGGCGTATGATTTCAGATAAGACAGCCTCACTGATTGCTACAAGTAGCGAGTGTGCTGCCATCCTTGAAGGGTTGGATTTTGAGAAATATAAAAATTATGGCGAGAATTTGGGTATCGCCTTTCAGATTGTTGATGATATATTGGATGTCTTTGGAGATGAAAAAAAGCTTGGTAAGCCTGCAATGAGCGATTTTAAAGAAGGTAAGAGCACGCTTCCTTATTTACTTTTATATGAAAAACTTAATAATCAGGATAAGCAAAAGTTAAAGAGTTTTTTTAGACAAGATGGAATAGAGGCTAGAGAGTGGATTTTGGCAAGAATGAATGAAAATAATATCTTTGATCTTGCCCAAAAGATTGCCAGAGATTATGGACAAAAGGCATTAAAAGCAATCAGCAAAGAGAAAAATGAGCATTTAGAATCTATAGTGAATGAAATGATTTTTCGCCAATACTAGTCCTAATTGAAGGAGACATAATGCAAGATTTACAATATGCTACATTAGGTTTTACTCATCATAAAACCCCTATTGAATTACGTGAGAGATTGGCATTTGATGGGGAGATGGAGATAGGTGGTTTTTTGCGTGCATTATTAAAAGAAACTAGCAAAATTATTCCAGAAATTCTTTTGATTTCTACTTGCAATCGTACCGAGTTTTTTTTTGTAGCCACAGAATTTGAGTTGGCTTGTGAGCATATTATAGAGGCATTATCTAAGTCTAAGAAGATTGAAATAAATGAACTTAGGGCAGTCAAACAAGCTTATTATGCTACAGATGCCATTCATCATATTTTTTCTGTAGCTAGTAGTTTAGATTCTGTTGTAGTTGGAGAGACTCAAATAGCGGGTCAATTTAAGGATGCCTATCGGTTTGCTTATCAAAATAACTTTTGTGCTAAAGAAATGACTAGAATTGTACATTTTGCTTTTAAGACAGCAGCTAAAGTGAGAAATCAAACTCAAATTTCAAGCAATGCTATTTCAGTGGCTTCTATTGCAGCTCAAAAGGCTAAAGCACTGCAAAAAGAATATAACTTAAATCCAAGTGCTTTGGTAATAGGCTTTGGTGAGATGGGTAGTCTTGCTGCTAGACATTTATTAAGTGATGGTTTTAAGGTATGTGTACTTTCTAGAGATATTAAAAAGATTGAATTACAATCAGATAATCTTAGTGTTGATTATTTTGATCAGTTGCATAAGGTTTTGAATGATTATCCGATTGTAATATCAGCAACTGGGGCATTTGAATCAATTATTAATGAAGATTTGCTTATCGGATTTGAAAGGAAGAGTAAGAGATTTTATTTTGATTTGGCATTACCCAGAGATATTGAGATTAATAAAGAGCGTGCTAAGCAATTGGATATTACTATCTTTCGTGTTGATGATTTAAAACAAATAAGTGAGCATAATCTATCCCAGCGTCAAGAAAATCTAAAAAAAGCTTATCAAATTGTTGGTGTAGCTACTATGGAGTTTGTTCAGTGGCTGCAAACATTGGGCATAGAGCCTTTGATAAAAAATATTAGAGAGATGGCTAAAAATGCTTCTTTAAAAGAAGTGGAGCGCGCTATTAAAAAAGGTTATTTACCCAAGGAATTGCAATTTAATGTCGAGAAGATTCTTCATCAAGCATTTAATACATTTTTGCATAAACCTACTCAATTTTTACGCGATCATAGTACGCGACAAGAATCTGATATTATTATTGAAGCTATCAAGACATTTTTTGGTATGGATGAGAGTGTATTTATCAATGCTTATCAATGTGAATATGAAAAAAAGGAGGAGTGATGCGCCTATCACAGTATTTTATTCCCACGCTTAAAGAAACGCCAAAAGACGCGGTGCTAAAAAGCCATCAATTATTAGTACGCGCTGGCTATATTCATCAGGTTGGTAGCGGAATTTATCATTTTTTACCATTGGGTAAATTGGTGCTAGATAAGATTTGTGCCATTATCAAAAATGAGATGCAAAAAGCAGGAGCAATAGAGCTTTCATTAGGTTTTGTTACACCAGCTTCTTTGTGGCAGCAGACAGGACGTTTTGAAAAGTATGGCAAAGAGCTTTTATCTTTTAAGGATAGGAAAGAAAATGATTTTGTGCTTAGTCCAACTTGTGAAGAAAGTATTACAGACTTAGTTAAGCAGTTTATAAAAAGCTATAAAAATCTACCTAAAAATTTTTATCACATTAACTTAAAATTTCGAGATGAGGTACGCCCTAGATTTGGGCTAATGAGGGGACGTGAGTTTGTTATGAAGGATGCTTATAGCTTTCATGATAGTGATGAAGATTTACAAAGAGAATTTTTAAATATGCAGCAAGTATATTGTAATATTCTTTCACATTTAGGGTTAGATTTCCGTGTAGTAGAAGCAGATAGTGGAGCTATTGGAGGAAGTGGCAGTAAAGAGTTTATGGTGCTAGCAGATAGTGGAGAGGATACTATTGCTATATGTAATAGCTGTAGCTATGCTGCTAATCTTGAGGCTGCAAGACGGAAGAAGCGTGAAGGTAAAATTAATCCTCCAAAGGCTAAGCTAGCAAAATTTCCTACACCAAATGTTAAAAAGACTGAAGAAGTTGCAGAATTTTTTAAGGTAGATTCTTTTTATATTCTAAAGGCTGTGGTTAAAAAAGTAGTATTTGCTACACAGATGCATAGAGAGCCGGAGTTAGCTTACTTTTTTATTCGCGGGGATGATGAGCTGGAGGACACTAAGGCATTAAATGCACTCAATGCACAAAAACTAGGAGCAATTGAGTTAATAGATGCAAGTGTTGAAGAGATTAGATCAGTTGGGCTTTATGAGGGATTTATAGGACCTTATGCATTAAAAAATATTACAGGCTCTGATTTAATTTATTTTGATTTAGATTTAGAAGAAGAAAGCAATCTTATTTGTGGAGGTAATGAGCCAGATTCTCATTTTGTGGGTGTAGATTTATCAGAGTTTGAGGGATTAACATATGTAGATTTAGCTTGTGTTAGAGAGGGGGATTTGTGCCCTGAATGCGCAGGGGTGATTAGCCATAAGAAAGGCATTGAAGTAGGGCATATTTTTAAACTCGGTACACGTTATTCTGAGGCTTTAGATGCACATTTTTTAGATCACAATGGCAAGAGTAAGCCATTTATTATGGGTTGTTATGGCATAGGAGTGAGTAGGTTGATGCCAGCTATCTTAGAGCAAAAGGCTGATGAATTAGGGTGTGTGTGGGGTGAGGCTATCGCACCATTTGATGTTATTTTGCTGCCTTCTAATTTAAAAGATGAGAGGCAAAGAAATTTTAGTGATCACCTTTATGATGAGCTAAGTGCTAAGGGTTTTAATGTATTATATGATGATAGGAGTGAGCGTTTTGGCTTTAAGATGAAAGATTTTGAGCTAGTGGGTGTAAGCTATGGTGTTGTTATTGGTAATGCGCTAGAAGATGGTGAGGTAGAAATTATTAGGCGCAATGGTATGAAAAAAATAACCACAAAGTCTGAAACTAAGGCTATTATCGAGGCTATTGAGTTTTTGGGCGGTGATCAATGAAAAGAGTGATTAAGCCATTATTATTTTGCTATTTGATTATAGAGGTAATAGGGATTTATTATTTTGGGCTACATATAGGGGTTTTTCCATTATTTATGGAGATAGTCATCAGTGCATTTATAGGATCTGCTTTGCTTTTAAATATTCGTTTTTCTTTCAAGCAAAGTTTGCTTTTTTTGATGCAAGGAAGACTTAATTTGGTGGATGTATTTAGCGGAAATTTGGCTAAAGTTATTGGTGCAGTGCTTTTGATTTTGCCAGGAGTGTTTTGTGATATTGTAGGTATTTTATTGCTTGTATTTGCTTATGCAATTTTAAGGCAGTCAAATGAAGAAATAAATCAAAGTAAAATGGATGATGAAGTGATTGATGTGGAAATTTCTAGCAGTGGTATCAAAGAAAATAATAGTGAGATTCTCATTGGGACTCGCGGGAGTCTTTTAGCTCTTTGGCAAGCAGAGCATATTCAATCTCGCTTAGAATCTGAATTGGGAATAAAATCGAAATTAAAGATAGTAAAGACAAAGGGGGATAAAATTTTAGATGCACCCCTATCTAAGATTGGTGGGAAGGGGCTTTTTACTAAAGAGCTTGAAGAGATGCTTTTAGATGGCAGTATTGATTTGGCTGTACATTCTCTTAAGGATGTGCCAGTGGAGTTTGTAGCGGGTTTGGATTTAGCCTGTATTACCACAAGAGAGGATCCTAGAGATTGTTTTTTGAGTTTAAAATATGAGAATTTAGAAGCATTGCCAAAAAATGCACGCGTAGGAACGACTTCGCTAAGAAGATCGATGCAGATAAAAAAATATCGTTCTGACTTGGATACACAAAGTTTAAGAGGAAATGTACAAACTCGTTTAAAAAGACTTGAAAATGGTGATTTTGATGCCATTATTTTGGCTAAAGCTGGGTTAAATCGTCTGGGTATTAATGCTTCTAGTATACGCTATATTATCCCTTTTAGTGTAGAGGAAATGATTCCTGCTATGGGACAGGGTGCATTGGGGATTGAAGCAAGAAAGGATAGTGAGATTTTTAGATTACTAGCAAAATTAAATGATGAAGATTGTGCACGTTGTGCTTGTGCTGAAAGAGCATTTGTGCGTAGACTTGAGGGGGGATGTCAAGTACCAATAGGTGTGCATGCAAGTATTGATAAGGATAAAATGCACATTCATGCTATTGTGGGTTTACCAGATGGTAGTGTAAGTATTTATGATAGCATTACTTGCGGGATTACAGAGGGTGAGAGTGCGGCTATAAGTTTGGCAGAAAGTTTTTTAGATCGTGGAGCAAAAAAAATCCTAGATAAAGCACAAAATTGGCTTTAATATTCTGTTGAGCTATACTCTATTACGCTCTTGGCATTTGGCGCATACAACAAAAAGTCGCATATCATGGCTAATGAGTTTGCAACCACTATTTGTCGCAATTTTAATTTGTTGTTCTTCAATAGCAGTATCTACAAACTCTTGAATATCTCCACATTCAAGACAAATAATATGATCATGATGTTCTTTTGCAGCAATTTCATATCGCTTCCCACTTTTATCAGTTTCTAGCGTAGTGATAAATTTCTCTTTTTCTAAGAAATTTAAGATTCTGTAAATAGATGAAATTGAGGTATTTTTATCTTTTACTTTAATTTCGTTAGCAATTTCTTCAGGACTTAAATGTGTGCGGTTTTTATAAAGCACAGAAATAATCTCTTCGCGTTGTTTAGAATTTTTTAATCCATTCTTTTTGATGGATACTCTAAGGCGCTCTAAAATAGATTCTAAGGTCTCAAGTCGATTTTGCATTTACAGCCTCACTCATAGTCGTAATTCTCATTTTTATATAATTTTAGCATAGAAAAATCAAATGCCATATTGTAAAACTTTTATTATAATGTTTGCCTAATATAAAATTGCAATCATTTTGAAGGAGAGCATATCGTGTTTGGTAATTCGAAAATATTGACTTTAAAGCTCGCACAAAAAGATGCTGAAATCATGAGATTGCAAAGAGAGCTAGAGATTTATAAACATCTTTGTAATTTAAGTACTGAAGAGATGATTTGCGGAATTAAAGAGGATCGTATAGTTTTTTTAAATGATGCGGCACGTAAAATAGAAACTAGCATATTTGAAAACATTGATTTTTCTAAAGATCAGATTGCTATTGATAATAAACTTTATCATAATCAGGTTTCAGAGATTAATGGGGTTAGATACCATCTTTTAAGTAAAATTGATCTTAGGGGTGGAAATAATGAAGGAATGGATCTTTTTGCTTCCTATCATCAAAGTTTAAAGATGGGGATTTCGGATGCACAAAGCTCTCTATATAATATTTTAATGGATTTAAAGGGAATCTTGCAGCACGCAGAAGATGGTGAAAAAAGAGGTAATGATGGTTTAGATTTGAGTAAGCAGACAAGTCAGCATGTAGAAGAACTTTATACTAGAATGCAAGATGCAATCACTCTAGTTACATCTCTTACTCAACATAGTAGCGAAATTACAAGTGTAATTTCGCTTATTGATGATATTGCAGAGCAGACCAATCTTTTGGCTTTAAATGCTGCCATTGAAGCTGCACGTGCTGGTGAGCATGGTAGAGGTTTTGCTGTGGTTGCTGATGAGGTGAGAAAGCTAGCAGAGAAGACTCAAAAAGCTACTAAAGAAATCGCAGTAGTGGTTAAATCTATGCAACAAGAATCTAATACTATGCAAGAAAGTATTGAAGCTACAAATCAATCTGCACAGCAAGTACGTACCAAAATAGAGACGCTTTATAGTTTAGTTAATCAATATAAGATCGGTGCAAAAGTAGCTAAATATGCATTACAAAATCTTAATAATCGTATTTTTTGTGCTTTGGCTAAATTAGACCATACAGTGTATAAAAATAATCTTTATGCACTTTTATTTGATATTTCTAAAGAGTTTACGCAAGTTGATCATACACAATGTCGTTTAGGAAAATGGTATTTTGAGGGTGAGGGTAAGGAGCATTTCTCAGATACTCAAGGGTATAAAAAATTAGATAAATATCATTTAGGTGTTCATAGCAATGCAAATGCTTTAGCTAAATCTATAGAAAAAGGTAGAGAGAATATTAAAAAAGATGCTGTAGATGGATATATTTCTGAAATGGAACATGCAAGCAGTAATGTAATTTTAAGTATTGATGAGATGTTTGAGGAGAGGCAAGAATTTATTCTTGAGGCTATACAAAAAGAAAATCAATCCTAGAGTTTCAATATAAGGATAGGCTTGATGAGGTTATTTTATAAGAAGTTTATACGTATTTTTCTTATATTATGTGCGATAGGCATTTTTTCTTTATTTGTTATATGGTTATCTTTGCAAGATGATATTGCAAAGATAAAAAATTATCGACCAGAGCTTGCTACCCAGATTTTAGATAGAAAGGGAGCCTTGCTTGCCAATGTTTATGAAAACGAGTTCCGTTTTTATGCAAAATTTGATGAGATACCTCCTCGTATGATTGAAGCACTTTTAGCCGTAGAGGATACTTTGTTTTTTGAGCATCATGGCATCAATTATGATGCGATTTTTCGTGCAATTTTAAAAAATTTACGTCATGGTAAATATTCAGAAGGAGGATCTACACTTACCCAACAACTTATAAAAAATACGGTTTTAACACGTGATAAAACTCTTTATCGTAAATTAAAGGAAGCGATTTTAGCCACTCAAATTGAGATTATGCTTACCAAAGAAGAGATTTTAGAGCGGTATTTAAATCAGACCTTTCTTGGGCATGGTTATTATGGTGTTAAGACTGCAGCACAGGGATATTTTAAAAAATCCTTAGATCAGCTTACTTTAAAAGAAATAGCTATGATAGTAGGTTTGCCCCGCGCCCCAAGTTTTTATGATCCTACAAAAAATATTAATTTTTCACTCTCAAGGGCTAATAATATTTTGGAGAGAATGTTTACTCTTGGTTGGATTGGTGAGAGTGAATACAGAGTGGCATTAAATGAGGTGCCTACAGTTTATAATCAATCCTTAGCGCAGAATCAGGCACCTTATGCAGTAGATATGGTATTAAAGAAACTTAGCTATATCCAGGATCTTAAAACAGGTGGTTATGTAATAAAAACTACTATTGATCTTGATTATCAGAATATCGCTCAACAGTCTATGCAAAATGGATATGATTATGCCATCAAAATCAATAAACTTGAACACACAGATAGTACATTAAATGGTGCAATGATTGTAACGCAGACT
The DNA here is from genome assembly GCA_004368235.1 of Helicobacter anseris. Classification (GTDB taxonomy): domain Bacteria; phylum Campylobacterota; class Campylobacteria; order Campylobacterales; family Helicobacteraceae; genus Helicobacter_H; species Helicobacter_H anseris_A. The sequence goes on along the minus strand of JXTW01000009.1, from coordinate 41,420 downwards.
AAAACAGGAGAGATTTTAGCTCTTATTGGCGGAATAGATTACTCTAAGAGTGCCTTTAATCGCGTAACGCAAGCTAAAAGACAGATAGGTAGTACTATTAAGCCATTTATTTATCAAAATGCTTTTGATTTGGGCTATTCTCCAGCAACAATGATTCCAGATGTAGCTCGTAGCTTTGGTAATAATGAGGAGTATTGGCGCCCTAAAAATGCTAGTAATGCATTCAATGGTATTGTATCCTTGCGCTATGCACTTATCCATTCACTAAACTTGGCTACTATTAATCTAGTTGATATGGTGGGGTTTGATAAGACTTATCATGCATTAGAGAGCTATGGGTTTAAGCCCACGGCAAAAAATCTGACTATTGTTTTGGGTAGCTTGATTGCCTCACCAATAGATTTAGCCAAAGCCTATTCGCTTTTTTCAAATGGAGGGACTATTTTAGAACCAGAGATAGTAAAAGAGATTATCTCTCGTGATGGCAAAGTGCAATATTTTTATGTCAAACAAGAAGAGATTACTTCCCCACAACAAGCATTTTTAGTAACTTCTATTTTGGAGGAAGTAGTACGAAGTGGTACGGGTAGGCGCAGTAGAGTGAGGGGAGTGGATGTCGCTGGAAAAACAGGTACAACTAATAATAATAATGATGCTTGGTTTTGTGGTTTTACGCCTGATATACAGGCAATTATTTGGTTTGGAAATGATAATAATGGCTCTATAGGTACAGTAGGTGGTGGTACTAGTATAGTTGCTCCTATTTTTTCTAGTTTTATTAATGGGGTTTTAAAAATTGATCCTGGTATGCAAAAACGCTTTAAAATTCCAGAGGGGGTGTATCAAAGAAGTATTGATGGAGTTAAGTATTTTTATACAGATATTTCAAAACTCCCAGATAAGAAGATTAATGAAGAGGAAAATAAACTTATATTTTAGTTTTTACTCTTTCTTAATCAAGATGCGTTAAAATCATAATTAAAAAATATAAGGTAAGCATATGAAGCTAAAATCAACTCATATTCCCTATGTAGCCAATAAAATTGCTATTGAAATTGCCAATTCTAGTCTTTTGGAAATGAAAACTTCTTTGGAAAAAGTAGCTCAAGTTGCTGCTCAAGCCTTTAGTGTTGATATTAAAAAAGAGCAAGAGATTGATGCAAAAGTGAAAATACTTTTAGATGAGAATCTTGAAAATATTGAATTTATGCGTGCAGATGAGAAACAATTATTTTGGATGATTAAGCGTCAGATTGCTCAAGAGAGAGGTTTTTCTCTATCTTGGGAAGATAGATATAATGAACTTTCTCATAAGATCTTAGATGAGTTAATTCTTGAAGGTTTTATTAAGATTAAGGTAAGTGAGAATTTGGTAAAAAATCTTATTTTTAAGGCTATTGATACTTATGTACAAGCTTATGAAGAGATTGAAAGTAATGTAATTGATAAGATTAAAAATTACAAGCGTAAGCTTTTGGCAGGCACTGATGAATATGAACTTGTGTTTGAGCAGTTGTATCAAGAAGAGCTAAGACGTCGAGGATTTTAATGCAAAAAGCATGGTTATTTTTTGAAAATGGTTTGTTTTTAGAGGCTAAAAGTTTTGGAGCTAGTGGAAGCTGTGTTGGAGAAGTAGTTTTTAATACAGCTATGAGTGGGTATCAAGAAATTATCACTGATCCTAGTTATGCAGGTCAATTTATCACTTTTAGTATGCCAGAAATAGGAATTGTTGGCACAAATGACCAAGATTGGGAAGGTGATCATATCCATTGTAAGGGTATTTTAGTACGTGAGTATAATGAGGTATTTTCAAACTTTCGTGCTAAGCAAAGCCTATCTAGCTTTTTAAAGAGTGCTAATATTATGGGTATCTGCGGAATTAATACGCGGGATATTATTAAGACCTTGCGTATGCAGGGTGCTATGCATCTTGTGGTTTCTACTGAGCATAGTGATCCTAAAAAGTTAAAAGAGATATTACAGAGTTCAGAGCGTATAGAAGAGATTAACTATATACAGAAAGTTAGTGCAACTAGCAGTTATATCCATTCTAGCTCTATTTATGATTTTGCCACCTTTGAGTATGCAAAGCCAAATAAGAATGGCAAAAAAATTGTGGCTATTGATTTTGGTATTAAAAAAAATATTTTAAATGAATTAAGTGCAGTGGGTTTGGAAGTAGAAGTTTTGCCAAGTAATTTTAGTGCAGATTCTTTAATTGAACGTTTTAAGTGTGGCGAGATTAGCGGAGTATTTTTATCTAATGGACCAGGCGATCCAATGGTATTAAAAAAAGAAGTAGCAGAGATTAGAAAGCTTATTGCTGCTAAGGTACCAATGTTTGGAATTTGTTTAGGTCATCAGCTTCTTTCGATTGCGCATGGATATGAGACTTATAAGTTAAAATTTGGTCACCATGGCGGTAATCACCCTGTTAAGAATTTGCAAACAGGAAAGGTGGAAATCACATCCCAAAATCATAATTATTCAGTGCCAGATAGTATTGAACAGATTGCTATAGTTACGCATCGTAATCTTTTTGATGGCACAATTGAGGGTATTGAGTATAAAGATTCTCCAATTTTTTCTGTACAGCATCATCCAGAATCAAGCCCCGGTCCTAAGGAAGCCAGAAGCTTGTTTGAGAAATTTGCTAATATGCTTAGAGATTAGTTTTTTAGATGGCTACCATGAGGGTGTGCATTATGAGGATTATTAGATCCTATATGGCTTATTTCATGATCTTTAGAAATAAGATAGGCACCCCCAAATCCTTTAACAAATCTTCCTTCTAAGAAATCTAATCTAATAAGATAAAAATCAGCAAAATTTCGAATACTTTTAATGCCATTATGCCCAGTTGATTCTAGTTTGTCTAATGCATTTTCAAACTCATCACTACCTCTTTGGATAAACTCTGCCTTAGCCTTATAGCGCAGGCGTTTGCGTAAGATAATAGATGCTGCCTTGCTCTCATCTTCTAAAAACATAACTTCAATTTTGTCTGGATTGTTTTTGATATTTTCAAAGTGTTCGGCTGTAGCAGAAATATAAATATAGCTTTTATTATTCATTTGAATAAGTGGTGCATATGAGGCGAGAGGCATGAGATCTTTACTGATGGTTGCTAAAACAATAGAGCCAAACTCCATCTTAAATGATTCTATTTCTTTTTTTATCTCATCATATTTATCTGATGTTGCCACAGATTGACAGAGGTTAATAATGGCATTTTTAATATTTGTTTCATCAGCTTTTTTGGGGAAGTCAACTCTTATTATTTGGGCATTACACTCTATATCTAGTCCACCAAAATCAACATTAATTAGCCTTGCTTCTTTCACATTTTTGGCATTACCAAATCTTTCACATAGCATAATCAGCTCTTTTTGATGATGGCTATTCATATGATCTAAAATACTAGAAAAGTCCATAAAAACTCCTTAAATTAAAATTGATAGCGTCCCTGTATAAAGTAGCTCCTACCACTAGCTGGCAAGAAGGCTAATCCAAGTATGCTATCTTTGCTATCTGCATTATAAAAACTATAATAAAAAGTATTGAATAAATTGGCAATACCACCAGTAATGCTAAAATGCTTGGTAGTAAAGCGAATACCAATATCTGTAAGATTATAGGCTTTGATTTTATTTTGTGCTGTATCCCTTTGTGCCCCATTAAAGGAATTTTGAGTATAGAAATTAATATATTTATTAAGTTTATAGTCTATATTTATAGTAGCTTTGTAATTACTAACATAAGGGATAAGATCATTTACCTTATAATCTGTGATTGAGGATCTTAGGATTCTGGCATCAATATAAGTAAAGCTTTCTGTTAGTTTCAGTTTGTTATCAAAAAAAGTTTGCTCACTAGCTAGCTCTATGCCAGCCCTGTGAGTTAGCTCTAAATTTTGTGTAGAGAAGCCAAAACCGCTATGCGGACTACCGGTAGTAAAAATCTCATCTTGTGTCAGGGTATAAAATAAAGTAGTCATAAATACAAAGTTATCATTAATAAAAAGCTTACCACCTATCTCAAAAGTATCATAATTTTCAGATCTTAGATTATTGTCTTGATAGTTGCTACTAATGGGTTTATTGGTTAGATTATCTGGATTTGGGGAGCGAAATCCATGCTCATATTTTAAATATAAATTGCCTTGAGAGAAGTAAAAGCTAGGAATGAATTCAGTGGCAATATTATGACGCATTCCAGAGATTGGGTGATAGAAATGGTTTTGGTCTATCGGAATAGTCATTCCTGGTCTATTAGTGATTGTTAAAGTACCATTCCCATCATAGCGACGATATCCATCGTAGTTGGCTAACTCATAGCGTATACCTGTAGTTAATGAGAATAATTTATTGGGGCTATATTTTTCTATAGCATAGATTGCATTACTAAATTTTTTGGCATCCACATAGGTATTGATTTGATGGTAATAATCCATAGCAGTAGAATCGTAGTTAATAGTAAGTGGAAGGTTTCTTAAAGCTTTGTTGTATAAAAAATCATAACCAAGTATAAATAATCCTTTTTTATGTGTTAATTGATAATTGACTTTAAACCCTGCTTTTTCATCTGTAAAAAAAGCATTATTTTGCACTACATTTGTATTTGGTAAAAGCCTACCTTGATAGGAATAATCCAGGGTTTGAGTGTTTTGCTTATAGAGTGAATTATAATATTGATAGTATGTATTAAGTTTTAGTTTTTGATTATCAGATAATTTGATTAGATATTCTAATGCAGTTGAGAATCTAGTTTGATAGGTTTGAATGATTCCATTACCAGAATCAAATCTTATTTTTTCATTTAAATCTGGATAGTTGCTAAAGCGCAGCACAGGAGAGGTATGCTCATTACCATTGTAATAGGAAATATCAAAAGATAGGCTTTGGTTTGCAGAAATATCATAAGTGAGGCTGCTAGCAAGATTATTGCTAATTCCAGTATCATTATTTCTATATCCGCTATTAATATTGGCTTGTGCTAAGAATTGAGCATAGAAGTTTTTAGCTAGAGGTCCAGCGACCTTAAGGTCAGCTTGCGGGCTAAGACCATTAGAATATTTATAGTTAATCCCTGTGGAAATATATAGGCTTTTATATTTTCTTTTAGTGTTAATATTGATCACACCACCACGTGTGCCATTGCCATATGCGACTGCCCCACCACCTGGTAGTATTTCAATACTTTCTATATCATAGATTCCAATAGATTGTAGTGGGGTAGTACCATGTGAGGAATCTAGCATATTGATCGCAATACCATTTAATAGGACTTGAGTAGATACATTAGCATTAATGCCCTGACCTCTAAGATCTATGTTAGCCCCATTTCCATTATTGCTAAAACCACTAAAGGGAAGATAAGAGAAGGCTTCTAAAACAGAGTTATATCCTTTATTATTTATCATTTCTTTATCTATGATATAGATATTACGATTAAGATCATCAAGCTTTGTAGAAAAGGCATTAGTGATGATTTTATCTAATTGCTTATTTGAAAGATCATTTTCTTGAGCATAAATAAGAGTTGAGATTCCAAGTAGTAAGAATACTTTGGATTTTTTCCCCATAAATATTATCCTTTATTTAATTATAATAACTATTATTATAATTAAATAAAATAAAAAAGTCAATTTTGCTAGATCCAGACAGGAATAATGTAATAGCAATAAGAGTTGGTATTTAGGCTTTTATTAAGTCTTTATAAAAGAAAATACAAACCCCAACAATAATCACTATTAATCCAATAATTTTTTCTAAGCTAATTGGTTTTGCTTCTAGACCAAAGGCACCCATACTATCTAAAGTTAAACTCATTACAAATTGACCAATAAGCAAGAAGATTACAAGAGGTGCTAAACCAATTTTTGGCGCACATAATGTTGTGGTAAAGACCACAAAAGACCCTAAGATTCCACCTAGGAATTTCCAATATTCAAGATGTACTAAAGATTTGAGATGAGCGCTAGTAAGTTGTGAAGATAAAAAAGCAATGATGGCTAGACAAAGCGTACCTATAAAAAAAGATATAAAAGCACCAAAAACAGGAGATTTGAAAGTGCTTGCAGAGAGGGCAGCATTGATAGGTGCTTGTAGAGCTAGGGCTAGTCCAGCACCAAAGGCTAAAATAATATATTGCATTTTTGTTCCTTAATTTTCAAGATATTCAAAGCAAAGAGGCGTGCCTGCATCAAGATCGCATTTAAGTCTTTTGCCAATGACGTCTTTTAAATATTTTGGGTGCAATCCAGCATAAGGACGCAAGGAGGCAACACTTTCTTTTGTAAGAATTTCCCCTTTTTTAAGTCGTTTAGTAATAAAGAGACTTCTAGCAAAATTACGTTGACCTTCATTTTTTCTTAGTTCTCCATTTCCAAGAGCTGCATGGGCTTCTTTGATGAGCTTGACCATTTCGGTAAACTCAAATGCATCCATACTAAACTCATGATCAACACTTTTAATATCCTTATTTAAAATAAAATGTTTTTCAATCATGCTTGCACCTAGTGCAGTAGATAGTAGGGCACATAAATTTCCTATAGTGTGGTCTGATAAACCCCATTTGACATTAAAGCTGGCAAATTCTTTTCCAAGGCTTATCATAGCTAGTAAATTAGCATCAGTTATTTTAGCTGGATAGGCACTGGTGCATTGTAGGAGTGTAATATCTGTGCAACCAGCTTTAGAGCATATATTTAAAGCATCCTCGATTTCTGTTTGAGTGGCAATCCCAGTACTAAGTATAATTGGCTTTTTAGTACTTGCTACAATATGGATAAAATCAGTATCAATACATTCAAAACTCGCGATTTTGTAGCGAGGGCAGTCAAGTTTTTCTAACAGTTCTAGCGCCTTTTGGCTAAAAGGAGAGCTAAAAATTTCAATGCCTATTTGATTGGCATATTCAAAAAGTTCATGATGCCATTCCCATGGTAGCATAGCTTTGGCATAAAGATCATAGAGTTTGTATCCATCCCAAAGTCCACCTTTGATTTTGAAAATTTCTAAATCACTATTAAGTGTTAAACAGGATGGTTGATAGGTTTGAATTTTAATCGCATCGGCATTAGCTTTTTTAGCGGCTTTAATAGTTGCTTTAGCTAGTTGGATATTTTGAGTATGATTAGCGCTCATCTCAGCAACTAGTATCGGGGGAGTTGTATTGTTAACCATAGAGTCCTACTAGCAAGAGGGGTTTATTTTTTGATATAAGATAACATCTTGATAACTCTTATTAATATAAACAAACTCTTTAAGACATCCTGCATAACAGAAATTATTTCTTTTATAAAGATTAATAGCTCTAGAGTTACTCTCTATCACCTCAAGTATTAATGTATGTAATCCAAAGGCTTTAAAAGCAATGTGTTCTAATCCTTGTATAATTTTATCTCCTACTCTGGAGAGTTCTGGATTTTTATAAAGACCAAGAGTGGCGCTTTTATGTGTGATGTTAATACGCGTTAGTGATCCGACACCCAAGATAGTATCTTGCTCTTTAAAGAGCCAGTAGGCATTTGAAGGCATAGATTTAAGATTTTTGATAAAATCAAGATGTATTTGTAGAGAAACGATATTAGAATTATACATCCACTTAGAGATTCTTGGATCATTGCGAATTTCTAATATTTTGTAAAGATCTTCTTTAGGTAGGTCGACAAAGTTTATTGCGCTGATATTCTCAAACTTAAAAACTTTTGCCATTTTCATTCCTTATAAAAGCTTTTTTAAAACTTCTGTTATTTTTTTACCAAATTTTAAACTAAGATTATCAAATTTTTGTATTTTTTTAGAGAATAATAAATAGTTCAGATTGTAAAAATCATTAATTAAATTTATTAGATTACTTTTTATAATTAGTTTCTTTTTGGCATAAGCAGTTACTTGATGTTCTTGATTGTTTGCTGTGGCTAATGCGATAATGTTGGCTTGTGTAGCCAAGGCTTCATTGAGCATTACACCCCCGGCTGTAACGACTATAAGTGAATTTTGGAAGAGCGAGGCAATTTGATTCTGATTGCAATTTTGATGCACTTTGGTAATGGATTTAAAATCATATGCATCAAAATGGTGAGGGTAATGAGCTCCTATAATGACATGGATTGAGTAGCGTAGTTTGTTAGCAACAGGGGCTAGGAGATTAAAGCAGTTTTGTGTGAAATTTTTTTCATCACTTCCTCCAAAAGTCATTAAAATCTGTTTTTTCTTTCTTTTGTTTGATGGGTGAAAGAGTTGATTGATGGCTTGATACTCTATACCAGCATATACATAAGGATAATCCGCATAAAGTTGCTTAGAATCTGGTGATCCATTAATAATAAAGCATTCTTTAGGAAAATTGATCCTAGCTATATCATCAATAATAGCTACTTTTTTGAAAGATTTTAAGGCAAGTTCATAGGCTTGAAGTGGTGCTTGATAGCTATCAATGATAGCTAGATCCCCATTAAAAGACTTTAGATTCTCTTTATAAAACCATGCTTGAGTAATATTCTGACCATCATAAATGTATAAATTGCATTCCAGATTAATATTATTTTCTTTGGCATAGGAGAGAATTTTTTCTTTCCATAATCTTGTACGCATTAAATGCCCCATACCAAATTGCCTGGAGCATTCAGTAAAGATAGCTACTTTTCGCATTGACTATGTTTGAGTTGATATTTTATTTCAGCTAGATTCCAATCATCTATAGTATCAATATCTTGAGCTGATAATCTAGGTAGTATAATAGGTAGGGACTGAGGGCTAAAAATTTCTTTATGTTCTAGAAAGCTTTTTGCCCATCCCCAATAAAATGCGCCTGCATCATGATAGACTTGTTTTAAATCTTGAGAACGAAAACTTTGAAACTTGGGAAAAAGCATTGTCAAAATATCATTATCTATGCTAAAGCCTCGAAATGGAGAAGAGTTAAACTCTATAACAGAAAAAGCATAATCTTTATCAGCCATTTTTGTAATAGCATTTAGACCTTCAAGTAGAAATTGAGATTCTAAAAGAGGCGTGGTAGGGTAGATACAACATACTAAATCAGAATCTGCAAGCCCGATTTCTTTAATTGCATGAGAGATAACAGGTAGGGTTGGAGTGGTATCATTGCTTAGTTGATCTGGACGCTTTAGTCCGGTGGCACCTAGATCTTTAGCTAGGTTTAAAATATCCTTATCATCACTACTGATGATAATCTCGCTAAAAATGCCACATTCCTTGGCTAGATTAATAGGATAATATAGCATAGGTTGTCCGCAGAATTTTTTTATATTTTTTTTAGGAATTCTTTTGCTACCACCGCGTGCAGGTATAATAGCGACCTTTTTTGAAGCTTTATGAGATTGCATATTGAGCCTTAGTAGGGATACTCGGTATCCATAGCATCAGTAGCAAATTTTTTCTTGCTTGTAGAGCTAAGGTCACCAAGATTGGCATATTGAATTTTAGCATCAGCAAGAAATTTAGATTCTACAGAATTATCTCGATTGATATCATAAGGACGCACTACACCACTAATTTTAATAACCTGTTTTTCTCCATCTACTAAAATTTCTTTATCTCCATAGACAAAGTAATTCCCATTTTCAAGTACTTTAATAATACGTGCTGTGATGGTAAGGTTTAGGGTTTCATTTTTGCTTTGGTTACCTCCACCCTTAAAGGTGTTTGTTGTGGTAGGACGTGTAAAAGTATAGTTTGTCTGATCATCTAGCTCATTTATAGTTCGACGTTTGTCTGGATTAAGACCATTGTAGTTGATTCGAGGAGAAGTAGAAATACCAGATGAGTTATTATTATAGGATTTAGATGAGGAGTAATTAGCGCTAGAGCTTTCATTAATCACAATGGTGATGAGATCATGAGGACGCATAGCACGCCTGTCAGAGAATAGTGGTTTATCTCCTTGACCAAAGAGGCTACCAGGCTGTGAAAAGTCTGGTACAAAATCTTTGCTAGGCATTTCTTCTACATAACTTGGTGGGTTAAGATCAATTTCTGGCTGATAAGCACTCAAAACTAAGGGATAAAGTGCTGTAATAGCGATACTTAGAGCTTTTTTCATCGTTGTATCCTTGATATTTTATAGAGTATTTTGGTTATAATAAAGCAAGTTTTATTCCATATGTTAAGGAGTATGAATGAGTAAGATTAAAGAAAGAATTAATACGGATTTGAAAATAGCAATGAAAAATGGCGATACTTTTAAAAGAGATGCTTTGCGTATGCTAAATAGTGCTTTTAAGCAAGTAGAGGTGGATAAAAGAATTGTGCTTAGCGATGAGGATGTGATTAGAATCTTAAAGTCTGCATATAAGCAACGAGAGGATGCGGCTAATGCTTATAAAGCTGCTGGAAGAGATGATCTTTATGCTCAAGAGAGTGGTGAAATGGCACTGATCTTAGAATATTTACCAGCACAGCTTAGTGATGAGGATTTACAAAAAGAATTGATATCTTTAATTAAAAAATGTGGAGCAACTTCCCCAAAAGATATGGGCAAGGTTATGGCGGTTGCTAAGGATTTGAATGCTGATGGTAGGAGAATTTCTACCAAGCTAAAAGAGCTTTTAGAAGCATTATAGTTTGTCTTTGAAATAATAAAATATAATTAAAAGACAATATTTTAGATTGATTAAATATAGATTAAAGAGGATAAAGTTTTTTATCAAATAAAGAGTTGGTGTTTAAACTAGCTAATATATGATTTAGAGAGTGCCAAAAGTATAAATTATATTTTACAAATTGGGTTTGAAATGGTGGAGCATAGCGGGCTCGAACCGCTGACCCCGACGCTGCCAGCGTCGTGCTCTCCCAGCTGAGCTAATGCCCCTTAGTTTGTGGTAAGATTATAGCAAATTTTAGACTATTTTAGCTTTTAAGATTTTGTTGCATCTCATGATAGTGTTGTAGATAAGTAGTATGCATTATGTTTTCTAGTTTTTGATACCATTCTTCCCCCCATTCATAGTGATGGAAAGCAGGGAGAATAACCATTCTAGCTCGGTTTGTAAGACTTTCTATAGGTGAAGTGTTAAAAAGTTTTTTAGTATGCACTAAAACGATAGGCTGAATTTTAAGGTGAAATTTTTCAGCAAGAATCTTAGCCCCCATTTTGAAGGGGAGAAAATCCTCATTGCCTTCACTGCGTGTACCTTCAGGGAATATAACAATAGGGCGTTTTTGCTCTATTTTTTCTTGTGCACTTTTGAGTAAAAAGGCTAATCCTCTTTTATCCTCACGATCAATTAAGATCATTTCAGGACCTCTTAATGCATAACCATAAAATGGAATTTCACCGAGTTCTTTTTTGGCTACCCAGCAAATATTTTGAGGATGATAGGCTTCAAGGCACATAATATCAGTTAGACTTTGATGGTTTAAAATAAGCAATGTTGCACTATGATCTAGTTTGCCAATTTTTTCAAGCTTAAAACCACAGAGTGGAAACCAAATTTTACAACTTCTTCTTGCATTGAATGCATTATTTTTTTTGCGCGTAAGATAGAGAAAAATAATAATAATAGCAAGACCTATGGCCATCACCAGACCAGCATAGATACCTTTAAGTTTCTTCATTTATGATCCTTTTTTATCCAGCCAATTTTATCATCAGGCGTTTGGATTTTGTAGAAGTCGCCATGAGAGCCAATGATCTGGACTTCTAGTGGTTGGGATGGTATAAATAGGGTAGTGGAGTTATGTGTCGGGAGTATTTTTATTGATTCTCCGGCTTTAATGGTGATTGTATGGTGATAGAAGATATGCCATAAAAGTATTAGAAATAAAAGTATAGTTACTAGTAAAATAAGTTTGTGCCTCCAGATAAGAATATAGAGTGCTAGAGAAATTAATATAGAAGTGATTAAAAAAAGCGTAGAATATAGTAGAAAAATATTTTTTGGTTTAAGATTATCTTGCGCAGCTACATTATCATAGCTGATGATAATAGGGATGGAGATAGTTTGGAATTGATTTGTTACTAGTGAAAAAAAATCAAAGTTAAGACTAGTTATATTCTTGGGAAAGATAAGGTAATAAATACCATGTTGCGTATTTTGCTCTGATGATGAGCTTAGGGTTTGAAAACCTTGCTTGATAATTTGAGGATTTGAAATTGAGAAATCTTCCAAATTCGCATTATCAGCTTCAAGCTCAAGGATTGTAATTACATTTTCTTCATCAAAAATTTTAGTTTTTGCATGAATTACTTTAAATGTTTGAGAAATAACACCAGAATATTTTGGATTATTTTTGAGATTATAGACATCAAGTGATATTTTAGGAGATATGGCTATATCTTTATATTTTTGATTTTGTGTTAAAGCAGTAGCTCTAATTTGTGGAATTGTAGCTTTTTTAGAGAGAATTTTATAAGTATAGCTAGCTTGATAAGAACCATTGTCTTGAAGTTGCCAAGAAATAGAATCGCCATTTAAAAGCTCAACACCGCTGCGAGGAGATGTATCAAAATCTACATTTACCAATTCTGAACCATCAAATAAGAGTAGTGAATACGTGATTGTGATTTTTTGTCCTATATAGAGCGTTTTGTCTAATAATTCTTTAGGAGTTGTATTTTTGATATAGATAATTTTTGATGGAGAGAAGCTTAGGGTATCTAGATTGATTTCAGCCACAAGAAAAGAGATGCTAAGCAAAAAGCTGATTAAAAATCTAAGCATAAATTACCCTAATAAATTTTTAAGCATACTTAATCCTTGTGTATTCCCAAGTAGGGCATCACTAGCACGTTCTGGGTGGGGCATAAGTCCAAAAACATTTTTATCCTTATTGCAGATACCAGCAATGTTTTTAAGCGATCCATTAGGGTTATTTGCATAGGTGAGAAGAATTTGATGATTAGATTCTAATTCTTTTAAAGTATTTTCATCGGCAAAATAACTTCCATCAGCATGAGCAATGGGAATAGATAGGATTTGATTTTTCTGATAGCTTTTTAAAAAGGCATTATCAGTGTTTTGAACAATAAGTTTTTGCGTATTGCTAATAAAGGTAAGATTGGAGTTACGCTTTAGCGCACCGGGTAAAAGCTTTGCTTCAGTAAGGATTTGAAAGCCATTGCAGATTCCAAGTACAAGACCACCGTTATTAGCAAACTTTTTTATAGTGCGCATAATGGGGGTACTGCTAGCTATTGCTCCACTACGTAAATAATCACCATAGCTAAATCCACCGGGTAATACTACAAGTTTTGTATTACTGGGTAGACTTGTTTCTTGATGCCATACTAGAGTGCATTCTTCTTGTAAGAGATTTCTATATACATAGAGCATATCATATTGGCAGTTTGTACCTAGAAACTCAATAATAGCTATCATTTTAATCCTCAATAATAATGCTAAAATCTTGAATGACTGTATTGGCTAAAAGACTAGTAGCCATTTGTTCAGCTTCTGTTTTGGCAAGATTAGCATCATTATGACTAAAAGTTAAAGTGATCTTTTTACTTATCTCCACATTATTAATATGCTTGAACCCTAAATTATGAAGTGCATTTTGTGTAGCTTTAGCTTCAGGATCTAGCACGCCATTTTTAAATGTGATGGAAATATGAGCTTTCATTATTTTCCTTTTTAGTTTTGTTGAGATAGGATGCGTTTAAGCACTTCTTCATAGGCAACTTTTACGTTTCCTAGATCTTGACGGAAAACATCTTTATCTAGTTTTTGATCTGAATCTTTATCCCAAAATCGACAGCTATCAGGACTGATTTCATCAGCTAGTATAATAGACCCATCATTGAGTTTGCCAAACTCTAGTTTAAAATCAATAAGGCGAAGCTTGCGTGCTATGAAAAAATCTTTAAGAATGCTATTGATTTTTCTAGCTTGAGTTTTGAGAAATTCTAAATCATCCTGATTTTGAGTAATACCTAGAATTTTGCAATGCTCATCCGTGATGATTGGGTCATTGAGAGTATCATTTTTATAATAAAATTCAACAAGTACAAATGGCAACTCTAGACCATCTTGAATTCCTAAACGCTTGCTAAGAGATCCGGTAGCAACATTGCGAACAACTACTTCTATGGGGATAATTTCTACTTTTTGGCAAAGAATATGATTAGAATCTAGGCATTCTTTGAAATGAGTTTGAATACCATTTTTTTCTAGTAATTCAAAAAGTAGGCTAGTAATCTGGCAGTTTAGTGCACCCTTCCCATCCTCATTTCCTTTTTTCTGGGCATTAAAAGCGGTGAGATCATCTTTAAATTCAGCGATGATAAGATCAGGATTGGTAGTAGAGAAAATTTTTTTCCCCTTACCCTCATAAAGTTGCTCTTTAACAAGATCTTTAAAATTCATTTATCATCCTTTAAATTATTGGTCTTTTTAGTGGATTGTGTTTGCTTTATAGGAGCTTTAATGATATTCCAGCTTTTGAGTAAATCAATCGCTGTTTTAACTTGAATATCATTATTAATATCGCTTAGTGTAATCATATCTTTTTTGTTCTCTACCTTTGGAGTATTTGGTTTGCTTGGTTTCTTTTCTTCATCAAGTTTAGCAAGTTCATTTTGAAGATGATTTTTTAAATCTGCTTCTTTGATCTCAAATCCCCCATCACTTTGTGGCACAGATCCTGGATGCACTAAAATATCTGGTGTTATGCCTACTGCTTGTATTGTGCGCCCACTAGGGAGATAATATTTAGCCGTAGTGAGTTTAATAGCAGAAGTAGAATCTACTGGTAAAACAACTTGTACGCTACCTTTGCCAAAAGAGTTTTCACCAATGATTAAGGCGCGTTTATGATCTTGCAAGGCACCAGATACAATTTCACTTGCACTAGCTGTACCACCATTAATAAGTACAACAATAGGAATATTTGTATAAGGCGCTTTCCCATCAGCCTTATATTCAAGATTTTCAGCCTTTACTTTTCCTTTTTGAGAGACGATAATCCCTTCTTTAATAAATAAATTAGACAATCCTACAGCCTGATTTAATAAACCACCAGGGTTATTGCGTAAATCTAAAATAATCCCTTCAATTTTCCCAGCTTTAGCCAAGGCGCTAGAAACTGATTCTGTCACATTTTTATCAAAAGAATTCACTCGAATATATAGGTAGGGTTCATCCTGAATTGTTTTAGCATAAACAGATTTAACTTGAATAATATCACGTGTAATAGTAAAATCTAAGGGTTTAGCAGTATTCTTACGATAGATGGTAAGCTGTATGGAGGTTTTTGGTTTACCTCGCATGCGATTGACAGCATCATCAATACTCATATTTAGTGTACTTTCATTATTAATTTTTAAAATAATATCTCCACTTTTTAGACCTGCTTTTTGGGCAGGAGTATCATCTAATGGAGCAATAATGGTTAGGGCACCATCTTTCATGCCCACTGTGATGCCAAGACCGCCAAATTCACCTTCTGTTTGTGCCTGAAGATCTTTGAATTTTTTTTCAGTTAGATAATCAGAGTGTGCATCAAGATTAGTTAAAAGTCCTGAAATCGCTTTATCAATAATTTCATCAATATCAACATCATCGACATAATAATTTTCAACTGTATTGATAATTTTAGTCAGTTTGTTATAGGCTTCAATCCTATCTTTTTGGCTGGGCTTTTTTGAAGTTTTTACGCCCTCAGCGTTTAAAAATATGGGTAGGAATAAGAATATAACCCCTAAAATAAAGGTAAAAACTATAGTTTTTGTAGAGTATTGTTGTGTTTTCATTAGATATGCCTAGGACAAGTTTTAAGTTTGAATTTGAGATTCTATCAGAGAAAGGTTATATTTTGCTAATTTAGATTTATAAAAATATTTTTATTTAAACTATTAGTCAAAAAATATAAAATAAATTTATAGTAAATGACTAAAGTTATATAATATCAAAACTATAAAAGTTGAGGAGTTTAATATGAATATTTTTGAAAAGATGACCAATCAGTTACGCGAGGGTTTAGATTCTGCATTAGCATTAGCTTTGCATCATAAGAATCAAGAGGTAGATTTTTCGCATTTACTCTGGGCTTTACTAATTAAGAATGATTCTTTATTAGTAAATGCTTTGCAAAAAGGTAATGCACCTATTGGTGAGATTGAGCTACAAGTAAAATCTTATGTAGAAAATTTGCCTAAAAGCTCAATGGTAAATAGAGAGAATATTACCTTAAGTATTAATTTAAAACAGGCTTTAGAAGAAGCTTGGGGACTAGCAAATAAAAATGGAGATAAATTTATTGCCATAGACACTCTGATTTTGGCAAATTTGGATTCTTTAAAAAAAATTGCTTCTTTTGATATATTAGAACTTAAAAAAAATTTACAGACTTTGCGTAGCGGACGTAAGATAGAGAATATTGGCGATGATGAGGCTTTAGAGTCTTTAGAAAAATATGGGGTTGATTTGACTAAAAAAGCATTTGATGGACTTTTAGATCCAGTAATTGGGAGGGATGAAGAGATTAATAGAATGATGCAAATTCTTATTCGCAAAACAAAAAATAACCCTATTTTATTAGGTGAGCCTGGTGTAGGAAAGACAGCAGCTATTGAGGGTCTAGCCCAAATGATAGCCAAAAAAGAAGTGCCTATTTCTTTGCAAAATAAAAGAGTGATATCTTTAGATATGAGTTTGCTTGTAGCCGGAGCCAAGTATCGTGGAGAGTTTGAAGAAAGATTAAAAAATATTATTGATGAGGTTAAAAAGGCTGGAAATATTATTTTATTTATTGATGAGATACACACTATTGTTGGAGCTGGAGCTGGTGAAGGAAGCATGGATGCAGCTAATATTTTAAAGCCAGCCCTAGCAAGAGGTGAGCTTCATACTATTGGCGCTACAACCTTAAAAGAGTATCGCAAGTATTTTGAAAAAGATGCAGCACTCACAAGGAGATTCCAGCCTATTTTACTAAATGAGCCGAGTGTAAATGAGGCTATTCAGATTTTAAGAGGTATTAAAGAAAGCCTAGAAGCACATCATAATGTAAGTATTACAGATTCTGCACTTGTGGCTGCAGCTAAACTTTCTCATCGCTATATTGCAGATAGATTTTTGCCAGATAAGGCTATTGATCTTATTGATGAGGGAGCAGCTGAGCTTAAAATGCAAATAGAATCTGAACCTTCAGCCCTACGTATAATAAAACGCAATATAGCTAGGTTGGAGGTAGAAAAAGAAGCTTTAAAAATGGAGGAAAACACACACAATAAGGACCGCTTAGAGGAAATTGAAAAAGAGCTAGCCAGTGCTAATGAGCAAAAAAATACGCTTCAAATGCAATTTGATAATGAAAAGGCGGTTTTCAAGGGTATAGCAGAGATAAAAAATGCAATTGATTCTTTAAAAAAGCAAGCAGAAATAGCTAAAAGAGATGGGGATTATGGTAGGGCAGCTGAAATTGAGTATGGCAAAATCACACAAAAGCATAATGAGCTAACAGAATTGAGTTTGCAATGGGAAGAGATGCAAAGAAAGGGCACATTATTAAAAAATGCCCTTACTGAAGAGGGTATAGCAGAGATTGTTTCGCGCTGGAGTGGCATCCCTGTGCATAAGATGCTTGAATCTGAGCGAGAAAAAATATTAAATATTCAAAATGAACTAGAAGCAGAAGTGATTGGACAGAGTGAGGCTATAAAAGCTATATCAAGAGCCATTAAAAGGAATAAGGCAGGACTTAGTCAGGCTAATAGACCTATTGGGAGTTTTTTATTTTTGGGTCCTACTGGTGTAGGAAAAACTCAAAGCGCAAAAGCTTTAGCCAAGTTTCTTTTTGATAGTCAAAAAAATCTTATTCGTTTAGATATGAGCGAATATATGGAAAAACATGCAGCTAGTAGGCTTGTGGGAGCACCTCCTGGATATATAGGGTATGAAGAGGGAGGGCAGCTTACTGAAGCTGTGCGTACAAAACCTTATTCTGTGGTTTTATTTGATGAGATTGAGAAGGCTCATCCTGATGTTTTTAATATGTTATTACAAGTACTTGATGATGGTCGATTAACAGATAGCAAAGGAGTGGTAGTAGATTTTAGAAATACAATTATTATCTTAACCAGTAATATTGGAAGTGAGAAAATCCTAGAATTAAAGGATTTAGAAGAAAGAAATAGCGCTGTTAATGAAGCTTTGAAAAGATTTTTTAAGCCAGAATTTTTAAATCGTTTAGACGATATTGTAATTTTTAATCCTTTAGGATTAGAAGAGATTAAAAAAATTGTAGAAATTATATTTAAAGATATCGAGTTTAAGGCAAGTCAAAAGTCTATTAACATATCTTTAAGTAATGAAGCTAAAGATCTGATAGCAGAAATTGGGTTTGATCCTGTTTATGGGGCTAGACCATTACGCCGTGCAATGTATGAGCAGATAGAAGATAGATTAGCTGATCTTATTTTAGAAGGTAGGTTGCAAGAGGGGGCTTGTGTAGAGTTTATAAGAGAAGGAGATAGAATTGTTGCAAAAATTAAAACAGAATAAGGATTAAGAATAAGAGTTTCAAAAAGTTAAACTTCTATATCATATTGAGCCTGAATTAGGCTTAATATGATTCTAAAATATCCTAAAATTTAAAAATTTTTTTATTTCTGCTATAATCCACACTAGATAAAAGTTTTAATTTTTAGGTTTAAAGGTCTTATGTGATTGTAAAATCCTCCTTTTTTAATAATATATTCCAATCTGATGCTACTATATCTGCAGAAACTATGGATAGAATTGCAGGAATATTAGATGAAGCAGCCGAGATTAGTGCAGACTATTCTGATTTCTTGCATACTTTTAGTGTGCAAGTAGATTCTTCTGTGCTAATTTTGGGAGAGGGAAGTGAGGCTAGGGATTTTGCGGATTTTTTACAAAAAGAAGGTTATCAAACAGGTGTTGTTTCTCCTTATGATGTTATAAGCATTAGCGGGCATTTAGGGGCTTTTGAGGCACAAGTAAAAATAGAGGGGAATCTGGGTAAGATACATTTTTCACAAATTGTTCTTTTTTATGAAGATTCTCATTTATTGCGTTTTATGGGATGTGAGAGTGTGAGTCAATATGATAATCCGCAAGAGCTTTTAGCGATGCTAAACTCACGTTTAGGGCAATTCAAATATAATGCACCTGTGCATTATAATGATCGTTTTTGCCAGTATCATTCAAGACGTCCTGATGAAAAAGGTGAAGGATGGTGTCATCAATGTGCAGATGAGTGCCCTAGCTTTGGTGTAAGCAAGGATGATACTTTGATGCAGTTAAAATTTTCTGCACTAGATTGTATTGCTTGTGGTAAATGTATTATGGTATGCCCTAGCGGTGCGATTAAAAGGGATGGTTTTAGTTTAGCAGCTGCGCAAAAAATAGCTAAGCTTTATTTTGGTATAACTCCTGTGGTTATGAATACAGAAGTAGGAGCTCAATTAGAGGGATTGAGTATCAAAAAGCGGATTGCTAAAGTGATGTTAGATAATAATGCTTTAGCTCTTTTTGTTCCACAAGTTCATGCTCTTAATGAAACTTATTTGCTTACTTTAATGCAAGAGAGTGCTAAACAAGTGGTGCTTCTTGATATAGATAAAGATGATTTTTTGCAAGAGGCTGTAAGCATTGTTAATGGGATTACTCGGGCTATTTTTGGCATAGATGGTATTTTATTGGTTCATTCATATGATGAGTTGATCATAGCCATTGAAAAAACAAAAGAGTTTGAAGATTTTAAGCCAGATTGGCATTATACTTATGCTCAAGATGATAATGAAGCGCTTTATCAGATTTTTTCACAAAGACTTTTGTCTATGGTGCGCAAAGGGGATTTTGGAAAAATAAAGGCAAGGAATCATGGACGTGTGATTGTAGATGCTAATAAGTGTACTTTATGTTTGTCTTGTGTAGGTGCATGTAATGTTGGCGCATTAAGCAGTAGTGAGTTTAGCCTATTTCACCATCCTAGTCTTTGTACAACTTGTGGATATTGTATTCTATCTTGTCCAGAGAAAGCCATAAGCACTGATTTTGGTGGTATTGCTTTGAATGAAGAGTTCTTGCAAAAAAATGAAGTGGCAAAAAGTGAAGGTTTTAAATGCATAGAATGCGGAAAGATTTTTGCTTCTAGTAAATCGGTAGAAAAAATAGCAGCCATTATGTCTCCTATTTTTAGTGGAGATGAAGCTAGGCTTAAAAGTCTCCAGTGCTGTGATACCTGCAAGGTAAAAGTTATGTTTGGAGTAAGTTAGGAGTGAGTATGATTATTCAAAGCCATAATATTGGTATACAGACTAATGCAATAGATTCTACTTTTCGATCTGCAAGAATAGTATATTATGATTTTTTAGCTTCATTCTTACTTTATGAGCTTTTGGAAAAGCATTTAAAAATCGCAAAAAAGCAGATGGATTTTTTAGCTGGTTTTGCTTTAAGAGATGGCGATGAGGTGGCATTTGAAATGATGAAAAAAGAAATTGAGCAAAAGGATATAGAAGATATTTTAAATGAATATACTAGACTTTTTTCAATGCCAAATAGTCCTGTTTCTTTATATTTGTCCTCCTGGCTTGAAGAATGTAATGGTGGAGAAAGTCTTGTGATGGTGCGTAATATGCTAAAAGATCAGGCTTTAATTTTATCCAGAGCTATAAGTTGTGAGAATGAAGATCATCTAGGCATTTTATGTCTTTTTATGAAGCAGTTATTAGAGCAGGCTAAAGAGGAGGAGGCTAGAGAAGTATTTAATAAGACAATTGCAAAAATATGGGAAAAAATTGTTTTTGGATTAAGGGCAGAGAAAGGATTTTATAGTTATTTTGGAATAGTAATGGAAAGTTTTTTTTCTTTAGAAACTAGTTTAATGTCATAGCTTAGATACTTTAGGATGGCTTGATATGAAAATCTGATTATCAGATTTTCATATGGGGTCATCCCCCAAAAAGGAGATAAGATGCAAGAACTAGATACAACAAATTTGCGTCAAGTAAACTCGCGTAGATCGTTTTTAAAAACTACAGCGGGTGCATCAGCAGCATTAGCAGTAGGATCTCTGGCGCTAAGTGGATGCAGTGATGATGTAAAAGAAGGCGTAATTAAGGGTAAATCACCTAAAGAAGAGATTCTTTATTCTGGTGATACAAAATATTGGAAAACTTATTATCAAGTAGCTAAGTAAGGAATAAAAATGAGTGAAAATAATGACATTAAGCGACAATCTCGTCGTGCATTTATGAAAATGTCTGCTTTAGCAGGGGCTGTTTCTATGGGGAGCCTACTTGCAAATGATACAAAAGAAGTATTAAAAAGTGCAGGCAAACAGGAATTGGGAGAAGCTTATCCGGGCTCACAAAAGATCAAAACTATCTGTACGCATTGTTCAGTTGGTTGTGGCATTATTGCCGAAGTGAAGGATGGAGTATGGGTTCGTCAAGAAGTTGCCCAAGATCATCCGGTTTCACAGGGTGGGCATTGCTGCAAGGGTGCAGATATGATAGATCGTGCCAGAAGTACAACTAGACTTCGCTATCCTATCCAAAAGATTAATGGGCAATGGAAGCGTACTACTTGGGAAGTAGCTATGGATAAAGTTGCAACTCAATTAAAAGATATCCGTGAGAAATATGGTCCAGATAGTGTAATGTTTATTGGATCAGCAAAAGTGAGCAATGAGCAAAGTTATTATATTAGAAAATTTGCAGCTCTTTTTGGGACAAATAATATAGACCATCAAGCTCGCATTTGACACTCACCAACAGTCGCCGGTGTGGCGAATACATTTGGATATGGTGGGATGACAAATCACCTAGGGGATATGCAATTTTCGAAGTTTATCCTAATTATCGGAGCAAATCCTGCAGTCAATCACCCAGTAGGAATGGTGCATATTTTACGTGCAAAGGAAGCTGGAGCAAAAATTGTTTGTGTTGATCCTCATTTTAGTAAAACTGCAGCTAAAGCAGATGAGTATGTTAGAATCCGAGCAGGAACTGATGTAGCCTTTATTTATGGGATGATTAATTATATTGTGGAAAATAAGCTTTATGATGAAAAATATCTCAAGGAACGTGTTTACGGATATGAGGAAATTTTTAAAGAAGCTAAAAAGTACCCACTTTCTGAAGTAGCTAATATTACTGGCATTTCTGTGGATACAATAAAACGCGTAGCTAGAGAGATGGCACAGGCAAAGCCTGCATCCTTGATATGGAATCAGGGTTTAACTCAGCATACTGTTGGAACTAACAATACAAGAATTATGCCTATCTTGCAACTTATTCTTGGAAATATTGGTAAAAATGGTGGAGGGGTAAATATTTTACGAGGTCATGATAATGTACAAGGTGCTTCAGATATGGGAAATCTATCTGAAACATTACCGGGCTATTATGGTCTTGGAGAGAGTGCATGGAGACACTTCTGTAAGCATTGGCGTATTGATTATGATTGGATGCAAAAGCGCTTTAAGTCTAAAGCCATGATGGAGAAACCGGGTTATGCTCTCTCAACTTGGCGTTTTGGTGTACTAGATGAGCAGAATTTTAATAATAATGCCAATACCGAGCTTAAAGCCCTTGTGGTTATTGGCAATGGTATTTCTACTACTTCATTGCTTGATAAGACAAAAGCGGCATTAGATAAGATGGAGCTTGTTGTCTTTATTGATCCTTATGTTAATGATGTAGCAGTAATTACTGATAGAAAAGATAATTTATTCTTGCTTCCTGCAGCTTCACAGATGGAGACAAGTGGATCTGTAGCAGCAACTAATCGTGCTTATCAATGGCGTTATCAAGTGATTAAGCCTATGTTTGAGTGTAGAGAAGATCATGAGATTTTATTTGATTTAGCAGAGAGGTTAGGATTTAAAGAGGAGTATCAGAGATCTCTTTATGCAATCGCTAAGCAAGATGGTAGAAATGAGTTTATTTGGCCTGATGATGCGACTACAGAAATGGCACAAAGTATTCGCTCTATCGCGCTTCAAGGAATGAGCGCTAAGCGCTTAAAGAGTCATTGCGATAATTGGCATATGTTTGATAAGGTTACATTAAAAGGTTATGGTCCTATGAAAGATCAGTATTATGGGCTACCATGGCCATGTTGGAGTGAAAAGCATCCTGGTACACCTGTTATGTATAATGATACTATACCTGTTATGCAGGGTGGTATGGGCTTTAGGGTAAATTGGGGCATAAAAGCACCAGATGGTACTAATATGCTTAGTCCAAGAAAATTGCCTCACTCAAAGCTTGCTGGACATCCAGCCATTACGGCTGATAATATCGAGGAAGTGCTAGGTATTAAGCTAAGTGCTAAAGAAAAAGAAGCAACAAAGGGCACTAGCTTTAGTACGGGTATGAATAATATTTTAGTTGAAAAGGCACTAGAGGCTGGAGTTTGCCCTTATGGTAATGGTAAGGCAAGAATGATAGTTTGGGATTGGTTTGATAAAATCCCTCATCATCGTGAGCCTTTACATTCTATACGACAAGATTTGGTTGGCAAATATCCTACTTTCCCGGATAAAAAAGATTTATTCCGTGCAAATGTAAGATTTGAAAGTGAGCAGAAAAAAGATTGGAAAAAGAACTATCCACTTAATTTGCTTACAGGTCGTTTGGTTGCTCATATGGGTACGGGCACAGAGACAAGAAGTGCAAAATATTTAGCCGAGTTGTATCACACTATGTTTGCAGAGATTCACCCAAATACCGCCTTTAAACTTGGAATTAATGATGGGGATGATGTATGGGTATATGGTGTTGGTGGTACAAGAATCTTAGTAAAAGCTAAGCATTCATTCCGTGTGGATGAAGAGAGCGTATTTTTACCACAAAACTTCTCTGGTATTTATAGTGGAGAAAACCTTATTGATCGTTATCCAGAAGGGACTAAGCCCTATGCAGTGGGTGAAGCAGCCTCACTTGTAGTAGGCTATGGTTATGATTATAATACGGCTTGTCCAGAGACAAAAGCTGGTTTATGCCGAGTGGAAAAAGCATAAGGAGGCAAGATGAGTAATAATAAAAGTCAAAAAAAACAATCAGGCGTACCCTTTAGCGCAGGAGGATTTAACGCCCCAAGTCATAGTAGGATTAAATTTTATTGTGATGATGAGCGTTGTATTGATTGTCATGGTTGTGATGTTGCTTGTAAAGAGGCTCATCATCTTCCAGTAGGCGTAAGTAGACGACGAGTGATTACTTTTAATGAGGGTATTGTAGGTAAAGAAAAATCTATCTCTATTGCCTGTATGCATTGTGCAGATGCACCTTGTGCAAAGGTTTGCCCAGTGGATTGTTTTTATATTCGTGCTGATGGCATTGTTTTGCATAATAAAAAAACATGCATTGGTTGTGGATATTGTTTATATGCTTGTCCTTTCGGTGCGCCACAATTCCCTACTAGCGATGTTTTTGGATTCCGTGGTTCAATGGATAAATGTACTTTCTGTGCAGGTGGTCCAGAAGAAACATTTAGTGATCAAGAATATAAACTTTATGGTCAAAATCGAATCGCTGAAGGTAAAGTGCCAGCTTGTGCTGCAATGTGCTCTACTAAGGCATTATTAGCAGGTGGATCTAATGAGGTAAGCGCAATTATTCGCGAGCGTGCTGTAAAAAAAGGTATGGGAACAGCTGAAGCTCCCTATATTTGGAGCAAGGCTTATGGGGATTAAGGAGAGATAATGAAAGTTTTAAATCTTATCTCATCACTATTGTTGGCTTTAACTCTTAGCGTTTCTGTTTATGCAAATGAGGGCAAGCCATCAAAGGATTCCCACACAAGCATAGATTTTTCTTATAATAAGAGAATCTATGGTACTCCGCAGATTGAGGCAATTAAAAATTGGGGAATTAATTCTCCAACAGCTGGTGTTGTTAGTGGCTCTGTCTTGCAGATGGAGGGTGTAGGGATTGATTTGGCTAATAATGGTAAAGAGATTACAGGGATACGTGGATTTAAGGGACTTGGAGAGAGTTTCACTTATTTGCAAAATAAGGTATTTGCTCTTGTATTTTTTCTTATTGTTATTTTTGTGCCATTGGCATTTTTTGGTCATAACAAGATTGTAGGCAAAAAGACTTTTTCTCATCATGGTAAAAAGATTAGAGTATTTTCTAATTACAATATTATTGTACATTGGGGCGCAGCAGTGCCTTTTGTGCTGATATGTATTACAGGTCTTATGATGGTTTTTGGTTCTTATCTTGGTGGGGGGATGCTTATCCGTTTAGCTAAAGAGGTGCATTTTTTAGCCACTTGGATTTTTGTGGTTTTTGGATTTTTGATGTTTTTAATGTGGGTTAGACCTGCAGTCTTTAAACTCTATGATATTGAGTGGATGAAGATTATGGGTGGTTATCTTTCACAAGAAAAGCGCGAGATTCCAGCCGGTAAATTTAATGCAGGGCAGAAAATGTGGTTTTGGCTAGCTACTATTGGTGGCTTTATAATGGCTGGAACTGGTATTGTATTGCATTTTATGGTTGCAGATATTAATACATTGCGTCTTCTTGCTATTGTGCATAATATCCTTGGTTTTGGTGTCATAGCCATGCTAATTACCCATATTTATATGGCTGTATTTGCAATTGAAGGAGCTATAGAGTCAATCCTTAATGGTCATATGGGTGAAGAAGAGTTGGCGCTTTTGCATAGCTATTATTATAAAGAGTTAAAAAGTGAAAGATAAGCATATTGCCAGAATTCCTTTTATGCGTATTGAACGTGAAGGTGGATATAGAGAAAGGATTGATGAGGTAATTTGTGAGGAGCGCATTGCACTTCATTTAAATGGCAATAAGATTCTTTCAACAATGAGTATTCCTGAAGATCAGGATGCTCATGCAGTTGGATTTTTATTAAGTGAAGCAGTGATTGATAGTATAGATGACATTCAACATATTGAGGTTGTAGAATCTGGTTTGCGTGTCAATATTGATGCAAAAATTAAGGAAGAGAATTTAAAAAATCTTTATCACGAAAAGACATTAACATCAGGTTGTTGTGTCGGTGTAACAGGTAATTTTGAGGGTAAGATTATAGAGAAATTTGTAGCTTCACAAGTGCGTGTTAAAATAAAGGTTTTATGGGAGATTTTAAAAAAATTTTATGAAGACAATGAATTATTTAATCATACAGGCTGTGTGCATAAAGCTGTTTTGATGCATAAAGATGGAAGCAAGATCGCTACAGCTTTTGATGTTGGGCGTCATAATGCAGTAGATAAAGTTGTTGGTAAAGCTCATTTAGCAAGGCAGAAGCTAGATTCTGCAATTCTTTGTGTGAGTGGAAGATTGAGTTTAGAAATGGTGATTAAAAGTGCGATGCATAATATCCCAGTAGTTATTTCAAGGGCAGCCACTACGCAATTAGCCATACAAGCAGCGCAAAAACTCGGAATTACATTAATTGGTTTTGCTCGTGAGGGAAGATGTAATATATATACTCACCAAAGTCGTATTTTAGTGGATTAGATTATTTGAATTTTTTCTAAAATAAGACTAACTATTTCTTTGATTGAGTTATTAGCAGGGATAATGAGATCTGCATTTTTTAGATAGATGGGATGACGAGTGCTAAAGCGTTTATGGGCTTGGGCATCAAAAAGTGGTCTATCATCCTTGGATTTAAGGCGGTAATTAATAGTTTCAAAGCTAGCGTCTAAAAAAATACTAAAACCCATTTGTCTGATATCTGTATGTATGGGCATCCCACCACCAGTGGCAATAACATAATGATGAAGATTTTTAGCATTAAGGATAAAATTTTTTTCTAGTTGGCGGAAATAGTTTTCGCCTTTTGTCTTAAAAATATTAGAAATGCTCATATTCTGGGACTGTATAATTTCTAAATCAGAATCAATAAAATCAAAACCGATTTCTTTTGCTAGCACCTTGCCAATGCTGCTTTTGCCACAGCCCATAAAGCCGATTAATACAATATTTAAGAGAGATTGTGGCATTATTCTAGAATGATTTGATAACCATCATCTGTTTTATGAATTGTGTATTTATAATGCCCATCCAATGTAATGGCAGCGCGATAAAAATTATTGTATTTTGTGAGGGTAATATTGCTAAAATATTTTTGATTAAGTGGTATGGTTCTATCAGAATCAGATGCATCTTTTTCTAAATCTAGAATAATTCTAAAAGGTTCTGGCAGAATAAAATTGCGTTCTAATTTACGATTTGTTGTAATATAGAGTTTGTTGTCTTTGGTAAAAAAGATAATCTTTTCTGCACTTACATAATCAGTATTTTCATTAATTTTTGCATCTTTTTGATTAATGGTTAAGGGATAATGCCAATCAATACTTTTATTAACAGGTAGCTCCTGCTCTTCAACGCTGCCATCAATATTTTGATAAACAATTTTTACAGATTTTAGGATTCTAGCAGTAGAGGGTAGTTTAAAATCAAAATCTTGAAAAACTTTTTCTTGAGCATCTTTATCAATATGAGTGTCTATATTTGGTTGGGTAATCGCTTCAAATGGATTTTCTCTAGCAATGATTTGACTAAATAATAAGACAGAAAAGAAAAAGAGTTTTTTCATGGTTCTAGTCCTTTGATTTCAAATAGTTTTTTTTGCAATGTGGCATTTTCTAATCTTAGAGTTTGAATGCTATCTGTAAGGTATTTTTCCAATGCTTGATTTCTGGATAGGACGGCAAAAGATTGTGGACCAAAGGCTAGCCATCCAGCATAGATGCTAAGCGCTAAAAAAAAACCAACCAGCAGAATAATAGCTCTCTTATGGTAGATTATTCTGATAAGTTGTTGAATTGTTTTGACCATAACTAAGCTTTTTTAAATAGAGTTTTGCCAATATACTCACTTTTGGTTAATTCTTTTTCTATTTCAAGCAAGCGATTATATTTTGCCATGCGCTCGCTTCTTGCTGTTGATCCAGTTTTAATTTCCCCAGTATTAAGTGCAATTGCAAAATCAGCAATAAAACTATCCTCACTCTCTCCGCTTCTATGACTCATAATACATTTATAGTTATTGCGTTGAGCAAGACGAATGGCTTGCATAGTTTGAGAGATTGTTCCAATTTGATTAGGCTTGATAAGAATGGCATTAGCGATATTTTGATCAATACCTTTTTGTAAAATTTCAGCATTAGTTACAAATAAATCATCACCTACTAGCTGGATTTTATCCCCAAGTTTTTGGGTTAAAAGTCTCCATCCATCCCAATCATCCTCACTTAAACCATCTTCAATTGATACAATAGGATATTTTTTGACTAAATTCTCATAGTATTCTACAAGTTCAGCACTATTTAAAGTTTTATTTTCCCCTGCTAGATAATATTTTCCATCTTTGATAAGTTCGCTACTGGCTACATCAAGGGCAATATTGATTTGCTCACCAGGTCTATAACCAGCTTTTTGAATAGCTTTGAGGATAATCTCAATTGGCTCTTCATTGTTTTTTAAGTTTGGTGCAAATCCTCCTTCATCACCAATAGCTGTAATATGACCGGAATCTTTTAGAATCTTTTTTAACACCTGATATATTTCGGCACTAGCGCGTAAACCTTCAGAAAAACTATCAAAACCAGTAGGCATAATCATATATTCTTGGAAATCTACAGTATTGTCTGCATGAGAACCACCATTGATAATATTAAGCATAGGGGTAGGGAGTGTGAGGGCATTAGCACCACCTAAATATCGATATAATGGGATATTAAGTGCATTGGCACTAGCACGGGCTATAGCCATACTTACACCTAGTGTTGCATTTGCTCCAAGATTGCTATAGTTTTTAGAACCATCAAGCTCTAAAAGTATGTTGTCTATTTTGCTTTGATCAAATGGATTAAGTCCAGTAAGCGCCTCTGCAATAGTGGTATTTACATTATTACAGGCTTGCAGCACACCCTTGCCTAAGTAGCGATTTTGGTCATTATCTCGTAGCTCTAGTGCTTCTCTTTTTCCTGTGCTAGCACCGCTAGGTACAATAGCAGAGGCACTTATTCCATTAGAAAGTGTAATGCAGGTTTGGATGGTTGGGTTGCCACGACTATCTAATACCTCTTGTGCATAAATATTTTTAATATAAACCATATTCAGTTCGCTCCTCATTCTATTCTATTTGGCTTTCTGGCTCATCTGGAAGTGGGAGAATCTCATCACTCCCACCAATTTGCTCTTTAATCTTTGCTGTAATCTCATCAGCCAAAGCTTTATTTTCTTTAAGCAACAATTTTGCATTTTCTCGCCCTTGCCCAAGTTTTTGATCCCCATAACTAAGCCAAGCTCCAGACTTATCAATCAAATCAAGTTTAATACCATAATCAATAATTTCACCTTCTTTGCTAATGCCTTCTCCAAACATAATATCAAACTCTGCTTCTCTAAATGGTGGGGCAACTTTATTTTTAACAACTTTGGCTTTAGCACGATTACCAATTTGCTGATCATTTTGCTTGAGTGTTGCAATGCGCCTTATATCAATTCTAACGCTCGCATAAAATTTTAAGGCATTTCCTCCTGTAGTTGTCTCTGGGCTTCCATATCCCATTGTCCCGATTTTCATTCTAATTTGATTGATAAAAATGAGGGTTGTATTCATTTTATGAAGTATGCCTGTGATTTTTCTAAGTGCATGGCTCATCAGCCTTGCTTGTAATCCTACATGCTGATCCCCCATATCTCCATCAATTTCAGCTTTTGGTGTAAGTGCAGCTACAGAATCAATAACAACTAGATCAACTGCTCCTGATCGAGTAAGTGTTTCTAAAATCTCTAAAGCTTGTTCACCATTATCAGGTTGTGATACTAATAAGTTTTCTGTATCTACTCCTAGTCGTTTGGCATAATAAACATCAAGCGCATGTTCAGCATCAATAAATGCACATATCCCACCATTTTTTTGGCATTCTGCAATAATTTGCAAACTTAGTGTAGTTTTGCCACTAGATTCTGGTCCATAAATTTCTATGATCCTACCTTTAGGTACACCATTAATGCCTAATGCCATATCTAAGCCCAAAGATCCTGTAGAAATAGATTCTATTTTTTCTACTTGTTTGTCACCCAGCCTTACTAATGCACCTTTTCCAAAATTCTTGTCAATTTGCTTAAGTGCTAGTTCTATTGCCTTTTGTCGTCTTTCATCAATTGCCATATAAATTCCCTATTTTTTTAAAATATTCTCATGATTTTACCAAAAACCATATTTTTTTGCATTACTTATGAGTAGATGTAGGATTTAGTTAGTTGGAGGGAATTATTAATGCCTTTGGTAAGTAGGAATTGAAATATATCAATGCTGCCGATACGAAAACCTGAAGCACAGCTAGATAGATATAATGCCCACATTCTACTAAAGCGCTCATCATACATTTGGGTTGCTTTATCTTTGATCTCCATAAAATTTTTATACCATATATCTAGAGTTTTAGCATAGTGGATTCTAAGACTTTCAGCCATTAAAAGATGAAAGTCGCATTCACTCATAATACTGATACTTTCTCTTAGACTAGGGAGGTAGCCACCAGGAAATATATATTTATCAATCCATGCATTGGTTTTACCTTCAAACATAGAAATGATAGAATGGAGTAAAAAGCTGCCACCCGGCTTTAATAAAGATTTAACTTTCATAAAGTATAAAGGAAGATTGTCTTTACCAACATGTTCAAACATCCCAACAGAAACGACTTTATCAAAGGTTTCTCCAGATAGATTTTGATAGTTTTGTAGCCTAATTTCTACTTGATCTTCTAGATTGTATTCTTTGATTCTTTGATTACCTTTTTTGTATTGTTCTTCAGAAAGGGTAATGCCTACAACTTTTACTCCATATTTTTGAGCAGCCATAATGGCTAGCCATCCCCATCCACAGCCGATATCAAGCAATCTTTCATTTGGTTTTAAGTCTAGTTTTTTTAAAGTATGTTCAATTTTATTGATTTGAGCTTGATATAAAGTATCATCCTCATTTTTAAAATAAGCGCAAGAATAACTCATCGTTTCATCTAACCAAAGCTTGTAAAAATCATTACCAATATCATAGTGACTTTTTATATTTTCTTTTTCTTGTATAGGTTTTATTTTAGATAGGATATTTTGATACTTGTTAAGATATTTAGCATTGCTAAAAAGGTAAAGTACTTGCATAATTTCATCCATAGATCCTGATATTTCAATATCGCCATCCATATAGCCTTCAGCAATGCTTAAAGCTAGATCTTTGGAATACTTTAATGGTTTTTTAAAGTGAATGCCAAATTTAGAATCCTTGCCAATTTTAAGCTTTTCTCCATCCCAAAATGTGATCTCATAATCACCAAATTGCCATTTTTTTAAAATTTTTTTTAATAAAAATTTTTGTAGCATGATATCTCCTTAGAGGTTATGACCATAGTGTGCATTATCTCATAATAATTGTATGTTAGGGCTTGAAATTAATGATAAAAATTATAAAGAGATAAGAATAATTATTTGTAAATCATCAAGATTTTGTTTTTGAATGTTTATAAGAGTTTAAAAAGTTTGAGTGAGCCATAGCATCATATGGGATCGATCATTTCGCAGTGTATGTCCAAGAATAATAGGAGTAGAATCTTTGTTTAATGCACCTAGTGTTTGACCTTTTAGGGTTGTGTCCAAGAAATATTCTATTCTTAATGCAAGATCTAAATTTTTAGTAAGATGGCTTGAGAGATTGAGGCTTAGAGCTTCCTCATGTCCACGTAAGGAGTGAGTATATCGTGCCATTAGCCCATAAGAAAAAGCATTATAAGAGGTGCTAAAAAATAGGAAGCCACTAAGTGCGTCACGACTAACTATATCTGTTAGAGAAGTATTTGCATAAAGACTGCCTGCCCAAATATTGCTATGAATAGGATCGCCATAAATCCCGATTCTTCCATTAGCATTTCCAAAGTTTTTATACACAGCCCCGCCAAATGTATAGTTTTTAAAAGATAATTCTTCTTTTAAAAATAAAGAAGCACTAAAAGAATCTAACTTTTGATTAAAGACTATAGCATCTGTGGTATTTGAGCTAACATGATGATGAAAGGGAAAAAGTGCTATAAGGGTACTTTTAGATTTTAAGATAGTGCCAAAAATACTTTCTATATGGATTCCAGGTGCACTGTAGTAGTCTGGGCTTTCATATAGATAAGACTGAAGGAGAAGAGTCGGGATATGATAACTGGCTTGCAGAATGATAAGAGGGTGATTTTGAGTGTAGTAGCGACCATAATCATAAAACCAATCCCCATAGGCAGAAGCTCTGGCATCAGAAAATAATATTAGTCCTTCAAAATTATTTTTCGTAATACTGGCTTCAAAGCCTTGATTAAAATCGCTAAACCAATCAAGCTTATCTGTTTCATAGCGACCTACTTTCAGATGATAGGTTATTTGATTGAATGTCTGATTATAGTCAAGGTAGGCATTATGTATGAATGCAAAATGTGGTTTGAGTGGACCAAGTCCGCTATGACCTTGATAGAAACCAACATAATTATAGATAGAAGGAGCTTCAGGATTATTTGGAGATTGAAAATGTGTAGAATCTAAAAATAGTCCATTAAGTGCTATACCTAATTGAAGGTTAAAATGGTTTAAAAAATGATAATTAGCATTAAGATGAGCCAAAATGCTAGCATAAGAATCAGTGGGATAGATCTCATTGATCGGATCGTATTTTTGAGCATTAAAACCAATCTTGCTATAAATTGAAGCAAGCCCATTAAAACTAAGTTTTGAGGATTGAGTCTCTTGTGTAAAAGCTTCTATTTGAAAAAGTAAGAAAAGACCTATTAGATTGCTAAAAAAATGAGCAAGCCTAAGGTGTTGTATGTTTAGATGATGAAGTATTTTCACAGATTAGCCCTTGCAATATTTATAATAATTATAGCTTTCTTTGGTATAGTAGTTTTGTTTTAAAAACCTTTTTATGCTAGAATTTTAGATATTTTTTAACCAAAAATTGAGTTTTTAATGTTTTTAACGGGGTTAGCCCCGTCTCTCTAGTAGTTTGTTATCAGTTAAGTTTTATCATTAAATTTGATAGTTTTTATTTCTAAATAACCTTTGTTTTTAGTAATCTTGGGAGTGTAGTTTGCGCAAAATAAGTTTTGTTTTTATTTCTTTATTCCTAGCTATATGCTTGATTGGATGCTCTTTTTTTAATCTTTTTCAAGGAAGTTTTGATGCTAAGGATTGGGAGATTGAAAAGATCGTTATAAAAGATAAGACCTATCTTGCTTTAGGTGCTTTAAGAGAAGATGCACTCACTAAGCTTAATGATCCAAATTATGATTTTGGACAAAATAAGCAAACAGATGAGGATTTAGGATTTGAGGATAGAGATGAGGATGAGGGTAGAGAAAGTCGCCAGGATTTAGAGGAATTAGCCCAGAGTGATGAGATTTCTACTTGGAGCTTTGATATTAAGCAAAATAAAATCTATGGTATGGCTGCTTGCAATCAGTTTTCAGCAAATTATGTTTGGAAAGATGCAGATCGTATAAATGTCTATGATCCTATTTTTACAAGAAAGCTTTGCTCTTTGCCAAAAACGATGGTTTTTGAATTACGTTTATCACAAAATTTAAGTGGTACATATTTTGTGCAAAAACAGGGCAAGAGTGCCATGATTTTAAAAGGTGATAAGATACAAATTTATTTAAAGAAAAATGAAAACCCTCAATCAGATAATTGAACATAGCATACAAGTGAAGAAATCTAACTTTTTAAGTTTTATATTTCCTTGTGATGAGTTTGAAGAGCGGATGAGAATCTTAAGAGCTAATCATCCTAAAGCTGTACATTTTGTTTTTGCATATCGCAAAATCGAAGATGGACAGATTATTGAACGTTTTAGTGATGATGGAGAGCCAAAGGGTAGTTCAGGTATGCCAGTTTTAAATGTGCTGCGTGGTCATGATATGATTAATGTAGCTATTATTGTGGTGCGATATTTTGGCGGTGTATTGCTTGGTATAGGTGGATTAGTACGTGCATATACGCAAAGTGCGCTAGATTGTATTAAATTTCATCACCTTGCTTTTAGCGAATATGTAAAAAAAGAAAGTTTTGATATTGTGTGTCAATACCCCTCTTTTTCTAGACTAAAATATTTAGCCAAACAATATGAAATAGAGATTGTAAAAGAGGATTTTCGAACTTATGATATAAGTCTTAGGTTACGATCAACTTTAGAACTAAAAAAAGCTTTCTTAAAAGCCTATCAAGATAACTAAGGAGTGATTATGGATTTTTATAATTTTTACTTTTTTGCAAAGATTGTGCATATTGTTAGTATAATCTCTTGGATGGCAGTACTTTTTTATCTCCCTAGACTTTTTGTTTATCATAGTGAAAATTTTAATAATAGATCTTATGTGGATATTATTAAAATTCAAGAGCGTAAGCTAATGAGGGGAATTGGATATCCAGCAATGATTGTCAGCTTGATATCTGGGGGTATGATGCTGTATTTTCAGCCAGAAATATTTCATAGTGGCATATGGATTCATATTAAGCTTTTATTTGTGATATTTTTAGTTATTTTTCACTTTGCCTGTAGTTATTTTTTGGGAATATTTGCTGTTGATAGATGTCCTGCTAGTGGAAAGTTTTTTAGATTTTTTAACGAAATACCTACACTGATTTTAATCGTGATTGTTGCTTGTGTAGTAGTGCGTTTTTAAGGAGCTTTGATGGCACAAGAGAGTAAGCAGAAGTTATGGGGTGGGCGCTTTAGTAAAGGTAGTGCAGTATTATTAGATCGTTTTAATGCCTCTATACCATTTGATTATAAGCTTTGGAAATATGATATTAATGGATCTTTAGCCCATTCTTTTATGTTGCATAAAATTGGTATTTTAGATTCTGATGAGCTAGAGAGTATTCATCAAGGATTAAAACAGATTGCTCTTGAGATTGAAAATGGGGAGTTTGAGTTTAAGCTTGAGGATGAAGATATTCATATGGCTATAGAATCTGCACTTATTAACAAAATAGGTGATGTGGGCAAGAAGCTGCATACAGCTCGTAGTCGTAATGATCAAGTAGCTCTTGACTTTCGTCTATATGTCAAGGATAAAATAAAGGGGTTACAAGGCAGGATTATAGAATTAATGTCAGTGCTTTTAGATCTGGCTAGTAGGCATACAGAAAGTATTATGCCTGGTATGACGCATCTTCAGCATGCCCAACCGATTAATTTTGGTTTTCATCTTGTATGCTGGAGTGAGAATTTAAGACGCGATTTTAAACGTTTACAATCAAGTTATGAACGCAATGACTATTTGCCTCTTGGAGTTGGAGCTCTAGCAGGTACCCCTTATGGCAATGATAGGGAGTTTTTGGCTAAAACACTTGGTTTTAGCGCCCCGACTTTAAATGCTATGGATAGTGTGAGTGATCGAGATTTTGCACTTGATTTGCTTTATGATATTGCGATGCTTTTGATGCATATTTCTCGCTTTGCAGAGGAGTTGGTGCTTTGGAGTACTTGCGAGTTTGGATTTGTTAGTATTAGTGATTCTTATGCTACAGGAAGCTCTATTATGCCACAGAAAAAAAATCCAGATGTTCCAGAACTCTTGAGGGCAAAATCAGGACGTGCTTATGGGAATTTGATTTCACTTTTAACGACAATGAAAGCTTTGCCTTTTGCCTATAATAAAGATACGCAAGAAGATAAGGAAGTTGTATTTAATTCTGTGGAGAATGCAGAAATTTCATTAGAGATATTAAAAGAGGTGATGCAGACTTTAAAGATTAATACTAGAGCTATGGAACAAGCAGCAAAAAAAGGGCATTTATGTGCCACTGATTTGGCTGATTATTTGGTAAGAGAAGCTAAAATCCCATTTCGTGAAGCTCATCATATTACAGGACAAATTGTTGCTATGGCTGAAGAGAAGGGGTGTGATATTAGCGAGCTTAGTCTTGATGAGGTGATGAGCTTTAATGATCGTATTAAGGTGGATGTGCTTGAAGTACTATCTTTAAAAAATTCTATGAATGCGCGTACTTCACTTGGTGGTACAGCAAGCAAGAATACAAAAGATCAGATAGAGTATCTAAAAGAGTGGATTAAAAATGTCAGAAACTAAGATAGAAAAACAAAAAAAAATTATCGCAATGTTTGATGATATTGCTAAAAGCTATGATATAACTAATAGAATTTTAAGCTTAGGGATTGATAGAACTTGGCGGCGAGATAGTATCAAGAAGGCATTATCTTTATGTAGGGATCAGTATTTAAGGATTGTGGATGTAGCTTGTGGGACAGGCGATATGTTGCAGTTCTGGTATGATGGATCAAATGGTAGGGAAGTGGATTTGCTTGGGATAGATCCAAGTAGTGGTATGTTAGAGGTAGCTGGCAAGAAACTTAATGGATTAAAAAATGTTAAGCTATATCAAGGAATGGCTCAGAATTTAAATATGTTAGATTCTAGCAGTGTGGATATTATTTCTATTGCTTTTGGTATACGTAATGTTGCTGATTTGCAAGAAAGTGTAGCGGAATTCTCTCGTGTATTAAAGAGCGGAGGGATTTTATTGATCCTAGAGTTTATGAGAGAGGAAAAAAGAGGGATTTTAAATAGATTGATGAAGTTTTATACGACTAAGATTTTGCCATTAATTGGTGGAATCATATCAAGGAATTATCGCGCTTATACTTATTTGCCAAATTCTATAAAAGATTTTAAGAGTGCAGAAGAGTTAAGCGAAATTTTAAAAAGATATGGTTTAGTTACAAGGGTAAAAAGAACTTATAGTGCTGGTATTGCTACTTTGATTTTATGCCAAAAGGAGATTAAATGAAAGATTTTTTTTCAAACTTTTTAGTACTTTCACATTGGCAAAGTGCAGTGGTTTTGGCTGTTTTATGCATGATTTTTTATATTTTGAGACTCCTAGATAAGCGAAAAATAGATTTCTCTATACGTACTTTTGTTGGCTTGGTAGCTGGAGTTTTGCTTGGGTTTTTATTGCAATATATCAATCCACAGAGTGTTTGGTTGGATGAGGTTAGAGTTTGGCTCGGCTTTTTAGGCAATGTATTTCTTGGTTTTATTAAAATGCTAGTTTTGCCAATTGTTGGCATTTCTATTATTAAAGTTTTGTTGGAAGTAACGACGCAGGTACGTATTTCAGCACTTTTAAGTAGGTCTTTTTTTTGGATTTTATTAACCGTAGGATTAGCAACCTTAATAGGTCTTTATCTGGGGGTATTTTTTGGCATTGGAGATGGCATTCAAGCCTCGTATGTACAATCAAGTGAAATTCGTCAGGTACAGAATCTACCAGCTATTTTATCTAATCTTATCCCTAGTAATATTATTGAAACGATGGGGAAAAACAATATCATTGCCTATGTAATTTTCTGCTTTTTTATCGGCTTTGGTGCTTATGGGGTGCGAAATAAGCCAGAGTTTAAAGCCGCATATGATATTTTTGAATCATGTGTTCTTGTTGCTTATCAAATTATTATGGATATTACATTATTTATCGTGAGATTTATGCCTTATGCTGTAGTATGTATGATGAGTGAGGTGATATTAGAAAATGGCTTTGAGGCATTAAAGAGCGCGGGTAATTTTATTATTTTGATTTATGTAGCAATGCTTATTGTATTTATTATGCATCTTGTTTTAATTGCTATTAATGGTCTAAATCCATTTACCTATGCTAGAAAAGCTTTTTATGTGTGGATGTTTGCTTTCTCATCACGTTCATCTGTAGGGACATTACCCTTAACGATTTCTTGTTTGCAAGAAAAACTTGGAGTTAGCAAAGCAATGGCTAATTTTACTGCAAGTATTGGTACGACAGTAGGTCTTAATGGTTGTGCAGGCTATTTCCCAGCTCTAGCAGTAGTTTTTGTAGCTCATAGTTTAGGAGTTGAAATAGGTGTGAGTTTTATTGTTGCGGCATTATTTGTAGCTGTACTTGGTTCACTTGGTATTGCAGGGGTGCCCGGAAGTGCGACAATGGCAGCTAGTATTATGCTAACAGGAATGGGGTTTAGCGAACATTTTGTAATGTTAAGTATTATTTTAGCTATTGATCCTATTATTGATATGGCACGTACAGCTAGCAATGTTTCTGGTGCTATGGTATCAAGTATTTGTGCAGATAAAAATATCGGTACCCTAGATATACAAACCTATAATAAAAATTAAACGATTAAATGGAGAATATATGGATGAGGATTTAAACTTTGAACAAAAGATAGAAAAAGTAAAAGAAATACTCAATCAGCTAAGCTCCCCAAATCTTAATTTAAAAGAAGGGGTAGCTTTATATAAAGAGGGCTTTAAAGAACTTGAAGAAGCTCAAGAAATTTTAAAAAAAGCTAAGCTTGAGTATGAAGAAATTAAATCAAAGGATCAAGAGTGAAGGTTGTTTTAGCGCAAGCTAGCGTAATGCCATTGCAAGAGAGGGCATTGCATACTTATTTTAAGTATTTAGAAAAAGGCAGCGTAGTTGTATTTGGGGAATATGTATTTGATTTATTTTTTACAGCATTAAGAGACACTTCAAAAGAAGTTATTGCACAGCTTTATGGGCAGAAAGTAGAGCTTATACAAAAGCTTGCTAAGGATTATGAGCTAAAGATAGTAACCCCTCTTATAGCAGTGGAGAAAAACAAAATTTATAAGCAAATAGCTATTATTGATTCTAAGAGTAGTGATTTTTATACTCAACAATTTTTGATTGATTATGCCCATTGGGATGAAAAAAGCTTTTTTGACAATCCTAAAACTAAACAAGATTTTAAAAATGTTAAAACACCTTATATTTTTGAGCAAAATGGAATGAAAATAGGTGTAATGTTTGGTTTTGAAGCTCATTTTGATATTTTATGGCTAAAACTTAAAAATGAAAATGTCGATATAGTATTAGTCCCTAGTGCCAATGCTTTTGAGAGTGCTTGGCGGTGGGAAGCCTTGCTTTCAATGCGTGCTTTATGTAATGGCTGTATGGTTGTGCGTGTCAATCGTACAGGGAGGGTTAAGACACAAAATGGCGAATTAGAATTTTATGGTGAAAGTTTCATTGCTAATCCTGATGGCGAAGTTATTGAAAAAATGAATAAAAAAGATGGCTTTGCTTGCTTTGAGATAGAAGCATATGATATACAAAAGCTAGCTAAAGAATGGGGATTTAGAGAGTTTAAAGAAGAAACGCCAAAGAGTATTAAAAAGCCAAAGAGAGCACCAAAAAATACTAGCAAAAATCACAACTAAGGAAATAAACAATGAGCTCAAAGGATATTAATCAAAAACTTGATACCCTATTTGCTAATCATAAGGAAGATTTGCTTTCTTTTGAGAAAGTGGCTGAAGTGCTTGGCAAAATGCCTACCGCACCGCAAGTCAAAAAAATACGTGAGCTATGCCAAAAATATCAAACTAAGCTTGTAAGCTCATCAGAGCTTGCTAAGACGCTTAACACAAAAGATAGAATTCGACAAGCACAAGAGAGAAAAAAACTTTTAGATGAGGAGTTGGATTCTGAATTTGATCTTATGAAAGAGCGTGAGCTTTTGGAGTGGAGCAGAAGTGATAGCCCTGTGCGTATGTATTTGCGTGAAATGGGGCAGATTGAGCTACTTACTAAGGATGATGAGGTAGAACTTTCTAAGCAGATTGAGCTTGGGGAAAATATTATCTTAGATGCAATCTGTTCGGTTCCTTATTTGATTGATTTTATTTATGATTATCGTGAAGCACTCATTAACCGAGAAAGACGAGTTAAAGAACTTTTTAAGAGTTTTGATGATGGAGAGGAAGGAGAGAGTGGTGATGGAGAAAATGAAGAGGATTATGGTGAAGAGGATGGCAAAAAGTCAATCTCTAAAAAAGACCAAAAACGTGTAGAAAAAGTTTTAGAGAGTTTCAAGGCTTTAGATACTGCTAAAAAAGATTGGTTAAAATATTTAGATGCAGGAGTGCCTAAAGATGAGGATGAGTGGGTATTTGTTTTGGGACTAGCATATAAACAACGAGTGCTTAAAGAAAAGCTTCTTGATCTTGGACCTACAAGTAAGCTCATAGCCGAGCTAGTCAAGGCAATGGAAAATACGCTAAAAAGTGATGATGGATTTGAAAAAGAATTAAAACGTCTTGAGTATAAATTGCCTTTATTTAATGATATTTTAGTGGACAATCATAAGAAAATACTTGCAAATATTACGCAAATGTCGCGAGATGATATCGTATCAGCTGTTCCTGAAGCAACTATGGTTAATATTTATATGGATATTAAGAAGCTTTTTCAAACAAAAGAGGCTAGTGAGGATGGTTTTGATCTTGAACCAGAAAAGTTAAAAGAAATTTTAGAGCAAATTAAGCGTGGAAAGGTTATATCTGATAAAGCAAAAAATAAGATGGCAAAATCTAATTTGCGTTTAGTGGTTTCTATTGCTAAGCGTTATACTAATCGAGGATTGCCGTTTTTGGATTTGATCCAGGAGGGTAATATCGGGCTTATGAAGGCTGTTGATAAGTTTGATTATAAGCGTAATTATAAATTTTCTACCTATGCGACTTGGTGGATCAGGCAAGCTATTTCTCGTGCTATAGCAGATCAGGCGCGTACGATCAGAATCCCTATTCATATGATTGAGACGATTAATAGGATCCATAAAATTATGCGTAAGCATATTCAAGAGACTGGAAAAGAACCTGATGTTGAGACTATTGCAGAAGAGGTAGGCTTGAGTGTAGACAAAGTAAAACATGTTATTAAAATTACCAAAGAACCCATTAGCCTTGAAGCGCCTATAGGCGGAGATGAAGATGGGAAGTTTGGAGATTTTGTTGAAGATAAAAACTCTACTAATGCAATGGATCAGATTATGAAAGAAGATTTGCGAGCTCAAATTTTTGAGGTTTTAGATCAATTGAGTGAGCGTGAACAGGCTGTTATTAGGATGCGTTTTGGGCTTTTAGATGATGAGAGTGATCGTACTTTAGAAGAAATTGGTAAGGAGCTTAATGTTACTCGCGAACGTGTACGACAAATAGAATCGAGTGCGATTAAAAAGCTAAAACATCCTAAAGTTGGTAGAAAGCTTAAAAATTATATTGAAGAGTAATTCTAGCAACTGATAGATTAATGAATATTTACCAGAAAATCTGGCTTTATATTTATCTCCTCTAGTCTCAATATAGGCTAGAGAATTTTTATTTTGACATACATAAATCAATCAAATCATTTTTTCTGATATTAATCAAAATCTTATTTATATTGATTTTTGCAAGACTATTTTTTATTTATTATGTATTTCTATTTGGCTTTGCTTATTAATTTATTGATGAGAACTTATGGAAAAATTTTTGATTTTATATTTATAGCCTCTCCCTCTCCTACCATCATTGCTCGCTACATAAATATAAGGAAATCCAAAGTTGCAATGATGGCAAGAGAAGGAATTTAAGTATT
>JXTW01000008.1:72463-81755 GCA_004368235.1 Helicobacter anseris | reverse complement strand
ACTCTAGATTAAAAGAGTGAAATACTTCCTTATAAGGGGATAAACACTGCAAAGTCTTTAGGCTGAAGCAATCTAAACCTCATGATATTACTAG
Organism: Helicobacter anseris; assembly: GCA_004368235.1. Classification (GTDB taxonomy): domain Bacteria; phylum Campylobacterota; class Campylobacteria; order Campylobacterales; family Helicobacteraceae; genus Helicobacter_H; species Helicobacter_H anseris_A. The sequence continues at coordinate 81,661 of JXTW01000008.1, read as the reverse complement.
AAACAAGTAAGACATAAGTCTTTGTTAATGTGAGGTCTTTTGTTATTGCAAGAGTGAATAACTCTTTGACTACTTATCGCCAAAGCAATCTAAAATCCAAAAAAACAATGGATTGCCACAAGGCTAACACCTCTTGCAAGACAAGCCTTTTACCATTACTAAAAGTCATAAAAACTTGGAAAGCTAGAGAGGTATTTAAGTGTTTAATTCCTTCTCTTGCCATCATTGCAACTTTGGATTTCCTTTATTACATAGCGAGCAATGATGGTAGGAGAGGGAAGGAGTTTTGCTATAATTCTTTTAAATCTTATGGAGAGAATTATGGTAGATTATGGGATAAAGTTTTGGGGAAATGATGATTTTTTTATCGATGATGGACTAATCAAAATTAACCATAAAACTAATCCTGCGCTCATTGATATTGTAAAAGAAGCTAGAGAAAAGGGTTTTAAAGGTCCTTTATTAATGCGCTTTCCTCATCTCATAAAAAAACAAGTAGACAAACTTTTTGATTCCTTTAGCAAAGCCATGAAAGAATATAGCTATAAGGGCAATTTTCACGCTGTTTTTCCACTAAAAGTTAATCAAATGCCCCATTTTGTCCTACCCCTAATGGAATGCTCTAAAGATCGTAGTTATGGACTTGAAGCTGGAAGTAAATCAGAACTTATCATCGCTATGGCTTATACCAATAAAAATGCTCCTATTACTGTTAATGGATTCAAAGATAAGGAAATGATTACACTTGGATTTATTGCGGCTAATATGGGACAAGATATTACACTGACTATTGAAGGGCTTAATGAACTTGAAACAATCATACAAGTCGCCAAAGAAATGGGGAATCCATGCCCAAATATCGGACTTAGAATCCGTCTTCATTCTATAGGGTCAGGTATCTGGGCAAAAAGTGGTGGGATAAACTCAAAATTTGGTCTTACTAGCACTGAACTCTTAGAGGCTATTTCTATGCTTGAAAAATCAAAATTATTGGATAAATTCACGATGATCCATTTTCATATCGGATCCCAAATCAGTGATATTTCTCCTCTTAAAAAAGCCATACGAGAAGTGGGTAACATCTATGCAGAACTACGTAAAATGGGGGCAAAAAATCTAAAATCTGTTAATATCGGAGGGGGACTAGCTGTAGAATACACTCAACATGAAGGGTGTAATCATTGCAACTATACACTTTCGGAGTTTTCTAGTGATGTGGTATTTTCTCTTAAAGAAATCGCTAAAAACAAGAAAGAAAAAGAGCCTGATATTTTTATAGAATCAGGTCGATTTATTAGCGCAAATCATGCTGTTTTAATTGCTCCAGTATTAGAGCTTTTCTCTCATGAATATGATGAAAAAGCACTAAAGCTTAAAGATAAAAACCCTCCACTTATTGCTGAAATGGTCGACTTATATCAAAGCTTAAGCGAAAAAAATGCAATTGAATATTTGCATGATAGTCTTGACCATATGGAATCTTTGCTCACGCTTTTTGACCTTGGATATATTGATTTGCAAGATAGAAGTAATACAGAAGTGTTAGTACACCTCATCATCAAAAAAGTTATCTCATTACTCAAACACAAAAATCACCATGACATTTTAAAAATTCAAGAGCGAGTACAAGAGCGATATTTACTAAACTGCTCTTTTTTCCAAAGTCTGCCAGATTATTGGGGACTAGAGCAAAGCTTTCCTGTAATGCCACTAGATAGGCTTAATAAAAAACCTACACGAAGTGCTAGTCTTTGGGATATTACTTGTGATAGTGATGGGGAAATAGCTTTTAACCCCATCTCTCCACTATATTTACATGAAGTGGATGTGACTAAAGAAGAGTATTTTTTGGGCTTCTTTCTTGTAGGCGCATATCAAGAAGTACTTGGTATGCGTCATAATCTCTTTACCCACCCTACAGAATTTAGCATTGTCTTTGATAAAGAAGGTGGGTATAGTATCAAGCAACTCCTAGAAGCTCAAACTATTTTGGATGTACTAGATGATTTTGACTATGATACAAAAGAGATTGAAAGGATACTAAAGCAAAAAATAGAAGAATCTGTCCTCCTAGATGATGAAGGGAAAAAAGAAATCTTAGGGCGACTTTATATTATGCTTTCAGAAAATAGCTATTTGCGTACAATCATAAGCGATCAAGTGTAATGATATGCCATCACTTTGGGATCTGTGGGGGGTGCAGCTTAGATCTAGACTATCCTGCACAAGTAGAATCTAAAAAGCACCATTTCTTTGAGATTTTTAAGTTTTATCCAGATAAAGTCTTTACTTCCCCTATTTCTGGTTTTAGATCCAGATCAGAATTAAGGATCCATCGCCATAACCATCTTGATAAATTACAACCATTGAAAATTAACCTAAGTATGAATGCATTGGCTCAAAACTCCAGAATCCCGATTACATCTTGCAAAAATCTTTTACCCATTCTACAAAAACTTATTATCATACTACCAGAATTATTGGAAGCAAATCCAATCCTAGAGCATAGACTCTATGCTATTAATTTACTTGCTAATACACAGGATGATTGCATCATTACTTTTATCTATCATAAGATGTTAGATTCTACTTGGCAAGAGGAAGCTAAAAAGCTTTTAAAGGTTTTAAATATTAGCCACAATAGTGGCATTATAGGTATTTCCAAAGGACAAAAAATAATTATTAATACCAAAACCATCACCCAAAGCACAACTATAAACTATCCATTTATTACAAATCACCAAATCCATCTATCCTATCTTGCTGGAACCTTTTGTCAACCTAACCCCTTTATTAACCAAAAAATGCTGCAATATATTATTGATTGTATCCTATTGCATCCAAGAGAAGATTTACTTGAGCTATACTGCGGGAGTGGTAATTTCACTATTGCATTAGCACCACTTTTTAAAAAAGTTTTCGCTACAGAGGTAGTAAAAACTGCTCTAGGCATGGTATCACAAAATGCAAAGCAAAACCATATATCCAATATTACTTGCGCACGACTTAGTGGAAAAGAAACCATAGAAGCCTTAGATTTTAAGCGAGATTTCTTTCGTCTTAAAAACATCAATTTAAAAGACTTCAACTTTTCTCATATCTTAGTTGATCCTCCAAGAAGTGGAATTAATAATATAGAGATGCTAGAGTTTATGAGTAGGTTTAACTACATTCTTTATATCTCTTGTAATCCACACTCCCTAAAACAAGATCTCATCTTTTTAAATAAAACGCATAAAATCATTCATAGTGCTATCTTTGATCAATTTCCGCATACCAAACACTTAGAATCTGCTATGATTTTACAAAAATGCAAGGTATCTTAATGGATAAAACTAATAATTCTAGTAACATTCAAAACTTGCAAGATAAAATTATTAAAATTTTAAAACATGAAATGCGTCCTGCTCTAGGTTGTACAGAACCTATCTCCACAGCTCTAGCTTGTGCCAAAGTGCGTGAAATAATAGGCGAAATTCCAGATGAATTAACCCTTTATGTCTCTGGAAATCTTTTTAAAAATGCAATGGCAGTTAGTGTGCCTCATACTGGATTAAAAGGATTAAAGATTGCAGCTGCTATGGGGATTATTTGTGGGGATGCTAATATGGACTTAGAGGTCTTAAAACATGCCACTACCAATGATGTAATAGAGGCGAAACTCCTTTGCAAACAAATTACTATCAAAATTAAAGAAAATGTCCCTCTTTTGTATGTACAAGCCCATGCAAAATCAAAATTTAATCAAGCAAGCGTAACCATTGCTCATGAGCACACCTTTATCACAGAAATCAATCTTAATGGAAATATCATTTTCTCACAAACTTATCAGAATAATCAACATCATATGCAAATTTTAGATTCCTTAAGTCTATATGATATCTATAATATCGCTCTTAGCATTGAAGAAAGTCAACTTGAATTTATGCAAGAAGCAGCCAAACTCAATGAGGCACTTAGTCTTGAAGGATTAAGACAAGATTATGGGCTTGGTATAGGTAAAACCTATCTTAAGCATATGCAAAACAATCTAACTCCAAAGGATTTACAAAATCAGATCCTTATCTATACCACTGCAGCATCAGATGCTAGAATGGGTGGAGCTAACCTCCCTGCCATGACTAATTCTGGCTCTGGAAATCAAGGCATTACTGCTACTATTCCTGTTGTGATTACTGCTAAATATCTAAATAAAGAAGATAAACTTAATCGTGCACTATTTTTATCTCATCTTGTAGCTATATATATTCATAACAAACTCCCAAGATTATCTGCCTTATGTGCTGTAAGCACTGCCAGTATCGGTAGTTTTGCCGGTATTGCTTGGCTTTTTAGTGAAGATTTTAATCTTATTTCAAGAGGTATAAACACAATGATTGGAGATATTAGCGGGATTTTATGTGATGGAGCGGCAAACTCATGTTCTTTAAAAGTAGCCACAGCTATCCAGAGTGCCTATAAATCCCTTCTATTAGCCCTAGAGGAAAAAGGTGTTAAAGGAGATGAAGGGATTGTAGATAATAGCACAGATAAAAGTATTGAAAATCTATGCAAACTTGCTAAAGAAAGTATGCAAGCCATAGATACACAAATTCTAGATATTATGATTGAAAAATCTAATCAATAATTAAGGATTGCTATGTCAAAAATCTCAACAATTCTAAATATTCTCAATCAAATCTCTCCATTTGACAAGCAAGAAAACTGGGATAATAGCGGTCTTTTAGTAGGCTCAAAAGAAGATGAATATGACAAGATTATTCTAGCCTTAGAAGCAGATTCTATAACCATAGATAGCCTTGAACCAAAAAGCTTGCTTATCACTCATCATCCTCTTATTTTCAAATCAATAAAAAACTTTAATCCTACACACTATCCAGCAAATCTTATTTCAAAACTCATCCAAAAACAATGTAGCCATATTGCCATGCATACTAATTTTGATTCTACGCATTTAAATGAAGCTTTTGCAAAAAGGATCGGTTTTGATGTAACTAATGATTTCCAAGGCATAAGACTAGCCAAACTTGAAATACCAACCACTGCTAATAAACTAGCTAGAAAAATTAAACAAAATATGCCATCAAGTACAATTAAAGTTGCTGATGCAAATAGAGAAATTACGCAAATTGGTATCGTGTGCGGATCTGGACTATCTCTTTTGGATAATATAAAAAACAAAGAAGGATTATGCTTTATTAGTGGGGATTTAAAATACCATGAAGCAATAGCTGCAATCAGTATGGGAATAAGTGTTATTGATGTTGGGCATTATGATTCTGAATGCCATTTTGCAGAAGTTTTGCAAAGAATTTTGCAAAAAATGGGATATAAAGCTATAATAGCGCAGTCAAACAACCCATTTTACTATTTATGAGGAAGAATATGAATAAACACCTAGAGCAGTTAATTAAAGTTGTAACTCTTGATAGAGAGATTGATGGGATGGAGCCGCTTATTTTACAAAAACGCTCCAAGCTAGATAAAATGCTAAAAAGCAAAGAAAGCAAAGAGCTTTTAATCGAACAAATCAATGAGGAAAAAAATGATTTACAATTACGCTACAACCAAATCAATCAATCTATTGAGGATATAAGTATACGCCTTGAGCATATCGCTGCCAAAAACCAAGAGGTAAAATCTGAACGCGAACTACGTGCACTCGGAATTGAAGAAGAGTTAGCCAAAGAGCAACTTAATAAAGCAAATGCTGATATTGCTACTATTGAAGAAACAAAAGCTCAAAAAGATAGTCAAATCCAGAATCTAAAAGATGAAATCACTGCAATTCAATCTGAAATCAAAACAGAAGAAGAAGCCATTACTGGAGAAATCGCTGCTATAAAAGCCGAACAAGAAAAGCTTTTTGCAAAAAAACAAGAAATTTATGCAACATTAGAGCAAAAACTTGCAGTTTTTTATGAAAAAATTCGAAAATGGGCAAAAAATACAAGCGTTGTACCCGTCAAAAAACAGGCTTGTGGCGGTTGCTTTATTCGTATTAATGATCGCGTCTTTGGAGAAATTAAACAAAGCAATGATATCATCACATGTCCTCATTGTGGAAGAATACTCTATATAGAGAGTTAAGACTTTTGGATTTCTCTTGAAGATCCTTATTTATCGTTTTATCTTAAGTGCCATTTACATTATGGCACTTCCCATTCTTCTACTCTTATTATTAAAGCAAAAATATCGTCAATCCATTCCTGCACGCTTCTTTTTTATGCAAAAAAAACCAAGTAAAGATAGAAATATTTGGCTTCATGCTTGTAGCTTTGGCGAAGTAAAAGCACTTAACCCAATTATTCATGCTCTTAAAGATCAAAAACTCTTGCTTACTACCACTACAAATACTGGCTATAAACTTGCTTTACAGACTTTTGGAGCACAAGATATACAGATACGTTACCTACCCTTTGAGCCATTTGTTTATTTATGGAAATTTGATCATCTTAAAACTCTAGTAGTAATAGAAGCAGAAATATGGCTAGGTCTATTTAACTTTGCTAAAAAAATAGGTGCACATACCTATCTTATCAATGCGCGTATTTCAGATAGATCCTATATGCAATACCTAAAATTTAAACTCTACTATCAAGAGGTCTTCAAACATATTGATACTATTTTAGCTCAAGGACAAATTGATGCCATTCGCCTTGAAAGTCTTGGTGCTAGTAACCCGCAAGTATTTGGTAATCTTAAAATCTATGTTCCCATAGAACCAAAGCATCTTTACAATAAACCTAAACGACCTGTCATCGTAGCTGGTAGTACCCATCCAGGAGAAGAGCTTTTGATTCTATCAACCTTTTTGAAATTGCAACAAATAGGCAGTAATGCTCAACTTATTATTGCACCACGTCATCCTGAACGCTTTGAAGATGTATATGCTATGTTACAAGGACTAAAAGCAGGCAAAATCTCACAAATAGGTCTTGATGAAGAGATGGATGTCTTGCTACTTGATTTATTAGGAGATCTAAATAGCATTTATCGCATTGCTGATGTTACAATCTTATGTGGAAGTTTTGTTAAAGTTGGTGGACACAACCCATTAGAACCGGCTTTTTTTGGTACTCGCCTAATTAGCGGACCTTATATTTTCAACCAATATGCACTCTTTGATTGCATACAAAATTATCTCTTGGTACAAAATCAAACTGAACTTTATGAAGCTCTTGTTAACTATTCTTCCTTATTGCCAAGCTATATTTTGCCAACAAAAGGTACACTAGAACACCTCATCAAAGATATTGCTAATGGATAAAGCTTACAAACTCTTAAGTATTCAGCTTGGCATCTCCAATAAAAAAGCAAAAGAAATGATTGATAAAGGGCTTGTGCAAGCTAATGGGAAACGCATTAATTTGGCACGTCAAAACCTTCCTAAGTCCACATATTTTCATATCACACAACTCAAATCTATAAAAATTTTATTTCAAGATGAGAATCTTCTAGCACTTGATAAACCCGCTTTTATAGAAAGTTATAGTTTATGCAAAGAATTTCCAGAATGGGTTCTTTTGCATAGATTGGATAAAGAAACAAGCGGAGTTATTTTATTAGTTAAACAAGATAGCGCTTTTCACATTAAGGCAAAAAAAGCTTTTGCTAATAAAGAGGTCTATAAAGAATATCGTGCACTAGTGAGTGGCTTTGTTAGCGAAGAAAGAAGTATTGATGAAAAAATTCTAACCATCAAAAAAGGTTTTGCTAAAAGCAAGATCTCAAAAGATGGCTTACAAGCACACACCCATATAACTCCGCTTAATATAAATGGTAAAAAGACTTTACTAAAAGTTATTATCACTACTGGACGAACTCACCAAATTAGAATCCATCTTAAGCATATTGGTCATAGCATCATAGGTGATAAAATATATGGAGGGATAAATGCAGCAAGATTAATGCTACATGCTCATAGAATCAAACTTTTTGGTTATGATATTGTTAGTCAAATACCACCAGAATTTGAGAGAGAATAATGAAAATTTATATACCTAAAGGCATTGATGATTGCATCGTATTTAGCGGCAAGATAAAAAGCTATGATCAATTTATCATAATCAAAAATGAGCTATCCCAAATACTTACTGACTACAATAAGGAAGAACCTCTATGTTTTTTCTTAGACAAATGCCAACCATTAGAACCCTATTTTATTGGTTATCTTTTAAAACTTAAAGATAATGATAATTGGAATATCAAAATCCATACCAACGAATATGAAATACAAAGATATTTTGAACAAATTGCTCTTGATGATAAATTTGAAATAATGGTACGTATATGAATTATGAAAATCTAAATGCATGGAATCTGGTTTATTCTCATTTTGATCCTGTTGCTTTGCACATCTTTGGATTTTCGCTACATTGGTATGGTATAGCCTATGTATCAGCCTTACTTATCACCTTTTATATGGCTAAATATTTTGTTGCTAAAAATAAAACTCAATTTCCCATCAATACAAAAACTTTAGAAATATTTTTTATCTATGCAGAAATAGGTGTTATCCTAGGTGCACGCTTAGGTTATATTCTCATTTATGATCCAAATACACTTTATTATCTCTCTCATCCATGGCAAATCTTTAATCCTTTTGATTCTCAAGGCAGCTTTATTGGAATTAGAGGAATGAGCTATCATGGCGCAATTGTTGGTTTTTTGATAGCTAGTTTTATTTTTGCCAAAATTTATAAAAGCTCTTTTTTAATGCTCTTAGATTTAATTGCACTTTCTGTACCACTTGGCTATGTCTTTGGTCGCATAGGCAATTTCCTCAATCAAGAACTTTTTGGTCGCCCTATCCAATCAGGCAGCCCATTAGAATGCATAGGGATTATGGTTGATCATACATTACGCTATCCAAGTCAGCTTATTGAAGCATTTTTAGAAGGCATAGTAGTGTTTTTATGTCTACTTTACATTAAAAGTAAAAAACCATTTAAGGGTATTTTAATTGCCAGCTATGGTCTTTTGTACTCGCTAGCAAGATTTGTTGCAGAATATTTTAGAGAACCAGATTCTCAAATAGGTGTTTTCATATTTGGATTTTCTATGGGGCAAATCTTAAGTATCATTATGATCACTATTAGTATTACCATTTTAGTCTATGCATACGCTTATAGACAAAGGTGATTTATGGCATTTTTTTCTATCATTATTCCTATTTATAATGTCAAACCCTATTTG
>JXTW01000008.1:9181-72453 GCA_004368235.1 Helicobacter anseris | reverse complement strand
TGGTAGCAATGATGGCAGTGAAATGATTGCTAAAGAATATGCTAGCAAAGATTCTCGCTTCATTTTAATCAACCAAGATAATAAAGGACTTAGCCAAGCTAGAAATACTGCTATTAATTTTCTTACTACACGCCATGAAGAGATTAAAAATCTAAAATCAACAACGCCTAGCTATGTGTTATTTTTAGATTCTGATGATTATATCAAGAATGATTGTTTAGAAAAAATATTTCATATGCTACAAGGCGATGCAAATGGTGTAGATATCTTTAAGTATAGCTATGAATTCACGCCAAAAAAGCCTATTCCAAAACATTTTACTCCTGCTTTATATCAAAATGGTATAGATCTTATCTTGCAGCACCCATCAATTTTAGGTGAAGGTTGCGTCTGGTTGTATGCTATTTCTTTTGATTTTCTTAGGACTCACAATTTTCACTTTATCCCTGAAATCTATTTTGAAGACATGACTTTCATTGCCAATATTTTAATATATGCTAAATTAGTTTATGTTTCTGATGAGGCTTCTTACATCTATCGTTTACGAGAAGATTCAATCACTAATGCAAAATGGGATGAAAAACGCACTCATAAGGCTCTAGAAAGCTATCTTGCGATTCTAGAGCACCACTACCACCTTATGCATCATACAAAAAATAAAAAGCTAAAAAAAATTTTAAAGAAACTTATTCAGGCTTATATCTGGTCATTTTATAATAAAATACGCCAAACTGGCTATAAGGCAGAATCTAGTCTATATCAAAGATTATATTTTTATGAACAAACCTGCAGTCCTATAAGCAAAATAAAGTTCCGCTTTCCCAAACTATACCAATCTTTAAGATCAATCAAATGCTTTATTACATCTATACTTAAATAAGTTAGAATAAAAAACAAAAATTTTAGAGGGAAAATGCTGTTTTATAATCTTAAGGGTATTTATCATTGTCTAATTCCAGCTTCTAGAAAACTAAAATCTAAAATTAAAACACTAGAATCTATGCAAGATGCTCAACTTGATAGAATAAAAGAAAGATTACAATATTACTGCAATCTTAAAAAAGAAAGTTTTATCTCTAGTCCTCCCATAACAAATATAGCTCTAAAAAACTTGCTTAGCAATCATGGTTCTCGCTACTGCTATGATCTATTCTCACTGCTACGTTATTTTAATCTTAAAAACCTTAAACTAGAATTTATATCAGGAGATGTTAACACTTCCTTCATAAGCCCAGCTATTTGTAAATCACGTCCCATTGGCTCAAATAATAATATCTTACTCAAGCTAGATTCTGCTAGGCATTTTAAGTTTCTTAAGGATTTTCAGAAAAATGAGATTTATCAAAATAAAAGTAATATTTTATTTTTTCGTGGTGGGTGTTACCAAACTCATCGTAAAGACTTTATGAGAAAATTTTTTACCCATCCTTTAATTGATGCAGGGCATGTAGGCTCACTTAAAGATCCAGAGCTTAAAAAATGGTTTAAAGGCAAAGCAGACTTAAAAACTCATTTGAAACATAAATTCATTCTATCATTAGAAGGTAATGATGTAGCAACTAATCTTAAATGGATTATGAGCTCAAATTCCATCGCTATAGCTCCTAAGATGAAATTTGAAACATGGTTTATGGAAGGTAAACTTGTAGAAAATGTGCATTATTTAAAAATAAAGGATGATTATAGCGACTTATTAGAACAGCTTGAGTTTATTAAAGAAAATCCTGATCTAGCCAACTTTATTATTCATAATGCTAATGAATATACCAAAGAATTTCAAAATAAGAAAATAGAAGAAATTTTAGGAATACTTGTATTAAGAAAATACTTCTATCTAACTAATCAGATAGAAGTTACGCCATTAGAACTAGAACTATTTGCCTAATCCTGAATTTGTGCAAAAAATCTAAAATTATCGATCTTTAATGCCTAGCTCGGCAATAAGTTTAGCATAGCGATCATGTTGTGTGCGCTTAAGATATTTCAAAAGATGTTTACGTTGCCCTACAAGTCTTAAAAGACCAAGTCTACTAGAATGATCTTTTTTATTTATTTTAAGGTGCTCAGTAAGATCTGCTATTCTTTGAGAAAGAAGAGCTACTTGCACTTCTGAAGAACCTGTATCCTTACTATCACGTGCAAATTTTTTAATAATTTCTTGTTTTTTCGCCGTATCTAAAGCCATAATGACCTCCTGATTGGTATTATTATGTTTTAATCTAAAGCTATGATTTTACTATAAAAAAAGCTAAAAATACAAAAAAAATGTGTAAAATTCCTACAAATTAGAAAAACTTAAATAAGAGGGAATTTTGGCCAAAAAACGACAAATTAATGTGATGCAGTCTGTAATGTCTGTACTGCGTACATTTACACAAAGCAAAGATCTAACTGTTGTTGCCTTTGTAATTATGATTCTAGCCATTATCATTGTTCCTCTTCCTCCTTTTTTGCTAGATTTTATGCTCACAATCTCAATAGCATTATCCGTTCTTATTATTCTCATCGGGCTTTATATCACCAAACCCACAGATTTTTCAGCCTTTCCTACATTATTACTTATTGTTACTCTCTATCGCCTTGCACTCAATGTAGCTACAACAAGAATGATTCTCACTGAAGGTTATAAAGGAGCTGATGCAGTAAGCGATATTATCGCCAGTTTTGGTGAATTTACCGTTGGTGGGAACTATATTATTGGCTCAATTATTTTTATTATTCTTGTCTTGGTTAATTTACTTGTTGTAACCAATGGATCTACACGTGTTACAGAAGTTAGAGCTAGATTTGCACTAGATGCCATGCCTGGAAAACAAATGGCTATTGATGCAGATTTAAATGCTGGATTAATTGACAATGAAGAGGCAAAAGCTAGACGCGCTACCCTAACGCAAGAGGCAGACTTTTATGGTGCTATGGATGGTGCAAGCAAGTTTGTAAAAGGAGATGCTATTGCCTCTATTATCATTACTCTTGTTAATATCATTGGTGGCTTTCTCATAGGTGTTTTTCAGCGAGGACTTCCTGTAAGTGAAAGTGCTTCAACCTTTACTATTCTTACAATTGGAGATGGTTTAGTAGGACAGATTCCAGCCCTCATTATTGCTACAGCTACTGGTATTGTTGCTACGCGTACTACACAAAATGAAGAGGAAAACTTTGCTAGCAAACTTGTTACACAACTTACTAGCAAAAGTAAAACTCTTATTATTGTTGGGGTAATTTTATTGCTTTTTGCTACTGTTCCTGGTCTACCGAGCATATCCTTAGCATTTGTTGGGGCTCTATTCTTATTCATCTCATGGCTTATCTCTCGTGAAGATAAAGAAAGTTTATTTAGTCTTTTTGAAAAATGGCTATCTAAAAAAACCAATCTCAATCTAAGCCCACAGCCAGATAAAAAAGAAACTGATATCAAATCTCATGCACCAGCTACTGCACAAAAATCACAAGAAGAAATCAAAAAAGAAGAAGAAAGAGCCATTGATGAAGTTCTTAAGGTTGAACTCTTAGAATTAGATCTTGGCTATGGACTTATTTCATTAGCCGATATCAAACAAAATGGTGATCTTTTAGAGCGTGTAAGAGGTATTAGAAAAAAAATTGCTCAAGATTATGGTTTTTTAATGCCACAAATCCGTATCCGAGACAATCTCCAGCTTGAACCAAATAACTATGAAATAAAGCTAAAAGGTATAGCCATTGGTGAGGGTAGCGTAATGGCAGATAGATTCCTAGCTATGAATACTGGCTTTGTAGGCAAAGAAATCGAAGGAATACCAACTAAAGAGCCTGCCTTTGGAATGGATGCACTATGGATCAAGCCAGAAGATAAAGAAGAGGCAATTATACAAGGCTATACAATTATTGATCCAGCAACTGTCATTACAACCCATATGAGTGAACTAGTGAAAAACTATGCAGAAGAATTTATCACAAAAGATGAAGTTAAATCTATTCTTGATCGCTTGGCAGAAAGTTATCCAGCCATCATTGAAGAAGCCAGAAAAGTACAATCTGGTGTTATTAGATCTGTCCTTCAAGAGCTATTACATGAAAAAATTCCTATTAAAGATATGCTCACTATCCTTGAGACTATCACTGATGTAGCAGCTCCATTGCAAAATGATGTTGCTCTTATTACAGAACAAGTACGTTCAAAACTATCACGGGTTATTACTAATATCTTTAAAGGCGAAGATGGGCATCTCAAACTTTTAACTCTAAGTTTAGATACTGAACAATACCTACTTGGTAAACTACGTGAGCAGCCTAATGGCAAAACACTACTCCTTAATACCACAGAAATGCAAAAGCTACTAGATACTATCAGTGAAGAATCAATGAAAATTCTCCAAAAAGGCATTGCACCTGTTATTTTAATTGTTGATCCGCAATTACGCCGTGCTCTTGCCTCTAAGCTTGAACAGTTTAAAATTGATCTTGTTGTGCTTAGTCATGCAGAACTAGATGTAAATACTAAGTATGAAGTCTTGGGTAGCATTAATATTCAATTTAACTAAAGGAAGGTTTATGCAAGTTTTTCATCTCTCTCATATTGATCTTGATGGTTATGGTTGTCAATATTTAGCACGTGAATTCTTCGAAGATATTACCTTTTTTAATGCTAACTATGGCAAGGAAATTATGGTGAGATTGCAAGATATTATTAGACTTATTCAAAAACCTATCAATAATCTTGATCGCCTAGGTGAAAAATTTCGCACTAAAAATAGATCTGAAAAAATTCTTATTCTTATTACAGATCTTAATCTTTCCTTGCAAGAAGCTAGATTCTTACAAGAAAATGTAGATTCTATTAGACTTGGACTAAATGGCAATCCCATAAAAGAAATTGAAATTTTATTGCTAGATCACCATATTAGTGGTGAAGAAAGCGCTAAAGAATTTAACTGGTATTATCTAGATACTACTCGTAGTGCTAGCAAAATTACTTATCATACATTAAAATCTCGTTTTAACTTAATTGATCCTTCAAGAGAAAAATTTTTAGATTCTCTTGTGCAAACAATCAATGCTGTAGATATCTGGAGAGAAGATGATGAAGGTTTTGAGTTGGGAAAGGTGATAATGGGGATGATCTCTTCAAGCAATGAGCTTAATCGCTTCATGTTTGATACGCATAATCGAGCTTACAAATTTAAACTTTTAGATTCTCTACAGGATTTTATTTATCTACCTAATGCACCCGTAAGTTTTGATAATGCCATTTTCAAACTTAAAAAAATAGCGCTTAATGGCAATCCAGATCAAGATACAATGGATAATATTATTTCTTCAATGCAAGTCAAACTTTTAGAGTCAATGAAAGAGGAGTGCAGTATTACCTATCAAGAAAAAAAAGGTTTTTTGAGCTACTCAATGGGGGGAATAAGCGTATTAGCTAATCTTTTTTTAAGGCGCAATCCTGAATTTGATTTTTATATTGATGTCAATTCAAAAGGAAATATCTCTTTGAGAGCCAATGGCAAATGTGATGTTAGTATATTAGCTCAACATTGTTTTAATGGTGGTGGCCATAAAAATGCCTCTGGCGGTAGATGTGATGGTTTCAGAGAAAGTTTCTTATATGAAGATATAAAATCACAGATAGTTTCTGCTCTTAAAAAATCAAAATAAATTAATAGGAAATAAAAATGAATGATAAAGAATATGAAGAATTAGCACTTGAGATTATTGATATGCTTGGAGTAGCTTTTCATTTTGCTGGAGCAAAATCTGAATATATAAAAAAATTAATAGATATCTATATCGATGAAATAGATAATATGTTAGATAATGAAGAATTCACACAAGCTGTAATTATTACTATTATTAATAGCATTAAAATTAAATATCCACAATACTTTGAATAAGCACTTCTCCCCAGAAATGGGGGAAATACTGCCTATACAAATTCAATCACTGCCATCATAGAAGCATCGCCACGACGAACTCTAGTTCTTTGAATTCTTGTGTATCCACCATTTCTTTCTTTATATTTAGGTGCAACTTCTGTAACTAGTTTTTTCGTAGCAATCTTATTTTGAAGAAGTGCAAATACTGCTCTATGAGCATTAAAATCGCCTATTCTAGCAGTAGTAATCAGTCTTTCAATATAAGATTGAAGCTCCTTTGCTTTAAAAACACTTGTTTCAATTTTACTATGCTCAATCAAGGCAATAGCAAGGTTTTTAAGAAGAGCTTTTCTATGAGAAGTCGTTCTTCCTAATTTTCTATAATCTTTATTATGTCTCATAGTTCTTCCTTCATGATTTTAATTTTGCAATCCTAGCATTTAAAGCTGCTTTCTTGTCATCCTCAAGCTCAGTTCCTACTGGATAACCAAGTTCTTGGAGTTTTTCAGCAATTTCATCATAAGATTTTTTTCCCATATTTTTAATATTTTTAAGTTCACTTTCACTCATCAAAACCAACTCTCCAATAAAACCAATTCCTATCCTATCCAAGCAATTAAAACAACGAGCGCTTAAGTTTAGCCCATCTATCTTAGTTAACAAGCCCTTAAAATCAAAGTGATCTTCATTGATATTTTTTTGAGTTGTAGGTATCGAGCTAATATCTGCATTAAAAATAGCCATTTGAGAATGCATAATGACAATAGCTTGCTTAAATGCCTCATAAGGATTTACTTGCCCATCAGTCTCTACTTCAAAAATAATTTTTTCATAAGTAGGGTCATCATCTACTAATACATTCTCAATCTCATAAACTGCCTTGCGAACAGGAGTAAAATATGCATCTAAAGGAATATAATCCTCCGGTATTATATTGCGAATATCTTCACTAGGTACATAGCCAATACCCTTCTGTATAATAATCGAAAAATCCAAAACGGCATCCTCATTAATTGTAGCTAATGGTGCTTCCTTATTTACCACATCTATATCAGCATTAGCCAAATGAGCACCAGTGAGATTAAGAGGTCCTTTAAAAGAATAGTTAACAACAATACTCTCATCAGTGTTTTGCTTACTTAAAAAGCGAATATTTTTTAAATTAACAATAAAAGGAGAAACATCCTCTACAATGCCACGAATAGAATCAAACTCATGAGCAACTCCTTCAATCTTTAAAGCTATAGGTGCCAAACCTACAGAGCTAGAAAGCAATAAACGGCGTAAAGGATGAGCTAAAGTTACAGCATAGCCAGACTCAAAAGGATAAGCTGATATTTTAACCCTATTCTCTCCTAACTCTTGCACATCAACAGTTGTTGGGATATAAGGTGTAGTTTTAATTGTTTTCATTATCTACTCCCCCATTATTATTTAGAATACAACTCAACAATGAGTCTTTCTTCAATAGGAATAATTACTTCCTCTCTCTCAGGATAACGCGTAAAAATACCGAATTTCTTATCCTTATCTATATCTACCCAAGGAGAAATACCAGTTTGAGAAGTTAATTCCAAAGAACGTATAATCTGTGGATTATTCTTTGACTTCTCTACAACCTCTACTTTTTGCCCTTGTTTTACAAAATAAGAAGGAATATTTACCGCCTTACCATCAACAAGAATATGTCCATGCGTCACAAGTTGACGCGCAAAACGACGAGTTGTAGCAAATCCCATACGATATACAACATTATCTAATCTACGCTCAATAAGGCGAATTAGATTTTCACCTGTATTGCCTTCCAATCGATTTGCTTCTCTAAAAATAGAACGAAACTGCTTTTCAGATACTCCATACATAACCTTAGCTTTCTGTTTTTCTCTAAGTTGCAAGCCATACTCTGAAATTTTTCCACGCTTTTGTCCATGCTGACCTGGTCCGTAAGGACGCTTATCAAGCGCACTTTTTCCCGCTAACCTTCTCTCACCCTTGAGCGCAAGAGAAACACCAAATCTTCTTTCTAATTTTTCAACTGGTCCTCTATATCTCGCCATATTCTACCCCTTATACTCTTCTTCTTTTTGGTGGTCTACAACCATTATGTGGCAGTGGAGTAACATCCTTAATCCATAAAACTTTAATACCTTCAATAACGCCAACACTCTTAATTGCAGTTTCTCTACCACTACCAGGTCCTTGTACCTTAATACCAACCTCTTTAATGCCATGCTCTTTGGCTTTCATCATTGCGCTTTCTACTGCTTGCTGTGCAGCATAAGGGGTTGATTTTTTACTTCCCTTAAAACCAAGACCACCAGCAGTAGCCCAACAAATTACATTGCCCATTTCATCAGTAACAGTAACATTTGTATTATTAAAAGTAGCAGAAATACAAACAATACCTCGAGCAATATTTTTCTTAACAACACGTTTCTTAGTCGCAGAACTTCTCTTTGCCATTATTTGCCTCCCTACTTGCTACCTACGGTTTTTTTCTTACCTTTTCTAGTACGAGCATTGTTTTTTGTTGTTTGACCACGTACAGGTAAACCTTTTCTATGTCTAAGACCTCGATAATTACCTAAGTCCATTAAAGCTTTAATATCCATTTGGACTTTTTTTCTCAAGTCCCCTTCAACCATATAACTCTCTTGAATCTTTTTTGCGATTGCAGAAACTTCATCTTCGCTGAGATCATTAACTCGCTTATCAAAAGAAATTTTTACAGCATTGAGAATATCTCTAGAGCTTTTAAGCCCGATGCCATAAATATATGTAAGAGCATACTCTACTCTTTTCTTTTTTGGCAAATCTACACCAGCAATTCTAGCCATATCTTATCCTTGTCTTTGTTTATGCTTAGGAGTAGAGCAAATTACACGCACTACACCTTTTCTCTTAATGACCTTACATTTGTCACACATCTTTTTAACCGAGGGTCTCACTTTCATAATAACTCCTTCTGTGATATACACCTTAGCCTTTTACATTCCAAAAATTTTAGAATAAAAGTTTGCATTATACCATAAAAAATTATTTATACCTAAAAGTAATGCGTCCTTTATCTAGACTATAAGGTGTTAATTCAATTTTTACCTTATCTCCTGGTAAAATCTTAATATAATGCATTCTCATCTTACCAGAAATATGGCATAAGGCAATATGTCCATTATCTAACTCTACTCTAAAGGTTGCATTAGGCAATGCCTCAACAACCTTTCCATCAATTTCAATTACATCATCTTTTGCCATGACTAATTCTCCGTTAAAATTTTTGCTCGACCATTAATGATAGCTATAGTATGTTCATAATGAGCACCTCTAAAGCCGTCTTCTGAAACTACACTCCAACCATCAGATAATACTTTAGGCGTTCCACTTTTAACACAAATCATAGGCTCAATGCAAAAAACCATACCATTGCGTATTTTTGGACCTTGTTTTGGATTACCAGAATCCAAATAATTCATAATCATAGGCTCATCATGAGGTTTTCTACCAATACCATGCCCGCAATAATCTTTTAAAGGTACAAAACCTTTTGCAAGGATAAAGTCTTCTATGATTTTACTCAACTCTTTAAAATACATACCCTCTCTAATCTCTGAAATAGCATGTATTAATGAACTCTTTGCACAATCTATAAGAGCTTCGCTTTGCGAATCTATACTTCCAACTGGTACAGTAATAGCACCATCACCATACCACCCATCCAATTCGCTACCAATATCTATCCCAACAATATCTCCTTCTTTCAAGCAATAAGAAGTAGGAATGCCATGAATTATCACTTCATTAACAGAAATACATGTTGCATGAGAAAAACCATAAAGCCCCTTAAAAGAGGGTCTAGCACCAAAAGAAATAATATGCTCCTCAACAAGAGAATCTAGCTCTAATAAACTAACTCCAGGTCTAATAAAATCCTTAATATAAGCCAAAGTACTTCCAACCACTTTAGAAGCATCATGAAGCTTGTCAATTTCTTTGGTATTACGGATAGAAATAGACATTAAAATCCTACAGCGCTAAGTGTTTTATATTTACTCATATAAACTTGGGCTTCTATTTTTCTCATTGTGTCAATTGCAACTTGCACAACAATCAATACGGCTGTCCCACCAAAATAAAAAGGAACTCCCATACTTTTTACTAAAATCCAAGGTAATGTCGAAATAATAGCCAAGTATAAAGAACCAAAAAGCGTAATTCTTCCTACTACTCCATTTAAAAAATGTATAGTACCTTCACCTGGACGCATACCAGGAATATACCCACCTTGTCTTTTTAAATTTTCTGCAATATCCTTAGAATTAAAAGCAATAGATGCATAGAAATAAGCAAAGAAAATAACAAAAAAGAACATCAAAATATTGTAAATATACTTATCTGGTCCAAGAAAATCTGCAATTGCTCTCAATGTTTCATTACTAGAAGCATGGAGTATTGTAGAAGGAAATACAAGCAAAGCAGAAGCAAAAATTGGTGGAATAACTCCACTTAAATTAATTTTGATAGGAATATAATTCATAATGCGCTTATTTTGATTCTGCATAATAACCTTGCGCGCATAAGAAACTGGTATTCTGCGCTCACCTAATTCAACATAAATAATCACAAACACTGTCAGAATAATAATGGCTAATATACCAATCAAAACAAGATAGCTAATCTCTCCAGTATTTACTAAACCGAAAGTACCCTCTATTGCAGATGGAATTCCAGAAACAATACCTGAAAAAATAATAAGACTAATACCATTACCAACGCCTCGTTGAGTAATTTGCTCTCCAAGCCACATTAAAAGCATCGTACCTGTCAACATCGAAAAAATAGCAATGAAAATAAAACTTTGCATATCTATCATAATAGCATTGCCATTACCCATATTTCTCAATAAAAAAGATACGCTCACTGCTTGTACAACAGTCACCAAAATAGTAACATAACGAACAATTTGCATATATTTTTGCATGCCATCACGTTCTTTTTTCATCTTTGCCAAAGCAGGAAAAGTAGCCGCCAAAAGTTCCATAACAATAGAAGCTGTGATATATGGCATAATACCTAAAGAAATAATACTAAGTCGCTCGACAGCATGTCCACTAAACATATTAAATAAGCCTAAGGCATTCTGACTACCAGCTGATCGAAAAAAATCCTTAATTACCTCAATATCTACACCGGGAATAGGGACATAAGCCAAAACTCTATATAAAAATAAAAAAATAAGAGTAATAAGAATCTTATTAATAATTGCTCTATTCATTATTATCTACCACTTGTTGTGATACGCTCATCTTTAATCTTAGAAGCTAACATCTTAGCATCTGCACCAATAAGTTTAATTTTTTTTACATACTTTGGAAATCTATGTATTTCACGAATGCTTTCAAAAGTCAATTCAGCAAGCTCTTTAACTCTAGAAATTTTAGCAATATTAATCACATAAATACCATTATATGCAACACGAAAGCCAACTTTTGGTAAACGTCTTTGTAATGGTTGCTGACCACCCTCAAAACCCCTTTTTGCTTTATATCCAGTTCTGGCAGTCTGTCCTTTTCCACCACGAGTAGAAGTTTTGCCCATACCGCTCCCTTGTCCACGACCAACCCTCTTGATATCGCGAACACTTCCTTGTGCTGGTTTAATATTCTCTAATGCCATATTCTAACTCCTTTAAGCCTTAATTCTAGCAAGTGCATCAATTGTAGCGCGCACAACATTGTAAGGATTATTTGAACCGAGTGATTTTGTCAAAATATCCTTAATTCCTGCAAGTTCTATTACCGGTCGAGCAGACCCACCAGCAATAACACCTGTTCCTTCGCTAGCAGGTTTTAGCAAAATTCTACTTGCATTATATTTATGCTCAATATCATGTGCAATCGTCGTACCCTTAACATTAACTTGAATAATATTCTTAAATGCATCATCTACAGCTTTTTTAATAGCATCAGGAACTTCTTTAGCCTTACCTAAGCCAAAGCCAACAAGACCATTTTTATTGCCCACAACAACCAATGCATTAAAACGGAAGCGTCTACCACCTTTAACAACCTTAGTCACTCTACCAATATTGACCACTACTTCACTAAATTCTTCTCTATTAATTTCCATTTTTATCCTTTTATAATGTAATGCCATTTTCTCTAAGCGAATCAGCAAATGCTGCTACTACGCCATGATAAAGATAACCATTTCGATCAAGCACTACCTC
Source organism: Helicobacter anseris (assembly GCA_004368235.1). GTDB lineage: Bacteria > Campylobacterota > Campylobacteria > Campylobacterales > Helicobacteraceae > Helicobacter_H > Helicobacter_H anseris_A. The sequence continues at coordinate 60,369 of JXTW01000008.1, read as the reverse complement.
TGAGATTCCTTTACTTTTCAGTGTATCAGCAAAAGCCTTGGCAATATCTTTAGCATTTTCTTTATTATTACCAAGCTTAAGTTTTTTTCCATCAATATTTGCTAATGTAATCTGTCTTTCATCATCAATAGCTTGTGCATAAAAATATTTATTACTTCTAAAAACACTTACTCTTGGTTTACTTGCTGTACCAAAAATAGAATTTCTAATTCTAAGCTTTCTTTTATTTCTTAAAGCTTTTTTCTTTGCTAAAATCTTACTTGTCATACCATCACCCCTAGTTATTTCTTGGCAGTTTTACCAGCTTTGCGAATAATTGTCTCATCGCTATATTTAATACCCTTGCCCTTATATGGTTCAGGTGGACGAAATTCTCTAATTTCTGCAGCTATTTGTCCTACTTGCTGCTTATCACTTCCCTTAATAGTAATAAGATTCTTATCTACTGTCATCTCAATACCTTCAGGAATAGCATATTTTACAGGATGAGAAAATCCAAGTGCTAAATCTAATGTTTTACCAGAAACAGCAACCTTATAACCAACGCCATTTACTTCTAAAACTTTCGTAAAACCTGTAGTCATCCCAACAACAATATTATTAGCTAATGCTCGATATGTACCCCAATACGCTCTAGATTGTGGCTGATCATCCATAGATTTAAAGCTAAGCTCATTATTGCTATAATCAATTTGGACTCTTCCATAGGTCTCTAATTCTTTTTGTAATTTATTACTCTTAAACACAATTTTGCTTCCTTGTACACTTACTTCAATAGTGTTTGGAATGCTAATAGGTCTTTTTCCAACTCTTGACATTATTTTCTCCTACCAAATACTGCACAGCGCTTCGCCGCCTACATTTTGCTTGTATGCCTCCTCATTGCCAATCACACCCTTATTTGTGCTCACGACAATAACACCATAACCATTCTTAAATCGCTTTAATTCTGTGCAACTCTTATAAACTCTGCGCCCAGGCTTACTAATCCTTTTAATTTCATTAATAACAGAATAACCTCTATCATTATAAGCCAATTGCACTGATATAGATTGTTTTCCATCCTTATCATTTACACTAAAATCCTTAATAAAACCTCTGCTTTTAAAAACCTCTAAAATAGAAACCACGATCTTAGCATAATAAAGCGTAGTTGTATCAAGACGTCTCATAGATGCATTTCTAATGCGAGTTAAAGAATCTGCAATAATATCATTTACCATTTTTTCTCCTTACCAACTAGCTTTACGAAGACCTGGGATAAGCCCTTCATTGCCCATTTTTCTAAGACATACTCTACAAAGCCCAAAGTCTCTATATACAGAATGTGGTCTTCCACAAACTTGGCATCTTGTGTAAGCACGTACACCAAATTTAGCCTTTCTATTTGTTTTTGCAATCATTGATTTTTTTGCCATAATTATCTCCCTTTTGCAAACGGCATACCAAACATTTCAAGAAGTTTGAATGCTTCTTTATCACTATCTGTTGAAGTAACCATTGTAACATTCATCCCATGTGTTACCATGATATCATCATATACCACTTCAGGGAACATTAACTGCTCATTAAGACCAAAGCTATAATTACCACGACCATCAAAACCATTTCTTGGTACACCACGGAAATCCTTCACTCTTGGAAGAGCGATTACAATAAGTTTTTCTAAAAAGTTATACATCTGATTCCCACGTAAAGTGACTTTTACACCCATTGGCATTCCTTCACGCATTTTAAAACCTGCTACAGATTTCTTTGCTAAAGTGATTACAGCTCTTTGACCAGCAATTAAAGAAATGGTATCTGCCATATTTTGAATTATCTTTGCATCCTTTGCATAATCACCAGCACCAACACTAATTACGATTTTCTCTAGTTTTGGAAGTAGCATTGGATTTTTAATTTCAAGCTCATCGGCAAGTTTTTGTCTTATTTCTTCATTATATTTTCGCTTTAAATCAAACATTTACTTCTCCTCAGCCTTCTTTACATTAGAAATATGCATTGGCATTTCTTTTGAGACAAAACCACCTTTGGGATTATTATCACTTGGTTTAATAGCCTTCTTTGCAATTTTGCAACCTTCAACTACTACTGCAGAATCTTTAGGCATTACAGAAAGCACTTTACCCATTTTGCCCTTATCATCTCCAGCAATAATTTTAACCATATCACCTTTTTTAATCTTTAACTTTGCCATATTACAACACCTCCGGAGCTAACGATACTATTTTCATAAAATTTGCATATCGCACTTCCCTACTAACAGGTCCAAAAATCCTTGTACCAACTGGCTCTTTTTTAGCATCAAGAATTACAGCTGCATTATCATCAAAACGAATCAGAGAACCATTTTCACGATGCACTTCTTTTTTTGTACGCACCACAACAGCCTTAATAACTTGACCTTTTTTAATCTTCCCATTCGGAAGAGCTTTTTTTACAGATGCAACAATAACATCTCCTACGCTAGCATAACGCTTATGACTACCACCCAAAACCTTGATACACATAATCTCTTTAGCGCCACTATTATCAGCAACAGTTAATCTTGTAAAACTTTGTATCATTTTATACTCCTACTGAAACAATGTCTTTAAGTTTAAAAGCTTTAGTTTTAGACAATGGTTTGCACTCAATAGCAACAATCACATCACCCACTTTTGCACTATTTTGCTCATCATGAACAGCATATTTTTTAAATCGCTTAACGATCTTTCTGTATTTTGGGTGTACAACCTTTCTCTCTACTAAAATTGTCACACTTTTATTACCAGCCTTACTAACAACTTCACCCTGGATAACTCTCTTATGTGGTTGTTTCTCACTCATGCCAAATCCTTAATTATTCTTTGCAGATATTGCAGTATTAATACGAGCAATATCTTTTCTTACTACTGCAATTTGACTAGGATTAGTCAACTGCATTGTCTTAAGCTTTAAGCGTAGTTCAAAAAGCTCTGCCTTCTTATCCTTCAACATTTTGCTTAATTCATTAATATCTTTATCTTTTAACTCAGTAAATTTCATTTTCACTCTCGCTTGTCACAATTTTTGTCTTAAATGGTAATTTACTTTGTGCTAGAGCCAAAGCTTCACGTGCAGTCGCCTCATCAATCCCAATCATTTCATAAACAATCCTACCAGGTTTGATGTTCATTACCCATTTTTCTACAGAACCTTTACCTTTACCCATTCTTGTAGCCAAAGGTTTAGCTGTAAGAGGTTTATCAGGAAATACACGAATCCATACCTTACCCGCTCTTTTAATATGACGAGTCATTGCAATTCTTGCTGATTCGATTTGGCGAGAATCAATTCTACCATGCTCTAAAGCTTTGATGCCGATATCTCCAAATGCAAGTTTTGCACCTCTGAAAGACTTTCCTCTGTTTCTGCCTTTCATTTGCTTTCTATATTTTGTTTTTTTAGGCATCAACATAATTATTGTCCTCCCTTCCTAGATCTTTTTACTTCACTCTCATCCTTACGTTCTGGCTGAATACCTTTTTGTAGTACCTCGCCCTTAAATATCCAAACCTTAACACCGATGATTCCATATGTTGTCATTGCTTCAGCAAAACCATAATCAATTTTTGCACGCAAAGTATGTAAAGGCACTCTTCCTTCCATATACCATTCAGTTCTTGCCATTTCAGCGCCTGCAAGTCTTCCAGAAACCTTGATTTTAATACCTTTTGCTCCAGATTTCATTGCACTCTGCATAACTTTTTTCATAGCACGTCTGAAAGCCACTCTCTTTTCTAGTTGAATGGCTACATTTTCAGCCGCAAGCTGTGCATTTGATTGAGGGCGCTTAACCTCTTTAATATTAATAGCTACATCTCTTTTGATTAGATTCTTCAAAGAATCTCTAACTTTTTCAATATCTGCGCCTTTCTTACCAATAATTAAACCAGGACGAGCAGCCACTACAGTAACACGAATTTTTTTTGCCGCACGCTCAATAATAATCTCACTAACACCAGCATAATAAAGCTCTTTTTTTAAAAATTTTCTCATTTTATGATCTTCAGCAATATTACTCGGTGTATTTCGTGAACCAGGAAACCAGCGTGAATTCCAGTTCCTATTAATACCTAATCTCAAACCTATCGGATTAACTTTTTGTCCCATACTTATTCCTCACTCATTTTCTTAGTTGCTTTTGTATCTTTAGCTGATGATTTTTTCACAGTCTTTGCTGCTGTTGTTTTAATCTTTTTTTCCTTTTGCGTTTCCTGCAAAGATCTAGAAGTAACTTCTACTAAAATATGAGATGTTGGTTTTCTGATTGGAGTTGCACGACCACGAGCACGAGGCATAAAACGGCGAAGAACAGGTCCAGCATCTACTCGACAAGATACAATAACTGCATCCTTAGCATCAAGCCCAGCATTTGCCACAGCAGAAGCAATAACCTTTGAAATTATTTTAGCCGCCTTATTTGGTGTAAACTCAAGACTTGCCATAGCAAGCTCTACATTCATACCTTGTACTTCTCTAGCAATCAAACGTGCCTTAGTAGGAGATAATCTAATAAAACGTAATAATGCTTTACTCATTGTTCACTCCTTACTTACCAATTTTCTTTTGGACACTACCTTTGTGTCCTTTAAAAGTACGAGTTGGAGCAAATTCACCTAATTTATAACCTACATGATTCTCAGTAATATAAACTGGAACAAATACTCTACCATTATGTACATTAAATGTCAGTCCAATCATATCGGGTAAAATCGTGCTACGTCTTGACCAAGTCTTAATAGGCTTATTGTCTTTAGCCTCTTTAGCCTTTAGTACTTTTTTTACCAAATAATCATCGATAAAAGGACCTTTTTTTATTGATCTTGCCATCGTTTATTCCTTATTTCTTTCTTCTTGAGATGATGAGTCTATCACTAGCTTTTTTCTTTCTTGTTTTATATCCCTTAGCTGGAGTTCCCCAAGGTGAAACAGGATGCCCACTAGAGCCTGTTTTACCCTCACCACCACCATGTGGGTGATCTACTGGGTTCATTGCACTACCTCTAGTTTGAGGACGAATCCCTCTATGACGATTTCTACCAGCCTTACCAATACTAATATTGATAAAATCTTCATTACCTACAACACCAATAGTGGCCATACATTCTCCTAGAATATATCTCATCTCTCCACTTGGCATTCTAATAATAATATATTTGCCTTCACGACCCATAATTTGTGCACTAGCGCCAGCACTTCTAGCTAGCTGACCACCAGCACCTGGATGCATTTCAATATTATGAACAATAGTTCCCACAGGGATATTTTTCAATCTCATTGCATAGCCTACTTTAATGTCAAGCCCATCCTCTGCAGCAATAACCTTATCACCAACCTTAAGACCACTAGGTTGAATAATATAGCGCTTGTCTCCATCAGGATAAAAGACTAAAGCAATGCGGCAGTTTCTATATGGATCATATTCAATTGCTGCAACCTTGCCTTCAATATTAAATTTATTGCGCTTAAAATCAATGATACGATAAAGCTTTTTGGCTCCACCTTCTTTATGGCGGCTTGTAATTCTTCCATTATTATTTCTTCCTGCGCTAACTGGAAGCTTGACTAAAAGTTTTTTTACACTAGCCTTTGCAGTGATATCGCTAGAACTAAGTCCGGACATAAATCTCCTACTAGGCGTATAGGGTTTATAAGTTTTTACTGCCATGATCTACTCCTCACACTGCAAGCGAATCAATTTTCGCATCATCTGGAATTTTTACATAAAATTTTTTAAACGAGCTTCTTTGACCTAAACGCCCTCTAAATCTTTTTTCTTTTCCTTCTTGTTTTAAAGAATTAATCTTAAGAGGAATAAAACCAAAATACTCTCTAAAAACTTGCTTGAGTTGATTCTTGGTTACTTTACTTGATGTTTGTACTACAAGCACACCACTTTCCTTTAGATTTAAAGACTTTTCGGTATAAAGGATTGATTTTATATCTGTAATATCTGCCATTTTATCCTCCTTTATTGATTTCGCGCTACAATGGAATCAAATACTGCTTTTTCCATCACTACTGATCTAAATGCTGCTACCAAATAAGCATTCAACTCATTTGCATCAACAAGATAACAATTCTTAAGATTCCTAAATGCCAAGAAAGTATTTTCATTGCTCATCTGGGCTACAAATAGCACACTGCGCTCATTGAGTGTCTTAAACATCTGAAAAGCATCTTTTGTCTTACCGCTTTCAATTTCAATAGAATCTATAACATAGAGTTTACCCGCATTAGCTTTTTGCTCAAGCGCAAACTCAAGTGCAAGACGTTTTTGCTTTTTATTCACCTTTAGATCATAGTTTCTATTATTAGAAGGACCATGAGATACACCACCGCCTACAAAAACTGGCGAAGTGATACTACCAGCTCTTGCACGACCACCACCTTTTTGACTCCATGGCTTTTTACCGCCACCGCTAACCTCGCCACGATTCTTAGCTTTAGCGCTATTGTTACGCAAAGAAGCAAGATAAGATTTAATATAAAGGTAGAGATTATGCTCTTTAATTTCGCTGTAACTTTCTGGCAAATTAATTTCACTATTTTTATTCAGTTGTTTATCTAATACAATTGCTTTACTCATATTCATCTACCTTATTTGAGAATTTGGATTTTCCCATATGCACCAGAGAATCCAGAAACAGAACCCTTTAGCACTAAAATATGACTATCTTTATCAAAAGAAATAACATCATTTTGTACACTCACGGTTTCATTTCCATAGTGCCCAGCCATTTTTTTACCAGGTTGAACACGTCCTGGCCACTCGCGATTACCAATAGAACCTAATCTTCTGTGGAATCTACTTCCATGTGCTGCTGGACCTCCTTGGAAATTCCATCGCTTCATAGCACCACTAAACCCACGACCCTTAGTTTTAAAGGTGACCTTGAGACGCTTAGCATTTTCTAATGCACTCATATCCAAATCACCTATATCTGTATTAGCCACTACTAATGTAGCAAAACGATTAAATTCTTTGCTAAGGCTGTATTTTTTCTGTTGACCAGCAATAGCCTTATTCATCATTTTGCCTTTAGCATAAGCTACTAATGCTTTTTTATTTTCATATATTTCACAGACTTTAGCATCAAGCACTCTTAGCAAAGTTACTGCTTTGCTTTGAGTATCGATGGTTCTGCTCATTCCAATTTTTTCTACTAAAAATTCCATAGCTATTCCTTCAATCCTCAATTATTTGCCCATTTGCGTTACTTCAACATCTACTTCGGGCGCCAAATCAAGCTTCATTAAGCTATCCACTGTATCAGGCGTAGCTGACATAATATCTATAATTCTGCTATGCACTCTAATTTCAAACTGTTCACGAGAATCTTTATTAATATGCGGTGAACGCAAAACAGTATATCTTCTATTCTTTGTTGGCAAGGGAATAGGACCTTTAATATCTGATCCAGTACGCTTGACGGCCTCAACAATTGCTGCTACAGACCTATCCAACACTCTATGATCGTAAGCCTTTAACTTAAGTCTGATTTTTTCCATAAAATATCCTTAAAAAGAACTCATCAATAAAAGTGATGTTTACCAAAAATGGAAGCTAAATTTTACTATAAAAAATCAATCAATTCAACTATATACAACGTTTTTTTCGATAAAAATATAAAAATTATTTCCTTATAAAAAGGAAATAATTTTTATATTTATTTAATATAACCATATGTCTTAAGTGCATTTGCCATTCTAGCCAAAATAGGACCTGCACGTCCTCCACCCTCTCCATGCTCAATAAAAACAGTAATAGCATATTTAGGGTTACGTGCAGGAACATAACCGGTAATCCACGCATGAGAACGATGATAATAAGGTAGTTCTGACTCCTTAACCCTAACCTTAATGTTTTGTGGAATACTCACTACTTGTGCTGTCCCAGTTTTGCAAGCCAATGGCAATAAAGAATCTTTTGTAGATCGTCTGGCAGTCCCTTGCGGAGAGCTGCAAGCTTGATACATTCCTTCTTGAATAAACTTTAATTTTGATTTTTGAAAATCACTTAAAACGTCCTTATTTTCAAACTTTGCTGGTTTATCTTGAAGCTCTTTGGCAAAATGTGGTGTAGGCAATTCCCCTGTACCCATTAAAGCTGTATAACGTGCAATCTGCATAGGTGTGACCAAAAAACTACCTTGACCAATAGAGGTAATAACCGTATCCCCCAAATACCAAGGTTGTCCTTTACTCATTTTCCATTCTGGGCTAGGCAAGATTCCAACAAACTCATTAGGCAAGTCTACTCCTGTGCGCACCCCAAAACCCATTTCTGATAATACACCAGCAATATTAGTCATCCCGGCATTTTGAGAAAGCTTATAAAAATAAACATCTACAGATTCTCGAATCGCCTTAATAACATCACTTTTGCCATGTCCTCCAGGCTTCCAATCACGAAATTTTCTACCCCCAAGCTCAATATATCCAGGAGTGTCAACTAATGTATACTCATTGATTCCAGCGTATTCTAAAAGCGCTAATGCCATCCCCATCTTAATAACTGAACCAGGTGCATACAATCCATTTACAAGCTTATTTAATAAAGGATTTGCCAAATCATCCTGCAAAGCACGCCATTTTTCAAAACTAATACCTCCAACAAAATCATTAAGATTATATTCTGGATAACTACCTGCTACTAAAATCTCTCCATTTTCTATATCCATTACAATCACAGCACCATTTTTATCCTCAAATGCTAAATCAGCTATTTTTTGTAATCGCATATCAAGAGTAGTAGTCAATTCATTTTGATTGACACTATCTTTTTGATATTCTGCATACACAACACGATTATGAGAATCTACTCTTAAAATACGCTCACTAATCTCTCCTTGCAAAAAAGTATTATAATAACGCTCCAGACCTGTTTTTCCCACAATGCCAGTGTACTTGCTCACAATATTTTTGGCAATATCATTTTCATCACTAGCCCCCACATAACCAATAACATGAGATGCGCTAGATCCAAATGGATAATAACGCTTGCTAGCTGGTTCAATAAAAATAAAATGATTCTGCATTAAATATGGATAATGTAACTGCATCACATCAGAAGAGATAAATCTCACCACTTTAATAGGTATATGATTATAAGGAGACTGCTCTTTAAGATAAATTTTTTGCATTTCTGAAGAATTTAAATCAGGAAAAAATTTTTGCAAAAATGCAATCTGATTTTCTAATTCCGCACGTTTTAAATGTGGGTCTAGTGCGATGGAAAAGCCAATTTGATTTAACGCAATAAGCGTGCCATTTCTATCCTTAATAAGACCACGAAATGGAACTTCAATATCCTTTCTGGTAATATTTTTTAATGCTAGCTGACTATAATAATGATTAGACTGAATAGAAATAGCAAAAATCCTTACAAGCAGCACAAGCCATACAAGCAAAAAAAAAGCAACAATAATTTTTACTCTAAACTCTATTTTTTCCATATTACCACCAGACTCTCAGCTATGATATACCACAATACCCATAAATCAAAGTTCACCGATCTTTGTGCACTCAAAATTCCCAAACATTGGGATGCAAAAAAATATCCTATATAAGGCAAAATAACATATACCACTCCAAATAAAATATTTTCTTGATCTAACCAAGCTGAAATTTTGCCTACCACAGCACCCAAAAATACAAAAAGTAAAAATACAACGCCCACTACACTAGCCTTTTGGACCTCAAAGATCAAACAGCTGCCAAAAACTACAAAAAGTCCTAAAAAGTTAGTATTCTTACAATCCTTAATATACTTAGCAAAAAGTACTCCTAATAGTGGCGGAATAAAGGCATAAATACTAGATAATGCCATATAAAAAATATAAAAAACTAAAAAACTAAAATTTTTTAATAAGTCTTTAGTAAAGCTATTTCGTTGCAATTTGGAAAATGTTGACATTTAATACAATCCGCCCAGATTTTTTGATTTGGCACCTTATCTTTAGCAATCTCTCTAAAGCCAATTCTATGGAAAAGATTAGGTCTATAAGTTAGAACAAGAAATTCTTTTATCCCTAAAGTTAAACCCTCATTTATCGCATATAAAACCAACTCTTTGGCAATATTATTGTTGCGATATTCTTCTACTACGACAAGAGAACGGATTTCAGCTAAAGTTTCTGAATAAATCTGCAAGGCACAAAAACCTGCCATTTTACCCTGATCTTCATCAAAAGCTATACAAAAAGATCGTATTTCTTTTGCAAAGTTGTCCTTACTTCTAGGCAATACTAAAGCTTTTTTAACTTCAATTTCTAAAATTTCTACCATAGCATCTATATCACTAAGATATGGCTTTCTATAGCTAATCTGCATAAAACAATCCCTTAAAGATAGCTTTCAAGACTTTTTGTTTCCCACCCTGACCAGGCTTAAAAATTTTTTCATTCATACTCATTAATAATGCATTTTTTTGAGACAAAGCCCCTCGCTTATTTGCCGTTATTTTATCGCATTTAGTATAAATTTTTAAGATCTTTTGATCTCCCCTACAAATCTTATTTAGACTCTCTTGTACCCATTCATCAATCTCTAAATCCATATGACGAGAATCGACAAGATGGACAAATAGCTTTATAGCACTTCGATGGCACAAAAAATCCCACAAATCTTTCTCCCACTGATCTTTTAAACTTTTTGAAACTTTTGCATAACCAAATCCAGGCAGATCAACAAAATAACTCTGGAATGTTGCATCCTTATTTGTTTCATCTTCAAATCCAACTCCAAAATAATTAATTAATTGTGTTTTACCAGGAGTAGCAGAACTTCTTGCTAGCTTTCTACCTGTAATAAGATTAATAAATGTGCTTTTGCCTACATTACTACGTCCCAAAAAAGCAACTTCTGGGTATAAAACTGGAGGAACATGGGCAATATTTTGAGCACTTTTAATAAAATATGCATTTTTAATTTTTATCATTTATCATCCAGATTAAAAATAAGTTTGGCTGGTTTATTTTTCACTCCCTTAACACTCATTTCTCCTGTCTTTTTATTAAAAAAAATCGTATCCCCATTCAGCGTATTTGCCTTTCCTATTTCTTTAAGATGGGCATTTTTGTTTAAAAAATAATCTCCACTTATTGCATCATATTTTAACTCCTGACAACTACCTTCTACCTTTCTACCATCTTGAGTTGTTAGAAAAAAATATACTTCTCCTACTGCGCGAATTTTTTTTAATTTCCTATTAGAATCCATATATATTTCCATCTCATTAGCTCTAAGAATATCTCCACTCTTTTTTACCTCTACATTTCCTCTTAATACACTCTTTCCACTTATACCATTACCAATAAATTCTTTAGCACTAACCTCTAAAACTTCGCTAAAAGCATTTGTACAAAAAATAAACAATGCTAACAAAAAATAATATCTCATAGCTGTCTTCATTTATCAATCCTCGCTAATAAGATAACGACCTTTAATATTCCTGGCATAAAAATCTTGATCTCTATTATGATAAATAAGATTCTCACCTATAATACTACCCTCTTTAGTTTCAAGTCTAAATTTACCCTCACCATTAAAAACCTCTTTAATAGTATCTAGTACGCCATTTTCAGAAAAAAATTTTAACCCATCACTACGTTCATAATGCACACCAGAAGGAAAACTATATTTTTTTTTCGTATGATTAACTACAGATCCGCTTGCCACTTCGATACCTTGCTTACCAAGACTTCTTGATAATGATACATCTAAAAAAACATCCTTATCTTTATATTGAGTTGCGTGTGCACCATGGATAATCACATCTGTAACATCTTGACTAATTTGATACATTACAAAATCGCTAATATCAATCTTAGCAATATTGTGCTCTTCAAGATCACTTAAAACCTCATTACGAAACTGAAAACTAAATAATGCTATGAGTGTAATAATAAAAATCCCCATAAAAAAAAGATTAATCGTATTATTTTTTAAAGTATTCAAGTATCTTACCTTTTAAATTCTTAGAATCTAATATCATATTAATCGCTTCACGCACACATCCTTCTCCACCATTTTTAGCAAGCCTAATACTTGCTTGATCTAACACAAAAGCATCTGCATTAGCTGGAGCAAAACTTATAGCACAAAGCTCAAAAAGAGACAAGTCATTTAGATCATCACCAATACAAGCACATTCATCAGACCTTATCTTTAGTTTAGCTATAAAATCTTTGGCTACCTCTGCTTTATTACTAACACCAAGATATATCTCAGAAATACCCAATTCCTTGCAACGATGCAAAGTAGCTTCTCCCTTACGTCCAGAAATAATCACAATAATTCCTCCAAGCTTTTGCCAAGCTACAATCCCTAATCCATCTTGAGTATGAAAACTTTTTATCTCCTCACCACTATTGCTATAATAAAGTTTCCCATCTGTAAGAGTACCATCAACATCCAAAAATAAAACTTTTATTTTGGCAAGCAAAGCTTTCAAATTCTCCACATCTACTCCTTTAATACTAAATTATAGCGGATTTACATTTGTTCATAAATTAACTTTATACACATAATAAAACAAACACTCACAACAAATGGTTTAACAAGTCTACTGCCTATTCTAATAGCCAAACGTGCACCAAGTAAAGCTCCAATAAATTGCGCAATTCCCATCAAAATACCGAGCTCAAAAAGCACTTCCTTATTAAAAATAAAAATAATCAATGCTGCTATATTAGAGCTAAAATTTAAAAATTTTGCCTTGCCCAAAGCCTTATGAAGTGAATCTCCACCTAAAACAATAAGAATAAAAATGAAAAAAGATCCTGTTCCTGCTCCAAAAAATCCATCATAAAATCCTATAACACCTAATAATAAAGATAAAGCAATCATACCTATTCTTGGGATTTTAGGAGAATTTAAACTCGGGGAAAATAAAAAATATAATGCAAATAAGAATAAAAATAAAGGCACAATTTTTATTAAAAAAGCTGGACTAAAGGTCAATACAAATAAACTTCCAAATACAGAGGCTATAAAAACAACAAATGCTATGGGCAAATTTTGTTTAATATCTAAATGTCCTTTTGCATAAAACTGTATACTAGCAGATAAACTACCAAAGCAACTTTGAAGTTTGTTTGTCCCTAAAGCTAGATGTGGCGGAATCCCTGCTAATAAAAGTGCCGGTGTAGTAATCATGCCTCCTCCCCCGGCTACAGAATCTACAAAGCCTGCAATAAAGGCTATAAATATTAATATGGGAAAATACCAATCAAATCCGACAAAAAACTCCATACTATTCACTTAAATCTACAAAACCAGAAGCCATAAACACAAGGCACTAATCTCGCAAGGTAATAGGATTATCAATGCCTATTCTTTGGGCAAAGTCATAGGCTTCATCCTCGCTTCTAAAACCTGTAATCAAAACTCTAAAAATTAAGGCATCTTCTTTTATCATAATCTGATAGTTTTCTCCAGCCTCTTTGCTAAAACGTTCTCTAGCTCTAAAAGCACCCTCTTCTTTTTTGAAAGCCCCTACTTGCAGAGAAAACCCTCCTCCCTCTATACTTTCAACGCTATCGCCTACCTTAAATTCCTTTTCCAACTCATTTTTTGCAACTTTTTTGATCTTTTTCTCATAATTTTTGGCGATTACTCCACCAAAGCCAATTACCTCTAATCTAACCTTTGCAGTTCCCTTATCCACTATGGCTATATCATGGGCTGCAGCATTTGATAAATCAATAATTCTACCATCTACAAAAGGACCTCTATCATTAATACGCACAATAGTAATTTTGCCATTTTCTTTGTTAGTTACTTTGACAATTGTATTCATAGGAAGAGTTTTGCTTGCAGCAGTATGAGCATGCATATTATAAGTTTCCCCATTACTAGTTTTTTTTGCATGAAAATTAGGTCCATACCAACTAGCAATACCATCAAAAATATCTCCAATATCAACACGACTTGGATGATACCATTTTCCAGCAATCTTATAAGGACGCATTGTCGCTCTCTGAATAGCAGCTGATTCTCTCATTCCTACCATCATTGAGGAATCTTTTTCAAACAAATCTGCGGGTATATTACCACCTTCAAAGCTACTATTATAATCGCTTGGATACTGCGCAGCAAAATTTGATGTCATTTTGCCCTTATTTTTCCATTGATCATAATTTTCATATTCTTTAAAACTACCACTACCCCCGCGGTATACACTCTGTATCGCGCAGCCAGCAAATAATAATACTATGCTAAATAATACTAGTAGGTTTGAGGCAAACATTAATAATTACCTTTATTAGCAACCTTTTTATAATCATGGTGTATGATGGGAATTATGATCTTTTGTTTTGGTCTTAAAAATACTTTTTCCATTTGATTAGCTAGTCGTATGTCATCCATACTTACACCATATTTCTTAGATAGCCCATATAGAGTATCTCCCTTTTTAATCTCATGAAGAATAAAATTTCTATTTGCATTAGGATCTGGGATATAAGCTTGCCTAAACCCAGAAAGCTTTTCATAAGGGATATAAACTGTATAATCCCCCTTACCAGGTGGAAGAAAATCAAAACGAAATTGACGATTGTATTTTTTCAGCTCCACTAATGACATATCTAATTGTTGAGCAATATATTCTAGAGTCGTGCCTGCACCTATTTTAACTCCTATAATAGTATCGCCAGCACCACGATTAAGCAGATATTTTTTATTGCTTTCTTGAAATTTTTCATAACTATTGAATGCTAATGACATTTCTAAAATCATTCGTATATAACTACGAGTTTCTTGCGGAAGGTATTTTTTCTCCTCATCTAAAAGCACTTCTATATCATTACTATTGGCTTTTTTTATAGCAGCCCTTAGACGTCCTAGACCACAATTATAAGCCATTGCAGCCAAATACCACTCTCCTGTATGTTTATATAAATACCGCAGATACTTTGCTGCTGCTTGAGTACTTTTGATAGGATCTCTACGCTCATCTAAATAGTCATTAATTCTCAATCCCAAATCTCGTGCAGTCTTTGGCATAATCTGCCAAATCCCAGCAGCCTTTTTTGGGCTATAAGCACGAACTGAAAAACCAGATTCTGCCATGGCTAAAAATAAAAACTCTTGTGGGATTCCTGCTTCTACCATAATCGATCTTAGTACAGGGATAAATGCATAGCCATTATCAAACTGTTCTAAAAAAAAATCCCATCTTGAGTGCAAACGATTGGGTGCTGTAACCGTTTTTTCTTGAAGCTTAGCCAGATAGCTACCTGAAACACCAAAAGAATTAAGCACACCTTCATTATGCCTATCATAGGCCATACGATTAAAATCTGCGAACAATACAGAAATACTAAAAAAAACAGCACAGCTTAACTTCAATATTTGCGTCATAAAATTCCTTAAAAATCAAAGCTGTATTTTACAAATTTTTACCTAATTTCAAGTTAAGACCAAACAAATTTTGTGCATTTTGTGTACTTTGTTCTTCTAAAAAATCTATGGGTTTTTCCAGAATCTCACTTATTCTTTGAATAATCAATGGGATAAATGAGGATTCATTTCTCTCTCCACGATGAGGAGTAGGAGCAAGATAAGGAGCATCTGTCTCAAGTACAATTCTTTTCAAAGGAATTAGGGGTAAAATCTCTAATAATCGTTTAGCATTCTTAAAGGTACAAACTCCGCCTATACCATAATAAAAACGATCCTTAAAATCAAGCAAAATAGAATCTGCATTGAAACAATGAAACACGCCATATACAGAAGGAAAGTTACGTAAAATATTAGCCATATCATAACTCGCTTCTCTTACGTGCAAAATCAAAGGCAAATCATATTCAATAGATAACTCAATTTGTTCAATTAATGCCTCTTTTTGTTTCTCTTTATATTCAAATCTATACTCTTCTTCTGGCAAACGATAATAATCAAGTCCACATTCTCCAACTGCTACACACTTAGGGTGAGAAAGATAATATTTAAGATCTTCTACCTTACCCTTTTGAAGATCATAGGGGTGGATTCCAGCAGCAAAAAATACATCCTTATGACATTCAGCTAATTTTATTGCCCATTCTAGCTCCAAAGGATCAGCACCAGGGATTATAAAACCTACCCCTCCAGCCTCTCTTGCTCTTTTTATAACTTCTTGTACATCATGTGCAAAGGCTTTATCATTAAGATGGCAATGCGTATCTACCCACATTAATCATCACTCCTTAATTTTTTAGCTAAGATTCTAGCCAAATTCGCAACCCAAAATCAAAGGAGTTTTATTTTTGATGTTTAGTGGATTGGTACGCGAGATTGCTAAAGTCATATCTCTAGATGGATCTATTTTAAGTTTAAATGCCAAATACATTCCAGAAGTTGGTGATAGTATCGCTGTTAATGGCGCTTGTCTTACTGTTATTGATATTTTTAAGAATGGTTTTGCTCTAGAGCTTAGTGCTCATACAAAAAATATGCTAGCTATAGAGCGCTTAAAAGATAAAGTACATATTGAGCCAGCCCTTAGGGCAGATTCTAGACTGGATGGGCATTTTGTACAAGGGCATATTGATTTTATAGGGAATATCACAGAAATTAAAGTTTTTCAAAATCAAACACATTTCTTTATCCAAGCCCCTAAAAAAGCATTAATGCTTTGTATCCCTAAAGGTTCTATTTGCATAGATGGCATCAGTCTTACAATCGCTAATGTAAGAGAAAATAACTTTGAACTTATTCTCATCCCACATACAATGCAAAATACACTTTTTGGCAGCTACAAAGTTGGTATGAAAGTGCATATTGAAACTGATATGATTGTAAGAAGCATAGCCCATATGCTTAATAAAAATAATTTTTCAGTCTACCAAAATAAGCTAGAGTGGCAAATAAATGATATGCTTATGAGTTATTAAAATTGAGAAATATTATGCAAAAAGCAGCAGCACTTGCTTACGACCAAAAAAAAGATTCAGCACCCAAAGTTATAGCTTCAGGCAAGGGTGCAATAGCGCAGGCTATCATTACCAAAGCTAAAGAGTTTGACATACCTCTTTTTAGTAATGCTGCTTTGGTAGATTCACTACTTGGTATTGAAATTAACACACAGATCCCTCAAGAATTATATGATGGAGTGGTAGAAGTCTTTATCTGGCTTTCTCAAATTGAACAAAATGCCCAAGCCAGCAAATTAAATTAGCGCAAAACACCAAATTGATCTAAACTATTTAACATTTCACAAGCAGAACGCTCTTTATTTTGACATTCTATCTCCCAATACTGTCTAGCCAATGCAAAATATGCTAATGCCATATCACTATTTTGCTCTAGCTTCCTATCACCATTTTGATAAATCAGCCCTAAATTAAAACATCCTTCAGCACTCTTTAAAGAACAAGCTTTCTGATAATAAAGGACTGCGCTCTTTGCATCCTTTGGTTGACCCACACCTCTATAATATAGATTTCCTAAAGCCAAACAAAAATTTTTCTTTTCCTCATCGCATCCCTTAGAATACAACTCCACAGCATTCTCTCCCTTCTCTAATATCTGTTTAGAAAAGCATCCAAAAGCATCACCATTCTTACAGGCATATTCATAATATTCTTGGGCTTTTGAAAAATCTTGCAACACTCCATGTCCTCGCTCAAATAAAGTTCCAAGTCCACTACATCCAAGATAATCTCCCATTTCACAAGCCTCTTGATAAGCCTTTTTGGCTATTAAATAATCCTTATTTAAATAAGCATCCTTGGCTTTTTGCACTAACATTCTACTCTGTTTAGTGCTCTTAGCTTCTAAATTCTGCAAGCTCACTAAGATAAAGAATAAACCATATACTAATATAAAAAATCTCTTTTTGCCTTTAGACATTCAAATACCCCAAAATTATATTTTTGGCAACTGAATTTTTGCCTTTTTTAAACGCTCTTCTCTTGCATCTTCCTGATCTTTGTATAAAAGAGCACAGGCTTTAGCTAATTCACGAATTTTTAGAATAAACTCTTGTCTCTGAGAAGCTGATATAGCTTTTCTAGCATCTAAGATATTAAAAAAATGCGAGCTTAAAATAGTAAAATCATAGGCTGGCAAGGGCAAAGAAGCCTCTAAACATCTCTTTGCTTCATATTGCATTTTGCTAAAAAGGTCTAAAAGCATCTTAGTATCTGCAACTTCAAAATGATATTTAGAAAACTCATACTCGCTTTCTAAATGCACATCTCCATAGCTCATCATCTCACCTTGTGCATTTCTCCCCCAAGCAATATCTAAAATAGAATCTACCCCCTGAATATAAGTGGCTAAACGTTCAATACCATAGGTAATCTCAATTGCTATATTATCACAAGCAATACCGCCCACCTGCTGAAAATAAGTAAACTGGGTAATCTCCATCCCATCTAGCCAAACTTCCCATCCAAGCCCCCAAGCTCCAAGCGTTGGTGATTCCCAATTATCCTCCACAAAACGCACATCATGATTTTTAAGCTCTATACCCAAAAACTCCAGGCTTTTTAAATACAAATCTTGAATATTTTCTGGACTTGGTTTGATTAATACTTGAAATTGATAATAACTACCAAGACGATTTGGATTCTCTCCATAACGCCCATCTGTAGGACGACGAGAAGGTGCAACATAGGCTATACTCCATGGTTTCTTATCTAAAGATCGCAAAAGGGTAGCTGGATGAAATGTTCCTGCACCTGCTGGCAAATCGTATGGTTGTAAAATAATACAACCATGTTTTTTCCAAAACTCCTGAAGCTTTAAAATAATATCTGAAAATGTACTCTTCATTAACATTCATCCTCTCATAAGACAATTCTGCTGATTATAGCAAATTTCCCATCCACACTAATTGTATCCTCATGTAATCAATAAGCCTAAATCACCATAATATGCCAACAAATTGACCCGCAATACTAAGGCACTTATATAGCTTATACAAACTCTGGTTAATTTTTGAAGTACCCATACGCTTTAATTAATAAGAGTTTCTTTAATTTTTTTATTTAGATGTGTTAATATTGTGTATCATTTTCTAGGAGTACTCAATGATTGATGTAAGAGTGTTGCTAAATGACTTTGATGATGTAGCTAAAAAATTAGCACTCAAAAAGGTTAGTCCTGAAATTTTAAATGAGCTAAAAACATTAGCGCAAAACTACAAAACTAGCAAGCAAAATTTAGAATCTTTGCAGTCCGAACAGAATCAAAAATCAAAAATCTTTGGTATCCATAAATCTCAAGGTCAAGATGTAAATGACCTTAAAAATGATCTTGATAATCTAAAAACTAAACTCAATCATCAAGAAAAAATTGTCAATGAAACTAAAAATGCCCTAAATACCCTACTTTTTTCTATTCCAAATACTCCTGATGCAGCCACACCAGAAGGTGATAATGAAAATGATAATATTGAATTAAAGAAAATATTAACTCCAAAAAAATTTGATTTTCAGCCAAAAGAGCACTGGCAATTAGCTCAACAAAATGGTTGGATTGATTTTGAGCGTGGAGTAAAACTAGCCAAAAGTCGATTTTCTGTGCTTAGAGGCGAAGGCGCTAGAATCAATCGTGCCCTCATTAATTTTATGTTAGATATAAATCAAAAAGCAGGCTTTGAAATGGTGGTCACTCCTGTAATTGTGAATGAAAAAATGCTATTTGGTACGGGTCAACTACCAAAATTTGAAGCTGATATGTTTCAAGTTAATGCCCAAACAGATCCTCTTTTTGAAGGGATTGAGGATGAGGGCAAAGGGCAAAATTTCTATCTCATCTCCACATCTGAAATTACATTAACCAATCTTTATTATGATGAAATTTTGCAAGAATCTGAACTTCCTATTTTACTTACTGCACAAACCCCATGCTTCCGAAAAGAAGCAGGAAGTGCAGGGAGAGATACCCGCGGCATTATTCGCCAGCATCAATTTGATAAAGTCGAGCTAGTGGCTATTACCACTCCAGAGCAAAGTTCAGAGATTCAGCAAAAAATGATACAAACAGCTAGCTCTATTTTAACTCAATTAGAGCTTCCCCACCGCTTTGTTCAATTATGTGGCGGGGATTTGGGTTTTAGCGCTAGTAATACGGTTGATATTGAAGTATGGCTACCTGGACAAAATTGTTATAGAGAAATTAGTTCTGTTAGTAATTGCCAAGATTTTCAAGCACGTCGCGCAAAAATCCGCTATAAGAGTAATGGAAAAAATAACCTTGTCCACACTCTTAATGGATCTTCTCTAGCTGTAGGCAGGACACTTGTTGCCATCATGGAAAATTATCAAAATAAAGATGGTTCTATTTCTATCCCAAATGCACTAAAACCATATTTATAAAGGTTAAACTTAAATGGCAAAACAGCCCTTAGATATTAATTCTATCAACACAATCAACACTTCCCCAAATACGCAAAAAAATATCCTAGAAAAGCTCTTAAAATTTAAAGAGTTTTTCTCTACTAAGTTTAAAAATCTTAGTAAAAAGCAAAAAATCATCTCTTTAGCAATCCTATCTGGCATCCTTATTCTTATTATCACTGCTATAATTATTCTTACATTTAAAAGCAGTAAAAAGCCTCAAGCTACAAAATTATCAATGCAGCCAACCCAGCAGACTGAAGAGATTACTCATGAATTTTTAAGCTCACTGCCAAAGGTAGAATCAAAGCTAGCAGAGACAAACAACAATGATTTAAACTCACTTATTCAAAAAGCAAATATACTTTATAGCAATGGCAATAAACCAGAGGCTCTAAATATTTTTAATAAGATTAATACTTTTTCTCAATCTCTTGCAAACTATAATCTTGGGGTTATGCAGCTAAGTCAAAAAGACTACGATTCTGCAATGCAGTCTTTTGTGAATGCTATTAATGCGGGCGAAGATATTAGTCTAGCAAGCCTATCAGCTGCCATTACGGCTAGATATATGGGTGATAATAAATCTTATGCCTACTATCTCAATCAAGCTACTAAAACACTCCATGAAGAAAATAAACGCCCTTTTTATTCCTATCTATATGCTCTTATCCACTTTTATAACCAAAATTATTTTGCCGTGCTATCTGGCATCAACAACCCGACCTCTCAAGCCTATATACCAGAGCAAGCTGCATTAGGAGCAAAAGCTTATCTAGTTTTTGGCGATGATTTAAATGCTATTAAATCTTTAGAACAAGCTTCTCAAGAAAATCTAGATATTAAAAATATTGGTCTCTTGTATGCCCGATTAGGTGATTATGAAAAAGCCAAAAAACTTCTCATAAAATATGAAGAATCACACCAAAAAGATGCCCAAACTAAGATGGCATTAGAGCTAATTGCCCTTAAAAATAGTGATTATATCTCTGCAGCTAAAATACTAGATACCTTAAGTAAAAATGATTCTATGAAAGCCCAGGCACAAAAATCATATCCTATTAAAGTGATCTTACAATCTCGTATATTTGATGTAGATGAGGCGCAAAAAAGCTTTATTAAACAAGGTCTTGGCAATACTGGCTTTCTTGCAGATAGATTACTATTTTACTATGCACCATTTAAGGTTTTTGATGCAAGACAATCGCTTGATATATTAAAACAAAGCGGTATCTTTAGTGGATATAATATTATTGCTTCCCAGCAAAAAATCCTTCAAAGCCAAACAATCACTCATATTAATCAGCAAATTACTCAAGCCCTTATTGCCATCCATCATAAAGACCTAAGAAAAGCTCTTAAAATCCTGCAAGATTCTATCACCACCAACCCCAATCATTCCATCTTGCACTACAATATAGCCATCTTATATGCCCAAGCCAATGAATATCAAAAAGCCTATAATCATTTCTTAAGATCCTATTACCTAGATTCAAAAAATATTGATGCTGGTCTTTTTGCTATTCTCACTAGTCATTTTTTACAAAAAGATGTTGAAAGAATAAAGCTCGATATTACTCAAGATCTTGATAAACTTGAGACTACAAAAGATCAACTCAATTTCTTTTATGCATTTTTAACCTATCTTAATGATGGTAGTGCTGATGAAATGAACTGGATTGACAAAATAGACAATCCGCTACCCTTATATTATGCACTTAAAGCTGCTCATGGACTACAAACCAAAACCTATCAAAGCGCCCATGCTGCATTCAAAAAATTAGCGCAATTCTACCCTGATGATCTCATTACACTAACTATGGAAAATATCACAGAAAATCCAGTTATTGGATTTAAGCAAACTGCCTTAAAGCTCCATAAAATGCTTGTTAATCAAACAATAAATCTAGATACAATCTATTATGGTCCAGCTATAGCCAGAGAGTTTTATGTCTATGTTTGTTTTATTACCGGAACACTTACAATACAAGAAGATGCTATTCAGAAAAAACTTATTGGTGAACGCACTAATATAGCTGGTATTCTACAACTATTAGGACTACTATCCATTTATCAACATAAATTTGATCAAGCTAATGCCATTTATGATGTACTGATTAATAAAATACAAGAAAATGATTCTAGAACACAATTTCTATCAGCAGTTTCTGCTATTGGTACTGGTAATTATGATAATGCAGCTCTAGCCTTACAAATTTCTAAAATGGAATCTGAAGATAGCTATGAAACTCGTTTAGTTTTAGGTCTCCTTTATCAACAAGCAGGCAACTTTATGGCTGCTGCTAGTCTTTTTAATACTATTGCCAACAAACCTTTTACATCCAACTATTTTGATTTCATTATTGATACACAAAAAATTACCAAAGATATGGCTGCTAGCCAAAAACAAAATCAATGAATTCT
This sequence comes from Helicobacter anseris, assembly GCA_004368235.1. Taxonomy (GTDB): domain Bacteria; phylum Campylobacterota; class Campylobacteria; order Campylobacterales; family Helicobacteraceae; genus Helicobacter_H; species Helicobacter_H anseris_A. Next base: position 37,585 of record JXTW01000008.1, on the reverse strand, counting down.
GTCTTAGATTCTCTTAATAGTGCTCAAAAACAAGCAGCTAGTCATATTGATGGTGCATTACTTATCTTAGCAGGCGCTGGTTCAGGTAAAACCAAAACTCTAACCACTCGTCTAGCCTATCTTATTGATGAAATAGGTATCCCTGCTCACAATACCCTAACCCTTACCTTTACCAATAAAGCCAGCAATGAGATGCGTGAACGTGCTTTAAATTTACTTACCCATCATACTTCATCCCTACCACTTTTATGCACATTCCATCGCTTTGGGCTTTTATTTTTAAAATTTCATATCCATATTCTTGGTAGACAAAATAATTTTGTACTCTTAGATTCTGTAGATAAGAAAAATATTTTAAAAAACTTTGAAATGCGTCTCAATCTCCCTCCTTCCTATCTTAGAGATGGTATTTCTAACTATAAGAATAACCTCATCACTCCGCAAGATGCTCTTATGAATGCAAAAAGCAAAGAAGAAAAAGAGTTGGCTAGAATCTATAATCTATATACTAATCAACTTAACGAACAAAATCTGCTTGATTTTGACGATCTCTTGCTTCTCCCTTATCAAATCCTACAACAAGATGAAACCTTATGCCAGGAAACCTCTAAACGCTATGCTTATATTATGGTCGATGAGTATCAAGATACTAATTTTTTGCAATTCAAACTTTTACAACTTTTATGCGCTAGCCATCAAAATCTATGCGTAGTAGGAGATGATGATCAGAGTATTTATTCTTGGCGGGGTGCTGATATTGGCAATATTCTTAATTTTCAAAAACATTTTAAAGATACTAAGCTTATTAAACTAGAGGAAAATTACCGCTCAAGCGTTGAGATTCTAAATACAGCCAATATTCTTATTGCACACAATATAAACCGTATTGGTAAAACACTAAAGTCAACGCAAGGGCATGGAGATGAGGTAGAGCTTCTACATTTCCCTGATGGTAATACAGAAGCTCAAAGCATTGCTAAAAAAATCATGGAGCTAAAAAAGAAAAATGCTAAACCTGAAGAAATTGCGATTTTATTTCGTCTTAATGCTCTATCCAGAAATCTAGAAGAAAGCTTATCCCGCTATCATATTCCCTATAAATTATTAGGCACGATTAGATTCTATGAGCGTGCTGAAATCAAAGATATCCTAGCTTATCTACGCTATCTATGCAATCCTGATGATGATTTTTCACTCTCTAGAATTATAAATAACCCAAGACGAGGCATAGGCTCTAGCACGCAAGAGAAAATTTTTGAGCTTGCTAGATTAGAAAATACAAGCGTTTATAAACTCTTTTTAAAAAATAGTTATGCTTCTATTTTATCTACTAAGATTTTAGATACGCTAAGTAATTTCTTTAAAATGATTGAAATGATGAGAGATTTTTTACAAACACCTCGCCTGCTTTTAGATAAAATTTTTGAATACACTCAAATCCTTCAAACTTATGACAAAAGTGAAGAATCCCTAGATCGCTTAGCTAATATTGAAGAATTTACTGCACTTTTGCGTGACTATTTCTTGCAAAATCCTGATGATTTACTTCAGGATTTTCTAAATAATATCCCTTTGCAATCAGATCTTGATGATACTGATGATAAGGAGTGCATTCGCGTGCTCTCTATCCATACAGCCAAAGGATTAGAGTTTGATCATGTTTTTGTTATTGGGATGGAAAATGGCTTATTCCCTCTTATGTATGAAGGTAGCAACCTTGAAGAAGAACGTCGTTTAGCCTATGTAGCCTTTACAAGGGCGCGCAAAAATCTTTATATATCATATGCTGATTCTCGCTTCTATAAAGGCAAAACATCTCGTCTTGAACCTTCAATCTTTCTTAAAGAATCTGGTCTGCTTAAACAAAACAAAACCTCTAGCATACATAATAAAGATTTCAATATAGGTGATATGGTTACTCATAAAATTTTTGGGAATGGTAGAATAGAAAATATTAAAAAAAATGGTGCTGACAAAATGCTTATAATTAATTTTGGTGGATTAGTTAAAACCATTATGGCAGATTTTATTCAAAAACTGGAGAATTAAATGAAGAGTATTTTACTTGGATTATTGTTTGCTATCTGTGCTACTGCTCCACTATTTAGTGATAATATCAATCTAATTAAACAAAAAATTAAAACCCAGTATGAACATTTTTACAAAGACAACAATATAGAAATAGAAAGTATCACACCCTACTTTACACAGGATTCCAAAATCAATGATGTAGAGATAAAGGCTATTTACTTTTCGGATAATTCTCTACCCTCTACCTCTAGTCTTAAAATTGAATTTATTTATAATCATAAAAGCTTTACCCAGATTCTAAACTATGATGTTAAAGCCAATATCAAAGCTATCTATGCAAAAACAACGATCAAAAAAAATCAAGATATAACCTCTGAAATCACTTACACAAAAACCATTCCTCTTTCTATGCTCAAAACCCCTCTACTCACACAAAAAGATCTCAACTCTGTTGGTGCCAAAGTACAAATTCCTAGCAATACACTCATTACAATTTCTCAAATTACAGGTAAGATTCTTATTCATCAAAATGAGCCATTTATTGCAATTTATCATGATGGAGGCATTCTTATTCAAACTACATTGATTGCAAAACAAGATGGTCGAAAAAATGACATTATCCAAGCCCTCAATCCAGAATCTAAAAAAATTATTCGTGTACGAGTATTAGAAAATGGGAATGGAGAAATTTTATAATGGAAAAATTTATTTTGGGAATTTCTGGAGCTTCTGGCATTAATCTCGGACTACGTTTTTTAAAAAATCTTCCAAATAATTTGCAAGTCTATGTAGTTTTTAGCCAAAATGCTCAACAAGTCCTTCTTAAAGAAATGCATCAAAATACCATTCAAGAGGTCAAACAAACCCTAAATCTTACTAATAATATTACCTTTTTAGACAACGCAGATATTGGCGCTAATATTGCCTCTGGTAGTTTTGGCGCTGATAAAATGGCTATTATTCCCACTTCTATGAACACTCTAGCTAAAATTGCTTGTGGTATAGCCAATTGCCTTTTAAGTCGTGCTGCTAGTGTAATGATAAAAGAATCTCGCCCCCTACTCCTAGCACCACGTGAATTGCCTCTCTCATCTATTGCCCTAGAAAATATGCTTAAGCTATCAAGATGCAATACCATCATTGCGCCACCGATTCTGGGCTATTATGCAGATATAAAAAACTTAGAGCAGATGGAGGATTTTTTAATTGGAAAATGGTTTGACTGCCTTAAAATACCACATTCACTCTATCGGAGATGGCAATGATAGCAATTTATCCGGGTACTTTTGACCCCTTAACTAATGGGCATTTAGATATCATCAAGCGCGCTGCTAAACTTTTCCCCAATCTTTTGGTTGCTGTGGCAGAATCTAGCAGTAAAAAACCACTATTTAGTCTTAGCTCTCGCACGCAAATGGTGCAAGCAAGCATACTTGAAGCCAATCTTACTAATGTGAGCGTAGAAGGCTTTAACCATCTCTTAGTAGATTTAGCTAAAGAAAAACAAGCCTATGCCATTATACGAGGTTTGCGTGTCGTGAGTGATTTTGAATATGAGCTGCAAATGGGTTATGCTAATGCCTCATTAGAACCAAACCTTGAAATGATTTATTTTATGCCGAGTTTAGAAAACGCCTTTATATCAAGCTCTATTGTGCGCAGCATTTTAGAGCATCAAGGCAAAATCTCTCATCTCTTGCCACAAAGTGTATTAAAACTCATTCAAAAAGAAGGATTTATATGTATGTAGTTTTTGAAGGTATTGATACTTGTGGCAAAAGCACGCAAATTGAGCTATTAAAGCCTATTTTTCCTAATGCTATTTTTACCAAAGAGCCAGGTGGGAGTATATTAGGCACCAAACTAAGAGAGATTTTATTAGATGCAAATAATCTGTCGCTAGACCCTCTAGCAGAGTTTTTTTTATTTCTAGCAGATCGAGCACAACTTGCATCAAAACTTATCATCCCTATGCATAAACAACACTTAATTCTATCAGATAGAAGTCTTTTATCTGGAATTGCTTATGCTAAAGATGAACTATTTACTAGACTATCTGCGATAGATTTAAATCTTTTGGCAACACGAGGTATTCTACCTGATAAAATCATACTTTTTGAGACAACAAAAGAGCTATTACTCAAGCGCCTAAAAACAAAAGAAAATGATTCAATAGAATCGCGTGGTCTTGACTATTTAATGAATATTCAAAATCGTCTCAAAAGTATTACATTTAGCCTATGTCAAGATAAGGAGATACTGCTTCTTGATGCTAGAGAAGATGTTGCATCATTGCATACACAAATTATCAATTTTATCAAAAATTAATGCGTTGTATAGTATGTGAATCTCTAAGCATTAGAGTGATTTGTTCTGCTTGTCAAGAAATTTTTTTAGTCCCAAAAATACAAATCCGTCTTATTAAAAATATCAAAGTCTATACTTTTTATAGTTTTGATTCACTTCAATTTTTATTAAATTCTAAATATTACAGTATCGGTTCTCGCATCTATGCTATTATGGCTAAACGGGCTATGCTATATTTTAAAAATCATCTGCCACATCCCATAAAAGAAACTACTTATGCACTGGGTATTGACTCTCCTGTATATAATGCATATTCTCACACTGCTATTATTTTATACACATTCAGAAAAATATTTACTCCAATTTATGGTGAACTAGAGGCACAAAATCAAGTCAAATATGCTGGCAAAAGCTTAGAATTTAGACTTAACAATCCTAGGGGGTTAATCTATAAATCTGGCAATATTAATTGCGTAGTTATGGATGATGTTATTACCACAGGTACAAGTATGCTAGAAGCCAGAGAAGTAATTACAAAAGGTGGAGGTAATTTTCTTTATGGTATTGCCCTTTGTGATGCTGCTACATAAATCTTAGCTCAAGAACTTATTTCATACTATAAAACCTTGATTGCTAGGCAATCCCAGCCATTAATATGATAGAATAAAATAAAATTGCCAATAAGGGATTTTATGCAGAAAAAACAGCAATACAAAATTGCTATTCTTTATATATGTGTAGGGAAATATGATATTTTCTGGAAAAATTTCTTTCTTAGCGCAGAAAAATTTTTTCTACCACAACATCATAAAGAATATTTTATTTTTACAGATAAAAAACTCTATGCACAAGATACCTGCTCTAGAATCCATAAATTCTATCAAAAAAACTTAGGTTGGCCATTCAATACCCTTAAGCGCTTTGAAATGTTTTTGCGCATCAAAGAGCAACTAAAAAACTTTGATTTTATCTTTTTTATGAATGCAAATTTAGAATTTCTAAAAGAAGTTAATGAAGAATTTTTACCCATAGAAGAAAATCTTACTCTGGTACAACATGCTGGATTTTACTATAATAAGCCAGCAGAATTCACCTATGATAGGAACCCAAAAAGTACTGCTTATATCCCTTATGACAAAGGAAAATATTATGTTTGTGGTGGCATAAATGGAGGTAAATCTAAAAATTATCTAGAGCTAATAGAAGTTCTATACCAAAATACAGAAAAAGATCTACAAAACAGCATCATTGCTCTATGGCATGATGAATCTCATCTCAATCACTACATACTAGATAGAAATGACTATAAACTTTTACATCCTGGATATTGTTATCCCCAGGATCAAGACAACATCCCCAAATATGAATGCTTTATCTTGGCTAGAAATAAAGATCGCTATTTTGATACCTTTAAACTCAAAGGCTGGAAACGCCATCAAGAAAGCAAGTTAAAAAAGCTAGTTAAAAAACTTATCCACAAAAAAGTTAGAACTGTTATTAAGTCCTTACTAAAATAACACAAACATGCTCATAAAGTCAAAAATGCTTTAAACTAGTTTACTTTTTTAAACTAGAATTGAATTGCATTATATTTTAACTTAAGGATGTAATTATGAAAAATTTTCTTGCTTTTTTAGGATTAAGCATTGCCATTAGCTCCCTTCAAGCAGCAAGCTTGGATATACAAAATGCAACTACAACTTGGACTGCCTACAAAACAGAAGATAAGACTCCTGTAAGCGGCTCGTTCAAAAAGATTGAATATAAATTTGGTAAAAACATTAATGATATAGCCAAAACTCTAGAAGGTGCAACTGCAGTAATTGATCCGATGAGTGCTGACCTTCAAGATGAAGTAAAAAATGCCAATATTCGTGGTTACTTTTTTGCCCACTTTGCAAAAAAAGATTCTATTAAAGTAAAATTTTCTAATGTATTTTTAACTAAAGATAAAGGCAGCCTCCTTGCTTCTGTCAATATGAATGGTAAAAATATAAAAGTACCTATGCAAATAGAAATTTCTAATGGCAAACTTATGGCAAAAGGACTAATTGATATCCTTGCCTTTGGTGCTAAAGATGCGCTCAAAGCCTTAGCTACACAATGCTTTGACTTGCACTCTGGTATTACTTGGCCACAAGTAGAAATTAGCTTCTCTGCCCCGATTAAATAATCCTAAAAGTAGAGAGTCATGCTCTCTACTTGCTTTATTTTATATTTTTATATTATAATTATTTTGTGTGCGCGTATTAGTTTTATTATAAGGATTCTAAATGCGCTTTATTTTTCTTTTTTTTACCTTACTTTTTACCCTCAAGGCAGAAACATTTCATATACTTGCAGCCGCAAACCTCTCTAAAGCTCTTGAAAAAATAAAACAAGAATATATCAAGAAACATAAAAATGTAAATTTCTCTATCAGCTATCTTGCTTCTGGCAAAGCTTATGCCCAAATATTAAATGGTGCAAAAGTAGATATTTTCATCTCTGCAGATACATTCTATCCTGAAAAACTCTATGAGGCAAAGCTTGCTTCTAAGCCAATTGTATATGCACAAGGTGTGCTTGTACTTTTTAGTAAAACAAATAAAATAGATTCTCCACAGGCTCTTTTAGAGGCTAAAAATATTGCTCTGCCTAATCCTGATCTAGCGCCATATGGTCGTGCAGCAAAAGAAGTGATGCAAAAGCTAGAATTGTATGAAAAATTAGAGCCTTCCTTGCGTATTGCTACATCTATCTCTCAAGCCCATCAATGGGTAGATACCAAAAATTGTGATTTAGGATTTGGTGCACTTAGCCTTATTGATCCTACAAATACATACTTTATTAGACTAGATCCATTATTATACACTCCCATAAATCAAGCATTAAGTATCACAAAACAAGGTGAAAACAAAGCATTAGTCAAAGACTTTGTAAATTTTATTTTAACTTCTACAGAGATTTTTAAATCCTATGGCTATCTCATTCCAAAGCAATGATTGTATTTGATTCTGAATTCTTATCCCCATTAATCTTAAGCTTAAAGCTAGCAAGCATTACAACAATAATCTTGCTTCCTATCGGAATCTTATTGGGCTATCTACTGGCTTTTTGGGATAAATGGTGGATTAAAATCTTAGAAACTCTTATCTGGCTACCACTGATCTTACCTCCAAGTGTCCTCGGTTTTTATCTTTTACTAACCTTCTCTCCACAATATGCTTTTGGAAACTTTTTAGAAAACACATTAAATATTAAACTTGCCTTTAGCTTTTGGGGGATTGTCATAGGCAGCATCATCTTTTCTCTGCCCTTTATGGTAAATCCGATTAAAAGCGGGCTAGTCTCTTTGCCAAAAAGCTTAAAAGAAGCCAGCTATACACTAGGCAAAACTCCATTGCAAACACTTTTTCTTGTTCTTTTGCCAAATATTATTCCAAATCTCCTCTTAGCGTGCATCACAAGCTTTGCTCACACGATCGGAGAATTTGGCGTTGTTTTAATGCTAGGAGGTGATATAGAAGGGGTAAGCCGCACAGCAAGCATTGCTATTTATACTCAAACAGAGCTATTAAACTATGATCAAGCCAATTACTATGCTCTTATTTTAACAATCACAAGTTTTTGCCTGCTTTTTGCAGTTATCCTCCTCTCTTCTAAATTCGGCAAAAGGAATATTTTATGATCAGCCTAAAATGCCAAAAAAACCTCTGTGGAAAAAATGGTGATTTTACCCTCAATATCAATACAGATTTTGAAATAGGTAAAATACACTCCATATTTGGAGAATCTGGCAGCGGGAAAAGCAGTATCCTAAAAATGCTTGCAGGGATTTTAAAACCTGATTCTGGTCTAATCAAGGTTAATGATGAATATTTTTTTAACTCTGATAAAAACATAAACTTAGATATCTGGAGGCGAGAAATTGGGTTTGTCTTTCAAGATCATGCACTTTTTCCTCACCTTAATGTCTATAAAAATATTACTTTTGCTAATAAAATAGAAGCTTTACTGCTAGAAAAAATCATCCATATACTAGAGCTTGAATCTCTGCTAAAACACAAGGTTAGTCAACTCTCTGGAGGACAAGCCCAAAGAGTAGCCCTAGCTAGGGCTCTGTGCTTTAAACCAAAAATCCTACTTTTAGATGAGCCTTTTTCTGGACTGGATACAGAAGGTAAGCAAAGATTACAAACTAAGCTTAAAGATATATTATCCCAGCTTGACCTTACAATTTTTTTGATTTCACACGATATTAATGATGTGCTTTTTTTATGCGATATAATTCATCATTTAGAGAATCATATGCTTAAATCTAGTAGGCTTAGCGATTTTCTTTATAAAAAAGATACTTGCTTGATAGCTAAGGTTTTAAACATCTCTTATGCTAGGGACAACTCAAATGGCGTAAATCTAATTGTACTTGTACAAAACCTTACTTTAAATATCTATTTAAACAATAGACCCAAAGATCTAAAAATAGGAGATTTCATTAGTTTAGATAATTGCTTTTCCCTTCAATTTGAAAATAAAATTAAAAAAGTGGAATAGTTATTGCTTAAATCATAGTACATATTTTTTCTAAAGGATTTTTTATGAAAACTACGACAAGAAGGTTCTTACTTGGTTCTTTAATGATTAGTGGCTCTCTAGCTCTTAGTGGCTGCGGTAATTTTGGTCCAATGGGTGGAGATGATACAAGTCTTGTTCCACCTTCAGCTGTTTATCAACCTGGTTCTGTACAATCTCCCGCTTATCCTCCAGTAGGCTTTAATAACCCTAACCTAGTGGCTGGCAATGGTCTTCCTGCTCTACCTGGAGATTCACCTCTACCAGATACAAGATTTGATGCTCCTCCTGGTGGGGATGCACCTTCAGCAGATGCAGCGCCTGGTGGTACAGCTAGTGAGGTTGGGATTCAAAATAGCCCTATTTTGACACCAAACAATATCATTGAATTAAGTGCAGTAGGTATGGGTGTAGCTCCAGAAGCTACTATTTCTCCATCTCAAGCACTTGCTCTAGCTAAGCGTGCTGCTATTGTAGATGCTTATCGTCAATTAGGTGAAAAAATGTATGGCATCCGCGTTAATGCACAAGATACAGTAAGAGATATGATTTTACAAAACTCTACAGTAAAAACAAAAGTTCAAGCATTAATCAGGAATGCAGAAATCACAGAAACTGTATATAAAGATGGCTTATGTCAAGTAAGCATGGAGCTGAAACTAGATGGTCGTGTATGGTATCGCGCTCTTAGCGGGGATCGTGGCTAAGGTTTAGTCCAATGCTTCTATATAACCTTCTTTCTAAAGCCCTAGTCATAATTATGGCTGGGGCTTTGGCATTTTTACTTTCTGCTTGCTATGGAGCAAACCGCCTTTTTTCTGGACAACCTATACGCCCCATACCTCAAGCAAAACAAGATCAGCCATCTTCGCCACCAGATTTTAAGATTCTCACTATTAAAAGCCCTATTTTTACCTATTATGATTACGCGCTTATCCGTACTCAAGATGATGCATTTATTATCGAACTTTTTAAACTAGGCAATAATATTGGCAATATTACTATTAGTAAAGATCAAATTTGCTTTATGAATGATTGTGCACCCAAATGGCCTGCTGCAAAAAAATTCTTTGGCAAAGTAGCATATAGGGATATGTTTGATGATATTATTATGGGACGCGATATTTTCAAAGGTAAGGGAAAAATGGTAGGGGCAGATAATGCTACAATACAACGCTTCCAAGAGGGAGGGCAGATACTCTTTTATGAACGCAAAGAAGGTCATATCCTCTTTCGCAATCTAAGCAATGGCTTTGTCCTAGCCATAGATGACTATGTAGATCCAGCCAAACAATATGATATTGTAGATGATGATGCTTTTTGACAAACCTGATTTATTAAAAAATCGCAGAATTCTTCTTGCTGTTAGCGCATCCATATCTGCCTATAAGGCATTAGATCTTGTCTCTAGCTTGAAAAAATTAGGAGCAAAAGTGCGTGTAGTAATGAGCGAGGAGAGCAAGAAATTTATCACTCCTCTAAGCTTTGAAGCACTAACTCACTCTCCTGTTTTACATACCCATAGTGAGTCTTGGGAGGGTAATATCGGGGATTTTGATGATAAGAATATTGCCTGCAATCATATCTCTTATGCCAAATGGGCAGAGCTACTTATTATCATTCCTGCTTCTGCAAATACAATTGCTAAAATTGCCCATGGTATAGCAGATAATGTTTTATTATCTACCATCTTAGCCTGCAATACCAAAAAGCTATTAGCTCCTGCTATGAATACTCAAATGCTCCAAAATCAAGCCACAAAAGACAATATCAATACATTAAAAAAAAGAGGTTTTGAAATCATTCCCACAAGAAGCTCGCTTCTAGCCTGTGATACTTATGGAGATGGTGCATTAAGCCAAATTGATCAGATTCTTTTTAGAATTACTCGATCACTTTTAAAAGATAGATTTTGGGAAAATAAAAATGTCTTTATTAGCGGTGGAGGAAGTATAGAAGCAATAGATTCTATACGCTATATAAGCAACTATTCTAGTGGGCTTATGGCAAGTGCATTGGCTATATCACTATATCTTAAAGGCGCAAAAGTTGAATTCATTAGTTCTGCCTTCCCCACTACTTTGCCAAATGATATAAAAAAAATTTCTGTAAAAAGTTCAAAAGACTATCTCCATATTCTAGAAAATAGAATCAAAAAAATTACAACCTCTTCTTATCTCTTTATGGCTGCAGCCATTGCTGATTTTATTCCTAGCAATCCTATCAATGGCAAGATTAAAAAAAATAATAAGGAAAAACTAGAAATTACCTGTGATAAAAATATAGATATTCTTACTCTTATTGATCATCCAAAACTCAATAAAATCGGCTTTAAAGCTGAATTCGATTCTAAAAACTCAATTATTAATGCCACTAATATGCTAATACAAAAAAAATGCAAAGCTGTATGTCTTAATACTCTAAGCAAGCACAATGCCTTTGGTTCTAAACAAAATGCTATGCTTCTTATTTCTGAAAATAGACAAGTAAAACTTCCACTAGCAAATAAGCTAGAAATTGCTTTTGATATTACTAATTTTATTGCCAATCTATGATTTCAAAAATTGCCTCATTAAGCCAAAATATTACAAAAATTGCCCAGAATAAGGAGTTTAATAACACGCTTCCAACTCTCTTAAAAATTCTTAGCAAGGAAGGTAAGGATCTCTATTCTATTAAACTTGGGAATCTTGCTCAACAAACCAAAAGCCTTAAAGAACTTCAAGTTGGTGCGCGCTATTTTGCCAATATCTCAAAAAGCTCTGTAGGCACGACTCTTATTTCCAACCTTACACCTTATCCAGAGCATCTTAACAATCTAGAATCTTCCCCACTACGTTTCAAATACAATGAGCTTAAATCTCTGCTTGAAAGTAAGGATTTCCCTAAAGAATATAAAGATTTTCTTGCACAACAATTCATACATGCTAATAATAAAAATGATTTTTTCTTTTATGGGAATATGCTTCTGGCATTGCAAAAAAATATTTATAGTTTTACAATTGATGAAAATGGACGTAATAAAATTTTACAGATTAAAACAAAAAATAATTCTAATTATCTTGAATTTTATGCATTATTCCCGAGTCTTGGAAATATTTCAGGAATGGTCTATTATGACAAAGATAAAGGAATGGGGTTAAATCTAAATACACACTTCAAAAGTGTAAAAAATCTGCTTGAAAGGAATCTAGATTCCCTACATAACTTTAAGCTTATAAATATTTGTGTACAAGATAATATTCCTCCACTTTTTATTCTTGAAGAACATCTCCTTAATATCACTGGCTAATCTTTATTGCGACAAGCAATAAAACCTCTATCAAGTCTTGCATAATCACGATAAAACCCGGGCTTATAATCAAAACTCTCTAACTTTTTTTGTATGCTTTGACGCTGATTATATCCCATCTCACAAGCCAATATAGCAATATTTCTACTAGCTGAAAGAGCAATGATCTCGCCTAAAATCTCATCCCCCTCTTCCCCTCCAAAAAGTGCAATATGAGGCTCTGAAAGCACATCTAAATCAAGCTTTTCTCCCTTAGCAATATAAGGTGGATTAGAAATCAATAAATCAAATTTGTCCTCAATGCCATCTAAAAGTGATGTATGCTTAAGTTCAATACATTTTTTTAAGTCAAAATCTGCAGTACTAAAACGTTCTAAATTAACGCTTGCCACTTCTAGTGCATCTTTTGAAATATCAGTTGCCACAATCTGCAAATGTGGATATTTAAGCGCAAGCGTAATAGATAAAACACCACTTCCAATACCAATTTCAGCAACCTTTTTTACATTATATTCCCGAATATAAAAATCCAAATTATCAATTAAAAGCTCACTTTCTGGCCTAGGAATAAGCACAGAAGAATCAACATAAAAATCCCTAGAATAAAAGCTAGCTGACTGGATTAAATAAGCTATGGGAATATGAGAAATACGCTTTGTGATAAGCTCTTGAAATTCCCTGAACTGCTCTTGTTCTACCTGCTTTTCTCCCCATGTATGTAGCCATTGGCGTGTCACACCCATCACATAAGCCAATAAAATCTCTGATTCTAATCCAACTCTTAAAGTCTTATTTGAAGCAATTAATTCACGTTTAGCCCACATCAAGGCTTGAGCAACAGTCATATATCATACTCCAAAGCCCTTAATCTATCTAAAAGTGGTGGATGCGTATAATGAAATGCTGCATAAAGCCCGTGAGAATAGGGGAAAGATTTGTTCTCATTAACAATGCGAATAAGCGCATTAGCCAGTGTAGTTTTGGAGCTCAAAGAAGCTCCAAATTCATCAGCCTTATATTCTGCTTGTCTTAAAAAAACTCCCAAAATAGGCATAATCCAAAAAAACACAATTGGACTCCAAAGAACAACACATGCAAGCACTCCACCATCACAAGCAAGATTAAAAATATCCAAAAGCCATCTACAAGCCACACCTGCTAGAAAGAATATTAAAAATAATACCATTGTATTTAAAACTATGTTTTTTAAAATATCGTGATTTTTAAAATGCCCAAGCTCATGACCAAGTACTGCCAAAAGCCCATCTACACTAATATTTTTTAAAAGCGTATCAAATAAAATTACACGCTTGCTTTTAGACAATCCTCCAAAATAAGCATTTAAACGTCCATCGCGTTTACTAGCATCCATTACAAATACACCATTACTCTCAAATCCAACACAATCTAAAAGCTTTTCAATACGTTGCTTTAAATGCTCATCTTCTAATGGAGTAAAACGATTAAAAATAGGGGCTAGAACAGTTGGATAAAGAGCATTAATTATAATACTTAAAACCCAAACAAACAAAAATGCCCATAACCACCATAAATCAGTATGCTCAATAAATACAATCACGCCCCCAGCTATAATACTGCCAAACAAAAGTGCAAGAACTAGGGTTTTTATACAATCAAGTAAAAATAATCCCATTGTAGTCTTACTAAAACCAAAGCGCTTATCCAAAACCATCTCTGTATAAAAATTTGTTGGTAAAGACACCAAAATATGAATCACCAAAAAACCTAAGAAAAATCCTAGATTCTGCCAGAATAAGGGTAGATGGGTAGATATCCAAAAAGCCTCCAAAGCTTTAAATCCAACGCCAAACCAAGCCATAAATAAAAACCCCTCAAATATCGTACTAAAAATTGATAGTCTAAGTTTTGCTATTGCATACATTCCTGCTTTTTGATAGTCCTCTGTATTAAGAATTACTGCTGGGGAATCTAACTTTTGCTTGATAAATCTCAATTGAATAAAATCAATCAATATTTTGGGCAAAATATATAAGCCTACAATAAATAAACCCAAATACACCAACATAACCACTCCTTAAAAAATACATAAAAATTCTAGACTAAAAATATAAATTTTTATTAAAGATTAAAGCTGGTTTTTGTAGGATTACATTAAAAAAAATCTTAAAGAAGGTATAGTATGCAATCTAAAGTAGAACCCAAATATATTTTTGTTACCGGTGGTGTTTTAAGCTCTTTGGGTAAGGGAATCTCTTCATCCTCTATTGCTACACTCTTGCAGGCATCAAACTTTAAAGTCTCTATTTTAAAAATAGATCCTTATATTAATGTAGATCCTGGCACCATGAGTCCACTAGAGCATGGAGAAGTCTTTGTTACAGCTGATGGAGCAGAAACAGATTTAGATATTGGTCATTATGAACGATTTTTAAATACAAGCTTAAATCGTCAAAACAATTTCACAACCGGTCAGGTCTATCTTTCTGTAATCGAAAATGAACGAGCGGGAAAATATCTAGGCAAAACGATTCAAGTAGTCCCTCATATTGTCGATGAAATAAAAGCCAGAATCAAGTCTGTTGCCAAAAACTATGACTTCCTTGTAGTCGAGCTTGGTGGTACGGTAGGGGATATTGAAGGTATGCCCTATCTTGAAGCCATGCGTCAGATGAAACACGAACTAGGAAATCAAAGGGTAATTAGCATCCATGTAACACTTATCCCTTATATCAAAGCAGCCGGTGAACAAAAAACTAAGCCTACTCAACACTCTGTCCAAGAACTAAGGCGTATTGGGATTACTCCTCAAATCATCCTTGCTAGAAGCGAGAAGCCTGTAAGCAAAGATATGAAAAGAAAAATTGCCTTATCTTGTGATGTTGATGATGATAGTGTAATTATTGCAGAGGATGCACCAAGTATTTATGCTTGCCCTCTTAATTTTTTAAAAGAAGGAATTTTAAGTTCTATTGCTAAGCACTTCAATCTAAGTCCCATCATACCTAATATAGAATCTTGGGATCTTTTAGTAAAAAAAATCATCTCTCCTCAACATCAAATTACCATTGGTTTTGTAGGTAAATATCTAGGATTAAAAGAATCCTATAAATCACTTACAGAAGCCCTCATTCACGCTGGTGCTCATATGGATACAAAAATACATATAAAATGGATTGATAGCGAAGAATTAAATAAAGAAACCATAGATCTACTTAATGATGTTGATGGAATTTTAATCCCCGGTGGATTTGGATCTAGAGGGATTGATGGAAAAATTCTTGCCATCTCTTATGCAAGAGAAAAACAGATTCCATTTCTTGGAATCTGCCTTGGTATGCAACTTAGCATCATAGAGTTTTTGCGCAATAAAGCTAACATTAAAGAGGCAAACTCTATAGAATTTGATAAAAATACCACACAACCTGCAATTTACCTGATCGAAGACTTTATTGACCGCAGTGGCAATGCACAAATAAGAACACATCACAGTCCTATGGGCGGGACCATGAGATTAGGAGAATATGAATGCAAACTTCAAAAAGATTCAGTTATTTATCAAAGCTATGGGAATTGCCAGACTATTAAAGAGCGCCATCGCCATCGCTATGAAGCCAACCCAAAATATCGCAATATATTAGAAGAAAATGGGATGAGTATCTGTGCTGAAGGTAAAGAAGGGCTCATTGAAGCTATTGAGATAAAAAATCATCCTTTCTTTGTAGCAGTACAATTTCATCCAGAATTTACATCCCGTCTCCAAAATCCAAACGCAATTATTCTAGCCTTTGCTAAAAAAGCCCTGGAGTACAAAAAGTAAATGTCTCTCTCTGCCTCTGTGTATCCAAACGATACACCCCTAACTCTGGATGATTTAAACAATATTTTATCATCACGCTTTAAAAATGATAATGTTAAAAGTTTGAAAGATCTTCCCCATCCTCATTCGTTTAAAGATTGCGAATTGGCAGCCAAACTCTGCGCTCAAGGCATTCAAAAAAATTCCAAGATTCTAATTATTGGAGACTATGATGTAGATGGCGTAATGGCTACAGTTATTATGATGAAATTTTTCAAAATGCTTGATTATCAAAATATTAAATATACTATCCCTAATCGTTTTAATGATGGATATGGTATTAGTAAAAACATTGTTGCTCAACATAAAAATATTGATCTTATCATTACTGTTGATAATGGCATTGCTGCATTTGAAGCAGCACAATATTGCTATGATCAAAATATTCCTCTTATTATTACTGATCATCATAATCCACAAGAAAGCATACCCAAAGCTGCTGCCATCATAAATCCGAAGCAAAAAAACTGCCCATTTGCTCAAAAAGATATATGTGGGGCAGCTGTAGCGTGGTATTTTTGCAATGCTATCAAACTTGCACTTAACCAAAACTTCTCGCTTCAACCATTATTAAAATATGTAATGCTAGCTACTATATCAGATATGATGCCATTAATAAATATTAATAGACTCTTTGTCAAAAAAGGATTACAACAATTCATAAACTCTGAAGAAAAGTCAGATATATTATTAAAAACTCTTTTAAAAAATACACAAATAAATGCGCAAGATATAAGCTTTTATATTGTTCCACTCCTAAATAGTGCAGGAAGGATTAAAGATGCTAAACTTGCCTGTGACTTTTTTTTAGCTCAAAATGAAGATCATATCAAAGCTATTTTTTACGATCTTAAAAGTCTTAATCTTGAACGCAAAACTATTACTCAAGAGGTTTACAACCTTGCTATTTCCTCATTAGTGCAAACCCCAAATTATGTCTTAGCCTTTGGTGAAAATTTCAATGATGGAGTACTTGGCATAGTAGCTGCACGTCTTGTAGAATCATATCTTCGTCCAGCCTTTGTTTTTACAAAAAAACAAGATGGTAGCTTTAAAGGGTCTGGGCGCAGTGATGGTAAAATTAATATTTTTGAGACTCTTCTTCCATTTCAAAATAATTTTTTACATTTTGGTGGACATGCAGAAGCAGTGGGCATTAGCTTAGATTCTACAGCTTTAGAAAAGTTTGGTAGTTTTTTTTCACTCTGTATCCCATTAAACAAAAAAGAAAAAAGTGATATTCTAGGATTTTTAGAACTAGAGAGTATTAATTATAAATTATTAGAGATAATTAATAGTTTTGAGCCTTATGGTCAGGGTAATCAAATACCAAAATTTTGTATCAAGAATCTAAAAATTACACAACATAAAAAAATCAAAGATATACACCAGCGTCTTGAATTTAATCATAAAATATGGGGGATGGATTTTTTTTCTAAACAATTTTATGAAACTGGAGAATATGTAGATATCACTTGCTCTCTTACTCTTGATTTTTATAAACAAATATCACTACAAATCCACTCAATTACCCATGCCATTTAAATACCAACTCTTCACATCCAATGAGCCTATAACTGCCATTAAGCTTTTAAAAACCATGGGTTATAGCAATAAAGAATCTCAAAAAATCATTGATAAAGGGCGTATGCGCACATCTAATCATCAAATCATTCAAAAAAGCCAAATTGTAACTGGAGACTTTTGGCTTTGTGTATTTGAACCAAATGGTGAGATTAAGCCCTTTTTCACCCATCCAGATTTTGCACTTTTTAACAAGCCTCACAATTTACTCACCCACCCAAAAGGACAATTCCAGCATCAAAGTCTTTGTGATAGTATCAAAGCTTTTTTAGGCAAAAATGCACAACCGCTCCATAGACTAGATTATGAAACGAGTGGGATTTTGCTAGCTAGTCGGCATAAAAAAGCAGAAATAGCTCTTAAAAAAGCCTTTGAAGAAAAAAAGATAACAAAAATCTATCTTGCCTTAGTGCATGGGATAATCAGTCAAGATCAAATCATTGATGCGCCTATTCTCACACCCAAAAAAGATAAGCAAGGCGATCTTTCCATACGCTGTAGTATCCACAAAGATGGCAAAGCCTCTCAAACCTATATACAGCCCATAGCCTATATAAATAATGCTCAAGAAATACAACCCCATCAAAATTGTCTACCAGAGGATATGCATCTTTTAAAGTCTCTTGGAAAAATCACGGATAATAAAATCACGCCTATTTATACCCTCTTAAAGGTTTATCCACTCACAGGGCGAACTCATCAAATTAGAGTGCATTTAGCGCATATTCATCATCCTATTGTAAATGAGCCTCTATACTGCGATGATATAAAAGCTCGAGAATATTTGGACAATAAACTAAAAAATATAAATAATGATTTTTTCTTAAGATTGCATGCATTAAGTCTGGATTTTAGCCTTAAAAATAACCGCTATATTTTTAAGGCACCTTGTCATAAGGATTTTTTAAAACTGGATTCTAAATAGCAAGCCTCTTTTATCATTTCTAACGTAAAGTATTTAATACCTGATCATAGGCTTTTTGAATTGCCTTTTGAAGCATCTCTTCTTTATCTGCATTACTGATCTTAGCTCCCTTGCCAATACCTAATATTTTTTTACCATTAATTTTTATAGATTGCTCACTATTAAGTCTAGTAGTACTACGATCTTTTTTGAGTATAAAAGAGACCTTGATACCTGCTGTAACTTCCTGATTATCTGTAGCAATACCTTCTTGATTTTGATGATTCATATAGCTAGTAACATCAATACTAAAATCATAAGCATCTGGATTCTCACTTAAAGCTAAACAAGAATCTCTATTCATGCTTTGCTCGAAAAATTTTTTAATATCTTCAATACTGACTTCCAAATCATTTTGACCTAGGCTAATCTTAGGCATACCAATATAAACAAATGGACTTTCACATTTCTCTACTTTAGCTTCTGGTCCTTGAGGAGCAAAGATGGAACACCCACTAAAAAATAGAGTAACAATCAATGAATATAAAATAAGGCTGCGCATTTTAAACCTCCAAAAATTATAAATTACATTGTATCTAAATAAATACTCAAAGATAGCTAATAACGAGTGCTAAACTCAAGGATACAATTAGCCACATACTCTGCTTGTTCTTTTGTAATATGAGCACCAATAGGTAATGAAAGTATATCCCTATCCCAATTGCTAGCATTTGGCAAAGGATGAATAAGCATATGAATATGACTTTTTAACTCTGGAATTTTGTTAAGTGCTAAAGGATAATGAATATGGGTTTGTACTCCTTTAATTTCAAGAAATTTTTGGAGCATCTCCCTGTGTCCAGAAAGCCCTCTTATAAGTCTAATCACATAGTTATGCCACACACAAGCATCAAGGGCTGGCAACTCTGGGCAAACAACTCCTTCACATCTGCTTAATATTTTGTCATATACTTTTGCAATCTCTATTCTATGGGTATTATGAGCATCTAAATCTCTAAGCTTTAGACTTAAAAACATAGCCTGGATAGAATCTAGTCTTGAATTCCTGCCTACAAAACTAGGTTTACACTCTAATAAACTATGATTAGCAATATTTCTTGCCCTATCTAGTAATGATCTTGCATTAGAAACAATTGCCCCACCATCACCAATAGCACCCAAATTCTTACTAGGATAAAAGCTAAATGTTCCAACATCTCCTATACTACCTACACTTCTAACCTCATTTTGTATTCTTATCCTAGCACCATGAGCTTGAGAACAATCCTCAATGACCAAAAGCCCATAATCTTGTGCGATTTTCATCACTGCATTCATATCACAGACACGCCCATAAAGATGCACAACAATGATTGCTGAAGTTTGTGGAGTTATAGCAGATAATAAAGCTTGAGGTGAAATATTATAGCTCTCATCACAATCTACTATTACAGCCTTAAATCCCATATTTAAAACAGCTTCAGCAGTAGCCTTAAAAGTATTAGCTGGCAATATAATCTGACTCCCCTTGGCAAGATTAAGTGCTTTAATAGCAATTTCTATAGCATCTGTACCATTAGCCACACCTACACAACCTAAAGTCCCACAATATTTAGCAAATTCCTCTTCAAACTGGCTACATTCAATACTTCTAATAAAACGAGAATTAAAATACAACTCTTTTAACTTATGAGAAAACTCCTCATAATAAGGTGCATTGACATAAGATAGATCTAAAAATTTTACTTCCACTTCAATCCTTAATCACTGATATAGCAAGCTAAATCAATAATCCTATTAGAATAGCCCCATTCATTATCATACCAAGCCATAATTTTAGTCATCTCTCCGATACTAAAACTCAAATCACTAGCTACTATACAGCTATGCGAATCCCCTAAAAAATCACTACTTACACCATAGCCATCATCAAGTCTCAAAATACCCTTCATCTCTTTAATAGCATACTGCCTTAAAAGTTCATTTAAATTTTCTAAAGGCTGCTTCAATCTAATATTTAAATCCAGCATTGAAACATCTGCTACTGGTATGCGCACACTATGTCCATGCAACTTTCCTTCTAAATTTGGCAATACCCGATAAAGATTTTTAGCTGCTCCTGTTGTAGTAGGAATAATATTTAAGGCTGCTGCTCTACTTCTGCGTTTATCAGTTGCATGAGCATTATCTAATAATTTTTGATCAAAAGTATAGCTATGAATAGTCGTAATTACGCCTTCTTGAATTCCAAAATGAGAATCTAAAATCTTGCATAATGGTGCCAAACAATTTGTTGTACAAGAAGCATTTGAAATAATCAATTCTCCATTATAATCATGCTCATTTACCCCCATTACAAATGTAGGCATATCATCAATAGATGGGGCAGAGAGAATAACCTTTTTCGCCCCCTTTTTAAGATGATGGGAAATACTTTGCTTATCTAAAAACTTACCAGAACTCTCAATTACTATATCTACTTCTCCAAAATCCACATCCATAGGATTGCTATAATTAGAGATACTAACTTCATTTTCATTAATAAAAAGCCTATTTTCCTCATATCTCACTTCTTTGATAAAAGCTCCATGTGTGGAATCTAGACGCAAAAGATAACTCAAAATCTCAAAATCACAAGGATCATTAATTCCTACCAACTCCACATCATCACGAAGGGAGATAACACGAGCAATGCAACGCCCCAAACGTCCAAAACCATTGATAGCAATTCTATTTTTTTTCACTGAAAAATCCTTTAATTCTTAACTATGCAATTATAACGCTAATTAATGAGTAGTTTGCATTTTCTTAACACTGCTAAAGTAATATTCTCCAAATAAAAATTATTATTAAAGGAGCATCTATGAGCCTATATGATAGAACCCAAGCTTATGAACAAAGTACAAGCCTTGCTCAAGAAAGCGCAATGGTCAACTTCGTCAAAACTACTTATAAGTTTTTTGCTGCTAGTTTAGCCCTTGGAACAATTGGCGCCATTCTAGGTTTAATGAACTTTGAAACTATTATGCAAAATCGTTGGGTATTTTTCATCTTAGAAATCGTTGCATTTTTTGGGCTAATGTTTTCTAAAAATAAGCCCGGCTTAAATATAGCTATGCTTTTTGCCTTCACGACATTAAGTGGAGTTACACTTGTTCCTCTTTTAGGTTTTGTTATCTCTAAAAATGGTCTTGGGGCAGTTTGGCAAGCATTAGGCATGACTACAATTATCTTTGGTATTATGAGCATCTTTGCTATTAAAACTAAAAGCGATCTGGCTAATATTGGTAAAATGCTTTTTATTGCCTTGATTGTTGTAGTGATTTGTTCGCTTATTAATCTATTCTTGCACTCTCCAATGCTTCAAGTATTGATTGCTGGTGCTTGTGCCGTGCTATTTAGCGTTTTTGTAGCATTTGATACACAAAATATGCTAAAAGGTCTTTATGATAGTCCAATAGATGCTGCTGTTAGTCTATATTTAAATTTCTTAAATATATTTGTATCTATCCTACAATTAATAGGTATACTTGGCAATCGCGAAGACTAAACTTTAGCCTAGATTCTAGGCTAAAGTTCTTACACCTTCATAAACTAAATCCATCCCAAAAACTCCAAATACTATCCCTGCCAATATATCAACGAACTTGCTACACTTCATAAATTTATCTAAAAATATCTGTATAGTAAACAATCTCACAACTATATAAAACCATATAAGTGGAATAATAAGCATGACTATCAATAAAAAGCAATCAATTAAAAATGGTGTATCCAATGGCAACTTAGAAAGGATAATAGATACAAAAATAGGAGGTTTTGGATTGGCAATATTAGTCAATAACCCTGTATAAAAGGCTGTCTGCTCACTTCTCTTATCATCTTGACCTATAGACTTTTGCTTTAGGGATGTCAATACTTGATAGGACATCCATATCAAATAAATCCCTCCACACACTTTTAAAATATCAAAAAGTACTCCTCCACCTATAATTGCAATAAAGAAAAATCCTACCACAAGCCATACTAATGTCCCTGTAACGATACCAAAAACAGCCATTATTGCGGCTATTTTTCCCTTATTGATTGCTGTACGAATAACCAAAAACATATCAGGACCTGGCATCATCACTGCCAGAATCCAAATGCTTAAAATACTTATAAAAGCCTGTGTATTTGCTAGGACAAACTCCATACCATTCCTTTTTGTTTTTAAAATTATACAAAAGGAATTTTTAAGAGTTTCTATTTCCCAAGATATACTTGACGTGGACGCGTGATTCTGGCATATGGATTTTTATCATGCTCTATAAGCTGTGCACACCATCCAGGCATCCTACCCATAACAAAGATTGGCGTAAACAACTCTCTTGGTATTTTTAGTGCTGTTAAAATAATACCACTATAAAAATCCACATTAGGATAAAGACCTCTTTCTAAAAAATAAGAATCACTAAGTGCGACCTCTTCTACCTTCTGGGCTATTTCACTTAAATGAGCATCCATTCTAATACCCTTTTTATCAAGCTCATCTTTAAGCTTTTTTAATGTCTTTGCTCTTGGATCATAACTTTTATAAACGCGATGACCAAATCCCATAAGACGAAAAGAATCATTTTTATCCTTAGCACGTTCAATGAACTTATCAACATTTTTTACATCACCAATCTCATGCAATTGAGCTAATACTTTTTCATTTGCCCCACCATGGGCTGGTCCCCAGAGAGCATTAATCCCCGAACTAATAGCTGCATAAGGATGTACGCCTGTAGAAGCAACATTTCTCACTGTAGTTGTAGAAGCATTTTGTCCATGATCTGCATGTAAAGTTAAAATCTTATCCAATGCCTCTATCTCTAGGGGTGTTATTTCCTGTTCACCATCTAAACCATATTTCCATCTAGAATGAGGATAGCCACGCAACATATAAAAAAAGTTTTCTACATAGCTCTTGCTAACATCTGGCTCAATAAAAGGTGCTCCTACTGAATTACGATAGCAAAAAGCCACCATTGTAGGGGTTTTAGCAATAATTCTACGTGCCATTGTCTGATAATCATCCTCATCATCCATATCCTTGTGATTGGCATATAAAGTAGCTAGCACGGATACAATTGCGCTTAGAGTTGCCATAGAATGAGCATTATCTGGAAATACATCAAACACTCTTTTGAGCTTTTCATGCAAAAAACTTCTATGGCGCAACTCTAAATCAAATTTTTTAGATTCTTCATCATTCTTAGGCAAAGAATCTGAAATCAAAAACTGGCAAATATCTGTAAATTTATACTTCTCTACAAGCTGTTCAATGGGTATCCCTCTATAAAGCAGCTCTCCTTTTTTTCCATCAATATAGCTAATAGTTGACTCACATCCTGCTGTAGAACCATATCCAGGATCATAAGAAAAAATCCCTGCATTTTCAAACAATTTAGAGAAATTGACTGCCTTAGGTCCTCTTGTGCAATCAATCAAATCAAAATCAAAACTTTGTCCTGTTTCATTATTTATTAAAGTTACAGTTCCCATAAACCATCCTTTAAGTACCGATTTGGTTATACATTGTATAAAACTTTTATCAAAAAAAGTAAATAATTATTTGTATTTTTACTATTTCTAGTCAAATATTTTAAAATATTAAAACTAAGACCTGATCATTCATCGCAAAATCTCATTGATTTCCTCCATAAATCTGCTAAAATCTACCCCTTAATCTCTAGGAAAAAAGGAAAAATATGAAAAAAATTTTTGAAACTATTTTGTGGAATACACGCCTTATTGTTATTTTGGCAGTTATTCTCTCTTTAGTAGGATCTGTTTTATTATTCATTGTAGCTAGTTGGGATATCATCCATGCTGGTATTAAAACCATAGGCTACTATAGCGGAAGCAGCCCAGATCAAGATGATATCCACAATCTTTTATTAAATGCTATTATTTCCTCTATTGATCTTTACCTCATCGCTGTAGTTTTACTTATCTTTAGCTTCGGGCTCTATGAGCTTTTTATTACCAAGATCTCCATTAAAGAGCTTAGTAATATCAAAGTGCTAGAGATTCATACACTAGATCAGCTTAAAGATAAACTTGCAAAAGTTATTGTTATGGCGCTTATTGTTGCTTTCTTTTCTAAAGTTTTAAATATGGATGTAAAAAGCACACTTGATATGATCTATTTTGCCATATCTATACTTGCACTTTCTCTAGGTCTATATTTCTTACACAAAGAAAGCAAACATTAAGCTACTTTGCGATAAGCCAATAAAACTGCTATAAATGAACAAAATGCGACAAAAGAAAGCCATATTCCAGGTATAGCCGGATTATTACTCAAGGCAATGAAATAAGTAGAAACTGCTGGTGTTAAACTACCAAATATTGCTACTGCCACAGAATAAGCAAAACTAAAACCAATTGCCTTGAGTTCTTTTGGTACAATTTCAGATAGTGCTACTGCCATAGTTCCATTATAAACTGCATAAATCATACTAAGCCATAGCTCAACGCCTACTAATACTGGAAAATTTAAATGATTTATTAGCAATAATAGTGCAGGATAGGATGTCAAAAGCCCTAAAACCGATGAAAAAACAAGCGCTTTTTTTCGTCCGATCCTATCACTCACATATCCAGATACTAAAAGCCAGAAAAGATTGCTAAAAGCGACCATTACCGTTACCCCAAAACTTTGGACACTACTAAAATGCAAAATATTTTTTGCATAAGTGGGTGTATAAACAGTGATAAAGTAATAAAAAGTAGTTGTTGTCATCACCATGGCAATGCCAATAAGCATTAATCTCAAATTTAAAATAGCATTTTTAATCATCTCGCTTAATTTCCTCGTACAATGTTTTGTATTAGAAAACTCTGGACTTTCCTCTAAGCCCTTACGAATAATAAATAAAAAAGGTACGACAAGACAACCTACTAAAAAGGGTATCCTCCAACCACCTTGAGCTAAAAACTCCTCACCTAAAAAATAATGCAACCCTAGACCTAGTCCAGCCGCAAATGCTGTAGCTAACTGCTATGAACCACTCTGCCAAGCCACATAAAATCCCTTCAAATCCTTAGGTGCAATCTCACTCAAATATATAACCACTCCACCCAATTCTGCTCCTGCACTAAAACCTTGAATAAGCCTGCCTATCACAATGACTATAGGAGCTAAGACACCTATTTGTGCATAACTAGGACATAAGCAAATCGAAGCTGTCCCGATAGCCATAAGAGATAAAGTCAGCATCAAGCCTTTTTTGCGACCAAACTTATCCATATAAGCACCTAGCACAAGAGCTCCTACTGGACGCATAAAACTCCCTGCTGCAAAAACCATAAAGGTTTGCATAATACCAATAAAAGCATTTTCATTAGGAAAAAATACTTTTGCAATAATAGGAGCATAAAGACCAAAGATACTAAAATCATACATTTCTAAGAAATTACCGTTACCTACTTGAAAAATAGCTTTGGAATCTTTTTTTACTCTTAGCCAATTCATTATCATCCTCTAATATTAAGTTTTTCTTTATATTAACTTAACAAAATAAAAAAAATATTAAATAATTTAAAAAATAATTAAATAAATAACAAAAAGTAGCAGTATAAAAATGTAGAAAAGGTTTTGGCTAGACCAAAACCTTAAAGAATAAAAGCAAATTATTGTTTAAGTTGCAATAAAGTGTTAAGTACTTGATCAGATGTGGTTACAGCCTTAGAGTTAGCTTGAAAACCTCTTTGCACAACAATTAGCTGTGTTAAGGATCTGGATAAATCTACGTTACTCATCTCTAGTTTAGATCCAGATACACTACCTCTACGTCCCGTATTAGCAGCGCCAATAATTGGCTGACCAGAGTTACCAGAAGCAGAGAATACATTTCCTCCCTCTGCTTGTAAACCTGCATTATTAGCAAAGTTTGCCAATGCAACTTGTGCCAATGCCAAGGTCCTACCATTACTAAATCCTCCAAGTAATGAACCATTACTATCAAATCTCACATCAATCAAATCTCCAGCCTGATAACCATCTTGATTAATATTATAAGTCTCTGATTGCTTATCTACACTAGTCAATCCTCCAAAACCACCACTCTTACCAAAAGCAAGATTAATTCTCTGTGGTGCATCTGCACCATTTTTAGGATCAAATTGGAGCACAGGTGGATTCATACTTGCAAGACTTCCATCACTATTAAACTTTACACGTCCACCTTCAAAAATATTAGGACGAGAAGGCGAAGATCCATAAAGCTCACTTGGCTCTGGGACTATAGCACGGAAATTCCACTCTGATCCTCCAGATTTATAAAATTCAAATCTAATCGTATGTTTTGTACCTAAACTATCAACAACATCTACACTTGAGGTATGCACAGCATGTCCTATTTTAGAAGATGAGCTAGCAATACCACCTTCTACCAATGAAGCAGTATTAAGTGCCTTCATCGTATCTTTAAAAAGAACATTATTAGTAACATTTTCACTCGAATAACCAGAAACAAAGATATTGAGATTTTGCTTTTCTGTATCCCCATTATCTTTATTTTGAATCTCAAACATTCCATATTTATTAACTTTCACAGACACACTCGCTGTAGAATCGGCATAAGGTTGTGTAGGATCTTTAATAAGATTAGCATCATATTGCATTAATGCACGTAAATCTTCGGTTGTGCGGAATTGTCCTGTACCAGAATCTGGACTTAAAGAACTTGTATAACGATAGCGAAACGAAGTAATATCTGCATCTCCTTCTACAAAATTTGCAAATGCTCCTGTACCGCTAGCAGTAATTCTGATATTTTTTACACGCTCATCACCATCTAATTCATTCTTATTTTCCAATCTTAAAAGTCCGTTATCTATATACGCTTCTACACCAGTTTCATGTTTATGTGCATTAATAGCCATTTGAGCAGCCATAATAGAACTCATTCCACTCACACCAGAATCATTAGTAAAAGATATCGTTGTTCCATTAATCTCCACCATGCTTTCTTCATTGCTATCTTGAATTTCATTTCTCATTTCTGAAGTTTTATAACTTACCCAGATACCCTGATTTTCCGTTAAAGTAAAAGCATCTCCATCTTGATTAAATAATGCAGCAAAATCTTCACCCTTCTGTGTTAATCTAGAATCTGAATCATAAACTGGATTCACTCCATCTGCTGGAGTTTTGACTGCAGAATCAAGTGCAAAAATATTTCCTGTTTGCTCGACATGTTTACCAGCTGATAAATTAGCACGTAAAGAAATTTTTGTACTTGCACGTGCTGGCATTACCATAGCTGGGTCAATCTGGATATTTTGGATAGGTCCTGTATTATCCACTTTAAAAAAATCTGCATCACTCATCTTAGATGCATTTTTAAGATCTCCCTTCATCCATCCTTGTACTACGTATCCACCATTGGTAACTAAATTTCCATTTGCATCAAATAAAAACTCCCCATCACGAGTAAAGTTCTGTGTAGTACCACGATCTGGAGAGATGATAAAAAAACCATCGCCATTAATTGCAAGATCAGTTTTTACATCTGTATTTTGTGTATTACCTTGAGAAAAAACCTTTGTTGTAGAGTTTACCCCAACACCAAGACCTACAGAGAAATCATTTTGTCCCCCAAGTCCATTCTGATAAGGAGAGGTAGCAATCAGCTTAACCTGACTTAGCATATCAACAAATGATGCACGAGAATATTTAAAACCAACCGTATTAACATTAGCAATATTATTACTCTCAACATCAAGTGCAATTTGGTGTGCTTGCATACCGCTGACACCAGACCAAAGTGAACGTAACATTTCAAATCCTTTTTATAAAATTTAAAATACAAAAAGCAATAAATGTTCCATATTTGTCTTATATTTGAAAAAAATTTTTGA
>JXTW01000008.1:0-9171 GCA_004368235.1 Helicobacter anseris | reverse complement strand
GGGGGGGGGTAGAGCTTAAAGTTAAGCCCTTGCAAAATTATTGGAATGTTGTCCCACCATCAATTACAATAGTCTGACCAGTAATCCAAGCACTTTGTGTGCTATCACACAAGAAATAAGCTGCACCTGCTAAATCCTCTGGTAAGCCCATTCTTTTAAGAGGGGACTGCTCTTCTACCTTAGCCTTTACCTCATCATAATCAGGAAATGCGCGCAATGCGTCTGTATCAATTGGACCACCACTTACCGCATTTACACGTATACCAAACTCACCAAGCTCAGCAGCTGCATATTTTACCATGGTCTCAACAGCATTCTTAGAGTTACCATGACCAGCATAGTTTGGCATATAAACTAAATTTCCAGTAGAAGATAAGGATACAATAGCGCCACCACCCACTTCTTTCATACGCTTAGCAGCCTCTTGCGCACCCACTACAAAAGCAAGCACAGTAGCAGTATAAATATTATTTAAACCTTTTGGCTTTAAACGCATAAAAGGGGCAAACCCTCCTACGACACTACGACCATAAATAATTGCATTAGAAACAAAAAAATCAACACGATCAAAATCTTGATCAATTTTACCAAAAAGCTCAATATACTGCTCTGGCTCAAGTACATTTAATGGGTAATAGCGCGCTTTCACTCCAAATCTACTTTCCACATCTTGAGCAATTTTTTGCGCCTCTTCTTCATTCTTATTATAGGTAAAAGCTACATTTACGCCATTTTGAGCAAATTTATATAAAATAGCCTTACCAATGCCGCGAGTAGCACCGCTAATGACCAAGGTTTTACCTTTCATATTACTTTCACTCATAATTGCACCTCATAATTTTGTAATGTTGTTTCAATTAATTTCATATGCTCCTTACTGGGGGCAAGTAGCGGTAAGCGATACTCTAAACTATCTAGCAAACCAGAAATATACATGGCAGCCTTAATAGGTATAGGGTTGCTTTCGCAAAATAAAACTCTATTTATAGCATAAAGTTCATTATTTATTGCTTTAGATTCAGATAATTTTCCACAAAGTCCATAATTTGTCAAGGCAGCAATTTTATCTGGTAATAAGTTTGCAGTTACTGAAATAACGCCACATCCACCATTAGCTAAAATCGGATAGTTAATCAAATCATCACCACTAAAAATCATTAAATCTTTAGCATTTGTATTTAATTCTATGATACTTTGCATTTGACCATCAGCCTCTTTAATGGCAAAAATATTTTTAACCTCCTGATGAAGTCTAATAGCTGTCTTTGGTTCAATATTAACTCCAGTACGCCCAGGTACATTATAAAGCATAAGCGGGATCTGCACAGAGCTAGCCACAGCCCTATAGTGCTCATAAAGTCCTTCTTGTGTAGGTTTATTATAGTAAGGGCTCACACACAAAATCGCATCTGCACCACATTTTTGGGCAAATTGAGCTAGCTCAATCGCTTCTTTTGTACAATTACTTCCAGCACCTGCCAATACCTTAGTATTTGTATTCTTGCATGTCTCTACTGCTATTTCTATACATTGCATATGCTCATTATGGCTAAGTGTAGCAGACTCCCCTGTTGTACCCACAGGTACGCAAATCTGTGTTCCATATTTGATCTGGCGCTTAATTTGATTGATATATCCTACCTCATCAATCTTGCCATTTCTAAAGGGTGTGATAAGTGCTACACCTGACCCCTTCATTATTTCCCTCCCTTAAGAATAAGAGTGGTAGAGTTTTTAGGCACAAGATATTTTTTAGCCACGCGCACTAAATCATCTATCACCAAAGCATCAAATTTCTCTTCATATTCTAAAAGAGGCTTGATATCCCCTCTGGCAAAATAACTACCAAAAAGGTCAGCTACACTGGAGCTATCCTCTAAGCTTGCATAAAAATCTGCCTTAATATTAATCTTTAATTTATCTAAATCCTCTTGAGTTATCTCACCATTTTGCAAACGCAAAATAATATTCTCAATCTCTTGCTTAATATCACTTGCCTTGATCCCCTCATTTGCTGCGGCAATAAACATAAAAATACCCTCATCAATTAAATCCATATTATAACCATAAATCTGACTTGCCATACGCTTAGAATCAATCAAATCTTTATAAAGAATACTACTCTTCCCATTGCTAAGCAACGATGAAAGCGCGCTTAGGGCAACCTGATCTTGATGCTTAAAAGAAGGGATCTTATAACCAAGGGCTAAATACTCAATTGGGCTATCCTTATAAATAGTAGCCTCTCTAGCTCCATCCTGCTCAGGCTCTTTAGCATAAACCTTTGGAATTAAGTTAGTTTTATTTTTAATCTGACCAAAATATTCTTCAGCCAAAGCAAAAGCTTTTTTTGATTCCACATCTCCTGCTATAAGTAAAATAGCATTTTGAGGCTGATAATAAGTAGAATGAAAGCTTTCTATATCCTTAATATTCCAATTTAAAATATCATCCATAAAGCCTATTGGTGTCCAGTGATAAGGATGGTAAATATAAGCTGTATTAAAAAAACGGAAATACAAATAACCAACTGGAGAATTATCCGTACGCCAACGACGCTCTTCAGCCACCACATCTCTCTCTGGCTGAAAATCCTCATCTTTAAGAGAAAGATTCCCCATTAATTCCGCAAATAACTCTAAAGATTTTGCTAAATTTGAAGTACTGGATTTAATAAAATAATGAGTATAATCAAAACCAGTAGATGCATTATCTATACCTCCAAATTTTTTAACAATCTCATCAAACTCACCTGCACGAAGATTTTTAGTGCTTTTAAAGTTCATATGCTCTAGCATATGAGCAATCCCACTTTTGCCCATCATTTCATTGCGTGAACCTACCTTATAAAATACAGAGGTTTGAATCACATTAGAATGATTATTCATAGGAATAACAACTACTTGCAATCCATTCTCAAGCACCATACTTTCATACTTTGGTAGAGCTGTTTTTCTAAGTGTATCTTGTGTAGCAAATACTAAACTCATACAAACTCCTAAAATACTCAAAAATCTTTTCATAAATCTACTCCCACAGCCTGCGAGATATGATCAAGCCCATCCTCTCTTAATTTCTCTAATATTCCA
The DNA here is from genome assembly GCA_004368235.1 of Helicobacter anseris. Taxonomy (GTDB): domain Bacteria; phylum Campylobacterota; class Campylobacteria; order Campylobacterales; family Helicobacteraceae; genus Helicobacter_H; species Helicobacter_H anseris_A. The sequence continues at coordinate 6,082 of JXTW01000008.1, read as the reverse complement.
AGATTAATATCTTTACTTAATTTAGGTCCATAAAAAATAAAATGACTAAATACTTGAATAAGAGAAGCACCTAATTTAATCCTCTCATAAGCCTCATGGGCACTATGAATACCGCCCACAGAAATAAGTATAGTCTCTTTAAAAAAACTTTGTGCTAAAATTTTAAACACTTCTTTTGACTTTTGGCTTATAGCCATACCACTTATTCCCCCTCTATCCTTTGGTGCTCTTACCACTGAATAATCAATAGTAGTATTTGTAGCAATAATCCCACTTGCACCTTTTTTAATTGCCATTTCACAAGTCTTGAGCATGGTATCTATTTCCATATCTGGAGAAATTTTAAGCAAAATAGGTTTTTTAGTCAATTCTCTAGCCATACAAAATAACTCATCTACAAAATCAACATTCTGCAAATCTCGTAAATTTGGTGTATTAGGCGAACTAAGATTAAAGACATAATAATCTCCAAGATCTAAAAAATCTTTTAGCACTTCAGCATAAGAATTTAGGGCATCTTTAGCATCTTTATTTTTACCAAGATTAATACCAATTGGGATGCAAAAAGGATAAACATTAGCAATATTTTTAGCAACTATTTTAGAACCATTATTGTTAAATCCCATTGCATTCTGTAAACTCTGCTCATCAATATGACGCCAAAGTCTAGGTTTTATATTCCCACTTTGAGGATTCTTAGTTACCGTTCCAAGCTCTAAATATCCAAAACCAAGCAATCCAAGCCCCTCTACCATTACCCCATTTTTATCAAAACCAGCTGCAAGACCCACTGGATTTGGAAAACTTAAATCCCATATTCTATTCTCAAGCATAGAATCATAAGAAAAAAAGTTTGATAATATCCAATCTTGCACAAAAGGCTTATTAGCCACTTTGCTTAAAAAAAACTCTGCTAAATAATGAACTTTCTCTGCATCAAATTTAAAAAGAAAGTCACGTATGATAGGATACATAATCAAGCCGCCTTTTTAAAACTACCAAATACTATCAATGCTGACTCCATACACTAATATCACCATTTTTCTTGACCAAATAAACATTATAAGGCTCAATAAAAGTGCTTTGCTCCATACCCGGTGATCCTATCGGCATACCAGGTACTGCTAACCCTGCAGAATCTCCAGGATGTTTTTTTAAAAAATCTTTAATATCTTCTACTGGTATATGCCCTTCAAAAAAATAGCCATTTATTATAGCAGTGTGACAACTTTGCATCTCTTGAGGGATTTTGTATTTCTCTTTGATTTCCTGCATATTTGCAACCACAGTCTCTAAGTTATAGCCATTTTCTTTCATATAACTAGCCCATTTTTCACAGCATCCACAAGATGGTGACTTATACATTTTCCCTCCTACTTGTGCTTTTGCTGCCCAAATATATACAGGCAAAGCAAGTCCAAATAATAAAAGCAAAAATTTTGAGTATGTGCGCTTTTTATTCCCTGATTTTTGTTGCATTGCATTAGTTCGCACTTTTTGGCTCCTTTTGCTAAAATCTGCTAAAATAGCACCCAATTTTAACATAAAAACATAAGCTTGCATTTAAACAAACTAAACTCGAATAAATCACTCAATATAAAGGAGCGTTAGGTGAAGCTAGGCAGACTTTTAATACTTTTTGCTTTTTTTGGATTGGCACTTGGACTGGCTGCTCAAAGTATCCCAACAGTCAATCTCTCACTCACTGCACCAAATTCTCCAAGACAACTTGTTACTACCCTTAATGTTGTCCTCGTACTTACCCTTTTAATTTTAGCACCGAGTCTTATTTTAGTAATGACAAGTTTTACTAGATTAATTATTGTCTTTAGTTTTCTTCGTACAGCCCTAGGAACACAGCAAAGTCCTCCTACACAGATTCTAGTATCCCTAGCCCTTGCTCTTACTTTTTTTATTATGGAACCTGTAGCAAGGCAATCTTATAATGCTGCCATCAAACCTTATATGGATAATAAAATTTCTTATGATACTGCTTTTGAGCGAGGCATAGAGCCCTTTAAAAAATTTATGTTAAAAAATACGCGTGAAAAAGATCTTGCTCTCTTTTTTAGAATCCGCAATCTCCCAAATCCAGAATCAGAGGCTAATGTACCCCTTAGTGTGCTTATTCCAGCTTTTATGATTTCTGAACTTAAAACTGCTTTTCAAATTGGCTTTTTACTTTATCTGCCATTTTTAGTTATTGATATGGTCGTAAGTTCAATCCTTATGGCTATGGGTATGATGATGCTCCCACCTGTTATGATTTCATTACCATTTAAAATTCTAGTCTTCATATTAGTGGATGGTTTTAATCTACTTATTGGCAATTTAGTGGCTAGCTTTCATTAAAATTTTAAAGTTTATCCAAGTTTATATTTTAAGGATTAGATATGAAATTTTATGGCAAAGATGATTGTGATATCAATCTATTAAAATCAAAAAAAATAGCTATGTTAGGCTTTGGTGCACAAGGCTCTGCCCATGCCCAGAATCTAAAAGATTCTGGCATACAAGTAATAGTAGGGCTTAAGGCTAATAGCCCTAGTAGGCAAAAAGCTCTAAATCTAGGCTTTAGTGTTACAAGTGTAGCTGAAGCAGTCAAAATATCTGATCTTATTGTTTTTATGATGCCTGATGAGATCCACCAAGAAGTTTTTGAAAAAGAAGTTTTGCCTCATCTTAATAGCTCACATACACTAGTCTTTTGCCATGGCTTTAGCATTCACTTTAAACTTGTGATTCCACCCAAAGATGTTGGCGTTATCATGGTAGCGCCAAAAGGTCAAGGCAAGGGTGTTAGAGATGAATTTGTCGCTGGACGTGGTATACCAGATCTTATTGCTATCCATCAAGAAAATGCACAAAATAATGCCAAAGCCTTGGCTTTAGCCTATGCAGCAGGTATTGGGGGAGATAGGAGTTTTATTATTGAAACTAGCTTTAAGGATGAATGTGAAATGGACCTATTTGGGGAGCAGGCAGTTTTATGCGGTGGTTTAAAGTCATTAATGCTAGCTGGATTTGAAACACTAATAGAGGCTGGATATCCAGCCGAACTTGCCTATTTTGAATGCTTACATGAATTAAAACTTGTTATTGATCTATTTTATCACAATGGACTTGAAGCCCTGCACAAAAATATTTCTAATACTGCAGAATATGGAATGATCACACGTGGAGATAGAATCATCACACAAGAAAGTAAAAAAGCAATGAAACAAATTCTTCAAGAGATTCAAAATGGGTCATTTGCCAATGAGTTTATGGCAGAATATCACAATCAAAACCCTCTAATGCTACAAAAACGAAAAGAAGCTAGAGAAAGCCTAGCTGAATGCGTTGGCAAAAGCTTAAGGGATAAAATTTTTAATCACAAATCACAATAGAAAGGAAAGATATGGCAGAAGTTATTACCATTACTTCAGGAAAAGGTGGTGTAGGCAAATCCACTTGCACAGCTAATATTGCTGTAGGTCTAGCTCAAAGTGGAAAACGTGTTGTAGCAGTAGATTTTGATATTGGTCTAAGAAATCTTGATATGATCTTAGGTCTTGAAAATCGTATTGTTTATGATGTGGTGGATGTGATGGAAGGTAAATGTAATCTATCTCAAGCCCTCATTAATGACAAAAAAACCAAAACCCTTTACTTTTTACCAGCAAGTCAAAGTAAAGATAAAAATATTCTAGAAAAGCAAAAAGTGCAAAATCTCATTGAAGAGCTAAAAAAAGATTTTGATTATATTTTATTAGATTCTCCAGCTGGGATTGAGAGTGGATTTGAACATGCTATCTTTTGGGCAGATAGAGCACTTGTAGTTGTTACTCCTGAAGTAAGTTCGGTAAGAGATAGTGATAGAGTGATAGGTATTATTGATGCTAAAAGCGATAAAGCAAAAAATGGTCTTGAAGTCCAAAAACATATCATTATCAATCGTATCAAGCCAGAACTTGTCGCTAAAGGAGAAATGTTAAGCACAGAAGATGTTTTAAGTATCCTAGCTCTACCATTAATTGGATTAGTGCCTGAAGATTCTCGTGTAGTTTCTGCAACTAATACGGGTGAGCCTGTTATTTACACAAATAGCCCTTCGGCTAATTGCTATAAAAATATAGTGCGCAGAATCTTAGGAGAAGAAGTAGAATTTAGCAATCTCGCTCCTAAAAGCTGGCTAAAAAGGTTATTCCAATGAGTTTGTTTAATATTTTTAAGAGGAATTCCTCTGCATCTACAGCAAAAAATCGTCTTAGCCTTATGTTGGCCACAGAGCGAAGTGTTAATCTCCCATATATGGAAGAAATGCAACGCGAAATCCTAGAAGTTGTTAAAAAATACACAAAGAGCTCACGTGTGAATGTTAAAACTGATTCTAATCAAAATATCAATGCACTTGAAATTGAAGTTTTACTAGAATCCTAGTCCATACAATGGGCTAGGAAATCAATATTAATGAAAAGTAATTTTATCTATCATCCTCTTTCTCTCTCCTCTCTCCCAAACAATATTTACCAAAAAATAGAGCTATTAAATACAATCAAACAACCATTAAAACAGCTTTTTTATACAGGCAATCTCAAACTCTTAGAATCTAAAATGATTATTGCCATTATTGGTTCTAGGTCACCAAACCCTTATGCTAAATCTCTTACAGCTAGCTTAGCAAATAAACTCTCTAAAGCTGGAGCTAGCATTATTAGCGGGGGAGCCATAGGCATTGATATTATCGCTCATCAAAACTCATTGCCCTCTACAATTATGATCTCTCCATCAAGTCTAGATCAAATCTATCCCCCATCTAATGCCAAAAGTATCCAAGAAATTGCTAAAAAATCCCTAATACTAAGCGAATATGAAAAATCTTATAATCCACATAAATACTCTTTTTTAATGCGCAATAGAATAATTATCGCCCTAGCAGACTATATTATTATTCCATATGCAGACTTAAAGAGTGGGTCACAAAATAGTGCTAATGTAGCCTTAAAATTAGGGAAAAAACTTTTTACTATTCCCCATAGAATAGGTGAATCAAATGCAACTAACGCCCTTTTGGCTAATCAAAAGATGGAGGCTATTTATGATATTGATGAGTTTATTTCCTCTCTTGGATTACAAAAAATGCAAAGTGATAAAATCTTAGACTTTTGCTCTCATATGCCTAGTTTTGAAGAAGCGCTTCTTCGCTTTGGTGAAAAAATCTTAGAATATGAAATAGAGGGTAAAATTGTTCGTGAAAATGGCTATGTGAGAGTGAAATGATTATAGCAATTGATGTTGGATTAAAAAAGATTGGTGTTGCGGGACTTATTAGCGGCATAGTTCTTCCACTAGATCCCATTTTAAGGCACAACAGAAATCAAGCAGCACAAGATGTAAGCAAACTTGTAGAATCTAAAGGTGCTAAAATTCTAGTTATCGGGTTACCCACAACACAAGATACTAAAGATCGTATTTTACACTTTGCTTCCCTGCTACAGATAAATGCTCAAATCTTTTATGTAAATGAAGATTATAGCTCTAAGGAAAGTCAAAGCTACATCACTCATCTTAAAAAAAAATCTCGTCAAAATGCAAATAAAGATGGGCGGTTAGATTCTCTTGCAGCATGCAGGATTTTGGAGCGATATTTGCTAGAGTATAAATAAAGACTCTAGTAAGTGCTATAATCAAAAAATCAATGCGAGCTTAGGAATATGAGAAAATATTGCATATCAGGCTTTTGGTCTTATTTACTACTTTGCACAACTACTCTATATTCTATCAATATTACAAACAATAGCAGCAATATTGGTATTTCTGCAAATCTCCCCATCGATAAAGATTTTTTAAAAAATCATAAAAACAGTATCTTCCTAAGACAATATCAAGCCTTAACAATCAATATACAAGCAACAGGAAAATATAATGGTGATCCAAACTCTCTGTATGGCATCCTTCTTAGCGCCTCTAATAGCGATGTTATTACATATAATGGATATAAAACTCTAAATTTTAGAATCGATTCTACTGGTATGACTGGCAGTAATGGCTCTATATTTTTCTCATCTAAAGGTACTTCAACCATTACTTTTGATACTAA
>JXTW01000007.1 GCA_004368235.1 Helicobacter anseris | reverse complement strand
AGATACTATCTCCTCCACCTCTGGAGCCAATACTATCACTTCTAAAGCAGATACCAATACCATTGGCACAGTCACGGCTAAGGAGGAGATTAAATACAAAGAGTTGATACAGAATTAAACTCCAATAAATTTGTATGCAAATCCCTTCACCCATGGTACGCAAATAAATAAAAATACTATCAAATAGATAAAGCCAAAAATAAACCCTAATCGCCAAAAATCACTACTTTTTATATAACCACTACCATACCAAACTGGACTTGGTCCAGTGCCATAGGGCGTGATTATCCCCATGATTCCAAGACTAAGCAGCATCAAAAGCGTCATCTGATCTACATCTATACCCATAATCTTGCCCCCAACTGCGATAAATAACGCCAATAATGCAGTTACATGCGCTGTTGTAGATGCAAAGAAATAATGCAGCAAATAAAACAATACTACAAGCCCAATAGCTGCGAAACTAGGATCAAAACCTTGTAAATAATTTTCACCAACATTAGCTAGAAAATCTAAAAATCCTACATTTTTCAACCCTCCTGCCAAAGTGACCAAAGAACCAAACCATGCTAAAACATTCCAGGCTGCCCTATTACCTAAAATATCATTCCATTCAATAATATTAAATAAAACCATACCAATCATTACGCTTAATGCTACTGTTGTAGAATCTACTCCAAAACTACTTCCACCAATCCAAAAAACCAAAGCAAAAACTGCTAACAAGATCATTAAATATTCTTTTGCTTGCATCTTACCCATCTTTTTTAACTCATTTAATGCCCAGATACTAGCTTCTTTGGAACCCTTAATCTCTGGTGGATAAATATAGTAAGCTAAAAGTGGAGTTAAAATAAAGAGTAAGATTCCACAAGGAGCAAAACTAATAAACCATCCAGCCCAAGAAATACCACTAAAGCCACTCTTTAATGCTGTTTCCATAGCCAAAAGATTAGGAGCCAAGCCAGTAAAAAACATTGAACTAGTTACACAAGTAGCTGCCAAGCTCACCCACACTAAGTACCCTCCAATCTTTCTAGCACCATCATTTGGGTAACTGCCAAGCATAGGAGGGATAGATGAAACAATAGGATAAATTATGCCGCCACTACGAGCAGAATTTGAAGGAATAAATGGTGCTAAAATACCATCAGCAATAGCTATGGCATATCCAAGTCCTAATGTCTTGCGCCCCAATACCTTAACTAAAAATAAGGCGATACGACGCCCAAGTCCACTTTTTTCATACCCTAGTCCCAACATAAAGGCAGCAAAGATAAGCCAAACTGTAGAATTTGAAAAACCTGCTAATCCCCACTTAATAGCTGCACTTGCAGAAATGTTAGAATCAAGATTTGCACTGCCAGCTGGTCCCAGCTTAAGCCAAACTAAAATCCCCACCCCCATAAGACCAATCAATGCTCCAGGAATAGGCTCAAGCACTAAACCTATCACCACAGTCATAAAAATAGCAAAATATATCCAAGCTCCATAGCTAAGTCCATTAGGTATAGGCATAGCCAACAACAAGATACCTACCAAAATAGGCAATATAAATTTCCAATATTTTTTTAACATGAATCCTCCTTGTTTTGCTAGCTTAATACATTATACCATTTGCACTATATTTTCTTTAATCTTTTAGATATTTATCAAGTTTTAGTCAAAAGATCTACACAACATTATAAGGGCGATTTTTATGCTAGAATACGCCGATATTTTTAGTTCTATTTTATTTCGCTAGCAAAATGCTTCAGTTTAAAATAGTTTCTAATAATCATAAATGATTTTGAATATTTTCAAACATAAACCTAAAAAATATCATGGTTTGCAAAAACTATGAATAAAGGAATATAATGAGATTTTTTGCACTGTTGTTTTTCATCACTTTTTCAGTATTTATATATGGTAAAGAAGAAACCAAGAATCTAAATGATGATTTGCCACTAGACTTACTGAAAAAATATTCTAGTAGTACTGTGGAAAAAACATTAGATGGTATTATCAAACAAGCAATTAATAAAAATGATGATAATGAAGATTTGCGTATTAGCAAAAATGGTTTTATCTTAGGTACTGGAGTTTGGCTAAAAAAATTTACTGTAAATGCTATTGCTGATAGCTTAAGCCAACTTACCGCTGTAACACCATCTTTAAATACTGGTTTAATTTTAGGATATCAATTTTATATGGGTAAAGTTCTTGGGGTGCGCATTTCAGCAATGGGGCAAGTGGGTGGACCTGCTAATGCTAGAATAAAAGCTTTTAAAATTGTCCCTGCTAATCAAGCTACAACAACATCTACTCAAGAATATCATCGAAGCTATATTCCTGTTTCAGCTGGAATAGAAGCAGCCCTATTGCTTGATTTAGTAACAACACAAAAGCACAGCTTTGGTATTGATGGTGGTATTGGTTATAATGCAGAATGGTATATCCCAAATAGCGATACAAGTAATATTAACAAACTAACTACAAAACCGAGTATTCTTGTTAATAGCGGTCTTTATCCTTTTGTAGGAATCCACTATTATTTTAAACACCATCAATTTGGTGTCTCTTATAAATTTGTAGAATATGCTTTAATCAATAAAGATATCTGGGATCCTGCTAGTGGCTATCGTGCAACTCTTAGATTAAATGCTGCTATTCGTATTACTTATCTTTATCGTTTTTAGCCTAGGCTGGGATTTTTTCAGTTTTAAAAATTTCAGCTACAATAATCTTATCCATCAGTGGCATAAATTGTCAAAACTTGGATAAAAATAAAAAAATATAGGAGAATAATATGTTTGAACTAAGAAAATTACCTTATGATAAAAACTCTATGGGGGATTTTTTAAGCCCTACTACATTTGAATATCACTATGGCAAACATCATCAAACTTATGTCAACAACCTCAATAATCTTATCAAAGGCACAGAATTTGAAAATGCTGATTTGTATGAGATTATCACAAAGTCAAATGGCGGTCTTTTCAATAATGCTGCTCAAGTTTATAATCATGATTTTTACTGGGATTGCATCACACCAAAAGCAACTAATAGAAGCGCTGATCTTGACTCTGCAATTAATGCAGAATTTGGTAGCCTAGATGCTTTTAAAGAAAAATTCCTCTCTTTGGCTACCACTCTTTTTGGTTCTGGCTGGTGCTGGCTAGTACTAGACCCTGCAAATAAAAAGTTAGAAATCATCCAAACTAGCAATGCAGCTACTCCTATCACTCAAAATAAGGTTCCATTACTTGTAGTAGATGTTTGGGAACATGCCTACTATGTCGATCATAAAAATGCACGTCCTGCCTATTTAGAGAAATTTTTCAATCATATTAATTGGGAATTTGTCTCTGAAGCTTATAGCTATGCTATAAAAGAAGGTATAAACTCTATTAAACATTACATTAATGTTTATGTTCCTGAAATGAATAAAAGAGCTTGATTTTAGATTCTAGCTTTAGCTAGAATCTAAACCCCTCTTCTATCTCCAAAAAGTCTTATGTGCAATCTGTCTGCTATCTTAAAACCTCTTTTCATCGCCAATTGTAAAATTGCATTTAAATTAGAATCAAGTTCTTTACTCTCTGTTCCTAAAGGCATTAAATAAACCTCATAACTACCACATAATTTAGAAAGAATAGCATCTATCTCTTTTTGTGCTCTACCGCTCTCACACATAGCCACATCTAATACAAATTTAAAATTTACCTCACGTGCATAATCTAAAATATTCTGCAATGCAGCAATATTAATTGCTCTAGCTTCTTTAGCATTACTTAATTTTACGCTCAAAGTAAAACTTAGTGCCTGTAAAATAGGATTAAAATCAAACAATACACTACCATTACTCTCAACACTAATCCTATGATGTCGCTCTAAAAAATACTCACACATCCCCAAAAAAACTTTATTCTTAAAATATAAGCTTGGCTCCCCACCAGTTAATACTATATCAAAAGGTATATTCCCTTCATATTCTTGTGTGCAATGATAAATTTCATCAATCAAACTTTCTTTATCACTATAGATCGTCCACTCATCGCTAAAGGCTGGATTAGCTGCATAAATACTATCACAACCCATAAACTCCCTGCCTCCTTTTTTAAGGTTAATGCCAAATCCTTGGCAGGATAGATTACACCCTCCAACACGTACAAATACACTAGGAGTACCTATATATTTCCCCTCACCCTGAATGCTATAAAAAATTTCTGAGATTTTCAACATCACTATTTTTGCACTTGTTGAGTTGGTCGAGTATAAATAAAGGGTTTTTTAGCTAAAGTAGAAGTATAGTAGTTTTTGAGTTTTTGCATCATCTCTTTATCTTTCCACTCCTCTTGTATAGCAGGACTAAACTCAATAGAATCTAAACTCAAATTCTGTGTAAAATTTCTATCCTCCAAATCCGATCTGAAAGCTTCAGCATAACCATGATCTGTCTCATGCACGCGCACTGATAAAACTTTAATTTCACCTTCATCATTTCCAAAACTCATTGCCCCAATAATCTTATCAATAAAATATAAAAAAAGTAAGGCATAATTTTCAGCACTTGGATTATGGCTTAGAGCTATGTATCTAGCAGAATTTTGATGAATAAATTTTTGTATCTCTTGACTTTCAAGATTCCAAAAATGATAGCCATGATCAAAACCATCAATAAAATCTGCAATCTCATTTTTAAAAATACCAAAATCTAGAATCATGCCTGCATTATCTAACTTATTAGCACTTATAAAAACCTCTACTACATAATTATGTCCATGCAAACTAGATGAGCAGCGCTTAGAAGTGCAGTTTCTTACAATATGAGCAGCACAAAATTTAAAACTTCGACGAATAATCATTAATCACAAGTCCAATAATGTGGCATTGGTGAATTAAAAGTATATTGCTCCTCACGCGTAAAGTCAATTCGATTAATCGTTTGATAAACCAAATCTCGGAAAATATAGCTATAACCACAAGTCTTGCCATAAGCACGTCCATCCACATATAGCACACGCCGCTTTGTATGAGTGTCATACCAATCTAATGTAAAATGGTAGGTCAAAGAATAGTCCATTCTTTGAGTAAAATCTGTGAGATTAAAACTTTTTTGTGGTGCATTATCGCAAAAAAACTTTTCTCCATAAAAATAACATGATGAAACTACGCCATCATTAACAATACTATAATTATAACTCACGCTAGGATAAGATTTTACATCCTTATAAAGACGCAAGAAAATAACATTTCTTGCGCGATGGATAGGCAGCTCTGTCTGCTTATAAATACTTGTAAAACCACGTTTTGTGAGCTCATAAATGACTAAATCTGTATAATAAGCTGACAATAGATCATTTACATCATGCATAATAAGTACAGGAGCATTGATATTAAAGCGATATTCTTTATCTAAAACTGAATAATATCCCATTTGCAAATTATTCGCACAACCTGCAAAAATTAAAAAAGTCATTATTAATGCTAATTGCTTCAACCAATTCATCTTAAAAAAATCCTTTTTTTATTATCCTCTTTGGGGTCTATAAATGCTCCAATAATACTGGCATGCTCATATCCTGCATGGCGCAATTTATCTAGCAGTTGTCCCGCATCTTCTTTACATAAAGCAAAAACAATTCCACCTGAAGTTTGTGCATCATAAAATATTTTACTATCTCCATTAAATTCATCACTAACTCTATCTTTAAAATATTCAAAATTAGCCTTGCTTCCCCCAGCAAAAACACCTAAAGATAAAAGATTATCAACGCCACTAAATTGACTTACCCTATCTCCCCAAAGCTCAAATGCCACTTCAGAACACATTTCTAATAAATGTCCAATCAATCCAAATCCGGTAATATCTGTAGCAGCATGAATATCAAACTCTTTTGCTATACGCATTGCCTCCAAATTTAGCATCGTCATAGTATTAATACACTCCTTAGCTTCGCGTATAGCTATCTTCCCATTCTTAAGTCCAGTAGTAATAACCCCACTACCAATTGGTTTACTTAATACCAAAACATCCCCGATTCTAGGAGTATTGTTACGCCAAATCTTTTTTGCAAAACCAGTTACACAAAGTCCATACTTCTGCTCTACATCAACAATACTATGTCCACCCAATAGTGTACAATTTGCCTCATTAAGTTTGCTCATCCCTCCACGTAAAATTTCCCCTAAGATTTTATGATCTATATGAGTCTTATCCCACATTAAAAGATTAAGTGCTACTTTTGCCTCAGCCCCCATGGCAAAAATATCACTTAATGCATTAGCAGCAGCAATTTGTCCATATATGTAGGGATCATCTACTACTGGTGTAATAAAATCCACGCTCTGAATCATCAGCATATCTTCAAAATTTTGTATCTTTGGCATACCCATAAGCGTGGAATCTAGTTTATAAACCCCACTATCATCACTATATTCAAAGCCAACCACTAATCTATCATCTGGTTTTTGTGCAAGGATAGGAAAAAATTGTGTAAGATCGCCCGGACCTGCTTTTCCAGCTCAACCAGCACATTGAACATATTGAGTTAAGGCAATATCTTGATCACTCATAAGCTCACTACCTCCTTTTGCAAAATTAAAGGCATAATAATTTTAGCGCTTACTACCTCGCCCACTTCCAAATCCTTAAGATTAAAATGCTCAACGCAAGTAGCACACATTAGCACTTCTATACCTAAATTACTTAGATTCTTTAGCGCCTCTAATGCCATTTCATTCTCCCTAGTAGCCAAAAGCACTCCCCTATTAATAAGCACAATAGTTTCTAAGCTTTTAATCTTTTTTTCTTCATCATAGGCTATGCTTAAAGCGCCATTAAGAAGCTTATTGCCAAGTCCATTTTCATCCTCTCCAAGCCTATCATTTTTAAGTAATAAAATTTTTGCCATCGCTATACTCCTTTAATTCTCTCTATCACTTCAGAAAATACAGTACCTAAAAGCATAAGATCTGAAATTTTTACCCTTTCATTAATGCTATGAATCTTATCATTACACACGCCAAACTCTACCACCTCACAGCCATATTTAGCAAAAAACCTTGCATCAGAAGTGCCTCCAGAGGTTGATAGCTCTGGCTTATGTTTAGTAATCTTATGGATACTATCTTGTAAAATAGATATAAGAGTCCCTTGTCTCTGGCTAATAAAAGGATCAGAGCTTACTTTAATCTCTAAATCATACTCTAAACCCTCTAAAGTCTTTTTAATGTAATTTTCTAAGCTTTCTTTGGTTGTGAGAGTATTATTCCTCACATTAAACATAATTCTTAGCTCATTTGGAGTTACATTTACTACTTCCATCCCTCCACGAATATCTGTGATTACAAGTTTTGAGGGCATAAAATTTTCATCACCCAAATCAAGATCATATCCTGCCAAATCACCTAATCTCTTACCCAAAAGTTCCACTGGATTAATGCATTTATCAGGATAAGCCACATGACCCTGTTTTCCATGAATTGTCAATATGCCATTAATACTACCTCGTCTACCAATCTTGATCATATCACCAAACTCATTAACACAAGTAGGTTCAGCAACGATGGCATAATTTGGAATCAAATTTTTAGTTTCTAGGCATTCTAGCGCATACCTAGTCCCATCAATCCCCACCCCCTCTTCATCTGAAGTCAAAAGTACAGAAAATAATACCGGTTTAGAGTATTCCTCTTTTTTAAGCATCTGATTGAGCGCATCTAAAAAAGCTGCTACTCCCCCTTTCATATCCTGTGATCCACGACCTAAAAGATATTCTCCTCTAATCTCTGGTATAAATGGATCACTATCCCAACCTTCTCCAGCTGGCACCACATCAATATGCCCTCCAAAGCAAAAATGCAAAAGCTCTCCTTGATACTCTCCTAGCTCTATTTTTTTCATCCAAATAGAGGAATCTATCCCTACCACACGATATAAAAAAAGATTTTTTACTTCATTTTTATCTAATCTCAAGGCATTAAAACCTTTTAAAAGCTCGCAAATATACTCATAAATGCCACACTCATTAGGAGTGGTAGTCGGATAGGCAATCAGTCTTTTTGCAATCTCTATGACATTAGATTGTATCACTATGACCTCCTTTTGTATTGAAGCGCTTATGATGCAAATGAATATATAAATGTAATACATCTATTCCGGCTGGCGTAATGCCACTTATCTTAGAAGCATCAAAAAGTGTTTTTGGTGCAAATTGTTTAAGCTTCTCCACCACTTCTAAACTCAAACCAGCAATCCCATCAAAAATAAATCCTTCTGGAATCTCTACTTTTAGCATCTCTTCCATCTGCTCAATACTCTGGCTTTGTTTTTGGATATAAGCATCATATTTACATAAAATCTTAATCTGCTCTCTTGCTCTAGGAGTAAACATACTAAATTTAAAGTCTGGCAATATCACCTCATCATTTTTACTGGCTAATTGCATGGATTTGTTATATAAAATTCCTCCATTATCAAATAAAGAATCTAAGCTATCAAACTTCTTATAATCAAAGCTATCTCGACCCACTAACTGACAAGCTAAAGTTTTATCAGCAATCCTCTCCTCTCCTATAAAATCTAAAAACTCTAAAAATTCTTTTGATGGGGTAAAATAATAACCCTTCAAAAATACCATAGCCTTTTTTATATGCTCCTCATCCCTGCATAAGCTCTCATAATCTACTTCATCAATTAAACCAAGTTTTTTAGCATAATGCCCTAATCTAAAAAGTGCATTATCCTCCCTCAAAAGAAGTCTATATTCTGCACGTGAGGTAAAAACCCTATAAGGTTCATTTGTTCCCTTAGTGACTAAATCATCAATCATTACGCCAATATAGCCCTCATCTCTACGCAAAACCAAAGAATCTAATCTAATATCCTCTTTTTGAGATTTAACACCTAAAGCAGCATTAATTCCAGCCATCAATCCTTGTGCTGCAGCCTCTTCATAACCAGTTGTACCATTAATCTGCCCAGCTAAATACAAGCCACTAACCAGTCTTGTTTCTAAAGTGTGATAAAGAGCTGTTGGATTAATATAATCATACTCAATAGCATAACCATAACGCGTAATATGAGCATTCTCTAACCCTTTAATAGAATGAATCACCTCCTCTTGTATATCATAAGGAAGAGAGGTAGAAAGTCCATTAACATAATATTCAACTCCATCTTTAGTTTGAGGTTCTAAAAATAATTGATGGCGTTCCTTATCGCTAAAACGATTGATCTTATCTTCAATACTTGGGCAATAACGTGGACCAACACCCTCAATCTGCCCCGTAAAAAGAGGTGCTCGATGAAAATTATCACGAATAATTTGATGAGTTTTTTCATTTGTATAAGTTACAAAACAAGGTAATTGTTTTGGCTGAAAATCAGAATTAGTATGATAGGAAAAACTAGGGGCTGGGAAATCTCCATTATGCTCTTCTAAGATAGAAAAATTAATACTCCTTCCATCTATACGAGGACAAGTTCCTGTTTTAAGTCGCCCAAGCTTAAAGCCAAGTTTCTTAAGGCTATCACTTAAGCCATAAGATGCATTCTCACCAAAACGACCATTTTTGCTTTGATTTTCCCCAATATGCACAAGCCCACGCAAAAAAGTTCCTGTCGTGATGATTACCTTTTTTGCATAATAGCATTTACCAATATGAGTTTTTACACCTATAATCTTAGTCTGTGCGTCTTCTTTATTTACCAAAAGTTCTTCTACATTTTCTTGAGAAATACTAAGATTTAATGTATTTAATGCCAAATTTCTAGCATAGATTCTATAAGCATCCATATCAATTTGAGCTCTAGTACCTCTCACTGCTGGTCCTTTTGAAGCATTAAGAGTACGATATTGTATCCCACATTGATCTGTGATTTGTCCCATCACTCCACCCAATGCATCAATCTCTTTTACCAAATGTCCCTTGCCAAGCCCTCCTATAGCAGGATTACAACTAGCTAAAGCTATATTCTCTACTAACATTGTCAACAAATGCACTCTCATTCCCATTTTAGCGGATACAACTGCTGCCTCTAATCCTGCATGACCGCCACCTACAACGATAATATCATAGTGATTCTTCTTGCAATCCAGACTCATTGTTTCTCTTTAAACCTCATTCTTAATCTTAGGCTTTTATATAGTCTTTAATCTTTAAAATAGCCTATTTGAGCTTTTTCAAATTATAGTCAAAAATAAGAATTTTTCATTATAATGGGAAGGTAAAATGCTTACTTCAAAATAACTTTAAGGATATTTTATGGCACTTAAAGATGCTTTTTTTGCAGAAAAAAAACGCTACTTTACTGCAGCAGCTTTAATTATCTTGCTCATCGCAGTATTATGGATAGATTCTCTTTATATTTTCTGGGCAGTTTTAGGTTTATTTTTCTTGCTAGGCTTTAATGAAGCTCTTACTCTTTTTAACTGTCCAAAGCATCCAGCTAGCTTTCTTTTAGCTGGTATCACTTGGTTTTTAGCTTTATTTTCTAGCCATAGTATAGAAAGTGCTTTATTTTCTAGTATGCTCTTAGCTGGTTTTCTAGCCTATAGACGCAATTTTTCAGCACGCTATCTTCTAGCCTTCATCTACCCTACAATGCCATTTTTAGCTCTTTTGGAAATTTATAGAAGTTTTGGCGCTAATGCAATTATTTGGCTTATTGTCATTATTACAGTTTGTGATAGTGCAGCCTATTTTGGTGGAAGAATTTTTGGTCGCACTCCTTTTTGTGCCACTTCTCCTAAAAAAACAATTGAAGGAGTAGTTATTGGCATTACACTTGCTGTTTGTATTGGCAGTCTTTTAGGTGTTGGTATCATGGCTAATCTTAATTTTTTTAGTGCGATTATTATGAGTCTTATTATTGCCTTTAGCGGTGTTTTAGGCGATTTATTTGAAAGCTATTTAAAACGCGAGGCTGGGCTAAAAGATAGCGGGAAGATTCTACCTGGACATGGAGGTGTACTAGATAGATTTGATGCTTCTCTTTTTGGTGCTATAGCCATGCTTTTTTTACTCCATCTAGGCTCTATAAGCAAAGCACCACTAGAGATTCCTCTTGGTTAAAAAATGTCTTTAATCTTACTTGGCTCTACAGGATCTATTGGCTCAAATACGCTTAAAGTAGCCAAAGAATTTGGTATTCCTATTGAAGTCCTAGGCGCAGGGCGTAATATAGCACTTCTAAACCAGCAAATTAAAGCTTTTTCCCCTAAAGCTGTCATTATCCAAAATGCTAATGACAAAGATCAACTCAAATCAAATGGCGCACGTATCTACATAGGAGAAAATGGGCTTAAAGAAGCTATTTTTAATTCTGATTCTAAAATTTTATTAAATGCAATTAGCGGTGGGAATGGGCTAAAGGCTAGTATATTTGCCCAACAAGCTAACAAAACCATCGCTCTAGCTAACAAAGAAAGTTTAGTTAGTGCTGGGTGGCTCTTTGATACTACTAAAATCATACCTGTAGATAGCGAACATTTTAGCCTCTGGTATTTGCTAAGAAATCAAAATATTGAGCACATCTCTAGTCTTATTATTACAGCTAGTGGTGGTGCTTTTAGAGATATGCCGCTTGAAGATATTGCCAATAAAACCAAAAAAGATGCTCTCAAGCATCCCAACTGGAATATGGGTGATAAAATCACAGTTGATTCTGCTTCTATGATTAACAAACTTTTTGAGCTTTTAGAAGCGCACTGGCTTTTTAATAGCAAAAACCCTCATCTAAAATTAGATGCCATCATTGAAAGAAGTTCTAATGTCCATGCACTTATTGGACATACAGATGGTTCATTTAGTGCTCATTTAAGCTATCCTGATATGCGCCTTGCAATAGCTTATGCATTAGATTTGATAAAAGCAGAGCAAATCAGCCTCATTCCCCCACTTGATCTAAAAAATCTGTTCAAAATAAAATTTGAGGAAATCGATTATAAACGCTATCCTGTCTGGAGTTTAAAATCAAATCTTTTAAGAAACCCTAAACTTGGCGTTATACTCAATGCGGCAAACGAAATTCTAACCGATGCCTTTTTAAATAATAGGATTCCATTTGGACATATTGCCACAGAAATTATAGAATCAATACAAGCTTATGAGACAAAATGCCTAGCTATTCAAAACTTTGAAGATGTCTTAAATTTAGATCTAGAGATAAAGGCATATATAAAACAAAAGCTAGCATAAAGGATCTTTTTATGAGAGCAATACTTTTTTTCTTTTTAAGCGTTTTAATTTGGGCTAAAGATTTTAATGCCGAGATTATTAACTATACTAAACTTGGTTTTAATAATCAAAATATAAATGAACAAAATGGATCCTACCCTACTGATAGCTTCTCCATACTCTATGGCTCTATAAACTATGACAAACTTTTCTCAAATCATTTTGTCTTTGGTATTGGAATAGCACTTGGAGGAATTGTATTTGATAGCACTAATAACAACGGGAATCTAGCCTATAAATATCTAGGTTATAACCAAGGATTTCTAGGTAATAAAAAAGCTAGTCCAAATAATACACAAAACTACTTTATCAAGAATTTTTATATTGGCTATAGTGGGGAAAAACTTAATTTTAAGGTAGGGAGATTCGTGCTTAAAAATACTGACTGGCTTACTGGCTATCATAGTGCTATTGAGCTTAGCTATCAAAATGGGATTTTTCAATTTTATAGTTTAGCTAGTATTCAAAAAGCATCCTATGGAGGAAAGTGGCTAAAAACTTTTCGTCCAATAAATTCTATTGGCTCTACTCCAAACTATATACCCGTAGTAGCATTTGGTATCAAGCTAAGACCTGAAAACTTTCTTTATCATCTTTTTTTACAATTTCAAGCCAATCGCTACTTTGCCCCTGGTATACGTTTTAACTATGATTTTGATATACCATTACAAGACTTACAAATCAAGGCAAAAACTGATTTTATCACTCTTTTAGTTCTTCATACTAAAGAAGGTAGGGCATATATCAGTAGCTATGATATGGGTCTAGAACCTGTATTTAGCAGTATTGATAATAAAAATCCCTATCTTATGGGATATAAAGGTCGCAAAGCTGGATGGGGAGGGGTAAGCATCGGAATCAAACAAAGCCTTTTTCTTAAAGATTATAATTTTGGATTCCAGCTATATGGTAATATAGCCGATCCTAATGAGCTCATTGGTAGACATGGCAATCCCATAGGAATTGATCTTAATGACAATACTATCTATGAAAGAGGAACAGCAAACAATGCTCTTTTTGATGCCAATTCCTTTAGTAGCATTCTTTTTGCAGGAAGAAAATTTAATAGCTTTGCAGTTAATTTTTTGGGTCGTATCACAACTTCAAAACGCGCTCTTGAGGAAAGCTTTTCAATCAATAC
Source organism: Helicobacter anseris (assembly GCA_004368235.1). Lineage (GTDB taxonomy): Bacteria > Campylobacterota > Campylobacteria > Campylobacterales > Helicobacteraceae > Helicobacter_H > Helicobacter_H anseris_A. The sequence continues at coordinate 73,601 of JXTW01000007.1, read as the reverse complement.
TAGTTATCATTTTACCAAACAAACTAGCTTAGGGATAAATCTTAGTCTCTATCATGTCCAAACCCATGCTGGTTTCAAAATTTATCACACCTATCTCACCCATATGCGTAATGATGATAGAAGTTTTTTATCCACTTATTTTGTACATAAATTTTAATCCATCCCTAGAATATAACCAAGCTTAAGCACAACAAGGCTTATGTAAAAATTATCTTTGAGATAAAACTAAATTAATAAAATAGTTTTATATTTCATCAAGCTAGTTTATAATATATGTATCTTTTTAAGGAGTTTTTCGTGAAAAAAGCATTATTAATATCCATGGTTGCATCTGCATATCTAAGTACTACTCTACTCGCTCAAGATGAAGATAATCACCCTGTTATCAACGAAGTAATAACTCATCAATCTAAATCAGGCTTTTTTATCGGTGGTGGGATAGGTTTAGGAGGAAGCAATAAGGGCAAATCCAATTTAATGCCTATCTCTCCAGATTCAATTCCAAATCTTGATGCACTAGGAACTCATTATAAAGCTACATTTTTTACTCTGGATTTAAATCTGTTGGGTGGCTATCAATACTATTTTGATAAAAATCAAAAACACGCCATTAGAACTAACCTTGTCTTTGGCTTTAGTAGCAAAAATGATATAGCCAATGGATCCCTAGATAACTTTGTACACAAAACCGATACTATATACACTAATTTTTTAGGATTTAATTTTTCTATTAATGCTGATTATTTATATGACTTTTGGGAAAAAGGAGAGCAGACTATAGGAGCAAGTTTAGGTTTAGGCTATAAATACAATGCAGGTTTTATCTCATCCCTTACTAGCCCTGATAAGGAGTTCAATGAAGATATAATAAGTTTTTCAAAAGCTGCTAAAGGTGGCAGGATTACCTATCATTCTATTACTCCTAGAATAGGGGTGCACTATTATCTAGGTAGACACCAATTTGAGTTCTTAACTAGTTTAGAGCCAGTTTTATATAGCAAAGATACATATCAAGCTACTGGCACAATGGGTACTGGCTACTTACTCTATCAACACAAGTTTTTTTATAACTTTAATCTCAATTACTCATATAGGTTTTAGCATAAAAACTGCGGTAAATACAATCAAATCATTTCCAATGATTTGATTGTAAAGTCAAAAATCTCTTAGCTTAAATCATAACCATTACAAAAATTATATTTAAGAATTTATCAAAGCCTCACGAGTCTAATATTGATAAATCAATAAATATCATATCAAAGTATATTTCAGCACCTCTTGTATATTGTGCACAGGGATGATATTTACCTCATCTCTGACTTCAAATGGAATATCTTCCAAATCACGCTGATAGTTTTTCTCTGGAATAAGAGCAATTTTAACTCCGGCTTTATGAGCTGCTATTAGTTTTTCTTTTAATCCACCTATAGGCAGTACGCGCCCGGTTAATGTCAGCTCTCCTGTCATTGCTACTTTAGCATTAATCTTAGTATCTGTTAAAATAGAAGCAATCACACTTGCCATAGCAATTCCCGCACTTGGACCATCTTTAGGAGTGGCTCCCTCTGGCACATGCAAATGAATATCATAAAGATTATATACTTGATCAGTATCAAGCTTTTTGATCTCTTTTTTCTTAAGAGTTTTCTTTACTTTAGCCTTCAAAATACCATTATCAAATAACACTTTAACTACAGAAAATGCAATATGAGCGGATTCTTTCATCACATCCCCAAGACTTCCTGTAAGTTTTAGTCCACCCTTACCACGAATCTTAATAGCCTCAATTTTTAACACATCCCCGCCCACACTAGTCCAAGCCAAACCATTAACTATACCGATTCTGTCTTCTTCATCACTCTTTTCAATTTCAAAAACTACCTTATGCATATATGAAGGCAAATTCTTAGCAGTAATAATAACTTTCTTTACTTCGGTTTGTAAAATTTCTTTAGCTGCCTTTCTAGCAATACTAGCAATTGCTCTACGCAAAGAACGTACACCTGCTTCACGAGTATATTTTTCGATCAGATCTAAAATAGCTTCTTCCTTAATCAAAAGCTCCGAGGATTTTAAACCATGTTTTTTTAGCTCTTGTGGTATAAGGTATTTTTTGGCAATTTCCCTTTTTTCTTGCGGAGTGTAGCTTGATACTTCGATAAACTCCATCCTATCTCGCAATGGCGCTGGAATCATAGATATATCATTAGCAGTAGCAATAAAAATAGCTTGAGACAAATCTGTAGCAAAATTTGTGTAATAATCCCTAAAGTGAGAATTTTGCTCAGGATCTAGAATCTCTAAAAGCGCGCTTGTAGGATCACCCCTCATAGATCGTCCTACTTTATCAATCTCATCTAGCACAATAACAGGATTCATTTCTTTTGCTTCTATTAATCCAGAAATAATACGCCCGGGCATAGCTCCAAGGTAAGTACGACGATGTCCTCTAAGCTCATTTACATCTTCTAATCCACCAAGCGCAATCCTTACAAGCGAACGACCCAATGATCTAGCAATAGAATGTGCCAAACTTGTCTTTCCAACACCAGGAGGACCATAAAAGCAAAGGATCGTACCCCCACCTTTTATATCGCTAATCTTTCTCTGCTCTAAAAGCTCTTTGATAGCAAAAAACTCAACAATACGCTCTTTTGGCTTTTTTAATGAAAAATGATCATGATCTAACTGCTTTTCAACATTCTCAATTAAAAGCTTTTTTTTAGAAAATTTGCCAAATGGTATCTCTAAGACCCATTCAATGTAATTTTGCAAAATATTTGCATCCCCGCTATCTTGATGCATCCTAGAGAGACGATCAATTTGCTTATTAATCTCCTTATAAGCATCTTCATAAATATGAGGCTTGATAGATTCTAGCTTTTTACGATAGTTTTCTATCTCTTCATCTCTTGTTCTATCTAGCCCTAACTCTTTTTGTATCTGTTTGAGCTGTTCTTTTAAAAAATATTCCTTATTAGTCTGCTCCATTTTATTGTGGACTTTATTTTTAATTTCTTTCTGAAGTTTTTGGGTTTGAGTTTCCTCAATAATACAATCAAGCAACATTAATAATCTTGATTCTGTATCATTGCTAGAAAAAAGCTTATAACTTTGGTCTTTCTTTAAGTGCAGCACAGAGGCAATTAAATCTACAATTCGATTTGGATCTTCATTTTCATCAATTGTCTTGAGTATATCTGGTGGAAAAAATTGGCTAATATTGGCTAAATGACGTATTTTTTCTTTCAAAACTTCTAAAATTGCAATAATTTTTTCAGGATTATATTTTTTATAATTAATTAGCTCAATTACCCCTTCTAAGGGATCTGTATTTTCTATTGATAGGATTTTACCCTTTGTAATTCCCTGAAAAAGAATCTTAACTTTGCCATCAGGAAGATTGACCTTACGAATAATGCTTCCAATGACCCCTACATCATAAAATGCAGGCTTAGAATCACTCTTTTGATTTCTAGCACAACCCACAAAAATAGCTTCTTTTTTCTCTATTGCTCTATTGGCTGCTTTGATATTTGCCTCATCACTAAGAAAAATAGGGGCTATCATAAAAGGATACATAAACCCCTCTTCCTCAATGATCATTGGGATAACTGCTGGAAATTGCTCAAAGTTAAGCTGCATTACTCACTCCTACCAATTAAAAATTAAAACATACCACGGAACATGGGATGGTTTTGGTTTAGTTTCTTCATCTAAGGTCTTATCAATACGATCCAAATACATTTGCTGCGCTTCTACTTTATGCTGTTTAGCATATACATTAGCTATTGCTCTATCAAGCTCATTTTGCCCTAAAACTAAGCGCATTTGAATAGTCTTTGCCATTTCATAATAAGGACTATTGGGGAATTTTTCTAAAAATCTTTCTGCTTCTAAAATAGAATTTTCCAAAAAATCCTGATCTTTAGAATGATTAACAAATGCAGAAAAATGCGTCTTTAGCTTTAAAAATGCAATATAGTCTGATAGATCCTGTGTACCATAGCGTTTTAAAAACTCATCAAAATAATAATCAGCTAAAATAAATTCCTTTGCTCTCAAATGCGCCTGCCCTAAAATAAGCATAGCATCAGGTAATAAAGGGGAGTTAATATGCTCACCTTGCAAAGATGAAAAATGATTATCAGCATTTTCTAAATTCCCCGATTTAATATCTTTCATAATTTCTTGATACCAATAGGCTGCAGGTTTATTAAATGTGTCTTTTTCCTTAGAACAGCCCACTAAAAAAACAAGCAATGCCAAAACCAAAAAATGAGTGAGTCTTTGCACGTATCAATCCCTTAAAATCTAAATATAAGATTTATACTCTTCTAAAAATACTAAGAAGAATTTTACACTATATAAATAGAAGATTGACAAACCAAAAATAAAACAAGTTTTAGATTCTTTAGTTTGAGTTTTTGTTAATTTTATAATATAATATAATGTGTATGCGAATAAGGAATATATAAAGGAATAAAGGAATCATGGTCTTTGAAGTAAAGTCACCGATATTAGGCTTTGAACAAGTTAAAAAAATGAAACTTGAAAAAATTGATGAAATGTTTGTAAAACTAAGCAATGCGGAAGATAATTCGCCTGTTTTTACACTTGTTAATCCCTATGCTCTTAGGGAATATGACTTTGAAGTGCCAGCTGCTCTTCGCCTTTTGCTTGATTTAGAAAATTCAAAAAATATTTTTGTAGCAAATATTATGGTAATTCAAACACCTATCCAAAACTCTACTATTAATTTCCTTGCACCTGTTGTATTTAATTTTGATAATCAAACTATGGCTCAAGTCGTTCTTGATAGTTTAAAATATCCTCAATATAAACTTTCTGATCCTATCTCATCTTATTGTCAAGATGAGGATATTCAAAAAGTACAAGATTAATCCTCATCTTATTAAAGTATGGTTTAATAATAACTAAACTATACTCAATCTTTAGGAGATCTTATGCAAAAACAAAAATTACTTTTTGTTGGCTATGGTCATATGGCTCTTGCTATTATCAAAGGTGCTCTAAATGCTAATTTAAATCAGAAATATCATTTTGAAATTACTGGAAGAAGTCCAGATAGACTAAAAGACTTTCTCAAACTCCATAAACTAGAATCTTATTTCACAATCATTTCTTCTGAATGCAAGCTTGATATTACAGATAAAATTGTTTTACTTTGCATTAAGCCTTATGGGATATCTAGCTTCAACTATATAGGCAAAGCCTATGCCTGCTTAAGCGTCCTAGCTGGTACTGATATTCAGACTATAAGCAGATATATTGATTCTAAAGGTTATGTGCGTATCATGCCAAATACAGCAGCTAGCTATCAAAAATCTTCATCCGCAGTCTTTTGTAGTGGTATTCAAATAGAACTAATAGAAGATATTATCCTAAGCTTTGGAAATTGTATAGAAGTAAATAATGAAAACCTTATTGATGCAAGCATTGCTACAAGTGGTTCTGCACCAGCTTTTATAGCGCTTATTGCTCAAGCGCTTATTGATAGTGGCGTACGAGAAGGATTAACCAGATCACAGAGTAAAGCTCTTGTTAGAGGGATGTTTGATGGCTTTGCTAAGCTTTTAAACAATCAAGAACCACAAGAAATTATCGATGCTATCACTAGCCCAGGTGGGACAACCATAGAAGGACTAAGCATATTAGAAAAACATGGTATACGTGGAGCAATTATAGAGGCAGGGCACCAAGCCGTATTAAAAGCTAAAAAGTAAAAGGGTCATTACTGACCCATATTAAAGCTTAAAATTTGCCATCCTATCAAAATTTAAATAGCTATATATATCATCTTGCTTTAATCTATCACCTATAATCTCAAAATACTCTTTAGGACTTGGAATCTTTCCTAATCTAGCACATACTGCTCCTAATTCTGCGCTTCCTAAATATACTTGCGCACCCCTGCCCATCCGATTATCAAAATTTCGAGTAGATGTTGAAAAAACAACCGCATTATCTCTAACACGAGCCTGATTCCCCATACAAAGACTACAACCAGGGGCTTCTATCCTTGCGCCTGCTGCGCCAAAAAGAGAGAAATATCCCTCATTCATTAACTGTTTTTCATCCATCTTGGTAGGTGGGGCAATCCACACTTGTGTAGGACTAGCTCCAGCACCTCTCATCACTTCTCCAAAAGCTCTAAAATGACCAATATTTGTCATACAGCTACCAATAAATACCTCATCAATTTTTTTAGGTCTTTTTGGATCAGAAAGTATTTCAGAAAGCATAGCTACATCATCAGGATCATTTGGACAAGCCAAAATTGGTTCTATAATTTCATTCATATCTATCTCAATAATAGCTGCATACTCCGCATCTCTATCGGCTTGTAAAAGTACTGGATTTTTAATCCACTCTCTCATTTTATCCGCCCTTCTTGCTAATGTTTTTGCATTTTCATAGCCATTTTCAATCATCTTATTAATGAGCGCAATATTAGATTCAAGATATTCAATAACAGGTTCTTTAGCAAGCTTGATAACACAAGCTGCTGCACTTCTTTCTGCACTTGCATCACTTAGCTCAAATGCCTGTTCTACCTTAATATTCTCCAATCCTTCAATCTCTAAAATCCGTCCATTAAAAATATTCTTTTTTCCCTTTTTTTCGACACTTAATAGCCCCTGTTTAATAGCATAATATGGAATTGCATTCACCAAATCACGAAGAGTAATCCCATTTTTTAAACTGCCTGTGAAACGCACAAGAACAGATTCTGGCATATTTAGAGGCATTGTGCCCGTAACGGCTGCAAATGCGACTAGTCCAGATCCTGCAGGAAAAGAGATTCCTATTGGGAATCTAGTATGAGAATCTCCTCCTGTTCCTAATGTATCTGGCAAACAAAATCGATTAAGCCAAGAGTGAATCACTCCATCTTTAGGACGTAGAGCTACCCCGGAACGACTGGTAATAAACTCTGGCAGTGTTGCTTGCAAGCTAACATCTGAAGGTTTTGGATAGGCTGCGGTATGACAAAAACTCTGCATCACAAAATCTGCATTAAAGTTTAATGCGGCTAGTTCCTTAATCTCATCTCTTGTCATAGCTCCTGTAGTATCTTGTGATCCCACGGTTGTAGTCTTTGGCTCACAATAAGTCCCCGGGCTCACTCCTTCTAACCCACAAGCTCTACCTACAATTTTTTGTGCTAGAGTATAGCCCTTTGGTTTTATACTTGGATTATCTGGTTTAGTAAAAACCTCACTCTCACCTAGACCCAAAAACGCTCTAGCCCTATTACTTAAAGCACGTCCGATCATAAGAGAGATTCTCCCTCCTGCACGCATTTCATCAAAAATAGTATTAGGAGTTAGGCTAAACTTTGAGAGCTCTTTACCATCTTTATAAATCACTCCATCATAAGGGCGAATCTCAATAATATCCCCTTCGTTTAAATTTGAAACATCAGCGATGATAGGCAGTGCTCCAGAATCTTCACAAGTATTAAAAAAAATCGGGGCTATTACCCCACCAATAACTACCCCACCTGTTTTTTTGTTAGGAATATAGGGGATCTCTCTACCAAAATGCCACATAATAGAATTGCAAGCAGATTTTCTTGAGCTCCCCGTGCCAACCACATCTCCAACATAAACAACACTTGCATTATTTGCATTAGCCTTTTGCTTAATGCTTTCTAATCTATTAGCAGCATTCTCTATGCGATTTTTTAGCATAGCTTGCGCATGAAGAGGAATATCGCTTCGAGAAAAAGCATCGCTTGCTGGACTAAGATCATCAGTATTGGTCTCACCATCAATCTTTAATACACATAATCTCATTGTCTTTGGCAAAGCTGGTCTGTTTAAAAACCATTCCGCATTTGCCCAAGATTGCATAATTTCTTTAGCTAAAGGGAGAGTTTTTGAAAGATTAGCAATGCTATCAAAATGCTCATAAACTAATAATGTATTTTTTAGCTCAAAGGCTGCTTTTTTGGCTATCTCCACATCTCTACTCTCCAAAGCCCTTACTAAAAAGCTAACATTATAACCACCAAGCATACTACCTAATAACTCAATAGCCTCAAAAGCGTTTAATACTTCATTTTTTTCCTCTTGCAGAGCAATCAATCCTAAAAATTCAGCCTTGAGTTTAGCTGCTTCATCCACACCGGGATTTACGCGATGGGCTAATAGTTTCTTTGCCCATCCTTTTTGCGCTAAGCTTCCTTCTCTTAATATAGAAATTACATCTGTCATTTCCTCTTTGCTAAGCGGCAAAGGTGGTATCCCTTCTTTAGCACGCATTTCTTCTTTAAGTTCGTAATTTTTAATTATTTTTTGAAATTTTTCCATCTTCCATCCTTATTATATTTAACCCCAACTCTTCATTAATACTCTACACCAAATACATCAATATTATATTATTTTTATATAAATTAAAAGTTTTATTTTACTTTTTAAAAAAATATTACAAAAAATCATCTAATTTCTTAAACACAAATCCTCTATTCTGCAAAATTATTACCACTTCTTTTAATGCATCATAAATGGTCTTTTCAGGATGATTAAGATGATAAATCAGAATCGATCCATTACGCACTAAGTCTGCTTGCTTAATCATCTGATCCTTACTAAAAGTAGCCCCTCCATCTCCTAAAACATCATAGCCCACTGCTATATATCCAGTATCCCTAAGCATTAAAAGCGCTACATCATCATAATAAGCAGTGCCTGATCGAAAAAATCTAGGATATTTTCCTATGAGTTCAAAAATTTTAGAATCATTATACATCACTTCATTATAAGCTTCTTGAAGATTTTTAGTACCCTCGATATGATAAACACTACGACCATTCATACTTAAAGGCTTATGCAAACTACCATGATTTTGTATGGAAAAAAGTTTATTGCTTGCTAGCTTTAAAAACTCATCTTTATGCTTATCAATCCAACGCGCATTAACAAAAATAACAGCAGGGATCCTATTTTTATTTAAAAAATCAATGATTCTAGAATCTAATCCTCCACTACATGCATCAAGTGTCAAAAAAATATAAGGCTCTTGTATATGGATGCGCCTCACTACTCCTGTGATATCATCTCCCCATAAAGTAGGCTTTACATGGGCATATTTGATCATTATCTGCTCAAAAGATAATCTTGCCTCACCAAATAACAAATCACTCAATAAAAAAATAATAAAAAATCTAAAAAACAATTGTTTTATTCTCATAAACAAAAATTCGATCATTTAAGACAAGCTCAATTGCACGGGCAAAAACATTTTTTTCAATATTACGACCAGCTTTTTGCATATCCTGCCATGTATAAGCATGATTAATACTTATAACATCCTGTGTAATGATAGGTCCTTCATCCAATTCATTATTAACAAAATGTGCTGTAGCCCCGATAAGCTTTACACCACGCATAAAAGCTTGTTTATATGGGTTAGCACCAATAAATGCAGGCAAAAAGGAATGATGAATATTAATAATTCTCTGTTCATATTTAGCTACAAAATTAGGGGATAGAATTCTCATATATTTAGCCAAGAAAATATAATCAAATTCATATTTATCACAAGCCTCAATCAAGCGATTTTCATATTCATCTTTAGAAATTCCCTCCGCACTTATACAAACAAACTCAATACCAAATTTTCTCACCAAATCACCTAAATCAGGGTGATTGCTAATGACCGCCTTAATATCAACCAAAAGTTCTTTGCTATCTATTCTTAAAAGCAAATCTCCTAAACAATGATTCTCTTTTGTGCAAAAAATTAATGCTGATTTTTTAGTCTGTGGAATGATTCTAACACTTGCTTTAGAATCTAAACTACTCTTAATATTCTCTAAAATTTCCCTACCAGAATCTGCTAAATCCCCACTTACCTCTGTGCGCATAAAAAAGATTCCATCCTCATGTGCTACATACTCATCATTTTTTTCAATATTTAATCCCGCTTCATATAAAATCTGTGATACTCTAAAGACTAGCCCTCTCTCATCTTTAGTTTGAATTAAAATAACATATTTTTTTGCCATCAATCCACTTCCTCTATCTTAACATAGCGCCAAATGCACTAAAGGCTATTTTGCTACTTTGTTCAACTAGAGAATCTAAAAATCCTTCTAATCTCCCCTTTTCCATCCAAATAGGTTTATCTACCTGTGTCATTTCACGCAATAGTTCAATAGCTCTATCTTGTGTACCAATCTCATCAATTAACTTAAGTTTTAAGGCATTTTTTGCACTAAAAATCTTTCCTTCTGCAAAACTTTTGTAATTCCCTGCATGAAGTCCTCTAGCCTCTGCTACATCCTCAATAAACATTTGATATTCCTCTTGTATAAGAGAGGATAGAAACTCACGTTCATTTTCATTCCAAGCACGCATCATTGTGCCTATTTCCTTATATTCACCTGCATGGATACCTTGATTTTGCAAGCCTAATTTTTGCATTAAATTTTCCACATTCATTCCATTAAAAATCACACCAATACTTCCAATAAGAGCACCACGAGAAGCAATAATAGAGTTAGCATACATCCCTCCATAATACCCTCCACTAGCCATCAAACTCTGCACATAAGCCACCACAGGCATACTTTCCCTCAAACTCTTAATCATATCACTAATCTCTATACTAGCTCCCATGGCTCCGCCAGGAGAGTTGATAATCAACAAGACACCTTTAATTTGGGGATTCTTTTTTATCTTTTTAATCTGCTCATAAAAACCTTGAGAATCAATAATGGGACCTGTAAGATAAAGCTTGGCTAAATTAGCTTGACTTTTTGGCTCTGGCGAAACAAAAGTAACAAGCAATATGATTACAATCAATAAAAATACACAGGCTTTAAAATATTTTGTAATAAAAATAAATGGAGCCAATAAAAATGAAGCAAATCTTTTCATAAATATCCTACCTTTATTTAGATTCTTATAAGAAAATAGGCTAATATCTTAGCAGATTTAAAAAAATGCTAGTATCTTTAGCTTATAGGGGAATTAAAGTATGAATAAACTCACACCACAAGAAGAACAAATTATAATCCACAAGGGTACAGAAGCGCCATTTAGTGGTGAATATGATAATCATTTTGAAGAAGGGATTTACATCTGCAGGGCTTGTGATAATCCTCTTTTTAGTTCAAAGGCAAAATTTAGAAGTGGTTGTGGATGGCCAAGCTTTGATGATTGCTTTGAAGATGGGGTAAAAGAAAGTCTAGATAGTGATGGTAGGCGCATAGAGATTACCTGTGCTAAATGTGGAGGTCATCTAGGGCATGTTTTTAGAAATGAGGGTTATACAGAAAAAAATACTCGCCATTGTGTCAACTCCCTATCTATACGCTTTAAAAAAATCTAAGGATAGCTTATGCAACAATATTCTTTTAAAAGTGATTTTGGAAATATTGTTTATGATTATTACCAACCAAAAAATTTTAATCATAAAATTATTCAAATCGCTCATGGAATGGTAGAACACAAAGGTCGTTATATATGGCTAGCCAACTCACTAGCAAAAGCTGGTTATAAAGTTTATATCAATGATCATCGCGGACATGGTGATAGCATTGGTGGTCCTATCACTCTTGGTAATATGGGAAAAGATGGTTTTGAAATGGCCACAAAAGATATGCTCAAGCTTAATGAAATTATCAAAAAAGAGAATCCTAATTGCAAGATTATCTTATTGGGTCATAGTATGGGATCACTACTATCAAGAAGATTTCTACAACTTTATGAAAACAAAATTGATGGACTAATATTATCTGGTACACCATCACCAAGTTTACTTTCCATCATTGGTTCAAAGCTTAGTTTTTTATTTGAAAAAATAGGTTTTACAGAAAGTTTATATAAACTTTTCCAAAAAATTATTTTTTCCTTATCTCTTGGTAAATTTAATAAAAAATTCTCTCATAAAGGCAAAAGCCAATCTTACTGGATATGTAGCGATGATGAGGTTGTAAAAGAATATGATTTAGACAGCAAATGTCATTTTATATTTTCTTTGGATAGTTTTGGTAATTTATTCAAAGGATTAAATCAGGTTTTCTCTCCTTATCCCAAAAAAACCATCTATAAAAATTTACCTATTCTTTTTTTAAGTGGAAAAGACGATGCATGTGGAGAGTTTGGCAAGGGGGTACAAAAAGCTGTTAATCACATCAAAGCACAAGGATATGAGAATGTAACACTTAAGTTATACCCTGCTTGTCGCCATGAAGTTTTTAACGAACCAAAAAAACAGCAATATTTGCAAGATATGCTAGAGTGGTTGAAATTGCAAAACTTATCTTAAATCTTAGGCTGTCATTTTAAAGGCAGCCATCAATACTTGCTAATAATGATGTTAGAAAACATTTTATATTTTATCTCTTATACTTTCTTAACAAAACAAGTCTTAAGCACTAGTGTGCCTATTTTATCTACCCTTGCTTCTACTTCGCCCTCTGACTTACCTAAACGTATATTTTTTATTACCATTCCTCTCTTTAGGGTTCCAGCTCCCTTAGCCTTTAAATCTTTAATGATTTGTACATTATCTCCATTTACCAGTTCTGCTCCATTAGCATCTTTAAACATTTTTGCTCCTTATTTTTGATATTCTAGTTTTTTTGAGATTAAAAGACTATTATCTGTATATTTACACCATAAAATCTCTAACGCATAAATTTGACCATCTATGGCACGCCCAAAAGGATAAGTCTTATAATACCATTGTTTCTGCTCATCTTTAGCTTGGCTAAAAAATCCTTTTGCCTGCAATCCTTGTATTTTTCTCACAATACGAACATTTCTAGCAATACTAATTCCAACATAAGGAGAATGCTGCGCTAATATAATATGATGACTAGTAGGATTAGATTTAAAAATCAAAGCTAAGTTCTTACTATCAAAAGCGTAAAAACAACTAGCATTATAAACCCCATCATTATCTCTAATAGCAATATGCATAATATGCTCTCTTGCAATGAAACGCATAATCCTTTTATCCATAATATCTCTTATTAAAAAACTTTAAGATTTTTCAAAATATTTTTGTCTAAACGCAAAATCTCTCTTAAATCGAAAATAGTTTTAGGTGAATGAATATTACCTTCCAAATACAAGTTTAATTTAGCCTTTTTATTTTCATTCAACCTTACACTTACACTCAAAGGTGCTTCTATACCCAACTCATAAAAATTAATCTTGAAGTTCTCACTCTCAAGTCCAAAATTATTTCCCTCAATATTAAAACTAGCTACACCATCATGACCCATAATATCTAAAATGAACACAAATGGCATAAATTGTTCTTTCTGAATATCAAAACCACTATATCGTCTAATAAGATTAAAAAATTTATTATGACGAATTTTTAGCGAGTCAACTTGCATTCTTAAAAAGCCTATATAATCTCTTAAATCATAATCTAGCCTACCACTAACAATAGCCTGAATCTCTTGAGGAAACCGCAAAAATCCAAGCAATCTAGCAATATTATTATCATTAAAATTAAGGTATAACTTATGATTAACAATCTCTCCATCAATCTTACCATCAAAACTCTGTGATGCTAGAGTAAGCTGCCATTTTTTATCATAGCTTCCTACCCCTTCAATCTCTACTGGAAAATCATCTCTTACAGATGGATTAAGTATTTTTAAACTAGGAATCTTTACCAAATAATCCCACTTAATCTTATTGAAATCCCCTATAATATTGGCAAAATCAATTTGATAAGCACTGGAGATAATCCTCCCACTACCATGGGTAATATTGCGTCCTTCAAGTTTACCCTTAATGCTACCAGAAGCACTATTTTTTAATACCTGATTAAGAAAAGAAAAATGTGAAAGGTTACGTAACGCACGTAAATTTTTGACATCTAACTCAAAACTGCCATTAGTTTGCACATTCCCATAAAAAGTGAAATTAACTAATCCTCCCATAACATTATTTTCAACAAATAAGGGTAAAAATTCTTCTAGAGCCACACTTTTAGCATCTATAAATAGCCGTTGTAGGCTATAACGCTGCATCTCAGCAATAATATGAGTTTTTGATTTGGCAATATTACTTGTTAGATTAAAAACTAGATTCTTCAAATTTCCATTTATATTACCTTCAATACTAAAAGGGTACTGCCAGGATCTACTTTTACCATCAATTTTTAACTCCATTTTCTGGGTAAAAATATTAAAATCGCCAAATAATCTTATCTCAAGCTTATTATCATAAATCAAACTAGCATCAATAAAATTCACATTCAATGCTAATTTTTTTAATTCTAAATTCAAATTTGTTTGGTTAAGTTTTGTCTGGGCATAAGACTTTAATAAGTGATTTCCTCCTGAAGTATAAAATAAAAAATATCCCGCTATAAACCCTAACAAGACTATAGCTCCAAAAATAAATAATACTCTCTTAAATATCTTTTTAAAGAAACATGAAGACTGGTTATACTTATGTTCTTGACTAAAAATATCATTAACGCTTTGGCACTCACCCTGCTTATTTTTAGTATTTTTAGTCCTTGCTTCTGATTTTACTCCACTCTTTAAGGTTTTTGTGCGTTTTAAATTTTGACTAACCTCTTGTTTAGCCATCTCTTGCTTTTTTCTAGGCACAGGATGCCTTTAAGCTATATTTACGAGCAGAAAAGATAATCAAAAGTATATTTAACCCCACAAAATAATACACAAAAATAGGCACAGGCACAGGATCTCCAGCAGCATAGCTATGCATACCAGATAAATAATAATTTACCCCAAAATAAGTCATTAAAATTACATAAAAAGCTAATACACTTGCCACAGAAAAGGCATAAGGCATATTCTTAAAGCCCATAAAACGCAAATGTAAGACAATGCTATAAATCACAATTGAAATAAGTGCCCAAGTCTCTTTAGCATCCCAACTCCAATATCTCCCCCAAGATTCATTAGCCCAAACTCCTCCCAAAAAGTTTCCAACACTCAAAAACATTAAGCCTAAAATCATTGCCATTTCATTAAGTGCATAAAGAGATTGAATCGAATTATCTATGTTTGGACGAGAAGGTGCACGAAAAATAAATAAAAATAGGCTCATTACACCTAAAATGAAACATAAACCTAAAAAACCATAGCTTGCTGTAATGATAGATACATGAATATTTAACCAATAAGACTTAAGCACTGGTACTAAAGGGGTTATCTGTGGATCCATAAAGCCTAAATCTGCAACAAATAGCGAGATTCCTGCTAAGAAAAGTGCTGCAGAAATTGCCAAAAAATAATGCCTAAAAAATACCACACCAGCTATACTCGCAGCCCAAGCAATATAAAGCATTGATTCATAAGCATTACTCCAAGGAGAATGATCACTCACATACCATCGTAAAATCAGTGCTATTGTATGAACTAGTACACATCCAATAGCCAGGCTATATAGAAAAATTTTTATTCCCCTATTTGGAGTTTTATTTTTAAACATCCCTATGATCACGCTTATTAAAAATAAAAGACCTATAATCAAATAAGGGGCAATTAGCTTACTAAAAATATTACTTGAATTCAAAAACATTTCTGCCCTTACTTTTGTTGCGCTCAAATAAAGCATTGGGCTATGCTCTTTTTGATATTCCGCTATAGCTTCCAAAGAAGAAGAGACTTCACTCCAATTATTTCTAAAAATACCTGCATCAAATGCTTTAAATACATCACCAAGTAGCTTAGAAACCTCATGAGCTATTGTCGCATCACCCATTTTTGCTACTCCTAAGGGATCTAGCCAAGCATCACCATCTTGCATTGGGAATATTCTTAAAAATACCCCGCTAAAAATACTATAAGCCAAATTTACTCGCTCATCAATCTTTAAAATATCTTTATCAAAGCTATCCCTCTTAGCAGGATCTTTTCTATTAGCTTCTTGGACATAATTATTAAGTTTATAACCAATATTTTGGCTATAAAAATCTGAAAAAGATGCGAAGTTATCATTTTTTTTCAGACCTATTATTTCCTTAATGCCCTCATTCCTACCAACAAAAATCATCTTTAAGTCTTTAAAGATTTGAGGATATAGCATCATTCCCAAAAAAAGTTGATTTTCATCCATACCAAATAATGTAGTTTTATGCGTAATTTTATGAATTACTTGATTGGCAATAGTATCAATTGGTTCTATCCTGCCAGAGAAATTTTGAAGTTGTAATTTAGAAAATTCCTTTGTATGATGTTTAGAGTTTTTAGCAAAAGTTTGTAAAAAATCAGCCTTTTGTTCACTGCTTAGCTCTGTATCTTGAGTTATATTTTCTGCTCGCAAATTCTGCGATGAAAACCCTAATAAAAACATAAGTGCAACACAAATCATTTTTTGATTCTGTAAAAATTTAGCAAGAATTTGAAAACGACCATTTTTAGCAAAAAGAATAAGTATAGCTCCTAAAATCAATAACCCATAACCAAGATAAGTTATATTTTTCCCAGGATCCCTGTTAACTGATAAAATTGTACCCCTCTCATCCTGATCATAAGAGGATTGATAAAATCTATACCCTTCAAAGTCTAAAACATTATTCATAAAAATGCGGTAAGGCTTAATAATCTGACCATTGGCATTTAAAATCTCCACTTCAGATGCATATGATGAAGGACTCATGGATCCAGGATAGCGCTCAATGTTAAATTTTTTAAGCCTTAAACCAAAAGGAAGTGGAATATCTCTAGAACCATAACTCATAAAAATTCTAATACCATTAAAATCTTGTCGCTCAAATTGTAGATTATCACCAGAGCTGCCTAAAAGTTTATAATCCTTACATATGGAATCATAGCAAGCACTAAAAGCTACTTCTAATGTATCATCATTCTTATGATTACTTAGCTTTTTTACCTTAAACTCGCTTAATTTAAGTGGCTTACCAAAAAAATGAATAGTTTCATCCTTTCTGCCAAGCACGCTTAAAAGTGTCTTTTCTAGAAAATAAAATTCTTTATCTCCATTTTCTTTCATAGCCATAATATTAATACTAGGTTCACTCGCAGTAATGCTAAAACTTTCACTATTCTCCCTAATATGCATTCTCCCTTCAAATGCAAAAAAACGCGTAACTGCTGCGCCAATAATAATAACGATAAATGCAAAATGGAGTATAACAACAGCATATTTTTTCTCTCGCCAAGCTGAAGAAAAAATAAAACTAAAAAAAAGAGCTAAGGCTAAATAAAGATGCAAAAGATTAAACCAAAAAGAACGATAAACAATAGCATTTGCCATCATTGTGCCATAATCATTTTCTATAAATGTGGCGACTCCACAAGATAGTGCATAAACAAATCCTATAGGTATAATAATCCAAAAATTGCAAAAAAAAGTCCGCACAAATCTCATTTTGAAGCCCCTAAATAATCTGCAAAAAGCTTATTTCTCTCTTGCAAATCTTTAGCCTTCTTCCAAGTATTTGAAACAATAAATTCTAAAACCTTTTTATAATTAGGTAAATAACCTGGAATCACCAAGATTGTCCTACCATCCTTATCACCAAAAACAGTCGTTGGTGTGGCATGTATCCTATAAAGCGCAGCCAATTGTGAAGTAGGGACATTTGCCTCCCCTTTTTCTTTCCCCTCACCAAAGTTAAAATGATGCACTTTTTCATAATCAATGTTAATATAATAAGGGCTAAAATTTGCACTAACATATCTTTGCAAATCAGAATCCTTTTTAATATCCTCTTTTAGCTTCTCACAATAGCTGCAATTATTCTTACCAAATACCAACATTAAAAATTTATCATTGCTTTGAATTGTACCTGTATCTTGAAAAATATGCTCTAGCCCTTTATAGCTATTCTTATCCAAGCTGTCATGTTTAGCCATTATGGTCTGACTAACCTCACTACCAGATGAAAAATCGCTTGAATCTAATTTTTTATTATCCTTGCAGCCTAAAAAAAATATTCCAGCCAGCATTAAAAAAATATAATATTTAAAGCCCATGATCACTCCTTAAGTAATTCTAAAATCAATCTGGCAAACTCTAATGAATCATTGGGACAAGGGCAAAGCAAAAATTCGCCTATACCAACTTTCTTAGCCAACTCTCTGTATTCTATATCAATTTCATAAATTGTCTCTGAATTATCAATACTAAAACCAAGCGGAGAAATCACGACATTCTCTCCTTTTAATGATGATAATATCTCTTTTGTACTCGGTCCTATCCATTTTACTGGTCCAATTTTACTCTGATATGATAAAAAAATATTCTTAAATCTTATATCTCTATTTTTAAATTCTAATTTCAAAAGCTCTAAACTTTCTTCACATTCCCTTTGATAAGGATCATTATTTTTAATAAAACTCTCTGGCAAGGAATGAGCTGAAAATACTAAAACAAAATCATTTGCATTTCTATCTTCAAGCCTCTGGAGGACAATATCCGCACACATTTTAATATAACTTAAATGATTGTGATATCGCTCAATCACACGTATTTTAGGCGAATAATCCAACTTCTTTAAAGCATTTTTTACATCAACAAAAGAAGATAATGTAGTCGCGCTAGAATATTGAGGATACATACTAAAAAGATGAATTTTTTCTATACCCTTCTGACGCATCTCTTCTAATGCTAAAGTAGCATAAGGAGGGGTATAACGCATTGCATAAGAATAAAACCGATCTAAATCAAGCTCTTGAAGCTTTTTTGTAAGAGAAAAAGTTAAAGGGGTAATTGGAGATTTTCCACCAATAGCACGATAGTTATTTTTAGCGGCTTCTAGACGCTTTTTTACAATTATCCCGCCTAAAAGCTTTCTCATAAGAGCAGATTTTAATGTAAGGATATAAGGATCAGCAAACATATTTTTTAAAAAAATTTCTACTTCACTAAGGTGATTGGGACCCCCCATATTTAAAAGCAATACTCCTTCTTTTATAGCACACCCCTTATGTTTTGATAAAATTAAAAATAGTATTAAAATAAAGTTAATACGCTATAATCAAAACCCCAACAACAAGGAGTTTAAATGGAATCTAATGGTGTAAGCTTAGCCATCTCTTCGCTTATTTTTTATCATCATATTTTTGTATCTTTATTATTACCCATTTTTGCTTTTAATCTTTTTAATACATACTTTGAAAAAAACTATGCTAAGTTAAATAAAAAAATCTGGTTTTGTATGCCACTTATCTTCCTGCTTTTAAGCATTATTTTTTTGACAGGTATATCCATTTGGGCGATGCTAGGATTTAAGTTTTCTTGGCGAATTATAGCTATGTTAGCTATTTTACTTATTATTTCAATCTATGAAATCAAGCGTAAGAATCTACTAAAAATATCGCGCATTTCAGAATCTGGTATGAAATCTTATGTAAAATTTTGCAAACTTCTTTATAGCATACAACTGATTATGCTTATCCTTGCTATAAGCATATTTGGAGTTAAAGTTTGAGATTCTGTTATCATAAAAATGCAGGTTTAGAATTCTTAGAGATCAAAGAAGAGCAATTTAGGCATCTCTATCTTGCTCGCAGAACTCATAAAAATGAAAATCTTAATTTCTGCAACCTTATGGAAAATAAAATATATACCTATACCCATCTAGAAATTAACAAAAAATCTGCTAAATTAAAACTTATAGGCATACAAAACTATATAACCAAAAAAACAAATACCCACTTGATTTGGGCTATTACCGAAGCAAAAACTATTTATAATACTTTACCTTTTTTAAATCAGCTAAATATTGCAAAGCTAACCCTATTTTATGCTCATAGATCCCAAAGAAATGAAAAAATTAATCTTGAAAAACTAGAAAAAATCCTTATACAATCATGCGAACAATGTGGCAGAAATACGCTAATGTTAATAGAAATACTCAAGGATTTCCATCAAGTTATAACTCATTATCCCAACGCATATATGCTAGACTTTGAAGGGCAAGCAATAGGGCAATATCAAGATTTTAAAAACGGAATCATCATTGGTCCTGAAGGAGGATTTAGCAATCAAGAAAAACAAAATATCTGTATTAAAAAACTTTCTCTTGGTGATATAACACTAAAAAGTGAATGTGCTGCCATAGCAATCGCTACTTTAGGGTCAATCATTTAATTATCTACAATCAATCTCAAAATCAAAGTTAAATTTTTTATACCGGTAGGGTAAGATCTTTGATATTTCATAAGATTGACCGATTGATATTTTCTGGTTAAATGAATAACTGATATAGGCTATAGGATCGACAAGATCACGAACTTTATTTAATAAGCTTGGGTTATTGCGTTTAGGGATAATACTAATTAAGCATTTACTCAAAGGCAAGACCCCATTATTTCTAAATGCGATATCTATTAAAAATGAATTACTAAACATTAATGGTCTAGAATGATTATAGACAATCTCAATCTTATGAAAATAGTATTTTGAACTAAAAACAATAGCTGGTGGAATACCAAATAAAAAAATAAATGACAATAAGAAAAATAGAAATCTGAAAAAACGCCTTCTTATACGCAAAGCTAGAGTAAAAAATAATATAAAAAGGAGAAATAAAAAAACTCCCACTAGAATGCCTGGCAGATCTATACCCTGCAGCATTCTGTGCAAAGTTGCTATTATCATCTCCTGCATAAACCACTCCTGCAAAATACCGAAAACTTAATTGCTAGCGGCTGCCTTTTTCTTAGAATCTACCCATAAATTTGGTACAGCTCCACCAGGCATAAGGAAAATCTGTGCATCCTTATTTTCTTTAAGTGCTTCATTAAATTTGCCCTGCACCTCTATCTCTCTTAGCTTTAAAAGCCTTTCATTAAGACTTTCAGCAATAGCCTTATTTGCGCTTGCCTTGGCTTTAGCTTCAATAATAATAGCATCAGCACTTCCTTGAGCTTTAATTCTATTTGCTTCAGCCTCACCCTTAGCTAAAGCCGCTACTTTTTCTGCTTCTTGCTTAGATCTATCTACCTCATAGCGCACACGCTCTGCCTCTTGACGGGCAATCTGTACTTTTTCAATTTGCTCTTTAATTTTTGAAGGCAAAACAATCTCTCTTAGCTGTACAGATTTCAACTCCACAGGACTATTATCTCTTTTAGCAATCTCATTTCTAATCCCATCATCTATAAGCTTAGCAATTTCGTTACGTTTAGTAGGCAGCTCTTCTGCTGGATAGCGACCAATAACATTTCTTACCACATCTCTTACTGTAGAGTTAATAATACTTAACTCCCAATTAGGTCCATAAGTTGCCAAAGTAATAGGTGCATTTTGAGAATTAAGCTGATATTGAACTGTTAATTCAATAGATACTGTCAAACCTCTAGAATCCATTACACTAATTGCTTCATTTCTCATTACCCCTTCATTACGACGACCAAAATCTCCCATATCCTCTGTACTTGAAAAATTTAATACTCTAACTTTAGTATCCATAATAATAATATTTTGTATCAATGGGATAAAAAATCTAATACCCGGTTGAAGTGGTGTAGTATCATATTCACCAGCAGTAACTTTGATTCCAACTTGACCAGAGCTAATTACAACAAAAGGTCGTAAAACCACCAATAAAACCACAATAATAATAGCTCCAATAATTAAAAATAAATTTTTATTATTTATTGGATTTGAAGAAAAATATCCACCCGAATTTTTCGGATTAAATCGACGAGGTGGCAATTCATCTCTCATATCATTGCCCCCTCTTTCCTCTCTTTTCTCATTGCTATTTTTACTCTTATTTTTTAGGTGTTCATTTAAATCAATGGGCATCAATGCTCCTTAAAAATAGATTTCAAATATCTTAATCAATATAGGTCAAGAAATGGTCAAATTTTTCATCTCGTCCTTGAACAATATCAAAAAATCGTTTTTGCAAAGCTTTAGTCATTTCGCCAACTTGACCATTGCCAATATTTCTAAAATCAAGAGACGCAATAGGTGTAATCTCTGCGGCTGTACCTGTAAAAAATGCTTCATCTGCTATATAAAACTCATCTCTAGTAATTCTTCTTTCTACTACACTAATGCCCATATCTTTAGCGATCTGCACAACAGTATCTTGTGTAATTGATTCTAAAGCATAATCATGAGGTGGAGTTATTAATACTCCATTTCTAACAATAAATACACATTCAGCACTTCCTTCTGCTACAAAGCCGTTCTCATCAAGCATTAAAGCTTCTTCAAAACCACATTCTAAAGCTTCATATTTTGCCATCTGAGAATTAAGATAATTAGATACTGCTTTAGCCTTATTAAGAGTAGATTTCACACTATTTCTAGCAAAAGAGCTAGTTTTTACTTTAATCCCATTATTAATCGCATCCTCTCCTAAATATGCACCCCACTCCCATGCAGCAATTGCCACATTTACAGGTGGTTTGCGCAAATCCATACCCATAGCTCCATAGCCCAGGTAGACCAAAGGGCGAATATACACATTTCCATCAAAACTATCTAAATTAGCTCTAAGTAGTTCAATTTGTGCTTGCTCTAATTGCTCTTGTGTATAAGGGCACTTTAATGCTGTAATTTTGCAAGAATCAATTAAGCGCTTAGTATGATCTTGGAGACGAAAAATAGCAAATTTACTATTTTTACCCTTATAAGCTCTTGTACCTTCAAATACACCATTACCATAATGCAAAGTATGCGTAAGAATATGCACTGTAGCATTCTTCCACTCGACTAATTGTCCATCTTTCCAAATATATTTTGCTTCTTTCATTTGTATTCCTTAAAATTAACGCGCTCTTTTGCCTCTTTTGTATGAGTTTTTTGCCTTATTTTGCAAACGCTTTTTAGAATTATTCTCTAATGTCTGCAAATGTAAGGATAATAATCTCAATGTAATTTGAGGTAAATCACTATCCCTTTCAAGCTCCTCATAAAGTTCAAAAGCTTCATCACTAACCTTAAACTTTAAAATTTCCTGTCTAATATGATGGGCAAGCATTCTTTTTTGGGATATCCCCTCACCTTCATACGGCTCTAGTTTGCCTCCTACTTCTTTTTGAATGCTTCTTAATTCTTTAAACTCCAAAGATGTTACTAAAGTAATAGCACTACCCTTTTTACCAGCACGTCCAGTACGACCGATTCTATGCACATAAATTTCTGGGTTAAGAGGAATATGATAATTAAATACATGACTAACATCAGAAACATCAAGTCCCCTTGCAGCCACATCTGTGGCTACCAATATATCGCATTTTTTCTCTTTAAACTCAAGCATAGCTGCTCTTCTAGATCTCTGGTCCATATCTCCATGCAAACACTGTGCTTTATGTCCTCTAGCCTTAAGATATTCAAAAAGATTATCAGCTTCTTTTTTAGTTCGAGTAAAAATAATACCTTTTTCTATATTCTCTTTAGTCAAAAGTGCTATAATGGCATCCTTCCTCGCATTATCTTCAACGATATAATAACGTTGCATAATATCTGTATTAATCACATTAGCTGGGGCAATACGAATATGGACAGGATTATGCAGAATCTTTTCAGCAAGCTTTTTAATAGCCGGGGGCATAGTCGCTGAAAATAATAGAATCTGGATATTATTTGGTAAATAATTAAAAATTTCTTCTATCTCATCCAAAAAACCCATATCTAGCATCTCATCGCTTTCATCTAGCACAACAAATTTTGGAGTAAAGTTTTCAAGTCTACCATTTTGCAAATGATCTAAAAGACGCCCTGGTGTTGCGATCATAACTTGAGGATTTTTGGCAATAAGATCACATTGTTTTTTTATGCTCTGTCCACCATACACACAAACTGTACGAGTGCGTAAGAATCTCCCAAGTTTAAAAATCTCATCACTAATTTGCATAGCTAGCTCACGAGTAGGAGTAATAACAAGTGCCTCAAGTCCATTTCTATGATCAATCATTTCTAAAATGGGCAAAGCAAAAGCAGCTGTTTTCCCTGTACCTGTTTGTGCCTGCGCTATAAGATCATTTTGTTTAAGAATTTCTGGGATAGCCTTAGCTTGAATGGGGCTTGGAGTATTAAAGCCAGCAGCCCTCACCCCTCTAAGGACCCTAGCTCCTAGCCCTAGCGACTGGAAATCTTGAATAGCTGAAGTCTCTGTCATAATATTTCACTTAATTATTTTGATTCTTTTAGAATATTTCCAAAACAAAACATTATAGCCAATTTTTATTTTTTTATGTTTTAATTCTAGCATTAAACAAGGATGCTTAAATATGGATGATACGCTCTTATCACTTTTTTCTCAAATGCCTTTCCTAGCAGCTTTTCTTGCAGGTATTTTTAGTTTTCTAAGCCCATGCATATTACCGCTTATACCAGCTTATATGGCCTATATATCTAACCAAAGCCTACAAGATTTAAAACAACATCATAAATCTATCCTACCTTATGCGCTTTGTTTTGTCTTAGGCTTTATGCTAGTATTTTTGATTCTAGGGGCTGGGATGGCTAGTCTGATTAATATCATAACTCCATTATGGATTAAGCAAATTTCTGGAATTATTATTATATTTTTTGGTATCCATTTTTTAGGATTATTGCGTTTTAAATGGCTCTATAAAAATCTCCACTTTGAATTTGGTAAAAATATGAATTTTCATAAATTATTGACACCTTTTATACTTGGTACAAGCTTTGCATTGGGTTGGACACCTTGTATTGGTCCCATTTTTACTAGTATTATTTTACTTGCTAGCTCCAATCAAAATTATGGAATATCCTTGATGTTAACCTTTTGTCTTGGTCTAGCTATTCCTTTTATACTTTGCGCACTTGTCTTTTCAAAAGCTCTAAAAGCCATTGCTTTTTTTAAAGTCCATATGAGAAAAATAGAAATTGCATCTGGTATCTTACTCATCACACTTGGGATAGGGATTTTAAGTGGCTTATTAGATTCCTTAGCGATTTAAAGCTCATCTAGTAAAAATTTTTGATAGATCTTACCTCCTATCTGCTTCTTGCCAAAAGCGATAAAATGTGGATTTCTTAAATTTGCTTTATTGTATCTTAGTGGTTTTTTATCTGAAATTGATAAAACTACCCCTCCACTCTCTCTTACTATCAAATCGCCTGCTGCGCTGTCCCACTCACTGCTTCCATTAAAGCGAGGATAAATATCTACTTCCCCACTGGCTAATGCGCAAAATTTCAGTGCACTACCGATTTTTTTAAACTCTAGCTGATGAGTATTTATAAACTCTTGTATCTTTTCTGTACTATGATGGATAGAATCACAGGCTATAGGGATTTTATGCTCATTCTCCCCTTTTAAGCACGTTACTTTATCCCCGCATTTCCTATAGGCTCCCTTTCCCTTAATGGCATAATATAGCTCTTTGCTTACAGGTATGCCTATTACGCCTAAAACTATTTCATCTTGACAAATAAGGGCGATATTGGTAGTAAAATTTCCATTTCTAGCTAAAAAATCCTTCGTACCATCCAAAGGATCAATAAGCCAAAAAGCCTCGATAAAACGCCTCTTATCATAAGGCAGGATATTTTCTTCAGAGCAAATAGGCAAGTTTGTTTCTTTTAAAATTCTGCAAATAGCCTCATGAGCTGCTAAGTCTGCCTTGCTAAGAGGAGACTTATCTTGTTTTAACTCATATTCTACTTCTCCATAATGGTGCATAATCACTTCGTTTGCCTGACTAGCCGCCTTTAATGCATAGGATAACAACTCTTCTAAATCCACATCAAACTGCTGGCAAAACATAAAGAGGCTCCAAAGGATCAACAAAAGCTTTATCATTGAGCTTTTGAGGAAAGTTTGGAATCTTATCTTTTATTTTCACATCAAAAGCCTTTAAAATAATTTCTCCATCATACTTAATAAAATACTGATTCCCAAAAGCTAATATAGGATGCTCACTAAAATAAAAGTTATCGGTTGCAAAAAGCTTAATTCCACTAGTTATAGATAAGGTATGCACAAAAATATGCAAAAGCTTTAGGGCAGAAAGACTACCTGGACCCCTTGCATAAAAAATCCTATTAATAGCATATTTTTCTTTAATCTTTATCCAAAGCCCTATAAGAGTATCTAAACTTTTTCCCTCTATTAATCCTTGCTTATAAAGATTACATTCCTTATAGATTCCATACCCTATGCCATTACGCAGTGGTATTAATAAAAGATCATAAAACATTATGCAAACTCTTTTTGCATTTCTTTGACAAGCTCTACTTCCCTCTCTTCTTCTAACAACTCTAAAAGCTCATAAGCATCTTGTTCTTCTAAGATTTTCTTTGTTAGAAGTGAATTTAATTTATGACTACCTGCAAAAGATACATAACTACCAAGAATTGGCATCCCTAAAATTGCCATATCTCCGATTGCATCCAAAATCTTATGACGCACAAACTCTTCTTTATAGCGCAAACCCTCTTTATTTAAGATTCCATTTTCATCTAGCACAATGCAGTTGCTCAAGTCTCCACCTAATCCAAGTCCTTGAGAGCGTAAATAATTCACATCTTGAAGAAACCCAAAAGTACGTGCTCTAGCTATTTCTTCCTTATAACGCTGTTTACTAAAGACAAATTTATAGCTCTGTTTCCTAATAGCTGGATGAGCAAAATCTATACTAAAATCAAATACGCTTTTTTGGCTAGGTTCAATTCTTACAAATTTATCCCCATCTTTTACCTCAATCACTTTTTTGATAGCCATAATTTTTTTATTAGCATCAAGTTCACTAATACCTGCCTCATCTAAAAGCATACAATACCCAATTGCACTACCATCCATAATGGGAATCTCTTCATTATCAACAGAAATTTTAAGATTATCGATTCCATAGGCACAAATTGCTGACATTAAATGCTCAATAGTAGAGATTCTTGCCTCTCCATTAGCAAGCACAGTGGCCATCATCGTATTGCTTACATTACTAGGTTTAAGAGGTATTTCTATATCCAAATCACTGCGATAAAAAACAATTCCACTATCTTTTGGCAATGGATCAAGCACCATCTTCACAGGCACACCCTTATGTAAACCAATACCAACTAACTCTACCCTTTTTTGTATCGTTGTTTGCTTCATAGCATTCCTCACTCAATTTCTTTAATCGTGATAAACTCTCCATTGCGTACAATAAGCTTTGAAGAATTAGGATTTTGATTTATCCTCTCAAGCATAGCAGAGGAAAAAATCTGTCCAGAAAAAATCACTTGGTTAGAAGTAATCGACTTTAAAATTAAATATTCACCCTCACACTCTACTCTACCCTCACATCGTCCAAAAATCATCAAATTTCCTCTTGCATAGATTCTGGCTCCATTATGCACATTCCCGCAAATTATCAAATCTCCATTCCCCTGTATCTCCTCTCCACTCCTTATAGCACGAGAAACAATACTCAAAGGTGCTTTACTCTCTTTATCTTGTTCTAGAGACGCTTGAGGTTTTTGAGTAAAAAAACGATTATTAGAAATAAAATAATCTAACCCTAAATCTGCACATATAGTAGTTAAAAATTCACTAGGCACAATCGTAAAAAAAATAAGATAATCTTTTAATAAAGGAGCATTCTTGATCAAAAAATCAGAACATGCTCTATCATCACTATTATCAATCTCAAAAATACGAATATTTTTTTGTTTAGTCTTTACCATAGCTTTTTAATCCTCGCTATTTTGAATAATATTTTGTGCTCGCATAAAAACATCAGTAATATTTGTTTTAATCCATTTAGCATCCATCCATTCAGCCACACGAGCCATCTGCCCTTGCACTAAAATGCCTAAATGCAAATGATCACCAAATGCCCATCCAGTCTGTCCTGTGCGACCTATCTCACTATGCACATTCACCCAATCCCCAGGCTTGACTTCAAAACTAGACTGGTGAGAGTAAAGCGAGGCTAAGCCAAAGCCATGATCAATGATTGTTGTATTTCCATACACTCCAAGTAAACCGGTAAAAAGTACTCTACCAGCATTGCTAGTCATTATAGGTGCATTTTTAAAATTAGCTATATCTAATCCAAGATGCATAGATTGTGAAAACTTTCTATCTCTATAAAGATAAGTACGATGATCCCCAAAACTACCCACTACCTGAAACTTTTTAAGTGGCAAAAAGACATTAAAGTTCATAGGCTTTAGGTATCCTGGATATTCCACAGACTGCGTTACACCTGTAATTACATTTTCATCTTTAGCACGGATATATTCATTAATATATTTAAACTTCTCAAGACTGCTAGAAAAGCTATTTGTGCTACGCTCACCTATAATATTGACTAGATTATCAAGCTTAGTATTTAAAAACTGGTCTGTCACCTTGATATCAGAATACCTATAACGCACATTAGGATCTTTGATAATAGGAATAGCTACTTTTTTAACATTCCAAGCCTTGTCAATAGCTGTAATATTTCCAGCAAAAATCTTATTTTTTATAGGCCAAGCAATAATCAAAGCATAATAGCCTTCCTTTAAAAATGGATAAGCTTTAAAGTGATCCTCACCATTACTAACACGTACCTCTTTAGTAGATTTATCATTGATTTTAAAAATCAAAAGTGCACTACCGCCATAAGAAATTTTATAAGATGTGGCCACCATCCTCACTATTGGAGATTGGGTATCAATTGTAAAATTGAAATTAAGTCGTGTTGTATTCCCGCTAAAAAAATGAGAATTGCTCCAATCATTAACACTGATCTCATATATTACTCTATCATCATCCTTAAGCTGAATATCAGGCTTTGGCAATGCAACCTTAATATGCTCTGGACGCTTAATAATAGCTTCTTGCTTCTGGGCTAAAACTCTACCTTGATCATCTTTAACCACAATGCTATAACTTCTAATACCGCTTTCATCGCTCATATAAACAACCATATCACGATGAGGATTCCAAAAATTATCACCTTCTTGCACTTCTTTTTCTTCGCTTCCTATTTGTACCATTAAACGTACTTTGGGAGGGTTTTTTTCAAAAAATCTTGAATGATAAACCCAATATCCAAAATATGCAATAAGCACTAAAAACAAACAGTTAAGCCATACTTTCAATCTCATTTACAATCCTTTTAATGGATTTTACATTAAGTTTCAAAATAAATAAATATAGCTAAGAGTCACATAACTTGTACGCTTAAAACTTAAATCTCCACTATTTAAACCTACCTCTTTAATATCACCTTGATTTGTTTTTACTTGATAACTTGCAGGTGTTTCTAATCCTAACTTAAGGTAAGTTACGGGTATCTTTACCCCCAGCTCGAAACGATGATGATTATAAAGTACAAAACTTATGCCTACATTAAAAGTATAATCTACTTGCAATAGATTTTGCCATAAAATATTTCCTCTGCTTTGTGCAGCACCTATAGGAGTGGCTCCACTACCATCATTAAAAACTGTAGTGGCTGTTGGCAAAAGTACACTTTGTGGAGCAGTAAGCTTATCGCTTAAGAGCATTACGCCAAACCCAAATCCCACAAAACCTCCAATCTCATATCCTTCCTTAATCTTATATTCACCCATTAAATCAAGATTAAGTCCACCTAGAGCATATTGTGTATTACCAATTACTTCACTACCCTTATAAGTCCTGCCCGATCCTACCAATAAATCTCCATAAACACGGGCACCAAAGTAAGGAATAAAAAAGTTTTGATAACCAATCTTGCCCCCAAACATAAAAAGCAGTGAAGAATCAGAAAAATTTTGTAAAACTCCTGTATTATGAGCTCCTTGCACATCGTTAACAACATTATATTTCCCATCTTCATATGTATTTTTTACAGATCCTATAGCACCCATCACACCGATAAAAAGTCCATTTTTGCTATGACTTTTATTTTGATTAAGCTCAAGAGGACTAACTGGCTCTACCCCATAAGAGCTAATCTGTTGTTTAAGATTTTTAATCTCTACATCCAGATCTTGTGCGATGAGTAATCCAAGATACAATATTGAGACTACAATCTTTTTCATTAAATGCCCCTAAAACTTATACAAATAGCTAACAAAAAGCATTTTTGAGATATTAATATCTTCAAAACTTTTCATCTTTAGTCTAGATGCTGATGGTAACCGCATACCAAACTCAATACGATGTCTTATATTCATAATAGCACTAATACCAAAGTTAAAAAAACTACTCCAAAGACCCAGATTCTCTCTATCCATATAGCCAAATACACCGCCAAGTCCAATACCAGCAAAAAATCCAACTCC
This sequence comes from Helicobacter anseris, assembly GCA_004368235.1. GTDB lineage: Bacteria > Campylobacterota > Campylobacteria > Campylobacterales > Helicobacteraceae > Helicobacter_H > Helicobacter_H anseris_A. The sequence continues at coordinate 43,422 of JXTW01000007.1, read as the reverse complement.
ATAAGAGTAGTTTTTATCCAATAAAAAATCTATAGTTGCATCTAAATTTATACTAGCAGTATGATAAAAATTCAAGGGTTTAACTGGAATACCAATCAAATCGAACTCACCATACACTCGTACACCCATAGGCGTGCTAGCAAAACTTTTCTGATAGCCACCTTTAAATGCAAACATCAAAGGATAATGAGTATCAATGCTTTGAGAAAACTCTCCGCTTCCCACACCTCCACCGATAAAAAAGCCATTTTTACTAAGAATCTTTTTTTCTTTCTTTTGTTGAGACTTGATCTCTTCAAGCTGTGCGGCTAAAAAATAGCGTTCTTTACGTTTCTGACTATCAATATTCAAAACATTGCTTTCTTCTTGAGCATATAAAAATGTTAAAACAAATAAAAAGCCTAATATACGCTTAAAAAACATAGTTGTATCCAAAGGTAAAAATTGCCCCAAACCAATCAAAGCTCAAAGATGGGATAAGCTTAAGCTCAAAATCCAAACGATTATGCTTTAAAAATGATGTTCCAAATCCTATATTAGCCAATAAACTTGGGTGAGAATTTGCCTCATCACCATACACAGAACTACCTACTCCTATCCCTAAGATTATACCTGCATCCCACTTTCGCATAATAGGCAAATCTAAAAGCAAGTCATAAGCTAAAGAAATATTAGAAAATTTTTCTATTCCAAATAAACCTTTTTGATTCATGGCAGAATGATACTCAATATAGATTCTATTACCTAGTATGCCGGGCTTAGAGAGACGCTCAAAAAATGATGGTAAAAAACTTTGATAGCCAAGCTTAGCTCCATAAGATAGACGCATACCATGATTTTCTCCACTCACATCACTCATACCACCTAAAGCTACGCCTAAAAATAATCCGCTTTTACTCTCGCCATTATCCACATCTTTAATCAACTCAGCAATTGCTTCATCACTACTATCGCCATAAAACATAATATAAGGATAATATTTATAATCTAAACTATCATAGTTAATTTTCACATCCTTATCTGACTTATGTGCTCCTTGCATAGTACTTATAGCTATAAAAAACACTAGCAATAACGCTGATATTTTCTCCACTCTACTTTTCCTCTTGCTCTTTTTTCAATGCCATCATATCCAAAATTTGGATTCTGCCCTTAATAGTTATGATTAAATCTTCACTTTTTAACTTTTTAATTATCCGATTAAGAGTTTCAGGTGTTGTATTAATCATTTTAGCAATATCTTTTTGGGAAAATTGATTAATATTAGATCTATTTTGTAATAAAAAACTTATGAAACGCATACGAACATCATATTGAAAATTTTCGTTAATCATTCTTTCTAAATAACGAATCTTAGCCATTAAAGAACGCATTAAAAGAAGTCCTACTTCTTCATCTTGAAAACAATATTTTTTAAAATTCTCAAATCTAATAAAAATAAACTCACAATCATTTTCACAAATTGCACTAGCTGGATAGTTTAAACCTTCAAAAACAGGCATTTCTGCGATAAAATTAACAGCTCTTAAAAAATGAATATTAATTGTTCTGCCTAAACAATCAGTTTTATATAAACGCACACAACCTTTTAAGAGCAAAATCATTTCTACTGCCTTTTGTCCTTCAAAAAATAGAATACTATCCTTCTTAAAACTTTTATGCGTACCAATTTTTCCAAAAAGTTCCAAAAGCTCAGATTTTAATTCCATAAATACCCTATAACAATGCTAAAACACGGAATCTATCTCCACGTTCTTTATAAGAGCTAAATTGATCCAAACTAGCAGCAGCTGGACTTAATAAAGCCACCTCATCATCTTGAAGAATATATTTAATCTTATTTACTGCCACTTCAAGCTCAAAGCACTCATCAAATTGTAAATTAAACTCTTGTGCTAATATTGCCAAACGCTTAATATTACAACCAATACCATAAATTTTTATTTTGTTTTTCAAAGTAGCAATTTTTTCAAAAAGCGGGTATAAATTTGCCCCCTTATCATCCCCACCAAGAATTAAATGTATCTTTGATTTATCCTTGTAGCGCAAAACAGCAGCAATACTAGCATCAACATTTGTCCCTTTTGAATCATCTACCCACAATCTACCCTTAAGATCAAAAAATTCTTCTAGACGATGAGATCCAATCTTAAAGCTATTCAAATCTTCTACCCCATCTTCTTTAAATAGTAATTTCTGCACGCTTAAAGCGAGGGCTGCATCTAATAAAAAAGGTTCTTTAAAAACACTCATTTCCAATTTTAAATCAAAAATCCGATTTAAATCCTCTGCATACTCATAATAAAAAATCTTAGCCTTAGTCTTTAGACATAAGGGGTGAGATGAAAGATCTGATGGAATAATAGCAGTATGAGTAGAATCTAAACGAGATAAAATGCCTAACTTATCATTAATATATGCATCAAAACTACCATGCCAAATAATATGATCTTCAAATACCGGCAATAAAATATAAATATTTGGCAAAGCCAAATGAGTATAATGCAACATAAAAGAGCTTGTTTCTAAGATCCATATTTTCTCCTTTGTTGTTGCTTCTAATTGATCATAAAGCAAGGTTAAAGGCGTACCAATATTTCCACCACAAACCCCACCATACTTAGCTAGCAAAAACTCTAACATCTGCGTAGTTGTAGTCTTCCCATTAGTACCACTTATCCAAATTTCTAAAGGTTTAGAAAAGCATTCAATATTATTAAAAACTCCGCAAGATATCTTTTCAAAAAAATCATATTCCGAAAATAAGGGGACTTGACTAGCTTGTACACCCATTATCACGGGATGATTTGGTGGGATACCAGGAGAAGTAACTACACAATCAAATTGTTTAAGCCTATCAATAAAGCTAGCAGAATCTAAAAAAGTTGAATGTGAATTTGAGGATTCTTGGACTCTATCATCATAAATATAGCTAAAAATATCCCTATCTCTTAAAAATTGAACAAGAGGCTTAGTAGTTACGCCATATCCAATAATCCCTACATTTTTTAAAATCATAAATCACCTAATTTTCACACTCATAAGCGCAATAATATTGCTTAAAATCGCAATAATCCAAAAACGAACAATAATTTTATTTTCAGCCCAACCTTTTTTCTCGAAATGATGATGAATAGGTGCCATTAAAAATATTTTTTTATTTCTAGTCTTATAACTACCAATTTGTAAAATTACTGATAATGTTTCAACAACAAAAATAAATCCGATTAATAAAAGTAAAATTTCATTATTTGAAACAATAGCCATATAGGCAATAAATCCGCCTATAGCTAAACTACCAGAATCGCCCATAAAAATTTGGGCTGGATGAGCGTTATACCATAAGAATCCAAAGAGTGCACCAATGAGAGCAACAGATAATATAAAAAGCTCTCCAGCATCTACTACACGTGGCCATAAGAGATAATGAGCAAGCTCATAATTTCCTGCAATATACACAAAGGCAGAAAGACTAAAAAGTGCACAAATACTAGGCACCGTGGCTAGTCCATCTAGCCCATCTGTAATATTAACTGCATTTGTTGTAGCCAAAAATACCAATACCCAAAAAATACAACTCAATAACGGAATACTACCTAAATGCAGAAATGGCTTTTTGGCAAAAGGGAGATAAAGACTAGAATCCATTCCAATACCATAATATAAATAAAGTGTTACGCCTAAAGACAAAACAAAGAGTAATGCCATTTTACCTTTAGCTGAAATCCCTGCATTACTTTTAGCTGAAATCTTAATATAGTCATCCTGCGCACCAATCAAACCAAAGCCAAAAAGCACGATAAAGCCAAGCCACACAAAAGGGTTAACAACCTGTGCACACAAAAGTGTAGCTACAATACTGGAAAATACAAAAACAATACCCCCCATTGTCGGAGTTTTAGCTTTATTTTTATGAGAAGGTACAAACTCTGAAATAGGTTGTTGGGCATTCTTTTTCTTAGCCCAATTAATAAAATAGGGCATCAAAAAGGTGCATAAAAAAAATGCTAGAAAAAAACTTATACCTGCTCTAACCGTGATATATCTAAAAACATTAATTCCAAACTCTGAATACAAATAATACAGCATTCAACTTCCTTACTAAAAATTAGAATTTAGATTCTACCACAAGCCAGAAAGCAAAACTTCATCACTAATTTAATTGTCTCACATCAAGTAATTAAATAAATTTATCCCTTTAACAGACCTTCAAAATATTATAATTAGAGCTTATAAAATTCTAAAATATAGGAGTTTTTATGCTTTCGCGCGATATTCTTATTTATCGTAAAGTTCGCTATGAGCTACGCGCTTATATGCATTATCTCTTTACACAAAATATCCAAAACCACATCCCATCTACAAGCCTAAAAAGCGTTTTGATGGGGATTGAAAAAATTAAAGATGAAATTGATGCATTCTCAAATATCTACATTTTAGACTCTAAAGGTAATGAAATTAATTCACAAGGCATTACCTGTACAGAAAATTTTGCTGATAGGGCTTATTATTATGAGGCGGTTAGAGAAGGTAAATGCATCATTACCAATCCCTATCCTACAGCAGAGGATGACAAACTTGTTGTCACTGCTTCCTATCCAGTCTACAATCATAAACGTGAACTTATTTATATTGTTTGTATTGATCTAGATCTAAAGACAGCTATATCTATTAGTGCACCTTCAAAATTTGCTGATTCTGCTGGAGTATTAAGCACTATAGTTTATGGAGCATTATCTATTATTCTTAGTCTAGTTTGTATTCTTTTGTGCTGTAAGGGTATACTAAGTTTTTACACAGCGCTTACACATTTTAGTCATTTTGATATTGATGAGATTTTTAAAGCAATCATTCAATTAACCTTAGCTCTGGCTATCTTTGATCTTGTAAAGGCAATATTTGAAGAGGAAGTTTTAGGTAAAAATGCAGAAAACCACTCTCAACCATTTCAGCAAACAATGGTGAGATTCTTAGCCTCTATTATCATTGCCCTTGCTATAGAATCTTTAATGCTCGTATTTAAATTTGCCATCAATGAACCAGATAAAATTATCTTTGCAGTCTATTTAATTAGTGGGGTTTCTCTACTCTTAATAGGCTTGTCTATCTATATCAAATTCTCTCAAAATAGCAATAAAATTGATAGGATATAAAATAAATTTAAGTTAAAGTCTTAGCTTTTTTAGAAAGAGCTAAGACTATCCCCAATAAAATACAATTTGCTAAAAGTGAGCTACCCCCATAGCTAAGAAAAGGTACTGCAATCCCTTTAAGCGGTATGATAGAGGCAATCCCAAGTGCATTGATTAAAAGCGAAATACCAATCAAAAGCCCAGTACCGATACAAAAAAGACAATGTGATTTCTGATCAAGACGATTAGCAATCTTAAAGATTCTAAGTAAAACGATAAAGAAAAAGAAGAAGCATAAAAATAATCCAAAAAGCCCTGTTTCCTCAGTTATCCCTGCAAGTACCATATCTGTATGCACATCTGATAAAAATCCTAATTTTACCACTCCATCACCAATGCCTTGCCCCATAAAATGACCATTTAAAATTGCATTTGTTGCATTATGAATCTGATAAGGCTCTGGCAAATTTTCTGTACGCAACAAATTAGCCACATTATTAGGCAAAAAGGCTAAAATAGGATCTTGCACACTAGCCCACCAAGCCTTTAATCTCTCTAAACGATGCGGTCTTGGTAAAATAGCCATGGCTGCCCCAATACCGACCATCACAAAGCAAAAAAGAATTACTCGTATACTTCCGCCAGAAACCAATATTAAGCCAAGCATCACTAAACCAAGTAATACAGTCTGACCCAAATCATTTTGCAAAAATGCGATAAAAAATAATATAACTATAAAAAATAATGCATAGGGGATAAGTAAAATAATTTCTTCAAGAAGTGATTTCTCTTTATCATTAAATTTACGCGATAAACTCCAAGCTAAAAAAAAGACAAAACCCACCTTAAAAAACTCGGCTGGTGCAATAGAAATAGGTATAAATGGTAATTTTAACCAACGCTTAGCTCCACTAATTGTAGGAGCAATAGATTCTGGTAGGAGCGAAAAAATAAAAACTAATATTAAAGAACCAAAAAAAAGCATAAAGCCAAATTTAATAAAAACTTTATCCATATTTAAATAAGAAATCCCCCACATCAAAGTTATACCAACTAAGGCTGTACCAAATTCACGCGTAAAAAAATGCATCGAATCATAATGGTAGAGAATTGTAGGATAGGTTGAAAGTGAATAGCTCATCACTACCCCAATCGTAATTAAAATCACAGAATAAATAAAAAGTTTAATATCTGCCATATGTTAAAGCCTTTGATAAATCGAGGGAATTATGACTATTATTTTACCAGCTTGCATTACAAAGTTTCAAGCTCAAAAGCAATAATAACCTTTTAAACACTAAATCCAAATTTCATTGATATTAGATATTTTTGGAATGATATTTGCTTTATCTTGATTGTAAGAAAAATTGGGAGACACGATAATGAATACATATACAGGCTTTGATTCTTCTAAAGCTTATAATCTAGTCTATCAAGCACTAGATTATCGTTCTTTGCGTCAAGATCTTATTTCTAGCAATATTGCTAATATTGATACCCCCTTTTATCGTCCTAAAGATATTGATTTTGAAAACTATCTTGCACAAGAAAAAGAAAGAATATTTTTTAATCGATCTGATTTAGAGTTAAAAATGGCTAATACCTCTAGTAAGCATCTTAAGGGAGAAAGTTTTTATTCCAATAAAGCCACTATGTTTTTCCGAGATGGTCATCTAGCAAGAAATGATGGAAATAGCGTAGATCTAGATATAGAAACAAGTGAAATGGGAAAAAACTCTGTTATGTATCAGGCTCTAACTAGTGCTCTTAAAAAACACCGCGGAATCTTTGCCTATGCACTAGATTCTAGTAAAAACTTATAAGGAGATTAACTATGGCTTTTTTATCTAGTTTTGATATTAGCGGTTATGGACTTTCTGCTCAACGTTTCCGCACCAATATCATTTCAAGCAATATTGCTAATGCCAACACTACACGCACTGCAGAAGGTGGTCCATATCGTCGCCAAGAAGTTGTATTTCGTGCCTTTGATTTTAATAAAGTTCTCAATGAGAAACTTGCTAAAAATACCGATTCGCTAAAATATGAGGATCCACTTGATGAAGGCGAATTTGGGAAATTACCAAAACCTGCTATAATGAGTGTGTACGTAGATAAGGTCGTACGGGATGATAGAGAACCCTTAATGAAATATGATCCTAGTCATCCTGATGCTAATGCAGAGGGTTATGTTGCCTACCCGAATGTTAATCCTGTGGTAGAAATGGCAGATCTTGTAGAGGCTACACGTGCTTATCAAGCTAATGTTGCAGCATTCCAAAGTGCTAAAAATATGGCAAATAATGCTATTATGATGCTTCAGGCATAATTTTGGTACGATATGTGCTTGATATGTTAATAAAAATGTCGATTATAGTTTCAAATTATATAAAGCGAGAATCCAGATGGACAATCTAAAACTTTCAAAAATTAATGGTTTAGAAAATACTTCAACAGGTAAACTGGGTACCAATACAAAGCTTGATGGCAATAGTAGTGAGTTTTCCAAACTGCTGAAAAAATCCATCAATGATCTTAATATTGCTCAAGAGAACTCTGATAAAGCTCTAGCTGATATGGCTACTGGGCAAGTAAAAGATTTACATCAAGCTGCTATCACTATTAGCAAGGCTGAAACTAGTATGAAACTTATGCTAGAGGTACGCAATAAGGCTATTAGTGCTTATAAAGAAATACTAAGAACTCAAATTTAAGGATTTACATAAAAATTAACAATACTAATAAGCTGTCTATGGAAGTAATTTAAGCATGGAAGATAAGAATCCAAGATCTCTTAAAATCCTTGCTACTTTTCTAATCCTAATTGTTTTAGGACTTTTATTCTTTGGTATTATCATTTATAAAATAACCACTACACGTCAATCCCTTACTCTCACAACCACAAAAACTGATATTGCTATACGTGGGGATATCTATAGCAGTGATAATTTCACGCTTGCTTCCAGTCAGAAACTCTATAAAGTTAGCGTCAATACTGCTTCTATCAATCCAGATAAAAAAGAACTATTTATAAAACTTTTTAGTATATACAGCGGGATTAGCACACAAGAGATTACTCAAAAATTAAAACGATATGGCTATATAACCTTATCTTATTCTATCACGCCCAATGTGGCTAAAAGTCTTAAACAATTAAACTCAAAACTTTTAGCTTATAATGTCTTTCAAGAATACCGTGATAAAAATGATAAAATTTATCAAAAAATGGGACTTTCTGTTGAAGTAAGCGGGATTAGCAGAATCTATCCATATAATGATGCCTTAGAACCTATATTAGGGTATGTACAAAAACAAGAAATAGGTCCACTAACCACTCCTAATGGAATTAAGGGTATAGAACGTTATAAAAATAGCTCACTAGAGCCCAAGCAAAATGGTTTCATTCAAGGAAAACGTGATATTGGTTTTAATGTTATTTATGATAAAAATTCTAAACAGCAAGATCGGCGAGATGGGGATGATATACGATTAACTATCAATTTAAGATTACAAAAAAAAATTGAACGATTATTAGATACTTTTAATGAACAATATCAAGCTCAAGAAATTGTCGCTGGTATTATGAATCCTCGTGATGGCAGCATACTAGCTCTAGCCAGTACCAATCGCTTTGATCCTAAAAATATCCAAAGTACACAAAATCTTGATGCTAGTGTATCTGAACATCCATTTGAGCCAGGCAGCACAATTAAACCCATTGTATTTTCCATTCTTTTGGAAAAAAATCTTATCAATCCTTTAGAACCAATTGATCTTAATAAAGGTTTTTATCAATTAGGAAAATACACTATTAAAGATGATACTTATCCTAGTAAAAATTCTGTTATACAAGATGTGCTTATACGTTCAAGCAATGTAGGTATGGTTAAACTTACAAAAAAACTAAGTGGACAAGAATTCTATGATGGCTTAAAATCATTTGGTATTTCAGAAATTACAGGTATTGAATTACCTTATGAAAAAACTGGTGTTATTCCAAGCCCTCAAAGACTAACACGAGAAATTTACAAGGCTAGTGCATCTTATGGCTATGGGCTTAGTACAACCTTTATGCAACTCTTGCGTGCTTATGGTGTATTTTGCAATGATGGCATTTTAATTAATCCCCATTTAATACACCATAGCACCGGCTATAATGGGGAATCTTATTTACCAGAAATCTCTGGTGTACGTGCCATATCAGCTGTCACTGCTAGAAAAATTCAAGATATTCTTATCAAAACGGTACAAGAAGGCACCGGGAAAAGGGCTCAAGTAGATGGACTTATTGTGGGTGGAAAAACAGGTACTGCCAGAATAGCGAAAAAAGGTGGTGGATATGACAATCTTTATAATGGTTCATTCTTCGGTTTTGCAAAAGATGGAAAACATACTTATACTATAGGTGTTGTTACCTTTGGAAGCCATGGGAAAGAAGACTATTATGGATCACAAACTGCTGCTCCTATTTTCAAAGAAATAGTTAAAATAATGCAAGAACAAGATTTTTTTGAAACAAAATGATGGCGACCCCTGAAAGATTTGAACTTCCGTGACTACCTAGAAAGGGTAGTATCCTTGGCCACTAGATGAAGGGGTCAGTATTTAAATTAGGAAGTGGCGGAGCGGACGGGGCTCGAACCCGCGACCCCTTGCGTGACAGGCAAGTATTCTAACCAGCTGAACTACCGCTCCATAGGGTGGTGGTCGCTACAAGACTCGAACTTGTGACATCTACCTTGTAAGGGTAGCGCTCTACCAACTGAGCTAAGCGACCAAATAGTAAGTAAAAAGAAGTTTAGCAAAAGTGGTGACCCCTAGGGGACTCGAACCCCTGTAGCCACCGTGAAAGGGTGGTATCCTAACCGCTAGATGAAGGGGCCACTTTTACCAAATGGTGACCCGTGTTGGATTCGAACCAACGGCCCATTCCTTAAAAGGGAATTGCTCTACCGGCTGAGCTAACGGGTCTAATTAAAATATATTATTTTAAGTTATAAAAGCGAATCTTCAAACTTTTTTAGGAAGCGTAATTATATGTTCTTTTATACTATTTGTCAATAGCAATTTCTTTTTATTTTCAGCGAGCAGAAAAGAAACTAGATCCCAAGCTCCAAAATTTTATACAATTTAGCAACCTCACAATCATCTAAATGTACACTACTTAATGTTGTAAATAATTTTGCAATATCTCTGCGTAAAAAAGAGGGATTAGCAGAATCTATACAGCTAGAATGGGCAGGCAAAAATGCTCTTGCTAGAGTAATTTCATCACCCAAATCTCCTGAACACAAAAAACACTCTTTAAAATCAGGCAACCTTCCCTCAAAATTTAACAAAGAAATATACATCTCCAAAACCACTCTAATAGGATTTTGAAGCTCCATCTTATAAGCGCCAAATTCAAGCATTTTATAATAAAACTCTTCTACTTCCTCTACATCAATGCAATGTTTATATAAAAGCTGAATAAAATGCTGCCAAATATACAGCCTCTCCAAATCGCGTTCAAAACTAAAATTTAAAGGGGTTATATTACGCATTTTTGGTAAAAAACTAGCCTGATACTCTATCTCGAAATCTACTTTTTTTCCTAATTGAATAATACTATGTCTAGCTCCATAAAAACGATATAACTTCTTAATTTTTCTTGGGGTTAGAACCTGCAAAATTATGCTTTCATTTTTCTGTGGTGTAATGCTAATGATAAAACCTTGCATCTAACTAAAATCCTATAAACTATATTAAAATTACAAGTTATTATAAACAAAAACAATTTATCTAAATTTCTACTTAATTCAATATCAAGCATTTAAAGATAAACTAAACAAAGATTTGCTATGATTTCAGGTAATTATTATGTTCCAATTATTATTCAAGGAAGAAAATGGGTTTTACAGATTTTTTAAAGAATCTCAAAAAGAATGAATCGCGTGCTAACATTGATACATCATCCCACTGGATTAAATGCGATAAATGTCAAGCACTTATGTACTACAAGGAAGTAATCTCGCAACTTCACATATGTCCAAAATGTGGCTATCATTTTAGGATCACTGCCACACAGCGCATTGAAATTTTGTGCGATGAGGGTAGTTTTATAGAATTTGATAAAGATCTATCTCCTATTGATCCGCTAAATTTTGTTGATAAAGAAAGCTATAAACAAAGAATAAAAAAACATCAAGCAAAAACTGGACGCCCTAGTTCCGTAATTGCTGGTCAAGCCAGAATCAATAAAGTACCTATCCAGCTTGTAGTTTTTGATTTTGCTTTTATGGGTGGAAGTTTAGGATCGGTAGAAGGAGAAAAAATTGTACGTGCTATTAACCGTGCATGTCAACAAAAACAAGCCCTTATTATTATCTCTACAAGTGGTGGTGCTAGAATGCAAGAATCGACATTCTCACTAATGCAAATGGCAAAAACTTCAGCTGCGCTTAATAAACTCTCTGAAGCACGTTTACCCTTTATCTCGCTATTGTGTGATCCTACATTTGGTGGGGTAAGTGCATCTTTTGCATTTTTAGGAGATCTCATTATTGCTGAACCGGGTGCTATGATTGGCTTTGCTGGTGCAAGAGTTATCAAACAAACCATCGGTTCAGACCTACCAGAAGGATTTCAAACAGCAGAGTTTTTACTTGAACGTGGGCTAATTGATATGGTAGTCTCTCGTAAAGATATTAAAAAAACACTTAGCGACATTATCTTAATGTTAGTTGGTAATCATGAAAATCAACCTATATTGTATAGCTAAAGAAACAAAACAAGAAGAATTGGCACAAGAATATCAAAAAATGTGTCGATCTTTTGGTAGTGAACTTAATATTTTTAATATTTTTACACCTGCAGTCATTAAAGGTCATAAGGGCAGTATTATAGAGGCTAAACTATCTTATACGAAAGCCCTCCAGCCTTATATCAATCAACAAGCAAAGAATATAGCACTACATCCAAGTGGAAAGGTGTATGATAGCTTTGGATTTGCTAAACTATTAGATACTCAAGTTATCAATTTTTTTATTGGTGGGGCTCATGGCTTTGAAAATAGTTTTCTTGATACAGTCCAATCTTTAAGTCTATCAGCCTTGACTTTTGGACATAAAATTGCAAAGCTTGTACTTTGTGAACAGATATATCGTGCTTTGAGCATAATAAATAACCACCCCTATCATAAATAATTTTATAGAAAGGATTGTAGAATGAAGCTTAAATACTATATGGGATTGGTACTTATCATTATCATTGCCCTAGGCATATACATATATGGCTTCTCCCCAGAACACCTTAATATCCCTCAAGGAAATGACATCAATACCATTGCCCTACCAAGAAGCATATGGCTTAGCATTGCTCTAGGGCTTTTGGTTGCTTTTGGCATACTTTTCTTTATTATTGATTGGATACGCTCCAAAATTGCCTCATACCAAGAACAAAGAGACTTTATGCGTATTGTTAACCAAATCCTTGAGCAAACAGGCAGAGATAACTACACGCCAGCCATCTATAATAATAAAAATTTTCTTTTACTATCAAAAATATTACGTAAGTTCCAACTTCAACCAAAACTTAATACTCAAAATAGTGGATTAAATAAAATTGATCAGCTTTTTGACATCCTTGGACAAATTGAACTTGGTTATGAACAAGATTTACGTAAGTATGGTTTTAGCAAGGATAATCCATTTGTAATTAAAAATTTAATCAATAAAACTAAAAAAGAATACAAAATCGGTTTTATGGCTCTTAGTGATCCAGAAATCACTCCTGAAAATAAAAAAACAATATTTTTAAAGATTCTAGAGAAATGCAATGCAAAAGAGATAAAAAAACTACTAGAATCTACGACCTTTATGGATCAAGAAATGTTTTTTAAAACTGTAGATACTCTTAAAAGCTATCAAATGTTTCTTCCAGAAACCGATCTTATTACTTTTTGCAAAAAGGCTAAACTTACAGATAATGATTATGTTAAGCTAGCAAAAAGTCTGAAAGGATTCTTAGGTCCTGATGTATGGGTAAAGTTTTTTGAAAATCTTGCTATTTCTGATGAAAAAGCAGAACTTAGCTTTTTGTATGTATTATGCGACTTGGAGTTAAATAACCAAGTCCTACAACGTCTTAGCTCTATGGGAAAAAATGAGTTTTTAAATATTCGTGCCTATATGGATCTACGCTCTCAAGGCAAATCCTATCCACTTGAACTTTTTATCTTTAATACAAAGGAAACAAAATGAGAAAAATTTTTAATCTCTCGTTACTTACAGCTTTGGCTTTCTTGTTTTTAGGTTGCGCATCTGTGCCTCCTACTACGGCTAATCAGCAAGATTTTAGCGATCCACTTGGTATTGGCAATGTACCAACACCACCAGTAGATCTTTCTGAAAATGAAACACCAGAACCTATTGATGGGAATGACTACTCATCTAAAATGGCTTTACTAGCCGTAGGCACTAATGGTAGAGTAGCTCCATCTAGAGATAGTGGAGGTGTAGAGCAATCCGACTTTGTAGGAATTATGAGCTCTTCTGGGGGTCTTTTAACCGTTTGGGCTCGTCGTCCAGGAAACTGGATTTGGGGCTATACTCCATTTGATAGCCTATCTTTTGGCAACTTAAGAGTATGGCAAATTATTACTCACTCTGATGGCTCTGTAAACTTTAAAAATACTGGTACTAATACTTGTCTTAGTGCCTATGGTAATGGTGTCATACACACAGGTTGTAACTTTAATAACCCTTCTCAAAAATGGGATCTAATCCCCTTTGATAATAAAGCCTTTCAAATTAGAAATCAAGCTACAAAAACTTGCCTTCAAACGCCTGTTATTAGAAAAACCCGCTACTATAGCATTTACACGGTTTCATGTGTAGGTCAAAATACCTACAATCTTGATCAGCAATGGTTTATTATAGCTCCGACAACTCGTCCTACCCCAATTGCTGCACCATAAAAGGAGATTATATGAAAAAATTAGGTCTATTTATTTTAAGTTTTAGCTTACTTTTTGGAGCATTAGAGGATTATAAAGTTGGTACTTGGAATCTTCAAGGCGCATCTGCTAGAACAGAGAGCAAATGGAATATTTCTGTAAGACAGCTCATTACTGGTGATAATCCTGTCAATATCCTCATGGTACAAGAAGCAGGATCTCTGCCATCCACAGCTGTTAGAACGGGTCGTATGGTACAACCAGGGGGCACACCTGTAGAGGAATTTACCTGGAATTTAGGCACAACTTCTCGTCCACGCGAGGTTTTTATCTACTATGCTCCTATTGATGTAGGTGCTAGACGCGTAAATCTAGCCATTGTATCTGATCGTAGAGCTGATGATGTTTTTGTTGTATATCAAAACTCCATTGCCCCTCAAACCTCACGTCCTGCGCTTGGCATCCGTATTGGCAATGATGCATTCTTTTCTATCCATGCATTAGCTAGTGGTGGTGGAGATGCAGCCGCATTAGTTACAGCAATACATGACAGTTTCTCTGGAATGTCTAGCACTAATTGGATGATCGCTGGGGACTTTAATCGCTCTCCAGCAAGTTTACAAAGTGGTCTTGATACTCGTGTAACAAATAATATAAGAATTGTTGCACCAAACTCTGCTACCCATAGTGGTCAAACAGAAGATCGAACCCTAGATTATGCTGTTATTGGTCGTACAGACACGACACCAACAGCAATTAGCCTACCTGCTATTGCTGCAATCCTAATGGCAGCAAGCGTACGTTCCCATCTAGCTTCAGATCATTTTCCTGTACGTTTTGCAAGATTTTAAGGAGTAAAGATGAAAAAAATAGTTATAACTTGCCTTTTAAGTTTTATTTCATTAGGTCATACTGCCACACCTGTTGAAGATTTAAATGATTTTACAGAAACCTTCCATATAAGAAGTCTCTTTTCTGGTGATATTCTAAAAATTGATAGCAATGAAGTAAACTGGAAACTTAGAGAAATTACTCTACCTGATAAATTTAAAGATAAAGATCCTATTGGTAAAAAACTACCCTATGGTATCGTACAATTTGTAAGTCCAAAAAATGATGATGTTTGTCTTGGAATTGATGAAAGTGGTTTTTTCCGTCCTAAACCTTGCAAAAAGGATATAGAAGATGGAACATTTGAAACTGCATTTTCCATCATGCCTACTAGCTCTTCAACTGTACAAATCCGATCTCTAGTCTTAAATGGAGATGAATGTATTATGGTATTTGATAATCCACAACTACCTCGTGGACGAGACTTTGGTATTAAAAAATGCTTTTTTAATCCATTAACGCTCATAGATACGCGTTTTCTGTTAGTTATTGCCCCACCACTTAGAGATGCCAAAATATTATCAAAATAAGGAAGTAGTTTGCAAGGCAACAATCAAGGTTTTCGCCGAATTATGAAAAATCGCCACCTAATGATGATTGCATTTGGTGGCGTTATTGGTACAGGACTTTTTGTCGCTACAGGAGAAAATCTTCATCATGCTGGTGCGCTTGGAACCCTACTTTCTTACTGCATAGGAGCTATTATTGTCTACACAGTTATGCTTTCTTTGGGGGAGCTTAGCTCTGCATTTCCCTATACCGCTAGCTTTGGTGAATATGCACACAATTTTATCTCACCATCTATAGGCTATATTGTTACATGGTTATATTGGCTAACATGGGTTGTGGCATTAGGAGGAGAATTTACAGCTGTCGGATTTTTAATGCAAAAATGGTTTCCTCATTCTCCAGTATGGATTTGGGCTAGTATTTTTGGAATCATTATTTTTGCACTTAATATTTTTACTGTCAGAATTTTTGCAGAAGGTGAATTTGTCTTATCCTTTATAAAGGTAGTAGCCGTTGCCATTTTTCTTATCCTTGGTATTGGAGTAATTATCTATCATATTTTTGAATACGGGATACAGATGACTTTTATCAATTATTATTCCAATGGCTGGTTTCCAAATGGTATGGGGGCAATTTTAATGACAATTCTGGCTGTAAATTTTGCCTTCTCTGGTACTGAAGTTATTGGTGTTGCTGTAGGTGAAACTAAAAATCCGCAAAAGGCTATGCCAAAAGCTATTAATGCTACACTATGGCGTCTTGTAGTCTTTTTTATAGGAACCGTATTTATAATTGCTACTCTTTTACCTTATGATGATGCTAAAACTTCGGCTAGCCCATTTGTAGCTGTACTAGATAAAATTGGCATTCCATTTGCTGGTGATATTATGAATTTTATTATCATTATTGCCATCTTTTCTGTCAGTAATTCCGCTCTTTATGCTTCATCCAGAATGCTATGGAATCTAGGAAATCGGAAAAAAATCCCAGCTTTCTTTGGCAAAGTCAACTCCCGTGGAATTCCAATCAATGCTGTTATATTCTCAATGCTTGGTGGGCTTAGTGCGCTTGGATCTTTGATATTTTCACCAGAGCTAGTATTTGCAACATTAATCGGAATGTCTGGTTTTACTTCATTGCTAACTTGGATGTCTGTGAGTCTTGCTCAATATAATTTTCGAAAAAGAATAACCAAACAAGAAGAGGCTAAACTGCCCTATAAAACACCATTTATGCCCTACACACCAATCATAGCCTTAAGTTTAATGACCCTATCTATCATTGGGTGCTGCTTTGATAAAATGCAGCAAATTCCAATTATTGCTACATTTATCTTTATTCTAATCTGCTATCTAAGCTATTGCATACAAAATAAATTTAAAAAATAAGCCTCTGCTAAATAATTACCTAAAACCCTAATATCTCCATTTATAGCACTAAAAGCAATAGGAAAGATCCTCAAGCCTTATCATCTTTCACAAAGAGAAGATGGGGTTTTGATAAAATCAACAAAACTAAGCATAGAGAATTCTAAAGCCTTGCATTGTTATAAAAAAGAAAGTGGAATTAATCCTATAAACTTTGCAAGATTTAAGAAGAAGTATTAAAAAGTAAAATTAAAGGATTAGGAAACTAAAGAAGAAATGAGACCAACACCCACAAAAGAATCACAACCATTAAAGAGGCTCTACATCTCACTCTGCCAAAAGAATATGTGAAATTCATCAAAGAGTTTGGAATCTATGAGGTGGAGTATTATGGAGTGTAGGCTATGATGAGAGCATATAGAAGATTACCCTTGTGTGATAGGAGCCACTAGATGTAATCATAAACTTCATCCACTCCTGCCCCAAGAGATAATCATCCATCATAGTGAGTATCTAAATAGCATTGTTGCGCTTAATTGTGAGAGTGGGACCATCTATAATATTGATTTTGAAAGACGCCAAGGATCGCGCCAAACTTTGAAGTGTGGTTTGAGTGACTAAGGGGACTAGAAGAGAGAGCAAAAGAAGAATATAGAAAAGAGAGCTAAGAGGAGAAGGGATGCTAGAAAGATTACAGCGATAGTGAGGGAATGTGAAATCCTTCCTGTTAAAAAGTGTAAGAAAGCAGGGCTTGATAAAGGATTCTAGCCATATCTAAAGCCCCATCATACTCTAGTTTTTGTTATCATTGAGCTAAACTTTCAAGAAAAAATATGCAAAATCATCGAGAGTTTTTAAAAACTAGCACAAAGGTAACAGGGGTATTTGCCCTTATAAGCCTTAGTGCTTACAAACTTTTTGCTAATACAGATTCTAAGGAGAAAATGATGCAGACCCTAACCCCCACAGCTAAGAAAAATCTCACCAAACTCTTTGACAATAGCAATCTAGCCCAAGAGGATTTGGAGTTTTTGACCCATTATGCAAACTTTGCTTTTGATGAAGTTTGGACGCAATCCTTGCTAGAAGAAAGTGAGCGGCTTTTGCTTATCCTTGCATCTTTGAGTGCTATGGGTGCCAAAGAGGAATTTGAGAATATCTTGCAAGCCTCACTCAATCTTAGAATCCCCCCTATACAAATCAAAGAAGTCATCTATCAAGCTATGCCTTATGTAGGTATGAGCAGAATCGCCACTCTGCTAGAAGTAACAAATAAGGCATTCAAGCAAAGAGGTATCAAGCTCCCACTTCCTGCCCAAGGCACGACAAATGAGCAAAATCGCAAGGATAAAGGGCTAGAAATCCAAAGGCAGATTTTTGGCAGAGGTATTGACAAGGCTAATGCCTCCGCCCCCAAAGATCAAAAACACATACGAGAATTTTTGAGTGCTAATTGCTTTGGAGATTATTACACACGCACGGGATTAGATCTGAAGTTTAGAGAGCTTCTAACTTTTGTGTATATCGCCTCTATGGGTGGGGCTGAAGCACAGCTCAAAGCCCATACCCTCGGCAATCTCAATATGGGTAATGATAGAGCTAAGCTCATTTCAGTTATCACTACACTTATCCCTTACATCGGCTACCCTAGAAGCCTCAATGCCCTTAATATAATCGATGAGCTCACACAAGAATCAAGCTAAAAGTACTTTAAGATTTTCTAATCACTTCTTCACATCGCTGGCATAACCCATCTTCTATGCTAGCAAGATACCTCCAGCATCTAGGGCATTTATGCCCATCTGCATAATAAAGCTTAAACACAATACCATCTATCTCAAAGCTAGCTAACTCATCTTTGCCATCTAATTTTTTAAGTGTTTGGCTCACAATAAGCCATTTATCTAAATCATTAAAATCAATCCTGCTCACAACACAAATCTCTAGGCTAGATTTAATAAGCTTTTCTTTTTTAAGATGATCAATCACTTCTCCAAATTTAGAACGAAGTGCTAGAAGGAAATCAAAATTCTGTGTTAGAGGAAGCTTTTTTATCTCAAGGGGTGTAAGCTCAAAAACATCTCTAATTTCTTGATTGCCAACTTTTTTAAAAATTTCAGGAGCAAACTCGATAGCCTCATCAATAGTATAAGTAAGGATAGGGGCAAGAATATGCATCAAATTACGCGCGATATAAAGCATCACGCTTTTTGATGCCCTCACACTCTTAGAATCTCTCTCATCACAATAAAGACTATCTTTGCACAAATCCATATAAATACCACTTAGCTCATTAGCAATATAATGCATCAATACCTGCAAGCCCTTAACAAAATCATATTCGCTAAAATATTTCTTCACGCGATCAAATACATCAGCACTAACATTTAAGATCCACGCATCAATCTCGCTCATCTCTTCAAAGCTAGCTAGATTCTCCAAGTCATTAATATTAGCAAGCAAAAAGCGAATGGTATTTCTTATTTTTCGATACTGCTCACTAACTTGAGTTAAGATATTGCTAGAGATCTTAAGATCACTATGATAGTCATTCATCCCAACCCATAAGCGTAAAATCTCACTACCCTGTGCTTTTAAAACATTTTCAGGAGCGATGACATTGCCCTTGCTTTTACTCATTTTTTCACCCTTCTCATCAACAGTAAAACCATGTGTGAGTACAGACTTAAAAGGCGCATGCCCATTAACCGCGCAAGAGAGCAAAAGAGAACTTTGGAACCAACCTCTATGCTGATCACTTCCCTCTAAATACATATCAGCTGGATACTCACCTGCTTCATATTTTGATGCATTATTACTATTTTTAAGCACTGCATTCCAAGTGCTACCACTCTCAAACCAAACATCTAAAATATGCATACCTTTTTCTAAATCACCAGCTAAATGCTCATAGTCTTTTGGTAATAAGGATTTAATATCTTCACTCCACCAAATATCACAACCTTCTTTTTCAAAGCGATTTGCAATAAACTCCAACACCTTAGAATCAAATAGGTGTTCACCTGTTTTTTTATTATAAAAAATGGCAATAGGCACACCCCAATCCCTCTGCCTAGAAATACACCAATCTGGTCTATTTTCCACCATTGAACGAATGCGATTTCGCCCCGCATCAGGATAAAAAATAGTTTTATCAATCTCTTCTAATGCAATTTGACGCAAAGTCTTACCCTTTGCTCTTCCATGCTCTATAGGCTTATCCATTAAAATAAACCATTGAGTTGTAGCTCTATAAATGACAGGCTCATGAGAGCGCCAGCAGTGTGGATAGGAATGTGTAATCTTTTCATGTTTTAAAAGTGCACTACCTAGCAATTGCATAATTTCTTCTTGAGCCTTAAAAATATGCTTACCTAAAAAAGATTCTGGTAAAAGCTTTTTTTGAACAATCTCTTGATCATAGCAACCATAATCATCTACAGGCATTAATACTTCCAAATTATATTTTAAACCAACATAATAATCTTCCTCACCATGTCCAGTTGCTGTATGTACTGCACCTGTACCATCTTCTAAGCTTACATGTTCACCTAAAATCAAACGCGAATATCTATTATTTAAAGGATTAATAGCATTAAGATTTTCAAGCCTCTTAGCATCAAACTCACTTATAATTTCAGAATCCACTACTCCACTTTCTACCATTTTTTTATGCAAAGCCTTAGCTATGATATAACCTTTTTTAGTCAGTACATAGCTAGCCTTAGGGTTTAATGCTATAGCAACATTAGCTGGCAAAGTCCAAGGGGTAGTTGTCCATATTACTATTGCCCCCATTTCAACTCCTAGCTCTGCTAAAGCTTTTTTATCTAGTTTGAAAGCTACAAAAACAGAATCAGATTGTTTATCTTTATATTCTACTTCTGCATCTGCAAGCGCTGTCTGACAAGCCCAACTCCAATAAATCGGCTTATTTCTTTGAGCCAATAATCCATTTTTTATCACTTCAATTAAAGTACGATAAATGTCAGCTTCAAATTTAAAATCCATTGTTTTATATGGATTATCAAAATCTCCCAATACGCCAAGGCTTTCAAATTCATCACTTTGAATCTTGACAAACTTTGCTGCATGTTCACGACAAAGCGATCTGATTTCTTTGGTACTTAAAGTCTGCTTTTTTTCTCTGCCCAGAGCTTTTTCTACTTGTTGCTCTATAGGCAATCCATGACAATCCCAACCAGGGGTATAGGCAATCTTTTCTCCATTAAAATAATGAAACTTAATAATAATGTCTTTTAGGATTTTATTGAGTGCATGACCAATATGTAGATGACCATTTGCATAAGGTGGTCCATCATGAAGATAAAAACTTTTTGTAGCATCTGCTCTTAAAGAACGCATTTTATTATAGCTATGATTCTTCTTCCATTGTTTGTAACGCATAGGTTCATTATTAGGCAAATTTCCACGCATAGAAAACTGAGTCTGTGGTAAACAAAGAGTATCTTTATAATCCATCAAAATCCTTTATCATAAGTTCTTATAAATTGTAACAAAAAAGCCTTGCACTAAAGCCCAAAAGCACGAAAAAAGCTAAATATGCAAGAAAAATCCGCTTAAAAAAATAATAGCTATGATTAAAACAATCACATAGCGAATATAAAAAAGCCATATCTTAGATAATACCGAAGGTTTTTTGCTAAAACCTCTATCAAATTCTATCAATGCTTCCTCTTTAAGCACCCACCCTACAAAAATACAAGATAAAAATGCTGTAATAATAAAAAAGATATTACCGCTAATAAAATCAAAACTATCAAAAATATTTCGTCCAAAAAAACGCACTTCACTCCAAGGACCATAAGTAAGAATACAAGGTAAATTTCCTAAAATAAAAGTAAATCCAAGCACAGAATTAATGGCTGCATTTTTAGAAAATCTAAACTTCTCTTGCAAAACAGAAATAAGCACTTGATAAATCGTAATAGAAGTCGTCAAGGCTGCAATGATTAAAAGCAAGAAAAATACTATCGCAAAAATAGTGCCAAAATGCATCCTAGAAAATGCAATAGGCAATGTCTGAAATACTAAAGAAGGTCCAGAATCTGGAGCAAGAGAGGCAGAAAAAAGCGCTGGAAAAATCATAAAGCCGCACAGCACAGCAATAATGGTATTAATCACACTTGTAATACTAGCAGTTTTAATTAGATTCTCATCTTTACTTAAGTGCGATGAAAGTGTGATCATCACCCCAAAACCGATGCTTAATGCAAAAAATACCTGCCCTAAAACATATAAAAATAATTCGGGTGTAATAGCACTAAAATCTGGCATTAAATAAAACTTAATCCCATCAGCACTGCCTTCTAAAAATAAATTACGCAATACCACTGCTATAAGGCATAAAAATAAAAGTGGCATGAGATATTTTACTGAACGTTCAATCCCTTCAATAATCCCCTTTTTTAAAATCACCCAATTAATCACAACAAAAATAAAAGTAAAAATGCCAATTTCAAATGGAGAATTTTCAATATGAGTTTGAAAAAAATGTAATGTAAGTGCCTTATCAACTGGTTGACTTAAGTTTAAATCAGACAAATGAAAAAAACCAAGAATAAGATTAGCCACATAAGAGATTACCCAACCACCAAGCACCATATAATATGCCAAAATACCAAAAGCACCAATCAATCCCATATAGCCTATGATCTTCCAAATAGAAGAGATCTTCTTACCATTTGCCATCCCACCAAAAGCATCTATACTATTACAATGCGCTCTTCTTCCAATTACATTTTCTACTAAAATAAGTGGAATACCCACCAAAATCATCGCGAGTATAAAAACCAAAACATATGCTCCACCACCATGTTCACCCACCATATAGGGAAAACGCCAAGTAGCTCCAAATCCTATCGTAGCTCCTGCTACTGTTAAAATATAAGTCAGACGAGAGCTCCAAGTTTGCCTTTGTTTCATTATTCTTCCTTAACTATTTTTTGAAATCATGAGGTTAAAGTTTTTGTGCTTTAATTTTACAAAACCAAAAAGAGAATGTGCAAGAAAATTATGCAAGAAGATAAAGAAAAATGGAATAAACGCTACTTACAAATGCAAATGCCTCTAGAAAGCAGTGATATTATCAATCAATTTATCACACTTTTGCCTCATAGTGGAAGTGCACTAGATATAGCCTGTGGTAATGGGAGAAATGCTAGATTGCTTGCTTCTTGTGGGCTTGATGTTAGGGCTATAGATATTTCTGATATAGCCATTAACCTTGCTAGTAAACTCTATAAAGAAGCATTTCAAAATAAATCGATAATGGGATCTATAGAATTCCTATGTCTAGATTTAGACTCATATAAAATAACACCAAAAAGCTATGATGTTATCTGTAATTTTTACTTTCTAAATCGTAAAATCTTACATCAAATCCCCTCTGCGCTAAAATCAAATGGAATATTATTCTTAGAAACATTTGAAGAAAACAAAGACTACCCCACAAATATCGACTCTACTAAAATCTTGCATCAAAATGAGCTATTAGAGTTATTTAAAAATTGGGAAATTATACTCAACCAAACCAAAATCATCACACGCGATAGAATCGATCAAAAAGCCTGTGTGCGTCAATTTATAGCCAGAAATCAAATATGACAATTACACAAGCACCTAAAGCCAAAATATTTAAACCCATTAGATATACTCCTGCGCTTAAAATAAGATTAAAGAAAATCACTCGCTTAGCTCTGCCTAGTGGAGCAAACTCATTTTTAGATATCCTAAGTATAGCTATAACTCTATTTTTTATTGCTTCTCTTGGTGATTTGTATATTGTTGCTATTGGCATCTCCTTAAACTTCCTAATGCTATTTTTTGCAATTAATGCTATTTTTTATATCGGGACAAATGCACAAATTTCACGCTATTATGGTGCAAAAGAATATAAAAAAACAAATGAAGTTTTTCTAAGTTTATTTATATTTGGCTTTCTCATTAGTCTACCTTTAATCTGGATAGGGGAATACTTTGCTGGTAGCTTTTTTGATTTTCTTGGTGTGAGTAAACCTACAAAAGAACTTGCATTGCAATATATATTTTTTGTCATCCTCACCCTCCCTGCACTCAATTTAAAAAATATAATCACTTCAAGCTTAGCTGCACTTGGAGATACCCTGCGTCCTCTTTTGGTGCGGATTTTTAGTACACTTTTTTGCATTTTCCTTCACTATATACTAATTTTTGGGATTAGTTTTTTTAGCCTTAAGGGTTATGGAATTATCGGAGCTGGAATAGCAAACTTATTAAGTGCATATATTGAACTTTTAATGCTTTTATTATTAGTTAAAAATAACCTATTCTCACATTTTCAAATACATTTTAGTTACTTTATCAAAGCATTAAAAATTGGTATTCCTGCAGGCGTTGAAAGATTCTTAACGCTTTTTTCGCTTATCATTACAACTAAATTTATCACTCACTTTGGAGATTTAGCATTAGCAGGTGCTCAAATAGGCACGCGCATTGAAGCATTTTCTTTTATGCCCGGTTTTGGCTTTATGGTTGCAGCCATGGTTTTAATGGGACAAAATCTTGGTGCTAGAAAAATCTCCTTATGCGCATTATATGTAAGAACTATTTTATTTTTTTCAAGTCTGGTATTAGGGATTTCAGGTATTATACTTGCCATCTTTGCGCGAAATTTTTCTCTCATTTTTTCTCAAGAAACTGAAGTTATTAAAACATCTGTATATTATCTTTTGGCTGTTGGTTTTTCCCAAATACCTATGATCTGCTCTTTTGTATTAGATGGAGCACTTAGAGGTGCTGGTATTACTAAAGTTACTCTTGCAATTAATGCAGGTAGCATTTGGTGTTTTAGAATCCTACCTATGGCAATTATTGTCTGGCTAGATGCTGGGGTGGGATGGCTATTTTTTATGATATTTATTGAAACTTATATCCGCGCACTCATTTTTTTCATTATATTTAAAACAGGCATTTGGAAACGTTCAGGTAGTGAGATCTAATCAAGTTCTTTTAATCTTTTCTCCAAACTATTTTTCAAACCTACTAAATCATAATTCTTAATCTTTGTTTCCAAGTCTAAAAGAAACTTAGAAATATTACTAGAATCTAATCTTGTTTTTGAAGCAATAGCATCAACCTGCATTACATCCATTGTCATTTCATGATGGATCGCATCTTTATAGTTTGCCAAATCACTTGCATAAAAATCAGTAGCTAAAGAATAAATCTCTACATTCCCATACTCTCTACTTTCCTGTATAAGCCACTTGATAATAGCCTCCCATTTGGCATAATAACTCGGATCACTCAAGCGATAATGATAAAGCGAAAAAGTAGGTAAGACTAAATAAAACTTAGTTTGAGGATGAGCCTGTATAAGCGAAAAAAGCCATTTTTTAATATAGTCCTTATTTTTATCTAGGCTTTCTTTATAAGGCTTAATCTCATAACCTTTATTTATAGCAGCATCAAGTTTGGCTATTTCTTTTTTTATAGCCTCTTTATCATTGCCAAACCATTTTAAATACCCACCTAAATATCTTGTAGCATGCTCATCACCCATCCAATTGCGCAAATTTTCCAAATCATTTGGAAACTTTAAACATTTAGTGCTAGAAGACCAGCTAAGTGCACAGGAAAGAAATTTACGATTAATATAATATTTCATATCATTAAAAGGATTCTCATCATACAAGAAATCATAATTTGATACATCTTCAACCTCATCAATATCTACGCTTCCATGAGAACCAAAGCCATAGAAAACAGCTTTAATATCTTTATGCTTAAAGGCATAATTTAAAAAAATATATTTTTCATAAAATGATGTACCTGGTGCGGATAAATTAACCCATTTTCCTCCAATTTTTTGATCAAGATAACCAGCTGGCACAGCTTCAGTCAAAGAATCTCCCACAATAATAGAATCAAAATCAAAATGTTTAATAATCCCTTTTATTTGCTGACGCATTTCTTGAGAAAATCTCATTTCTCTTGCCCATGGCTTATGCCAAAATCCTAGAGCATCATAAGCAAAAAGCAAAGCACATACTCCTAGCATTATTAAAAATGCCAAACCAAAAACATAAGATAAAAACCTCTTATTGCTCATATCTATATCCTAGCTAAAAATTAAAATAAATAAATTCGCTATAACTGATACCAGCACTAGCTAAAATCCCACTTGCTAAAAATATAGCCACTAAAACTACATTACGCCAACACGTCTTAAAGCCATTCATAAGCTCAATGCTATTTTTAGCTACTAAACAAAAAATAAAACCAAAAATAATACATGCTACGCCAAAATCTGTCATATGAATATTATTTAAAAGTAGGGGGATTTTATAAGCCTTTTGTGGTAATGGCAAGGCATCAATTCCAAGCATATTTTTTAACATCAAAACTGCTCCATCAAAATTCTTGGCTCTAAAAAAGACAAAAGCTATAAGCACAAGAATCATTGTGCAAATCCAACCTAATGCTTTTGGCATTTTAAGCTTAATTTTTTTCTGCCAAATATGATTTAAAACCAATCCTAAGCCATGTATAGCCCCAAAAATAAAGAAATTCCACCCAGATCCATGCCATATTCCAGCAATTATAAAAGTAATAAAAGTAGCAAATAAAATTTTGCTAAAGCTAGGATAATTAAAGCTCCTTACAATAGGAGTATAAATGTAAGTAGTAATAAAATTAGTAAGACTTATGTGCCATCGTTTCCAATAATCAATAATATTACACGCCTTAAAAGGGGAATTAAAATTTACCGGTAGAACAATATTAAATAACAATCCAAGCCCAATAGCCATATCACAATAACCACTAAAATCAAAATAAAGTTGCAGTGCATAAGAGAGTACACTTGCCCAAGCTTCAAATATATTTAATGATGATCCAGAATCTACAGCCATAAACCCTGCATTTGCCCATATGGCAAAATTATCTGCCACTATAACTTTTTTAAATAATCCTATAGAAAAAATAAAAATTCCCTTAACAATATTATCTCCATTTAATAACCCATTTTGCTTATTAGCAAATTGAGGCATCATCTGTTTGTGATGCAAAATAGGTCCGGCGATAAGATGAGGAAAAAAAGTCACAAAAAGAACATAGTTTGACAGACTTTTTTCTTTAACTAACCCTTCATAGCAGTCAACCAAAAATGCAATCTGTGTGATTGTAAAAAAGCTGATACCAAGAGGCAAAACAATATGCAATAAAGGTAGATTAAAACCTGCTATATAATTTAGATTCTCTATAAAGAAATCCATATATTTAAAATAACACAAAAGAGAGATATTAACACATAAGGCAAAAATAAAAATAAGTTTTTTACTCTTATTCTTTAGCATCAAAGTAGCGCTGCTATAGTTAAACAAAATAGAAAAAAGTAAAAGCCCTAAATAACGCCAATCCCACCAAGCATAAAAAATAAGACTAAAAACTGCTAAAGAAAATTTAGCTAGGCTAAAGCTTGCTTTATAGCTAAGCAAAAAATACAGTCCAAAGCAAAGAGGTAAAAATATAAACATAAAACCCAATGAATTAAATAGCATCTACATCTCCATCTTATTCTTTATTACATCTATAATTGCGCCGATGCTGCGCATACAATCTAGCTCTCCTAAGCTAAAACGCAAATTAAACCTACGCTCAAGTGCTAAGATTAAATTCACATCACTAAGGCTATCCCAAGCATAAAAATTTTCTGGTGAAGTGTACTCATTAAAGCCCCCCCCCCCCGAAGTCTTACCAAACACATCTATAAAAACCTCTAAAACCTGCTCTTTAATTTCTGATCTTTCCATAAAACCTCTTTTTAAAGTTAAATCAGAATTCTAGCAAACTAAAATACTTCCCCACCACTTAAATTTAGATTCTCCCCAGTTATAAAACTAGAGCCCTCTCCAAGCAAAAACTCCATAGCTTCTAAAATATCAGAAATCTTAGCATTTCTTCCTCTTGGATGATTTTGAGCGCTAAGCTCTAAGATTCTAGAATCAATATGATCTAAAAACTTTGTCTCCATCATACAAGGGGATATGGCATTAAATTGAATATTTTTATATTCACTAGCAAGGCTTTTTAAAAAACCAAATAAAGCATATTTGATACTTACATACTCTGCCATACCCAAAGGCGGTTTACCATAAACATAAGAACTTAGCATAAAAAGCACCTTTTTTGAGATAGTTTTATGCTTATTTAATTGAGGTAAAATCTCTTTTAAAACATAAAAAATACTTCTTAATCCAACCTCAATATGCTCCATAAACCCTTCCCACTCTAACTTTCTAAAAGGCTTTTGCTCTACCTTAGGGCTAGCTAAATGCACTATCTTATTAGCTAGGGGTTGAGTTTTAAGATTTTGCATAAAATTATTTAGAGATTCTAGGCTAGCTAGATCGCAGTAAAGTGGGATTATCTGATCATGGCTAAGAGGTTTAGTAGTCTTATATTGAGCTAAAATTTTGGCTTTAGAATCTCTTTTTAAGATTCTCTTTATAAGCATACTACCTACATCAGAGCCAGCCCCAAGGATCAAATATACATCATCTAAATTATCTTTCATTAAGCCTCACTTTAAACACCCTGCTCTAATCTTAGCGCTACCAACAAGCTCAAGGCTGCAATCAGATAAAATACGTTGCATTTTTGCTTTTATCTCAAGAGCTTTAAAAGCTTCATTTAGATATATAATCTCTCCACTCACCCTAAGTCTATCATTTATAAAAACTGGTTTTTTAAAATCACTCTGTACAGAATGCAAAAGACAATTTTCTCCAGGCAAATGCATCCCACATAATCTTGAATAAAATGAGGCTAAGAGCATACCATAAACATATACCCCCCCCCACAGACAGATTTAGCAAACTCACTATCTAAATGCAAAGGATTGTAATCCCCGCTAAGCTTAGCAAAGTCTAAAAGCATATCTTGAGTAATGACCACATCAAAACTAGCTATCATCCCTATTTTTAGATCTTTGAAATGATATTTTGCTATCTCCATTTTATATCTGCTTAGAATCTTATGCCTGCTTAGATAGGATAAGATCTAACATATCCCCAACATTTTTTAGCTCTTGTAGCTCCCCTAGTGCAAAACGCATAGAAAAATCTTTTTCAATAGCACTAACTAAAGTAATATGCATTAATGAATCCCACTCTTCAATATCACTTGCTTGTGTCTGCTCTGAAATAACTAAAGAGGAATCATCAAACACATCTCTAAAAATCTCTTGTACGCGCTCTAAAACTTCATTCTTTTGCATCTTTAACTCCTATAAAATAATTTTGTTTTTTATATTCTTTTACTTCTAATTCCCATATGCTATGAACCTCATCTCTTTTAATACACTTAAATCCGAGCTCACCATATAGCTCTGCTACCATAGCATTTTTGGCACTTTTATAATAAAAACCACGCACAAGACTTGCTCCTAAAGCCTTAGCACGCAAGATAAATTCATCCATCATTGCTCCTTCCATACCTCTTTTTAACACTCTACAGCTCATTAACCATAAATCAATCTCACACACATCTTCTATAATATGTCCAATAGATACTGCTATTAATCCATTATCACCAAATTTATCCCATAATCTACCATATAGAGTGATTGTATTTTCATCCTTACTCATCTTCTCTACTTGTGCATACTCATAACGACGCGTTGTGGTATTAAACTGATTGGTTTTATTGATTAGTTGCGTGATACGCTCTAAATAAATAGGGCTAAAAGAGCTAATTTCTGCTTTCATCTCAAGACTTTTTAAAAAATCATCATAGCTCTCAAAATTACTTTGTGCCTGCACTCTCATTGCATTTTGCGCATAGCTTTTAGCACGTTCTAAATCCTCCTTAGCCATAGAAATGCACTCAAAATAGCCATTTCTATCAATATGAGTAATAAAATCTATCACTTCAGAGCCTACTTCAGGGACACTCACATCACCTAGATTCTCCCTTACAATAGCTCTCTCACTTGGGTTATCATCTATAAAAACAAAAGAATCTAATCCCAAATTTAGTTCCTTAGCTATAGATTGCAAATTAAGATTTTTTGGTTCCCAGTTAGCATAAAAGGCGCTAAAATCCTCAACCTTAAGCACACTTCTAGGGTGGCTAAACCCCTCATATGCATTAGTCTTTTCATTTTTTGAACACACACTAAGCACTACACCACGCATATTAAGCTCTTTTGCATATTTCTGAAAAGCGCTATATGCCTCTCCTAATGCACTCTCATCACCAATACTAATCCCACCAAGTCCATCATCACCAATCACACCACCCCAACAAGTATTATCCAAATCTAAAACTAATACCTTTTTTGCCTTACCACAAATGCTACCAATAAGATGACTAAGACTAAAGGCACACTCTATAAGACCTACCATACTCATTGCGTATTTAGCTTGATAATAAAGTCCAAGATCATACCATCTATCAAAACCAATTTTTGCAGACAGCCCTAAAATATCATGAATATAAACTCCCTTTTTTAAATGCTTAGCCAAAAGGACATTTAAAGACTGGATAAATCCTGATCTACCAAGCACACTATCTAAACTCCCTAAATTACCATAAGGTGGTAATTCAAAATTATTTTGGATTACCACGCAATTAAAGCGATCTTTAAGTGCTTGATGGATAGATAAAAAGCGCTCTAGCTCTATATTTGCTGCATTTTGCAAACTTTCATAATCTGGAAAGAATGAAGATTTAAGGTTAAAAAAACTAGTATGTATATAAACTATTTCTGGTTTGAAAGCATCTAATTTTGGATTTGAAAAAATAGCATCTTCATAAAATTTATTGTACTCAGATTCATAAAACTCTGGTTTGATACCCTTATCTAGCAAAAATAACTCTAGCATCTCTTTTAATTCATGGGTACTAGACCCTCCAAGAATAGCAATTCTTTTAGCTAAAAAGGTTGGGGGGGGGGGCAAAGAATGATTGCTATCTTTTAACTGCTCTAAAGATAAGCCTTGCAATAATGCGCGCTTCAAGGTTTTTTTCTTACGCAAGATAAACTGATGATCTAATGGATAAGAAAACACGACTTAATTTCACCTTTATGATAATGATTTTTATAATCAAAAGATCATTTACTGAACTTTTTATGCTAGAATCTTAGCATTATTAGCTTAATTTAATATAAGGCTTTTTTATGAATGCTTTTACTTCCTCGCGCGATGATACACAAGCTAGCTTTACTCACGCTATCTTTCACCCCAATGCTAGCAGCTCTGGACTATGGTGCCCTAAAAGCTTACCTCAAGTTAATTTTCAAACCCTAATCAATCAATCTTATACAGACCTTGTACATTCTATCTTTAATGCACTCAATTTAGACATTCAAAGAGATATTTTAGATTCTGCACTTTCAAGCTATAAAGACTTTGATAACAGCTCTAATCCCGCTCCCATCACTACTTATAATCTTGCTAACAATCTTGCCATTTTAGAGCTCTATCATGGAAGTTCGCGTGCCTTTAAAGATATGGCACTAGCACCTTTTGGTACACTTTTTAGCACATTAGCTAAGCAACAAAATAAAAAATACCTCATCCTAACTGCCACTAGCGGAGATACTGGTCCTGCGACACTAGATAGCTTTGCAGATAAACAAAACATTTCTGTAATTTGTCTCTATCCCAAAGGTGGCACAAGCGATGTGCAAGAGTTACAAATGATCACAAAAGAAGCAAAAAACTTGCATATATTTGGCATTAATGGCAATTTTGATGATGCCCAAAGTGCATTAAAAAATCTTATCCATAACCCAGACTTTCAAAAAGAATTAGAGGCGCAAGATTTTTCTCTCTCTGTGGCTAATTCTATTAACTTTGGACGGATAGCTTTTCAGATTATCTATCATATTTGGGGATATTTCTGCTATATAAAAGCAAAAAATCTTGAGTATGGCACACCTCTATATCCGATCATCCCAAGTGGAAATTTTGGGAATGCACTGGGTGCTTTTTATGCCAAAAGAATGGGGTTGCCTTTGGGTAAAATCATTATTGCTTCTAACCCAAATCACATACTTACTGATTTTATCTCTACAGGTATATATGATCTAAGAGGACGCAAACTTATCTTGACACACTCTCCAGCTATGGATATTTTAAAAAGTTCAAATATTGAACGTGTGCTTTTTGAACTTTTTGGATTTAAACGCACAAAAGAATTAATGCAAAATCTAGATTCTACACAAGTCTATAGCCTAGCACCAAATGAGCTTGCTAAAATAAATGAATACTTCCAAGCTCTATTTTGCCCAGATAATGTATGCTTGGAAATCATCAAAAAATATGCCCAAAAATCTATCCTTCTTGACCCACATACTGCAAATGCAATCTATGCTTATGAAGAGCTACAAGATAGCACAAAGCATTTTTTAGCTTACTCGACTGCACAATGGTGTAAATTTGCCCCTACTATGCTTAAAGCCATTACAGGAGAGACAGCAAAAGATTTTGAGGCGATCAAAAAAATAGAATCTATTTTTAAACAAAAAGCTCCTAATAGTATCCATACTCTCCTTTCTAAATCCATTAAGCATAACCGCATCCTATCATCAAATCCAAATGAAATTAGAAGTGAAATTATGAAAATATTATAGCTTAAGGAGTGTTTTTGATTTTTAAAATCATCTGTGTATTTACTCTTTTACTCTTATTTGGCTGTACTCATTTACCAGATGATAAAGCCCTTATTAAAAGCACAAATATCCCACAAACTTTTGCTCATCAACATATATTAGATTCTATGGGCAATACCATTAATAATGCTAAAGATTTTAAAGAAGCTTTTTTTATTCTTTTTCCCATACCAGAGCTTCAAAGCCTTATCAATGAAGCTCTTGATAGCAATACTGATCTACTTACTCTAGAATCTAAAATCAAGCAGGCTGCCTCAAATATCAAAATTAATACTGCAAATATCCTACCAAGTATTTCTGTTGGGGCTAATTACAATTACTCTGATCGCAATTTCAAAAATGTGCAAATCTCTTATAATCAAAATGCACTCAATTCAAGCCTAAGTCTTAACTGGGAAATTGATATATTTGGCAAACTAAATTCTTTGCGCAAGGCGTCTAATCAAAACTATCTGGCTGCTAAAGATAGTCTACAGTCAGCACAAGTTAGCCTTATTGCGGATGTGGCAAATTACTATTTTACTATCCTTGAGATAGAATCTAGTCTTAAAAATACTCAAGAAAATATTGCAAATTTAGAACAAATAGTCCATATTACACAAACAAAATATCACTTAGGATTAAGTCATATTAGTGAGCTAACAAGCCTTCAGACAAATCTCTTTAATAGTAAAAATACTGCCTTAAATCTTGAGTATCAACTTGAGCAAAATAAAAATGCTCTATCTGTCCTGCTTAATCGCCAAAATCCAAGCTATCAATTTCATACACCACTACAAGCTATGATTATCCCTAAAGTTACTGCCCTACCCCAAAGCGCACTCTTATTACGTCCTGATGTGCAAAACTCTATACACAACCTCTACTCTGCGCTCTACACTAAACAAGCCAAAAAATTAGCCTTATTACCAAGTATTAATTTAGGAGGTTCGCTAGGACAATTACTCTTTTCAAGCAATTCTTCTGCTGGATTAATTGGTCAAATCACTAGTGCACTAAGCTTACCACTTTTAAATCGTCAAGGCATTACTCAAGCTTATCTAATCTCAAAAGAAGATGTAAAACAAGCACAATACAACTTGCAAAATACAATCAATATAGCTATTCAAGAAGTTAATAACGCTTCTATTAATCTTAAAACCTCTAATCAAAATACAATTAATGCTAAAAAGAATCTAGATTTAGCGCTTCTTAATTTTCAGTCTGTACAAACTCAATATCACCAAAAACTCATTGATAAAATCACTCTATTAAATGCTAAAAATACCCTATTAAATGCTAAAAACTCTGATCTTAGTGCCATCAAATCTCAAAATATGGCCATTATTGCACTCTATAAAGCTCTAGCAGGACAATTAAATTCAAACTATGCAAAAGGTGAAAAATGAAAAAATATACTCTTTATCTTTGTATCCTTTCTATATTACTAATCATCTTAGCTTTTATTATTTACTCCATTCTTAATAAAGAAACAAAGCCAGTTTATACAACCGCTCACCCTTTCATAGGTTCAATTACTCAAAATATTTCTGCTAGTGGCACTTTAAGCCCAACTAATGATGTAGATGTAGGTACACAAGTATCAGGCACTATTTATAAGATTTATGTAGATGTAAATGATGTTGTTAAAAAAGATCAGATTCTAGCAGAAATAAATCCCAATAAACTCAAACAAACCCTAGAAGGATATGAAGCTCAAAAAATCAGTGCCAAAGCTAATTTGCAATCATCAGAAGTAGCCTACAAACAAAAGCTATGGACTTATGAACAACAAAAAAAATTATTTGAAGTTACAAAAGGTGCTAGTCCTAGTCAACTTGAGTTAGAAAACTCTCATTTAGCCTATCTACAAGCAAAAGCAGATATAGATATCAAACGCGCTGCACTAAACCAAATAGAGACTAATATCAATGCTGCAAAAATAGATCTTCAAAATTCTGTTATAAAAAGTCCTATTGATGGTATCATCCTGACACGAGAAGTAAGTCTAGGGCAAACAGTAGCTGCTTCTTTTAATACCCCTACTCTTTTTACACTAGCTGAAAATCTCAAAGATATGAAACTTATTGTGAATATCTCTGAATCTGATATTGGCAAGGTTATGCTCAATCAAAAAGTAACTTTTAGCGTTGATGCCTATCCAGATCAAGTCTTTGAAGCTAGAATCAATCGCATCAACTTTGCCTCTACAACAACAGATAACATTACTAGCTATCAAACTAGTATTTTTGTCAATAACGATTCTCTTTTATTGCGTCCTGGTATGAGTGCTACTGCAAATATTCAAATCAAAGAAGCTAAAGATGCTCTACTTATACCCATAGCTGCTATTTTCTACCAACCAAAAAGTTCATCCAAAACTCAACAAAAAAAATCCCTCTTTGCTCCTATGCCTCCAAGAAAACCTAAAAAATCCAATATGCAAAATCAAGCCACAAACTCTATTTATATTTTGCGTAATGGGAAAGTTGAGCAAATACCAGTCAAATTAGGGGTGCAAAATGCACAATATGTACAAATCATCTCCCCAAAACTTGATTTAAAAACACTTGTTATTACGGATTCTCAATGAGTTTTATTAAGCTTTTGAATATCACTAAAGTTTATGGCTCTGGGAAAAACACCTTTAATGCCCTAAAAGGGGTAAGCCTAGAAATCAAACAAGGAGATTTTATAGCACTCATGGGTCCATCTGGTTCAGGAAAATCTAGTCTTGCTAATATTCTAGGCTGTCTTGATCTCCCAAGTAGTGGAGACTATCTCTTTAACGGAGTAAATGTAGCAAATCTAAATGCTAACCAACGTGCTTTATTACGCAGACATCATATTGGCTTTATTTTTCAAGGGTTTAATCTCTTAAGTCGTACCAGTGCTCTAGAAAATGTAGAGCTACCTCTTTTATATCGAGGTATACCTAAACAAACACGCCAAAAACTTGCCCTAAAAGCTTTAGAAATGGTTGGTTTAAAAGAGTGGGCACATCATAGCAGCAATGAATTAAGTGGTGG
The DNA here is from genome assembly GCA_004368235.1 of Helicobacter anseris. Lineage (GTDB taxonomy): Bacteria > Campylobacterota > Campylobacteria > Campylobacterales > Helicobacteraceae > Helicobacter_H > Helicobacter_H anseris_A. Next base: position 7,897 of record JXTW01000007.1, on the reverse strand, counting down.
ACAATGCCAAAGAGTGGCTATTGCACGTGCTATTATTACGCGTCCAAAATTTTTGCTTGCTGATGAACCTACAGGCAATCTTGATACAAAACGTAGTATTGAAATTATGGAAATCTTAAAAACCCTTAATACAAAATTTAAAATTACTATTTTAATGGTAACCCATGAAAACGATATGGCTAAATATGCTAAAACTCAAATCCACTTCCTAGATGGCAATATACAACATATTATAAAAAACAGAACTAATAAAAAAACTAGTCAAAAAAAGGGATTAATATGATTTTAAATGCCATCATACTAGCTTTTAAACAAATCCAAAAAAATCTAATGCGCTCTTTTCTTACTATGCTTGGAATCATCATTGGTGTAGGAAGCGTAATTGTAATGGTAAGTCTGGGCAATGGTACAACTAAAATGATCACCCAACAAATATCAAGCCTAGGCAATAATCTTTTAATACTTTTACCTGCTCGTGGATTAAACACTGGAGGTACATCTCTTAGACGAAACTTTAGTACCCAGGAACTAGCCTTGCTTAATCTAAGTACAAAAGAAGCCAGAGTCATAGCACCCATTGCCTCTTCAAGCGCTCTAGCTCAATTCCAAGGATATAATACCCAAACCCAAATTAATGGTATTACTCAAGAATATTTTGAGCTTACTGGTTGGGAAATGGCAATGGGTAGAAGATTTTTACATAATGAGATGAATAAAAATGTCTGTATTCTAGGTAATACAGTCAAAAAAGCACTATTTCCAAACAATAATCCACTAGGCAGACAAATACGCATAGCACGCGTAGTTTGTGAAGTTGTGGGTGTTTTAGAGGAAAAGGGTAGTGGGGCTATGGGGCAAGATCAAGATGATATAATCTTAATGCCCTTTAAAATTTTTAATCGTGATATTTCTGGTATAAACAGCCCATACAACATTAATAGAATTTTCATTGCCCTCAAGGATGGGACAGATTCTTCTTCTACAATCAATAATATAAAAACCACACTTAGAGAAGCTCGCCATATTAAACCGGGTATGCTAGATAATTTTGATATTATGGATACTAAAGAAATTGAAAAAACACTAAAAAATACAACTAAAAGTTTTACATTATTTTTAGGTGCAGTAGCCAGTGTTAGTTTATTTGTTGGTGGTATTGGCATTATGAACATTATGTTAGTCTCTGTTACTGAACGCACAAAAGAAATTGGCACACGGCTTGCCATTGGTGCTTTAAGTCGGGATGTGCTTCTACAATTTTTAGTAGAATCTATTGTAATTAGCTCTATTGGAGGAGTTATTGGGATTGTTTTAGCTTTTTTTCTTTCACTCTATTTAAGTATTTTAATGGGATTACCTTTTGTCTTTGATATATGGGTAGCCATAGGAGCATTTTTATTTTCCACATTTATTGGAGCTATTTTTGGCTACCTACCAGCACGTCGCGCTAGTCGACTTAATCCTATCGATGCACTTAGATATGAATAAGCTTAGGATACTTTATGCTACACACTTGCTACTGCGGCAATAAGGGTGATAACAAATCCGAAAATAAAAAATGCGATACTTGTCTTCTGATATTTCTTGGCTAAAATAACTATCCCGCTAAAATATGATAGAAGTAAAAAAATACTAAAAATCACGGAAAATACTACAAAAATCTGTCCAACCTTTGCCTTATGCAAAAGTATCATTTGTCCTATAATGCTACGCTCTAGTGTCTGCAAACTTAGTCCATTATCAATAGTTTTAATCAAAACTGCATAACTTGCAGATCCCATAACTTGCATATCGCCCTTAAATCTTTTTAATGTTATATTTGAAGGTATTTTTAGCTCATTTTGTTTTAAAAAATCTAGTATAAAATTTTGTAAATTCTCTGGCTTTTTATCTAGTTTGATAATGAAGTCTTGTTTTTTGACCATAAAATCTTCTCTAATCCCACAAATATAAAGTATGCCTGTTAGTGCAAATAAGATTGCCATGGGTAAAAAAAACATTGCGCTATAAGCATGAAACTTTCTTAAAAAATTTTTCATTTTTTCCCTTTATATAAATTAAAATAATAATGATAATTATAATAGTTTAAGAAAATATCAAGAAAAAGAATCCGGATAATTAATTACCATATTTAGGTATGGTAAACTAAAATCAATCACAAATGAACTACCACCTAAACTTCCCCATTTTATTACCATATTCTTTACGATCGCAAGCCTCTATAATCCCACGCTTACAAGCCATTCCATAAAAATAATTTGATTTCTTTGGATTAGCCATAAGACCTACTCCTCTTTCATACATCCGACCTAACTGATAGCAAACCTCTGCATCCCCTCCTATACAAGCTAACTCTAGTCTCTGCTCCTCCTCATCTTCTTTTGGTGGAGGTGGAGGAGTCTCTATAGGTCTATCATCCCACCAATAAGGTGCATTATAATACAACCATTCATCAGATGGCATTAAATAATATCGCTCTGCCATTAAAAAAGAAGATAGTAGATACATCCATCCTATAACTTGTTTCATACTCTACCTTTATTTATCCTTAACCTTACCAGCGATAATAAAACGTAAAGCATTAAGCTTGATAAAACCAGCTGCATCTGCTTGATTATAAACATCATCCTCTTCAAAAGTACTATAAGCAGCATTAAAAAGTGAATTTTTAGATTCTCGTCCTAAAACTGTAACATTCCCTTTATATAGCTCTAATCGCACTACGCCATTTACTCTTTCTTGCGTTTTATCAATCAGCGCTTGCAGTGCCTCTCTCTCTGGGCTAAACCAATAGCCATTATAAACCAACTCGGCATATTTTGGCATAAGAGAATCTTTTAAATGCGCCTCCTCTCTATCAAGCGTAATAGATTCTATTGCTCGGTGAGCTTTGAGATAAATTGTGCCACCTGGTGTCTCATAACAGCCGCGCGACTTCATACCCACATAACGATTTTCCACTAAATCAAGTCGTCCAATACCATTAGCACCGCCAAGTTTATTAAGCCTATCCCAAAAATCTGCCGGTGTTAACCTCTCTCCATTAATAGCCACACCATCACCTTTTTCAAAAGTAATAGTAATAATTGTAGGTATATCTGGAGCATTCTTAGGACTCACGCTCCATCGCCACATATCCTCTTGTGGAGCTATGTTAGGATCCTCCAAGATCTGCCCTTCATAACTAATGTGCAATAAGTTGGCATCCATTGAATAGGGTGATTTATTTTGTTTTTTTTCAATCTCTATGCCTGCAGATTCTGCATAAGCAAGAAGTTTTTCACGACTATTTAATTCCCACTCACGCCAAGGAGCAATAACCTTTATATCAGGGTTTAATGCATATGCTCCAATTTCAAATCGAACTTGATCATTACCCTTACCAGTAGCTCCATGTGCTATAGCATCTGCTCCAACCTTTCTGGCAATCTCTACCAATCTTTTAGCAATCAAAGGTCTAGCAATGCTTGTACCTAAAAGATACTCACCCTCATAAATAGCATTTGCCCTAAACATGGGAAAAACAAAATCAGAAATAAACTCTTCTCTCAAGTCTTCAATAAAAATATTTTCTGGCTTAATACCAAGCTTGATAGCCTTAGATCTCGCAGGACCTACCTCTTCCCCTTGACCAATATCAGCAGTAAAAGTTACCACTTCACAACCATAAGCATCACTAAGCCATTTTAAAATTACACTTGTATCAAGCCCACCAGAGTAGGCTAGGACTACCTTTTTCACTTGCTTTGCCATACTAACCCTTTCAATAAAATATGAAAGATTTTACCACATTATCTTTTGATAAAGGTTTTGATCCTGATCTACCAGTTATATTCTTTGGCTGCAATTTTAAAATTGAACCCATAAATAATAAGTCATACAAATAAATTAATCTATCTTTAATACTGCAAGAAAAGCTTCTTGTGGAAGCTCTACCTTACCAATAGCCTTGAGACGTTTTTTACCCTCTTTTTGTTTCTCTAGCAATTTTCTTTTACGCGTAATATCTCCACCATAGCATTTGGCAGTAACATTCTTGCCCATAGATTTTATCGTCTCACGAGCAATGATCTTACTCCCCACACTAGCCTGCAAGGCTACTTCAAAAAGCTGGCGAGGGATAAGCTCTTTCATAGATTCTACTAGTGCTCTTCCCTTTTCATAAGCTTTAGACTTATCAACAATAATAGAGAGTGCATCAACTATCTCTCCTGCCACTCGCACATCTAACCGCACTAAATCTCCTGCTTTAGAATCTATTTCTTCATAATCAAAACTGGCATAACCCTTTGTGCAAGATTTTAACTTGTCATAAAAATCCATTACAATTTCATTACTAGGAATAGCATATTCAAGCATAACTCGCGTTGGGCTAAGATAATCCATTTTCTCTTGAATACCACGACGATTGGATAAAAGAGTAATGATATTGCCCAGATATTCTGTAGGTGTAATAATAGATGCCCTTACATAAGGTTCTCTAATCTCTGCAATCCTTTGTTCAGGCGGCAGTTCACTAGGATTTTGTACTAAAGTAGTACTACCATCTGTAAGAATTACTTCATAGGTTACAGTAGGAGCTGTAGCAATTAAAGACAAACCAAACTCTCGCTCCAATCGCTCTTTGACCACTTCCATATGCAAAAGACCCAAAAATCCTACACGAAAACCAAACCCAAGCGCAATACTCGTCTCTGGCTCAAAACTCAAAGCAGAATCATTAAGCCTAAGCTTATTAAGTGCATCTCTAAGCTCCTCAAACTTATCAGTTTCAATTGGATAAATCCCAGCAAAAACAAAAGGTTTAGCCGGCTTAAATCCATCAATAGGAACATTGATAGGATTTTTACTATCTGTAATAGTATCTCCCACAGCCATATCCATTACGCTTTTTAACCCTAAAGAAATAATACCAATTTCTCCACAAGAAATTCTATCTGTCTTTTTACGCTCAACAGGATGAGGATAATAAAGCCCCAATACCTCATGATGTTTACCCGTGCTCATAATAAGCACTTCTTGTCCCAAACTAATATGTCCATCTATCACACGCACCAAAGCCAATGCACCTAAATAGTTATCAAACCAAGAATCATAAATCAAAGCCTTTGTGCTTCCTAGTTCATTTCCACTAGGGTGGGGAATAGTGGTAATAATTCTCTCTATAAGCTCTTTAATCCCGATGCCTGATTTTGCACTTACACACAAAGCATCGGTGCAATCAATACCAATATTTTGCTCTATCTCCTCGCTTACACGCATCGCATCTGCTGCTGGCAAATCAATTTTATTAATTACAGGAATAATTTCAAGATTATTATTTACAGCAATATAAACATTTGCTATAGTTTGAGCTTCCACTCCTTGAGAGGCATCTACCACCAAAAGCGCACCTTCACAAGCTGCCAAAGAACGACTAACTTCATAACTAAAATCCACATGACCAGGTGTATCAATAAGATTAAGAATATAAGTTTCTCCATTATAGGGATATTGCAGACGAACAGATTGTGCTTTAATCGTGATCCCACGCTCTTTTTCAATATCCATTGTGTCCATAATCTGACTAGTCATCTCCCTTTCACTTACAGCACCACATTCTTGTATAAGGCGATCTGCTAGAGTAGACTTGCCATGATCAATATGAGCAATAATAGAAAAATTTCGGATATTTTTCATAGAATCTTTCATAAATTCCAACCCTTACTGAAATAAAATTAGCGCAATTGTATCAAAATGCTTATGAAGAAAAAAGAATAAAAGATGGGACAATGCCCATCATAAAAGATTATTTAATCCCAACACTCGGTATTTTTAATCCCAAGCTTTTTGGCACTAAATTCTGGATTTTTTCCTGCTTTGCGTTGAGAAATATAATCTTTAAGCGCTTTATGCACAATAGGTGCAAGGAAGAAAATAGCAATAATATTAAGTGTAGCCATAAGCGCCATTAGCACATCTGATAGATTCCAAGCAAGCTTTAAATCCATCTGCGCACCAACAAAAACCATTGCCACAGCGCTAGCCTGAAAAAGACGCATAATAACTTTTGAGCTAGTTAAATATTTAATATTTGCTTGTGCATAATAATAATTACCAATCAATGAAGTAACAGCAAAAAAGACAATAGCAATTGTAACAAAATGCAAACCAATATGCCCATAATAACCCTGCATAGCTTCCTGCACCAAAGGCATAGCAGTAAGCTCTTGTCCTTTCTGAACAAAAGCTCCAGAAAAGAGCACTAAAAAAGCAGAGCTTGAGCAAACAATTACATCTAAAAATACACCCATAGATTGTACTAAACCTTGCTTAACAGGATGGCTTGTATGCGCAGCCGCAGCAGCATTTGGTGCAGACCCCATACCTGCCTCATTAGAAAACAATCCTCTTTTAATGCCAATAACAAGGGCACTTCCTGCTAAACCACCAAACATAGCCTTAAAATCAAATGCATCATAAACAATTTCTTTTATCACTGAAGGAATAAGATGAATATTCATTAATATAGCTACAACAGCCAAGAGAACATAAGCAAGAGCCATATAAGGCACAATCATGGAGCTTACTTTTCCTATAATATGAGATTTGCTAAAAAACATAAAAGAAGAGAAAATAGCTAAAATAATCCCAATATAAAGAGGCCAATTACTTTGAGCAAACTTTAAATCTGGATGATGATAATAAACTTCAAAAGCTGAAGTCATTGTAAAAGATTGTAAGCCATTAAAACCATAGGCATAAGTCAAAATAAGAGCAATAGCAAAAAGAGTCCCCATCCACTTTTGACCAAGTGCACGCTGCATATAATAAGCTGGTCCTCCTTTAAAACCATTACCATCCTTTGTTTTATAAATTTGAGCAAGTGTTGATTCTGCAAATGCACTTGCCCCACCAAAAAAAGCCATTGCCCACATCCAAAATACAGCTCCTGGACCACCCACTGTAATTGCAAATGCAATCCCTGCAATATTTCCGATTCCTACCCGTGAAGCAGTAGAAATCATTAAAGATTGAAAAGGGCTAATATGCTCTTCATGTTTATCATCTGGATGAGTACGCTCACTTACTACCCTAAAAGCCTCCCACAAAAGACGAATCTGTACAAAACCAAGTCTAAAAGTATAATACACACCAACAACTATAAGCAAAATTACGAGGAAATAAGTATAAAGATGATCATTAATATGGTTTAAAATTTCATTAAAATGGTTTAAAATATCGCTCAAATAAAACTCCTTTCTCTAAACTTTTAAAAAATCAATCAGCAATCCCTGCATACAAAAATTATAACCGATGGATAAAATATGGCACTAAAGCAAAAGCTATTTAAAAATTAAAAAGATTACAAAAAGTAACTTAAATAACCATCTTAATTTTAGGATTTAAAGAAAATTTCTGAAAAATCTCATCACGTTCTTGTTTATCATTCACCTCAAGACTAAAATGCATAGAAAGATATTTCCCTCCAGCTGATGTGTTCTTAAACTCGAGTTTATAAGGCTTATGAATGTTTTCAAATATAATCTTTTCTACCTCATCTTTACTTTCTGTAATAATCCTATACTCCCAAATACAAGGGTAATTAATCTCTGCTTGTTCCATTTCTCTCCTCAAAATCAATATCAAAAGTTTAAAAAATTATTAACTATTAGACTGGGAATTAAAGCCTAGATTCTGTTGATTCTATCTAATATTTGTTAAAAACCCTCAAAGATATACTGCTATCTTCTCAATTATTCGTGCTTTATGATAAAATCTAACTTTAGTCAAAGCTAAAAGATAACAACAATAATATATTTTCAAGGATTCTTCTATGAATAATTTCTCAAAACTCGGTTTTATATTGGCTACACTAGGTAGTTCAATTGGGTTAGGGCATATCTGGAGATTTCCA
>JXTW01000006.1:92689-103659 GCA_004368235.1 Helicobacter anseris | reverse complement strand
AAAATACTTAAATTCCTTCTCTTGCCATCATTGCAACTTTGGATTTCCTTTATTACATAGCAAGCAATGATGGTAGGAGAGGGAAAATAAAAAAGACAATACTCAAGAGCTGGGGAACTAATAGACAAAGTAAATAAGACAGGAGTAGTGAAAATAGTAACAAAAAATCAGAAGGAGAGAATAGAAAAGCAGCAAGGTATGTGAGTTTTTCTCTCTTACCTTATTATCACCTAGACAAAGCGTGGTAAAGATCAGAGAGTATCTGCATAGCAAAAATCTAAAACATTAACCTTGAATCTCGCCCTCACACTATCTGTAATCAAAAAACAGAGTATGACCAAAGAAGAAAGAGCTTAGGGGTAAATCCTCACTCTAACTAAGAAACTCCCTACATCTTCAATGCAGTCGCTGCTATTTCAGACTTTTTCCCACTCACCTCATCAAGCAAATAGATAATATGCTGCCATGATTTGCCTGTGTTCTCACTTAGTCCGATCTCACAAGTGCTTGAAGTAGAATAGAATCGATTAGTGTGGTGATTTTTGAAATATTTTTTCAGACTTTCTAGCGCAGAAGAATTGAGCTCTGGGTAGAAAAATCCCTTATTCCCTGCAAAGGCGCAGCATTGGGTTTGCAAATCCATATAGATTTGATGTGTCGTGCAAGTTTTTGCAATAGCTAACACACAATCCATCCAACCACCTTTGCGCATAGAACAAACAATATGTAGTCCCACAGGCTCGCTAATTGGCTCAATATAGAGATGGGGGAGAATAAATTTTTGAGCAAAAGCACTAAGATCATAGACTTTGAGACATGAAGCCTCTTTAAGCGTCTGCACTTTTGTGATAAGTTCAGCACTGCACGCACTATGATCTAGCACGATAGGAATCTCTCCATAATTAGACGCTTCAAGCAAAATATTCAAAGTATCTTTAAGTGGGGTGATACTAGGATCTTTAGGAGTGAAATCCCTAAAAGCCTTGCCACAGCACATTTTTTCAATCCCTTGTGGATAGATCACATCAATTTTAGCCTTTTGACATAAACTCTCAAAAACCTCTTGAATGCTTCGCTTATCTCTTGCCTCTTGATTTGGGGCAAAAACACGATTAAGGCAAGAGGTGAAGTAAATCACTTTTTGAGGATTTGCTAGAGTCTTACTTTGGAGCTTATAGCGGTTTAGACTTGGCATAAAGATGGGTACAATTGGGGTCTTAAACTTCTTATTCATCAAAAGAGTGAAAGATTTGAGGTTTTTCTTGCCTATTATTTTGGAAAGTAGATTTGAGCTTGCCACACCAAAGCGAGCAAGGCTAAGGACTTGAGGGAAATTCTCTGAAGCTTTTTTGGCAAGTCTCATCGCCTTTATTGAAGGCTGATTGCAAATAATACTCACCTTACCTACTTGAATTTCTAAAGGACAAGCCATCGCACACATTCCGCAAGTCGCACAAGTTTGCACGCCAAAATAGGCATAATCTCTACTTAGCTCCTCTAACTCCCACTCCTCTTCTTGTGTAAGATGGTTTAAAGCCTTTAATCTCTCAATCTCTCTAAAAACAATAATCCTTTGGCGAGGGGTTAAGGTGAGATTCTTACTTGGGCAAAACCTCTCACAAAATCCACATTCCATACATTGATTAAGATCTTCTCTAATAGTGTTGCTTGGCTTTAGATTTTTAAGATGGATTTGATCATCATCACTAATGATAACATCAGGATTGAAAATATTTAAAGGATCAAAAATCTCTTTAATTCTGCGATTAATGCTATAAGCCTTTTTGCCCCATTCCCTCTCCACAAAGGGTGCTATCATCCGCCCTGTGCCATGCTCTGCCTTTGTGCTTCCCTTTAATTCCACAACAACATCAATCATCTCTTGCATAAACTTAGCAAATCGCTCCTTCTCTTCTGTAAGGCTTAAAATCGGACAGATGATAAAATGCACATTTCCACTTAAAGCATGTCCAAAAATCATCCCTTCAAACTTAAACTTCCTAAAAAGCTCTCCGATCTGCTCAATCCCCTTCGCAAAGTTTGCAATCTCAAAACAAACATCTTCAGTAATCACCGTGCTTCCGCTCCTTCTTCTTGAAGCAGCAATGGGTAAAATTGCCTTCCTAATCTTCCACCAAGAGGCTTGAATCTGTGCATCAAGACTAAAATGAATAGGAAAAAGTGTAGGGATAGGCGCAAGCAGTGAGCTAATAGTTTGGATATAAGATTGCAGTTCTTCTTTTTCATTGCCCTCTAGCTGAATGAGCAAGGCACAATTCCCACTCTCTATACTCTCAATCTCTTGAGGGATTCCACTTATTCCTTGCGTGGCTTTAAGACAAGCATAATCCATAATCTCAGCTGCACTCACGATATCTTGATGTTGGGAGAGAAGCTCGATGGCTTTGGATGCAAAAGAGAGATTTTGATAAAAGAGCAAAGAGCAAGCTTTATGCAATTTATCTTCAATCGTGTGATACTCTATTCTTGAGACAAAGCCCAAAGTCCCCTCTGCTCCGATAAAAATATGATTGAGAATATCTCTGATCTCTGTAAAATCCACAAAAGTATTGAGTGAATAACCAGTAGTATTTTTGATACTAAATTTTCTTGTGATTTCCCTTTTGAGCTCTTCATCATTGTTGATTTCTGATGCTATTTCTTGCAAGGCATTGATGATATGAGGGTGAGAGTGGATAAAAGTTTCCACACTCTTAGGATCTGAAGTGTCTAAAAGGCTCCCATCTTCTAAAATCACCCGAATAGATTTAATCGTCTGATAGCTATTTTGCTTAATCCCGCAGCACATTCCACTTGAGTTATTTGAGAAGATTCCCCCAATGGTGGCATTATTAATAGTTGCAGGGTCTGGACCGATTTTTTTGCCAAAGGGTTTGAGCGCCTCATTAGCATCAGAGCCGATCACTCCGCATTCTAGCCAAATGCTCTCTTTGCTAGCTTTAATCTCTTTCCAATCACTCCCACAAACCACAAGCACACTATCCCCACAAGCTTGACCGCTTAGAGAAGTCCCAGAGCCCCTAAAGGTCAAGGGGATATGATGAGCTTTTGCAAGCTTGATGATTGTTTGCACTTCACTTTCATTGATGGGTTTAAGCACAAGCTTTGGGATATAGCGATAGCAGGAAGCATCCATCCCATAAGCAAAACGCTCAATGTATGAAGTCAAGATTCTGGATTGCTCCATAGCCTTTTGGCAATCTAGTAGAAAAGTTTGAAAATCCATTGCCCTTTTCCTTGTAAATTTAAAATATTGAATTGAGTATAACTAATTGTTTACCTTTCTACATTCAAGAGTAAGAAACTATATTTTTAACTTTACAAAAAGTAACTATCTTAGATTCTACCTCACTTAGATTCTATACTGCATCAATAATAGAATCTAAATGCGACAAATAAGCAAAGAGCAATAAGCAAAGTTAGTGATTTTTTAAAAAGCCTACAATCTAGCTACTAGAGCTAAAATAAAATCCTAAAAATTAGATAAATTTGTATTTGTGCATTTAAGCCTAGTAAATTACATATTTCTAATCTTAGCTATCTCATCCCTAAGCCTAGCTGCCTCCTCAAAATCAAGCCTCTTAGCTGATTCAAGCATCCTTTTATTTAGCTCTTTTATAATGCCATCACGTTCATTTTTTGGTATTTTTACTTTTTTATCATACTTTTCATACAAGGATGCGCTAGATTCTAATTTAAGCTCATCTTCTAGGCTACGTGCTACAGATTTTGGCGTGATATGATGAAGTCTATTATGTTCTTCTTGTTTTTTTCTGCGATAGTCTGTAGTCTCCATAGCCACTTGCATGGATTTAGTAATACTTTTAGCATAGAAAATAACCCGTCCATTTACATTACGAGCTGCGCGTCCCATCGTCTGAATAAGACTTGTTTGGCTACGCAAAAAGCCTTCCTTATCTGCATCCATAATAGCGATCAAACTTACCTCTGGTAAATCAAGCCCCTCTCTTAAAAGATTAATCCCAATCAAAACATCAAATTCCCCAAGCCTAAGCGATCTAATAAGGTGATTGCGCTCAATCGCATCAATTTCACTATGCATATAGCGCACTTTAATGCCAAGATCAGAGTAATAATCACAAAGCTCTTCTGCCATCTTTTTTGTCAATGTAGTAATTAAAATGCGTTCACCTCTTGCTATGACGCTTTTAATCTCATCATACAGATCTTGCACCTGAATATCACTATCCCTGACTTCATAAATAGGGTCTAAAAGCCCTGTGGGACGAATGATTTGCTCTGCTATATTCTCCTTGCTTAGCTCAAGCTCAAGCTTAGCTGGTGTTGCTGATACAAATAAAAATTGTGCAGGCTTATTGATAAATTCATCAAACTGCAAGGGGCGATTATCTAGTGCACTAGGCAATCTAAAGCCATATTCTACAAGCACTTCTTTTCTACTCCTATCACCAGCATACATCCCACCAAACTGCGGCAAAGAAACATGTGATTCATCGACAATAATTAAATAAGGTTTGTTTTTTTGTTCAAAATAATCTAGCAAAGAATAGGGTGTTTGACCGGGTTCTTTGCCAGTTAAATGACGTGCATAGTTTTCTATCCCTTTACAAATACCACTAGCTTGAATCATCTCTAAATCAAATTCTGTTCGTGATTTCAAGCGATTATATTCGATCATTTTATTTTCTTTTTCAAAGAATTCTAAGCGCTCTGAAAGCTCATCTTCTATATTTTTAATCGCTTGCTTTTGCCTATCATAAGAGACTATAAACTGATTAGCAGCATATAGAGCAAAAGATTCTAATCTCTTTACTTCCCTTCGCTCGATACTATCAAAAATTGCTAGTCTTTCAATCTCATCGCCAAAAAACTCTATGCGCAAAAACTCCACTTCATTATAAGCTGGGAAAACATCCACACACTCCCCATTGACACGAAAATTACCCCTTTCAAAAAAGTTATCATTCCTCACATAGCCCATATCTACAAGCTTTAATAAAAACGCCTTAAAGTTTTTCTTATCTCCCACTTCTAGCTTTTCTATCATGGTGAGGTATTCTTCAGGATTACCCAAACCATAATTTGCCGATACAGATGCAATTACTATCACATCATCATAAGCTAAAAGAGAAGTCGTCGCAGAAAGCCTCAAGCGCTCTAAATCTTCATTAATACTAGAATCCTTTTCTATAAACAAATCACGTCTTGGGATATAAGCTTCAGGCTGATAATAATCAAAATGAGAGATAAAATATTCCACATGATTTTTAGGAAAAAAGCTCTTAAACTCACTATAAAGCTGCGCGCATAAAGTTTTATTATGGCTCATAATAAGTGTAGGCATATTTAGTTTTGCAATAATATTTGCCATTGTATAAGTCTTACCAGATCCAGTTACACCGATTAAAGTCTGGTATTTATTACCCGCTTGGATAAAACCACTTAGCTTAGCAATAGCTTGAGCTTGATCACCAGCAGGCAAGTAGGGGGAAGAAAGGGAGAAATTTGCCATTTTTTTCCTTAAGAATTTATTTTTAAATTTAATTATAATGAGAAATAAAAAATCTCGCTTTTTAGCTAGAATAAAACAAAAAATGGAGTGGTTATGCAAAAGCTAGATTTAGGTGTGAATATCGATCATATCGCTACTCTAAGACAAGCGCGTCAAATTACACAGCCAGATCCCATACAAGCGCTTAGTATACTAAAACAAGCAGGGGCTAATCAAGTTACTATCCATTTGCGAGAAGATAGACGCCATATTCAAGATTATGATGTTTTAAATATCTTAAAACACTCTAGCCTGCCAGTTAATATCGAATGTGCCAATAGCCCTGAAATTATTGATCTTATTTGTGCTAAGCGCCCCTTTAAAGCTACATTAGTGCCTGAAAAAAGAGAGGAAGTCACCACTGAAGGGGGACTTGATATGAGAAATCCTGCCTTAAATCTAACCATAGCTAAACTTAAAAAATCAAATATTAAAGTGGCTACTTTTATCAACCCTGATGAAAATAGTATTGAGCTTAGCAAAGCCTTAGGCGCAGATGGCATTGAGCTTCACACAGGCACTTATGCTAATCTCTATCTTGCCTTAAATGAGCAAAATTTATCGCATTTAAATCTCTTAAAAAACCTTCATCATACAGATAAAAAGACGCTAGAAAAAATGCTGCAAGATGAGCTAGATTCTCTAAAAAATGCAGCTAAATTTGCAAAAAGTCTTGACCTAGAGGTTTATGCTGGTCATGGACTGGATGCAAGAAACCTAGCCCCAATAGCTAAAATCCCAGAAATTAGTGAGTTAAATATCGGGCATAGTATCATTGCAAGGAGTATTTTTATAGGATTAAAAGATGCGATAAAAGAAATACTAGATTCTATACAAAAAGCACAAAAAGGTTAAAAGAGGCTAATTAAAGAAGGGCTAATGAAAAACATGCAAAAAGCTAGAGTTGCTATTAGCATCGGTGATATTAATGGCATAGGACTTGAAATTTTATTAAGAGCGCATCATATCATCTCTAAATATTGCGAGCCTATTTATTGTGTGCACAAAGAGCTTTTAGATTCTGGGGCTAATCTTTTAGCTGGTAATCTTAATCCTCTTATCTCCTCCCTTCATACCTGCCCTCCTAATGCCTCTATCGCGCAAATCACCCCCGGAAAAATCACAGCAGAATCTGGAAAATATAGCTTTGAGAGCTTCGCTCTAGCCTGCAAGCTTGCTAAGAATAAAGAAGTGGACTTCATCACGACCCTACCCATACATAAACACGCATGGCATCTAGCTGGCATCCCTCATATAGGGCATACTGAAGCCCTAAGGCAATGGTATGGCGAAGGGATTATGATGCTTGGGTGTGAGAAAATGTTTGTAGCGCTCTTTACTGACCATATAGCCCTAAAAGATGTGTCTATGAAAATAACCTCTCATTCTTATCAAGATTTTTTATTGAGATTTTTTAAATATGCAAAAAATCTCTTAAAGAATGAAAAAGTAGCCCTTCTAGGCATCAACCCTCATTGTGGTGATAATGGGCTTATGGGGTATGAGGATGATTTTATCAAAGATGCTATTAAAGAGGTAAATAAAATTTTAGATAGAGAGATTTTTCTAGGTCCTTTTAGTGGAGATGTGGCATTTTCTCCCAAAATGAGAGAAAAATTTAGATTCTTTATCGCTCCTTATCATGATATAGGACTTAGCGCACTTAAAGCACTATATTTTGATGAAAGTATTAACATAACCTTAGGCACTAAGATTTTACGCACTTCTGTAGATCATGGTGTTGCCTATGATATTGCTTATACTTCTATGGCTAGTCTTCAAAGTTATGAAAATGCTATACTTTTAGGAGTAAAACTAAAGGAAGGCTATGCCAAATAAAACAGATAAAGAATATATCGCTAAGCTAGAAGGACTTTTAAATTGTGCTTGTACAGAGATAGAAAGCCACAAATCTCTATTTAAGCAAATGGATGAAAAGATCAAAAACCTTAATGCTAATATCGAGGAGCTTTTAGGGCATATACAAGGCAGAGAATATGAAGAAAAAATGCCAATAAGCCTGCAAGAATATCTCAAATCTTTTAACATCAAAGCACCAAAAACGCTTATTTTTGGCATTTGCATCCCTCAAAAGTTTATCAAAAATAGCTCTATCCCTACACTGCAATACCACCTCTACCAGCACTCCTGCTTTATCCAAAAAAAATTTACACTCAAAGGACTAGTAAGCAAAAATAAACGCGATCTAAGCACTATCGGTCAGACACTAGGTAAATACATAGAGCTAAGCCTAAAAAATCAAGGCAAAACTGAAGCTAAAGGGATTATTTATATGGATACATATAATGGCGATATTATCGCTGATTATTATGGCAACACAGATATAGAGCAAGAATGTGATGACTTTATCAAACTCTATAGCCAGCAAACTCCATAATAGATAAAAAAGAAAGCCTAGAAAATCTCTTAAAAATTGTTTAGCTAAAAATCTACAAAGAATCTATACCCTAAATAACCCCGCCTTTTCTCTAAAAATAAAGCCCTAGAAGTTACCTAGAAAGATTTGTCCCTATAAAGTCCCGTTTTAATTCCTTGCAGCACTCAAACACGCTAAAGCTCCCCGCAGCTGGGTCGCATACTATATCGCCCTTGTTGGTGCAAGATTCTATCAAAGCTTTTTGTAAGCCTTTGGGTTTACTATGCGGATGAAGCTTTAGCTGCTCTTGTGGTATTTTCTCACTCCATATATCGCGGATATTATGCAGCTTCCAAGTGCCTTTAGCTTTAATAGGCTTTTTTTGCACAATAAGCAGATACTCACTCTGCTTCCTTGTGCGATAGCCCATACCCATCTTGCCCTTATCCCAAGTGATCAAATCCACAATTTGCAAAAGTGTAGAATCTAGCCAAGATCCTACACCCTCACAGAGATGAAATTTATCAATCCATAGCATAAGATAGCAGCTAGGCTTAAGCACTCGATTAATCTCGGCTATAAAGCTTTTGATGCTCTCTTCGCTCATTTGGATTAAAGCACTTCTACCTTTTTGTCGCTCGCCCTCATTACCATAGCACATCTTATCTAGCACGCCACGATACTGCGGGTCAAAAAAGCATAAATCAATGCTATTAGATTCTAAGCTTTTAAGCAGCTCTAATCCATCAATAGTGAGTTTGGTATTTTTGATTTTCACTTGCCCTCCATTAAACTACTTGCAAGTATCTATACATTTTTGCAAATTTATAGATACTATGCTCCTTTAAGCTCTGCTATGATAGAATCTATTTGTAAGCGCAACTCACTTTGCCTTGCTACAATTTGGTTTATTTGCGCATTCAGAGCTTGTATGTCTATTCTCTCTTTTGTATCCTCTGGCTCTATATAGCTTGAGATGCTTAGATTATATCCATTTGCCTCTATTTCCTCCATACTCACAGCTCTTGCGATATGCTCTATATCTTTGCGTTCTGTATAGATTCTTAGGATGGTATCACGATTTTGCTCTGTTAAGACATTCTTCTTTGTAACCTTTTTGTATTCTTTGCTTGCATCGATAAAAAATACCTTAGAATCTTGCTTATTTTTCTTAAGCACCATGATACAAGTTGCAATACTCGTACCAAAGAAAAGATTATCTGGCAAAGCGATAATACAATCTATAAAATTCTGTTTGATTAAGTATTCACGGATTTTTTTCTCTGCACCTTCTCTATACAAAATCCCAGGAAAAATAACAATTGCCGCTGCTCCCTTGGGAGAGAGCCATGCCAAAGAATGCATGATAAAGGCAAAATCAGACTTAGACTTAGGAGCTAGCACACCCGCAGGGGAATAGCGAGCATCATTAATCAGTAAAGGATTAGAATCGCCCTCCCATTTGGTGCTATAGGGAGGATTACTCACTATCGCATCAAAGGGCTCATCATCACGATGATAAGGCTTTATAAGCGTATCATCATGGGCTATGCTAAACTTTGTAAAATTCACATTATGCAGTAGCATATTCATGCGAGCTAGGTTGTAGCTTGTGATATTTATCTCTTGTCCGAAATAACCAAGTGCTGGGTCTTTGTCTAAAATCTTTTTATATTGCAAGAGTAAAGAGCCAGAACCACAAGCAGGGTCATAGACTTTGTTTGGCTCTTTGTTGGTATGTAGTGTAAGACGTGCTAAAATCTCACTGACTTCTTGCGGGGTAAAAAACTCTCCCCCACTTTTACCCGCACTACTTGCATACATCGTCATTAAAAATTCATAGGCATCACCAAAAGCATCAATCTTACTATCAGTATAATCAAAGTTTATTCCAGCTATAGCTTGCATTATTTTTGCCAGTTTTTTGTTGCGCTCTATCGTGCTTTTGCCAAGTTTATCAGATCTCAAATCCATATCATCAAAAAGTCCTTTAAAGTTTTGCCCTGCCCTATCTGTGGGGAGATCTTGGCTTGATTTTTGGATATTAGCAAAAGCAGTGCTTAAATGTTCATTGAGGTTTTGCAAATACTTTTCATCACTGATGGCATTTTTTAAGATATTTTCAAAAAGCTCACTAGGTAAGATAAAAAAGCCCTTTGCCTCTGTGATTATATCTTTGGCATTTTGTGCCATCTTATCATCTAGGGCTTCATAATTATCCTCTCCCATACTCTTTACATAATTTTTTAGATTCTCACACAAAAAGCGGTAAAACAAAAATCCCAAAACATAGCTTTTAAAGTCCCAGCCATCGACACTCCCACGCAATTCATTAGCGATTTTCCAAATGCCTTTGTGAAGTTCTGCTCTTTGCTGTGTGTTTATCATTATTTATCCTTTCATTGTAGTTTATTATCTTTTAAACGCAAGTAGCCTTGCAATAACGCAAAAATCCATGTCGCTTACACTCCCTCGCAATGACAAAAATATAAATTCTATCATACCTTTGAATCTAATACCTCAAAGCTTAAAAGCTTTTCTCTGTAATATTCATATTGCTTTTTTCTTGCCTCTATCTCAGCAGGGAGTCCCTCGCTTAAGCTATTAGCAAGAGATTCAAATTTATCTAAAATGCTTACTATTTTTTCTTGTATTTCTAGTGGTGGGATGGGGATTTTAAAGTTTTGAAGCTTATCAATGCTTAAACGAATTACTTTTGTGCCGTGAGAGTATTTTTGCTTATATTTACTAAAAGCTTGGGTTTGAAACATATAGCCCACAAATTTAGGATTTTGAGAGTGAGAAAATGCAAAGCTATCGCCACTTATACAAACATTTTCTTTTCCTAGATAAACGACAGCCTTGCATACACATTCCTTATCCTCACTTACACCAGCTATGATTAAATCTCCATATTTAGCCTTTTTTAACCTCTTAGCTTTGTCCTCACTCACAAAGCTTATGGTTTTATCTGCAAAAGTGCCATAGTAAGTGTATATTTGCCCATAATGTATGCAAGGGATTCCAGATTTGACAAAG
>JXTW01000006.1:1365-92679 GCA_004368235.1 Helicobacter anseris | reverse complement strand
ATATATCTAATGCCCCCCCCCCCCGTTATAGAATCGAGGTGCTCAAAGCTTAAGAGTTTTTCACGATAGTATTCATATTGTTTTTTACGTAATTGTAATTCTTGTTGTAATTCTTGTTGTAATTCTGTAAAAGTATCTAGGATTCTTACTATTTCCTCTTGCACTACTAGGGGAGGAAGGGGGATTTTAAATTTATCAATATCGACTTTATTTAAAGCTGGAATACTTCCTCTAGCAACTAAAGTATTCATAATTTTTATTTCTTGTGATTTTAAAAAATAGTAAATAAATTTTGTTGATATTTGTTTATTGTTGGAACGATAGGGATAACATAACCCCCCAGCCCAAAAATTATTGTCCATATAAGTTATAAAGCCTGCGTATTCTCCTCTTGAAGCAATAGTAAAAGCATCTCCATCGTTATTATAGCTGTCATAATATCCATAAAATTCTCTGCCAGAATTTACAACAGGATATTTTCCATTTTCAATTAGATTACCTTGCTTCAATGTTGCCTTACCAAGCGTTTCGCACGCTTCACCCAACGCCTTATACTCCACACCATTAGGACAATGCGTTTTTAGTAATTCTTCTATGCTATTCATTTAGTTTCCTCCACTAAAATATAGGCAAATTCTTTGAATCTATCAAAAAATTCTCGCATTTGTGCGATAACATTTTTGCGTTTGGCTTCATTTTCCTCTTTTTGCTTACCTCCTGCAAAAATCGACATCTTAGGTAATACCTCGCTAATCTCTACGCCAAATTCTTGAAATTCGCCTATCTTAATAGCATTATGTAAAAATGCCCTTGCTTTCTGGTTTTGTAAAATTTCAGATTCTATAAGATTTTGCAGGTTTTGCTCGTATTTTTCTTTAATAAAGTCTTTAAAGAGTGAATGAAAATCTGTGGCATTGTTACCTGATAAAAGGTCTAAAAACTCTTTTAATAATTCTTTTTTGTTTCGCAGACTTGGACTTGAGTCTAGGGCTCTTAGAATCTCTTGCCTTTTTTTCTCATCTTGTTTTGTGTTATATTCTTGCAAGAGGAAGAGTATGTATTCGACATTGACTTCTATTTGTTTTAATAGCTCTATTTCAAAGACTATGTCATCATCTATCGGGGCTGTGGATGTTTTAGGAGAGCGGATTTCCCCCCAAAGATCTACATAATGGCTTTGATAATCCTGCTTATCTAAGGGCATAAGCTCTTTAACCTCGCTAAATTCATCAAAGACACTCAAAATATTTTCTAGCTTTAAAATATGATTAAAAAGCTCGATAAACTCCTTTTTTTGCTCTTGTGTGCTAAGCGGAAAGCTTGAAAGTGGAAAGGCTTCTTTAAGCTCTTGTGTTAGTTCTTTATAGCCTTTGTGGTATGCTTGATTTTCATCAATATAGCCTTCTAAATACTCTTTAAAAGTCCTAAGCAATGCAATGCTTTGAGTTTGTTGATCGCCATAAAGTTTTAGGCTGTCATTGGTGGCTTGCTCTAGGTTTCTGAAACACACAATATTGCCAAACTTTTTCACTTCATTGCAGATTCTATTTGTGCGTGAGAAAGCTTGCATAAGGGAGTGGTATGTGAGATTTTTATCTACCCAAAGAGTATTTAGAGTTTTGGCATCAAAGCCTGTAAGGAACATATTTACGACAATAAGCATATCTAATTCTTTGCTTTTAAGTCTTTTTGAAACATCTTTGTAGTAGTTTTCAAATTTTGATATATCAAAATTTGTATTAAAAATGGCATTGTAGTCTTTGATAGCCGATTCTAAAAACTCTTTTGAGCTCTGGGTAGATGCACCAAAGTCCAAGTCATCTAAATCTTCATTAGCTACATAGCTGTAAATAATGCCAACTTTTAGCCTTTCTTGCTCTCTTTTATGTTCTTGTTGCTTTTTGAACTCTGTGTAGTAAGCTTTGGCTGCCTCTACTTCTTGGGTAGCAAAGATAGAGTTAAAGCCCTTAAGTCTTTTTCCTTCTAAAGAATGATGTTTGTTGCGAAAGGTCTTAGAATCAAAATGCGTTAAGATGTATTGTGTGATTTTGCTTATACGCTTGTGGTTGTTTAGGGCGGATTTGGTATCTATGCTGCTAACTTGCTCTATTTCTGCTTCTTTGATTTCTTTTTCTTTTATGGTGTTTATGTATTCTACTCTAAAGGGGAGGACATTTTCATCTTTTATGGCATTGACTATAGTATAGGTGTGCAAGCATTGTCCAAAAGTGGTTTGAGTAGTTTGGGCTAGGGCTTTTTGTGTTTCATTGCCTAGTATGTCTTTTTGTTTTATTGTAGTGTATTTGCCACTTGGGGCGTTTTCTTGCATTATGGGTGTGCCACTAAAGCCAAAGAGATAGTATTTTTTGAAAGTTTTAGTAATGGCTATGTGCATATCACCAAATTGGCTTCTGTGACATTCATCAAAGATAATGACCACTTCTTCATCAAAAATACTATGCTTTTTATACTTATTTACAAAGATTGAAAGTTTTTGAATAGTGGTGATAATGATTTTGCTTTGTGGATCTTCTAGTCTTTTTTGGAGTTCATTGGTATCTTTTGTGCCATTGGCTGCACCTTTTTGAAATTTATCGTATTCTCTCATTGTCTGATAGTCTAAATCTTTTCTATCTACGACAAAAAGCACTTTTTTGATGAATGGCAATTCACAAGCAAGTTGTGCGGTTTTAAAACTTGTAAGCGTTTTACCACTTCCTGTGGAATGCCAAATATAGCCTCCAGATTCTCTACTTCCATAAAGCTTGTGATTGTGTGCCATAGTGATTTTTTCTAAGATTCTCTCACTTGCTGCGATTTGATATGGTCGCATAATAAGCAAAACATCATCTGTGTTAAACACACAAAAACGCGTTAAAATAGCTAAAAGCGAATGTTTGCTAAAAAATGTCTTAGTGAAATCCTCCAAATCCAAAATAATATTATTTTTACTATCAGACCAATACATTGTGAAGTTAAAACTTGCGCTTTGACTGCTTGTGGCATTATCCTGGCTATACCGTGTAGAGTTGCTATAGTATTTTGTTTGCGTGCCATTGCTGATGACAAAAATTTGCACATATTCAAATAGCCCATCGCCTTTATTAAAACTCTCTCTTGTGTATCGCTTGATCTGATTAAAAGCTTCTTTGAGTTGCACGCCTCGCTTTTTTAGCTCAATATGCACTAGAGGTAGTCCATTTACAAGTATGCTAACATCATAGCGATTTTCGTATTTTCCGCTATTGTTTTTGAATTGATTAATTACTTGTAGATGGTTATTATGCAGGTTGTATGTATCTAGGAGCTTGATGTTTTTATAGCTTCCATCATCACACTCTAAAAGCTCAGTGTGCCCTTTTGTTTGAAGCATTTTTGTTTTTTGTGTGAAGTCTTTTTGCGTATTGGCTAAAGAAGCTTTATAAAATCTCTGCCATTCCTGATCACTAAAAGCGATGTTATTAAGTCGCTCTAGCTGGGCTTTTAGATTAGCCTTTAAAGTGGAATAGTCTTTAATATGAGAGGCGTATTCATAGCCTTGAAGTTGTAAATCTTGTATGAGGCTTTGCTCTAAAGCCTCTTCACTTTGATAAGCTCTGTCTTTTTTATTTTTACTTTCATAATAGCCAATAACAGTATTAAAATCATTTTGACTAATAAGGCTTTGATGGTTTTGCATACTCTATCCTTAAACTTTTATCGATAAATTTAACATTATTTATATGTTTTTGTCATTACATATTTAAATATCCCAATTAGGCTAAATAAATAAAATATCGTATCAAGGATCAAGATCTTTACCCTATAAATCTATCCAAACACCCGCTTAAAGATAGAATCTACGCTCTTAGTATAGTAGCTATAATCAAAACATTCACGGATAATCACCTCGCCAGAATCTCCACCTTTTGAAAGCAATCCCACAAGCTCACTATCATCTAAAAGACATTGCAGATATAGAGATTCACCTCTCTCATTCACTGCTGCCTCTCCCTCTTGCAGCGCTTGCCATACTTTCATCGCATTTCTTTGCACGATTTTATAGGCATCCTCACGGCTCACGCCCCTTTTTGGTAGCTCAAGTAAGATTCTTTGTGAAAAGACAAGCCCACCGGTTAGATTGAGATTTTTAAGCATATTTTTAGGATACATGACTAGCTTATCAATTAGCCCTGTAAGGCGTGCTAGCATAAAATCTGTCGTGATAAAACTATCTGGCAGGATAAATCGCTCTACAGAAGAGTGACTAATATCTCTCTCATGCCACAGCGCGACATTCTCCATAGCAGGGAGTGCAAAGCCGCGTATCACGCGACAAAGCCCCGTGATATTCTCGCTTAATACTGGATTGCGTTTATGCGGCATCGCAGAGCTGCCTTTTTGCCCCTCGCTAAAGTATTCTTCTGCCTCATAGACTTCTGTGCGTTGCAAATGTCTAATCTCCACTGCGATTTTCTCACAGCTACTAGCTAGTAAGGCTAAATCACTCATAAGCCTTGCGTATCTATCTCGCTGTATTACTTGATTACTCACAGGGGCAGCCTTAAGTCCTAAGTTTGCACACACTAGCTCTTCTAGCTCTATAGGGCTATGGGCAAGATTACCCATCGCACCGCTAATTTTGCCCACGCTTATAACCTCTAGGGTAGATTCTAAAGCCTTTAAATGCCTTGTGAGCTCATCATACCATATCGCACACACAAGCCCAAAGGTGATAGGCTCGCCATGTATCCCATGACTGCGCCCCACCATTAATGTATCTTTATGCTCATAGGCTCTGCGTTTTATTGCCTCTCGCAAGTTTTTAACATCATCGATGATAATTTTAAGGGAATCTCGCATCTGCAATGCCACAGCGCTATCAATCGTATCGCTTGAAGTGATGCCATAATGAAACCAGCGCGACTCCTCGCCCAAAGATTCTGCTACACTTGTAGTAAAGGCGATGAGATCATGCTTAGTTATGGCTTCTATCTCATTAATTCTTGCTATATCAAACCTTGCATTTTTGCAGATTTTCTCACAATCGCTATCAGAAATTAGCCCTAGCTTATTCCACCCACGCACTAACGCCTTTTCTACCTCTAGCCACGCATTATACTTTGCTTCTAAATCCCAAAGTTTTTTCATTTTCTCTCGTGCGTAACGCTCTACCATAAAATCCCTTTGTAATAACTTTTAAAGTTAAAAGCATACACAAAAACACGATATAAATCAAAAACTAACAGACTTTAAAATTAAGTTTTTTTAAGGTTGATAGCCTCTTTGATAAGATCATCGCCAGTGCTAAAAGCCTTTGCATTCATCGAATAGCCCCTTTGCATTAAAATAAGATTTGTCAAGGCATTGGTTACATCCGTATTGCTAGTCTCTAAGTAATGATGCAAAATCTTGCCAAATTTTAAATGACCTTTTTTTTCATCCCATCCTAAAATAGGATTTCCAGATAGGGCTCTAGGATTTCCATCAGGTCCTGTGCCCTGTGCTATCTCAAAAAGATTTCCACCTGCTTTTCTAAGTCCCTGATCATTTGCAAATGCGGCAATCCCAATACGTCCCATAGCTGCAGATACACCATTATCAAAATTTAAAGTAATTACTCCATCCTCATTAATTTGCAAATTAGTCAGCTTGCCTTCAGTCTTGCCATCAGTATCTGATTTTAATACTCCTGAATCTTGATAGGTAAAATTTGTGCTTTTCTGCCCCTTAGCCCCACCATAATTATAAATAATACTATGATCTTTAAATACAATCTCTAGTTCTGGGGCTAGGGCTTGACCATTTTCATCAAAATCTAAACTAGAAATAATATCTTCATCATTTAGCTTCACTTCACCCTTAGCATCATAAATTGATGTTTTAGTATCCCAATGCTGGAGGATCCCTTGTTGCTTGTCTGCACTTTGAGTTAAAAAATATTGTGTTTGAAGAATAAATCTCTTACCATCTTCATCATAAAACTCGGCATTACTTGTATGAGATGCTATATATAGTGGTTTACCTACCTGACCTTCATTATTGGCTAATACTAAATCTGCAAAGCTAAAACCAAGTCTATCAGCAAATCTTCCACCTATGGTTAAAGAACGAGGTCCCTCCAAACCATCACTACCATCTTTTATCTCAAAGCTCATAGGAATGATGATATCACCTTTGCTATTCCTAGCAATTTCAATATCTAGCCCTGTTTTTTCTTTAAACAAAGCCTTTAACTCTCCAAAAGTATGAAACTCATCAGCTTCAATACCTCCATAACCATACTTAAAGACAAAATCCTGTCTGGCAACTTCTTGATCCTTACCTGTTTTTAAAGTGATTCTAATATCTGGATTTAAGCGCGCATCCACTGGATTCTTATCTGCACCAAAAAGCGCATCTAAATCTAGTGCATCTAATCTTAACTCATCTAAAGTCCCATCTGGCTTTATCAAATAATCACTCAAAGCTGCAGAGCTTTTAGAGGCATTGAGATTGAGTGCTATATCAAGTTTTGTACTCTGTGTAGGTTGATATACCAAATCTTGAGGAATCTTAAGTGGCTTTAATTCTCCTTTTGAGAGATTCTCAATATCTTGCTCTTGGGTTGTATTGCTAATGAATTTATTCCCATCAATCTTGCCCAAATCTACTCCATAAACATAATAACCGCCAGCTGTAACTAAATTTCCATTTGCATCACGCAAAAAACTCCCATCGCGAGTAAAATAACTTTCTTGATCTGGATTAAAGTCATCCCCGCCAAACTCGACCTTACCATCTTGATTTTTTCCTACAACAAACCAACCCTTACCTGTGTAGGCGACATCAAACTCACCTTCAGTCTGTTTTAAATTTCCTGTTTTTGTAGAAATGGCATTACTAGAGACGCTAGAGCCATAATTCATATCACTACTAACTATGGCATTATTTGTAGAATCAAGATGCTGACTTAATAGTGCTTTAAACTCTGGAATATTTTCTTTATATCCAATAGTATTAATATTGGCTATATTATTAGAAATACTATCTAAGCCAAACTGATGAGTTTTAATACCACTATAAGAATTTAAAAGAGTGTTATTCATCCTAATCCTTTATCTACTCAAAAAGACTAATTATTACCTAGCGCCGATTAAGAATTAAGATCCTCATAAGGCTGCTCATCATTTTGAGTCTTATTTTCCTCATTTAAAGCAAAATTCATACCATTTTTATCATCTTGTTTCAAAGATGTCTCATCATCCGTCTTTAAATCCTCTGATATATTTTTATCAATCACTTTAGCCTCTTCTTGTGCAGCCTGCTTTTGTGCCATTATATTTTCATTCACTTTAGCGGCTTGGTTTTGAAGCTGGGTTAGAGTCATATCACGAGTATCACCTCTTTCTTTATCATAGAATTCAATCGCACTATCCATAGGCAAAATCATGGCTCCCATTTTAATCATCGGTCTTCCTTTATCAAAAACCACGCTTTCTACCTCACCACGACCCACGCGCGCCTGATGATATTGATTAGTATTAGAATCTAAATTATATTCTGCTCTAATATCATAAGTGCCATCACTCACTCTTTCACCCTTATCATCAAGTCCATCCCATCTAAATGCTACATATCCACTCTGCCCTTCTTTACCTTCAATAGGGATTGTTTTAACTAGGCGCTTATCTTTATCAAAAATCTGAATACTAGGTCTTCCGGCTTTTTGGTCAATAGGCTGATCAAAATAAAGTGCGAAATTAATCTCACCTTGACCGCTAATTTGCACACCATTTACATCTGTTTCGACAATTTTGCCAATCATACCCACAGCATTAAGTGCTGATACTTGCGCTAAATAGGCATTAGAGTTAATACTCTCTTCTACTCCCTTATCCATCTTTTCTAATGTCTTTTTCAAATCTCCTTGAAAACCCTTAAGTGCCTCATTGGTTTCTTTGGTAGATTTCATTGCCTCGGCAACTTCTTTCATCGTTTTTTTATTCTCTTCTTGCATTTCTACTTGAGTAAGTTGAGCAGTTTGGGTAATAATTTTATCTGTCTCCATAGGAGCAGTTGGATCCTGATTTTTAAGTTGCTCTAAAAAAAGTTTCATAAATGCATCTTTATCTAGACCATTAGCAATTTTTGGTGCCTCTTGTTTTTTAGCTTCTTGAGCGGCTTTTGCACCTGTGATTTCTGCAAGATTAACTGCCATATTCTCTTCCTTTTTGGTTAAACATATTTAGGTAGTCTAATTTCTAAACTATCAAATGTTCCTTCAGCAAGATTATTTGCTTGCTCATAGACTTGTAAGCCATTTTTGTTCCTTTTTTGCCTATTAGTTGAATCGCCATTGCCATTTCCACCCATTCCCCCGCTATTTCCACCACTTTGAGAGAAATTCATA
Source organism: Helicobacter anseris (assembly GCA_004368235.1). Taxonomy (GTDB): domain Bacteria; phylum Campylobacterota; class Campylobacteria; order Campylobacterales; family Helicobacteraceae; genus Helicobacter_H; species Helicobacter_H anseris_A. The sequence goes on along the minus strand of JXTW01000006.1, from coordinate 84,308 downwards.
TCCACTTGATTAAACCCGATACTCTGTAAACTATTACGAAGATCATTTTGATTTTGTGCAAATAATGCAATAGCTTGCGTATTAGAAGTAATTGAGATTTGTAAGTCCTTGCCCTTTTGTGTAATTGTTACCTCAACTCTACCAAGCTCTTTAGGATTTAGCTCAAGACTTAAACGCGTAAATGGTGGTTTATAATTTTTAACACTTTCTTTAATCTGATTAGCAAAACTTAAAATATTTTCTTTACTTAACATAATTTTGTCATTAAGAGATTTATTTTGCACCTGGGAAGAATCTAGCCTATATCCAGCATCTTTAATGCTTTCTTTTTGCTTATTTTTATCTATAAACTTCTCTCCAGTCTCTTGATCTTGCTTAATCAGCTCTTCACCCATTTTACTAGCAGTCATCAAAGATTGCAACATCATTTGTGCTTCTATGTTTTTTGATTGCGTTGAATTTTGGATATTTGATTGAGTATTGATAGATACTTGATTTCTTTTTATCTCTTTTTTAGTATCTATATTTGTATTTTTTTGTACCTTAGGGGTCTTTTTAGACTTTTTAGCCTGTTGATTAGCCCTAGCCTCACTCAACCCCTTAGCAGCAATAGCAGTTGTAATAACATTAGTTTTTAAAGTTTTTTTTTACCAGATTCTGAATTTAAAGTTTGAGAGGCTAGAGAATCTTCTTTTGTCTCCTCTGTAATACCAAACTTCTCAAATACTTCCCTATAAGCTTCACCACGTTTTGCATTACGTATATTAGCCTCTGTGATATTTTTAGGCAAGCTTTTGCCACGCTCAATTACAGCAATTTTCTCTCCGCCTTTCTCTTTTTTATATTCAATGCCCTCTGTTTTATTCATCTTACGCGCTGCTAAATCCTTTGAAGTTACTTCTCTAAGAGCTTGAGCTAGAGGATCAATAACTGCTGCACTTGAAGCAAGGGCTGCAGCCTTTAAAGAACCTTGAGCTGCCTTCTTGGTCAATAATGCCTGTGTACCCATTCCATCAGCTCTAGTTTCATTTTTTTGCATATCTTCAAAATCCGTTTGCTGATTGTTCAAATTAGCACTATTATTTACTATCTTGGCTTGTGATGATGGGTTATTTGCTACACTATTTGTCGTATTTTGTGCACTAGTTTCTAGCTTCATATCTCCAGCCTTAAGAGACTTTTCATCGGCTAAATTTTTAACATCAGCTAATGTCTTTACCTCTTTATTTTCCCCACTATCTTTCATTCCATTAGCCATTATAGCTGCACTAGAAGATGCTGCCATAACACCAGTAGTTGGTTTAGGCATTTCAGAAGCATTAGTATTTTGAGATGTCTTTGTTTCAGTAGGCATATCTTGCATAATTTTACCTTGAGTGCCAGCTTGCATAGAAGAGTTTGAAGACTCCATATGAGATGGCATCTGATTATAGGCAACCGAATCTTTTGATACAGATGTACTTTGTGCATTTTCCGTGCTTTTTGGAGTAGCTTTTAAATCTTCTGTTTTTTGAGATAGATTTTTTGCTTCCTTATTTTCAGTCTTTACAGCTTCTTGAGCAGCCTTTGCTTTTTGCTCAATTAGTTTTTGAAAACTTTCTTGCTCTTTTTTTACCTGCTCTTCAGTCTGGGTCTTTCTATCCTGCAATGGAAGGGAATTTGCTTCTGTCGCATTTGTAATATTACTAACCATACTCAAACCTCAAAAAATAATTTTCAAAATTTAAAGCAATATCCGTTCCACTTTTTGTATAAAAAATCTATTTTTTATGATGATTCAAATCATTATTCTTTTATCTTTTAATTTTATTTTAAAGGTATTTTTGCCATAATTTGAGTTTTTAAAATCCAAGTTTTATAAGTGAGATCCCCCTATGCAAAAAATCAGAAATATTGCCGTAATAGCGCACGTAGACCATGGTAAAACTACTCTAGTAGATGGGCTTTTAAAACAATCTGGTGCCTTTGGTGAACGTGAGCAAATCGATGAACGCGTAATGGATAGCAATGATCTAGAAAGAGAAAGAGGGATTACCATCCTCTCTAAAAATACAGCTATCCGATATAAGGACACTAAAATTAATATTATTGACACTCCAGGACATGCTGATTTTGGTGGTGAAGTTGAACGTGTATTAAAGATGGTAGATGGAGTTTTACTTCTTGTAGATGCACAAGAAGGCGTGATGCCTCAAACTAAATTTGTAGTTAAAAAAGCACTTAGCTTTGGTATCCGCCCTATTGTTGTAGTTAATAAAATTGATAAACCTGCAGCAGATCCAGATAGGGTTGTAGATGAGGTTTTTGATCTATTTGTAGCCATGGGAGCTAATGATAATCAATTAGACTTCCCTGTTATTTATGCAGCAGCACGTGATGGCTATGCAATTAAAAACTTAGAAGATGAGAAAAAAAATTTAGAACCACTTTTTGAAGCAATTTTAGAATATGTACCATTACCAAGTGGTAGTGTGGATTCTCCATTGCAAATGCAAATATTTACACTTGATTATGATAACTATGTAGGTAAAATCGGTATTGCACGCGTCTTTAATGGCAAGGTAAAAAAAGGAGAAAATGTACTTTTAGTAAAAGGTGATGGAGAGAAGGAGACTGGCAAAATCACCAAACTAATTGGCTTTATGGGACTTGCAAGAACAGAGATTGAAAATGCAGAAGCTGGAGATATTGTAGCTGTGGCTGGATTTGGGGCAATTGATGTAGGAGACTCTGTAGTAGATCCAACTAATCCTATGCCACTTGATCCTATGCACTTAGAAGAACCAACAATGAGCGTGCATTTTGCAGTCAATGATTCTCCTCTTGCTGGACTTGAGGGAAAACATGTTACAGCCAATAAAATCAAAGATCGTCTCTTAAAAGAAATGCAAACTAATATTGCGATGCGTTGTGAGGAAATGGGAGAAGGAAAATTTAAAGTTTCTGGACGTGGGGAACTCCAAATTACTATTTTGGCAGAAAATTTGAGAAGAGAAGGGTTTGAATTTAGTATCTCTCGTCCTGAAGTAATTGTCAAAGAAGAAAATGGCGTTAAACTAGAACCATTTGAACACTTAGTCATTGATACACCACAAGACTTTACAGGTCCGATTATCGAATCTCTTGGACGAAGAAAAGCAGAAATGAAAGCAATGAATCCGATGGGTAATGGTTATACGCGTCTTGAGTTTGAAATACCAGCAAGAGGCTTAATCGGTTATCGTAGTGAATTTTTAACAGATACTAAAGGTGAAGGGGTAATGAACCATAGTTTTTTAGAATTTCGTCCCTTTAGCGGTAGTGTAGAATCTCGTAAAAATGGAGCACTTATCTCAATGGAAAATGGCGAGGCTACAGCCTTTTCTCTGTATAATATTCAAGAAAGAGGTGTATTATTTATCACTCCGCAAACTAAAGTTTATGTAGGTATGGTTATTGGCGAACATAGCAGGGATAATGATCTTGATGTAAATCCAATTAAATCAAAACATCTTACCAATATGCGCGCAAGTGGAAGCGATGATGCTATTAAACTTGTCCCTCCACGAGAGCTTACTTTAGAACGTGCATTAGAATGGATTGAAGATGATGAAATTTTAGAAATCACTCCTCAAAATGTCCGTATTCGTAAAAAATATCTTGATCCTAATGAGCGAAGAAGAATGAGTAGAAAATAATAAGATCAAAATTTAACTTTATAAATTAAATATAAATCAATCAATAAGAAAGGATAACTATGCAAAATAATCAATTTATAAAAGCAATGCAGTTTCGCTTTGCTTGCAAGGTTTTTGATACAAATAAAAAAATTTCTGATTGTGAATTTGAAACCATCTTAGAATCAGCACGTCTAAGCCCTAGCTCCTTTGGCTTAGAACCTACACGCTATATTGTAGTAAGAACAACTTTTATGCGTGAAAAAATTCGTGCATTTTGTTGGAATCAACCACAAATAACAGAAGCTAGCCATCTTGTCATCCTCACTTCAAAAATTGCTGATTTATATCCACAAACAGCTTACACTACTGCTCAAATTAAGCGTAAAACTGGTAAAAATGAAGAGGCGCTTAGACTTTATAAAGATGAAAGATATGGAGGATTTTTAAAAGCCAATAATTATCAAGATTCTCAAAATCTTTTTAATTGGAGCGTGCGTCAAGCCTATATTGCTGCTAGTTCTATGATGAATATGGCTGCTTTTATGGGGATTGATTCTTGTGCAATTGAAGGCTTTGAAAAAAAAGAGCTTGAAACCTTTTTAAAAATAGATACCTTTAATGAACAAATTGCACTATTGCTTACTTTTGGTTATCGAAAAGAAGAGCCTAAACATCCATCACCTAGATTAAACATAGATGATCTTGTTTCTTATATTTGATTGAGGAGTTAGAGTTATGATTACTGTTGTGAAACGAAGTGGTCGAGTAGAACCACTAGATATTACAAAAATCCATAAATATACTTCAAATGCCGTAAATGGGCTAAAAGGTGTCTCTCAAAGTGAATTAGAAGTAGGTAGCAAACTTTATTTTCGTGATGGTATTACCACAGAGGAAATCCAACAAACCCTAATTAAAACTGCGGTTAATAAAATCGATATTGATTCACCTAATTGGACTTTTGTAGCTGCAAGATTGTTTCTTTATGACCTCTATCACAAGGTTAGTGGTTTTACCGGATATAAACATTTGCTTGAATATTTTGAAAGAGGAGAGAGTGAGGGCAAAATTGTTACTGGATTAAAAGAAAAATTTGACCTTGACTTTCTAAATAGCCAAATCAAGCCAGAGCGCGACTTGCAATTTAACTATCTTGGCATTAAAACTCTTTTTGATCGCTATTTGTTAAAAGACCGCCAAAACCGCCCTATTGAGCTACCTCAACATATGTTTATGGCAGTAGCCATGTTTTTGGCACAAAATGAAAAAGATCCAAATATGTGGGCTGTAAAATTTTATGAAGTTATATCAAAGTTTGAAGTCATTACTGCTACTCCTACACTTGCAAATGCACGTACACCTCGTCATCAACTTAGCTCCTGCTATATTGGCAGTACACCAGATAATATTGAAGGTATTTTTGATTCTTATAAAGAGATGGCTCTTTTGAGCAAATATGGTGGTGGCATTGGCTGGGATTTCTCTCGCGTAAGAGGGCTTGGCAGTTTTATTGATGGGCATAAAAATGCTGCGGGTGGTGTAGTACCATTTTTAAAGATTGCAAATGATGTAGCCATCGCTGTAGACCAACTTGGTACCCGCAAGGGGGCAATTGCTACTTATTTAGAAATATGGCATACTGATGTACAAGAGTTTATTGAGCTTAGAAAAAATAGCGGTGAGGAACGTAGAAGAACTCATGATCTCTTCCCTGCACTCTGGATTTGCGATCTATTTATGAAACGTGTAGAAGAAAATGGGCTTTGGACATTATTTGATCCATATCAATGCCCAGAATTAACTGAACTTTATGGAGAAGCATTTGAAGCACACTACCTAGAACTAGAAAATAACCCCAATATACTTAAAGAACAAATCAATGCCAAAGAATTATGGAAAAAGATTCTTACCAACTATTTTGAAACCGGTCTTCCTTTTCTTTGTTTTAAAGATAATGCAAATCGTGCTAACCCGAATGCTCATTCTGGCATTATTCGTAGCTCTAATCTCTGTACAGAAATTTTTCAAAATACAAATCCAAACCACTATAAAATTGAGGTTGAATTTACAGATGGTAGCAAAATCCATTATGAAGAAAACTTTCTAGTAACCACTGATGTAGGTATTACAAAAAAAGCTAATAAACTCACTAGTCTTGATTCTCTAAATGGCAAACAAATCTATATCACTACACGTGTTAGTAGAGATGGAAATACAGCTGTATGCAATCTTGCTAGTATCAATCTTAGCAAAATCAATACAAAAGAAGAGATTAATCGTGTCGTACCTATTGCTATTAGAATGCTGGATAATGTAATAGAACTAAATTTTTATCCAAACAGAAAAGTTAAAGCAACAAACTTAGATAATCGTGCCATTGGACTTGGACTTATGGGTGAGGCAGAAATGCTAGCTACAGCACAAATCCCATGGGGTAGTGATGCTCATTTAGAAAAAATTGATGCGATACTAGAGGCTATATCTTATAATGCCATTTATGCAAGCTCTGAATTAGGAATTGAAAAAGGTGTCTATCCGCAGTTTGAAGGTAGTAACTGGAGTAAGGGTATATTTCCTATTGATGTAGCAAATAAAGAAGCCTGTAAGCTTGTCGATCGTGGTGGACTTTTTAATACAGATTATGACTGGGAAAGCTTGAGGGCAAAAGTCAAACAAGATGGTATGAGAAATGGTTATTTAATGGCTATTGCACCTACAAGCTCGATCTCTATTTTAGTAGGCACAACCCAAACAATTGAACCTGTATATAAACGCAAATGGTATGAGGAAAATCTTAGCGGTATGATTCCTGTTGTAGTGCCTAATTTAAGTCTTGAAACTTGGCATCACTATATGCCAGCCTATGAATTAGATCAATGTCTTTTAGTACGTGCTGCTGCTGTGCGTCAAAAATGGATAGACCAAGGTCAAAGCCTAAATATTTTTATCAAACTAGATGGCAATGCTTCTATAAAAAAACTTCATGAAATTTACACTCTAGCTTGGAAGCTAGGATTAAAATCTACTTACTATTTACGCTCTGAAAGCCCTGAAGTCAAAGAAGATATAGCTGATAGATATATGGAATGTGAGAGCTGTCAATAAGCCTACTAAAAGCTTCCTAGGAAGCTTTTAGTAAAAGCAACTCCTGCCATTTTCTTATTATATTATCCTGACTAAACTTTTCACATACATATCTTGCTGCTGCCCTTCCCATATCCTTTCTCAAATCTACATTAATCATCAAGATTTCTAAATATCTAGCAAGCTCATCAAAATTCCTATTTTTAACCAAAAAACCACTTTTATGGTCTATGATAATATCACTAGGACCTGTATCAATATCAAAGCTAACACAAGCAAGTCCATAACTAGATGCCTCTGCTAAAACCATACCAAATCCTTCAAATACACTGCTTAAAACATAGATGCTAGCGCCAAGATAAGCCTTTGAAATATCTTGCATAAAAGGTTTGATCTCTATATAATCTCCCATATTTAGGGCTTTGATTCTTTGCTCCATCTCTATTTTTTGAGCACCTTCACCTATAATTTTCAACTTCCATTCTGGGAATTTTTTTGCAATTTTGGCATACATCTCTATGAGACCTAAAAAATCTTTTTGCTCACTAAAACGACCAATAGCTAAAACTACTTTTTGATTATAATCACTCAAAACACTTTTGTTTTGTTTTGGTAAGAAATTCTCTATAATATGAACCCTTGGATGAATTTTCTGCCACTTTGTGATCTCTCTATTTGAAAGCACAACCAAATCGTCAAAAAATCTTAGATTCTTCTTTTTAAATTTTAAATGCCATAGGCGAATATAACGCTTATTTGGCATTCTAAATCCCTGCATCAAAGCCCTATCATTTGCTAAGATTACATCACAATCATGATAAAATTTACGCGCTTTAAAGTTTAGAAAAATACGCCAAATATGCTTATAAAAAACTCTCAAAAAAGGATTTTTACACTTTTCAGAAAAATGGCACAGAAAGTTTAAATCCACCTTATCTGAAAGCTTAAATGAAATGCTCTCAAAACTCCGAAAAAAGCTAATTAGTTTTACCTCAAAGCCGGGTAAATCACATAGAGCATTTGCTAGATTTGCTGCTACACGCTCACCCCCTCCCCTCTCTGTTATATCACGTAAGATGATGGCTATCTTCATGCTTTGCCCTTTCATGAAGTTTAGCATATTTAAAAAAAGCTCCATTAGCATTCAAGTATGCAACTATAAACCCCTTATATCCATATTTCCAACCAAATCTCAAAAAATAATCTTTAAAAAACACCCAAAAAAGTCTAAAAAGTGCAGCTAAAAAACCTTTGCTTTTAATATTTTTATCTAGTGATAATGTCGTATAATAATTCATCTTAGCAATAATTTCATCCATACTATCTACACCAAAATGTGCTATATGTACCGGTAAATAATGCACTTGTACAGAATCTAAAATCAGGCTTTCATGCACTGGATTATCATTAAATCTAGTAAAATCTTTATGAAAAAGTCGCAATACATAATCTGGGTACCAGCCACAAGCCTTAATCCAAGTTTTCCCATAATGATTTTTGCGCCTAAAAGCATAGATTCTATCCTCTTTAGGCTCTAATGCCCTAATAGCAGCAAGCCCATCAGATTCTAAGATCTCATCAGAATCTAAACTTAAAATCCATTTATTTTTCGCATAGCTCACAGCCAGATTTTTCAATGCACCAAAGCCAATAAATGGACTAGATTCTACACGCACATTCTCATATTGTTGTGCTATTTCTCTTGTATCATCACTACTTTGGTTATCTAATAAAATAACCTCACCAAATTCTTTGACCGAATCTAATGTAAGCCTAATTTTTTTACCAGCATCTTTAGCTAGAATACAGACACTAATTTTAGTTAAATCCATCTATACTTCCTTATCACTACAATAAACGGGCTTAAGACGTAAAAAACTATGTGCTGGGAGTGTGCAAGGCAGACATACAGGATTGATATTTCCACTATGAATAACCTCTAAAATTTTGCCATCTTTAAGCATAATTTTTTTAAGCATTAAAAAATATCGCTTAAAGTTATCTTCTTTTTGGATACTAATACTTCCAATTTCATTATCCACAGGCTCAATCTCATAGCTAAGTGGTGCAATAATCTCTAACTTCTCATAAGGTCTTATTGTAAACTTGCATAAAAAACTATCTCCACTCTCATCTACCTCACCACAAACTTGATATTCCCCATCACTAATAGCTGTATTGTGATTTTGTGTATCTAGCCTTTCAAAAGGTCTACGCACAATATAGCCATCTGTAAAACCACGATTTTTTAAAGTATCAAGCTCATTTTGATAAAGCATAGGGCGGAGATTCTTAGCGTAGTAATCCTCTACTGCTAGCCGATAAGTACGTGCCGTAAGCCCCGCATAATAACTTGACTTTGTACGACCTTCAATTTTTAATGCATCAATTACCCCTGAATCTAAAATATCTTTGATATGAGCTGAAAGATTTAAATCCTTAGAATTAAAAATATGTGATCCTATACCTGCTTCCTCCTTGATTTTAATCATAGCAGGATTATCTGGAGCCTTAAGATACATTTCATCTTTAAAGGGTATCAATCTGCCGCTCTCCTTATCTTCTACAAAATATTCATAATCAAAACGGCAATCATTAGCACAACTACCTCTATTAGGCACACGACCATTTTGCAAAGATGAAATCAGACAGCGCCCAGAAAAAGCAAAACACATACTTCCATGTATAAAAATCTCTAATTCTAAATTAGGTAAATATTTTTTAATTTCAATTGCATCCTTTAAACTCATCTCTCTAGCAGCGACAATTCTTTTAACACCCATTTCATAAAAAACCTCCGCATCAAGGATATTGAGCACATTTGCTTGAGTAGAAAGGTGAATGGGTATTTGGGGTGCTAGTTTTTTAGCCAGTCTTACAACACCTGGAGCAGCAACAATAAAAGCATCAGGACCAATCTCTGCCATTTGCAAAATATGTTTTTCTAAAAGCTTGATTTGATGATTAAAGGGGAAACCATTAATAGCTGCATAAACTCTTTTATTTTTTGAATGAGCATATTTTATACCTTCTTTAAAACTTTCAAAATCAAAATTTTTGCCAGCTCTATTACGCAAAGAAAAATGACTTACTCCTCCATAAACTGCATCTGCACCAAAGTCAAGTGCTATTTTAAGTTTCTTTAGATTACCTGCTGGAGATAGTATTTCAACTCTTTTCATCTTCATCTTTCCTTTCATCCATTTGAGTATTTCTGCCAAGCTCTTTAAGTTCTGCTACGCTTAGATCTCCGCTAATAATTTTCTCCATACAATTTGAGAGCATAATAAGCATCTGTATGATTTCATTTGTCCCCTTATGCTCATTTCTTTGACCCTCTACGATCTCTAAAGCATTTAAAGAATCTCTTACGCATTGTCTTGATTCCTCTTGTACTTTGATGATCTTTTCTATAATGTCTTGTGTCTCATCAAATGCATTATTAAAAATACGGATATTAGGAAATTTATATGTCAACTTTTCAAACATTTCTAACTGACGGATAGAAAAATTAAGTATTTCCTGGATTTGCTTAGAAATTGCTCCGCTTTGCAATGCAATATTATCTAGCCTAGCTGTAATATCATCTAGTCTTATTTCTGAACGCATAAAAGATGAAGATAGATGAATGGAATCTATATTAGCATCTGTTTGTTTTATTCCTAATTTTTTTTTAGTCTTTCTAGACTTAGTCCTATCATCTTGCTTTTGATCTTTTTCATCCAAATTATGAACAACTTGTGGCAAACCATCAAAATCTTCCCACTCAAAATCTCGAGATTGCATTAAGGCAGCGCGCTCTTCTTTTCTCATATTCTCTCCTAATTTTTAGCCACCAAGACACCTTCAATCACACTATCAATATCTCCATCTAAAATAGCATCTACATTACTATAAGCAATATTGCTGCGATTATCTTTTACTTGCTGATAAGGACTTAATACATAACTACGAATCTGATGTCCCCAACCAATCTCACTTTTTTCTCGCATACCAACCCCCTCACTTTGACGTTCTTTTTCAAGTTCATATAACTTAGATTGTAGCATTTTTAACGCCGTAGCCTTATTTTTATGCTGACTTCTATCATTTTGACACTGAACGACAATGCCTGTTGGAAGATGGGTAATTCTAATAGCTGATTCTGTCTTATTAACATGCTGACCACCTGCACCACTTGCACGATAAGTATCAATCCTAATATCTTTTTCCTCTATATTAACTTCAATATCATCATTTAGCTCTGGACTGACCTGCACACTTGCAAAGCTAGTATGGCGCTTAGCATTGGCATCAAATGGACTATTTCGCACAAGACGATGTATGCCATTTTCGCTTTTCATATAACCATAGGCATTCTCCCCTTTAATGATAAAAGCTACACCTTTAATACCCGCTTCTTCACCATCTTGATAATCCAAAATTTCTGCCTTAAAACCCCTTCTTTCACACCAACGCAAATACATCCTATATAAGATACTTCCCCAATCCTGACTTTCTGTCCCACCAGCTCCAGGCTGAATAGTTACAATTGCATTACTAGAATCATGCTCCCCACTCAACATAACAGCAATCTCAACACGCTTAATAGAATCTTCTAGCTGACTAGACTCCTCAACAAGCAATTCCAAAGTATCTGGATCATTTTGAGAAAGCTCAAAAAGCTCACTAGCATCATCAATAGATCCTTGAGCACGCTGATAGGTTTCTAAAAGTCTTGTAATTTTAGCCTTTTGTTTACCTACATCTCCTGCAGTCTTAGCATCATTCCAAAAATTAGGATCTTGTTGAAGTTTTTCTATCTCCTGCAATCTTAAAGCAAGCTCATTGGGTTTAATGATTTTTTTGATATTTTCAATAGCGTTTCTTAAACGCTTTAAAAGCTCACCATATTCATAAGAATCCATTCAGATCACCTTTTATTTAAAAAAATCTGTCAGGATTTTAACATATTTTACTATTTAACAAGAGACACCTATGATTATCAAAAATATAAAACCTTATGAAATAAAAGAAGCACAAGTTACTAAAGAATCTATTTACAAAGAGCGTCGTAAATTTATCAATACTAGCGCTAGTCTAGTTTTAGGGATGATGGGTTTGGCAAACTCTCAAGAAAGCTCTACTCTCTCTCCAGAATCTGATGCAGCTAAAAACTTTAATGCTAAATCAAAAGATAGCCTTATTTACACTCAAAATCCAAACTACAAAGAAAGCACAATCACACCCTATATCAAAGCTACTAGTTTTAATAACTTTTATGAATTTGGTATGCAAAAAGATGATCCATCTAAGCGAGCTAATATATTACAAACTTCACCATGGGATGTAGTCATTGATGGCGAAGTAGAAAACAAGATGAAAATTTCATATGAAGATATTTTAAAAAAAATGCCATTAGAAGAAAGAATCTATCGCTTAAGATGTGTAGAAGCTTGGAGTATGAATATCCCTTGGATAGGTTTTGAACTAGGGGCATTATTAGCCTTAGCCAAACCAACTTCGCAAGCAAAGTATGTATGCTTTCAAACAGCTGTGCAAGAAAATATGCCTGCTATAAAGCATCCAGCACTTGCTAGCTTTATCCCATTTCCATATATTGAGGGCTTAAGAATTGATGAGGCTACTCATCCATTAACACTCTTAGCCGTTGGGATGTATGGGCACATACTACCTAATCAAAATGGTGCACCACTTAGGCTTGTTGTGCCTTGGAAATATGGATTTAAAAGTATTAAGTCAATAAATAAAATCACACTAACTAAAGAAATGCCTCAAACCACCTGGCAAAAACTGGCTAGTGAGGAATATGGATTTTATGCTAATGTCAATCCAAATGTCCCTCACCCTAGATGGAGTCAGGCTAGTGAGCGCTTTATAGGAGATGGTCTTAGTCTAAGTAGACAAAAAACTCAAATGTTTAATGGCTATGGCAATGAAGTGGCAAGATTATATGCAAATATGGACTTAGAAAAAAACTTTTAATTGTAAGCTTTAGCTTACAATTAAATTATTTGCTTCTAGCTAGGGAAATACCCTTAATATACTGGTCAGCCAAATATAAACTACTCCCTTCATTTCCCACTAAACGAAGTTTATCAACAATGCCACGGAAAAGTGCCTCTTCTTCATGTTGTTCAGCTACATACCATTGTAAAAAATTAAATGTAGCATAATCCTTGCTCTCTAGCATAAAATCTACAAGCTTATTAATTGATTTTGTGATTTCTTTTTCATGTTCATAGGTAGCTTCAAAAACTTCAAGTAAACTTGAAAATGAAGTCTTAGGTGCAGGGATAGCAGCAAGCTCAACCTTAGAATCTGTTTCATTAAGATAAGTAATAAGTTTTTTAGCATGATCACTTTCTTCTCCAGCATGATCAAATAAAAACTTACCCGCACCATCAAAACTATGTTCATAACACCATGAACTCATAGAAAGATATAGATTTGATGCATACATTTCTTTTGTAATTTGTTCATTAAGTAATTTAATCACCTCTGCTGATAACATAGATTACTCCTTATTAATTTTTGATCTGCTTTTATGAGCATCAATGTATTTTACCATTATTTAATAAAAATGAGAATAAAATTTCTTAAAATTTAATAATAATGAGAATATAGGTAAAAAAATTAATGTGAAGAAACTTAAATAAGCCCTTAAATAAGGGCAAAATGATTTTAAGCAAAAATGGCTTGATATTTTTTAATGATGCTATTCATATCTTCTATATGATGAGCTCCATAGATTCCATGAGTTGGCAAAGAAGTTACACCTAAATAACTAAATGATGTATTCAATGGCACTAAAAACTTATCCAAGCCACCCATTTCTTTATACTTATCTTCTGTACTTCCCATCGTTACAATAACACCAAACTTTTTACCCTCAAGCATTTTTGGATTCTCTCCATATAAAATTGCTGTCAATACACAATCTTGCCATTCTTTCAAAAGACTTGGTGTGCTAAACCAAAAAAGTGGAAACTGGAAATAAATATTTTGCGCATCTTTAAGTGCTGATAGTTCAGCAGCCACATCAATTTTACCATCTAAATAAAGCATATTAAGATTACGTATCTCAAGATTTGATATATCCTTCACAGAATCTAAAAGTGCTTTATTGACATTAGATTTATCAAAATACGTATGAGAGAAAAGTATTAAATTTTTCATCATTTATCCTTTAATTTGAGTTTAAAAGGTCAGTATAACCTTAAAAGTATAAAAATACAAGTAGGAATTTTTTTGTTATATAGTATTCTTTTTGAAACTATTGGAAATTTTGCTAGAATCTCTATCAAAATATCAAGGAAATATTATGCAAGAATCCCATCTATCTAAAAATTGTCCCATTGAAACTACGCTAAACCTTATTAGTAATAAATGGAAATTTCTTATTCTTTGGAATCTGCTTTCTGGTACTAAACGATTTGGTGAGCTTAAAAAATCTCTAGGTAGCATCTCTCAAAAAGTCCTTACGCAAAATTTAAGAGAATTAGAAAGTGCAGGTATACTTAATCGCCATATTTATGCAGAGGTGCCACCACGCGTAGAATACTCCCTTACTGATCTAGGCAAATCATTAAATAATGTCTTTAATGTATTAAAAATTTGGGGTCAAGATTATCAGCAAAGAATACAAAAATCTTAGCTATTTTAAAATAAGATTAATTTTTTTCTAAGTGTTTTTATGATTAAATAAGTTAAGTAAAAATTAACCAAACATAAAGAGGTCATCTTATGGGTAAAAAAATCTTGATTGTCGGGGGTGGATATGGTGGTCTTAATACTGCCATCAGACTACAAAAACGCCATGCAAATGCGGATATTACATTAATTAGCAAACATGATTACCACTATCAAACTACACTTTTGCATAAAGTAGCCGTAGGTACGCTTAGCGATCGTAAGGCTAAGATCTATTATCGTGATATTTTAAATCTTGAAAAAATTAAATTTATAAAAGATAAGGTTATGGAAATCCATCCAAAAGAGAACTATGTATTAGGCAAACTTGGAAAATATAGCTATGATATTTTGGTTATCGCATTAGGTTTCAAACCAGATGATTTTGGTATACCAGGTGTTAAAGAACATGCCTTTAAGCTTTCTTCTTTCAATGCTGCCATCAGATTAAATCACCATATTGAACGTAAGCTAAAAGACTATCATATTAAAAAAGATGATGCTGATCTCTCTTTTATTGTATGCGGTGCTGGACTGACAAGTATTGAATTTGCTGCTGAGTTAGCTAATGAACGCAAAAAGCTATGTAAATATTATGGACTTGATGAAAATCTAGTAAAAATTACGGTTGTAGGGAGAAACAAAAATATCCTACCTGTTTTTGATCATAAACTTATTCAAAAGGCTACAAAAAAACTAGAAAATATGGGGATCACCCTACTTACAGGCGCGAGTGTAAAAGAATGTAAAGCAGATGGGGTTTTAATCCAACATAATGATAAAGAAGAGCTTATACGTGGTCATACAATTTTATGGGGCAGTGGAGTAAAAGGGAATGATACCGTAGAATATTACTCTAATGATATTCAAAGTCATAAAGGTAGGATTAAAGTTACTCCTCAATTACGAAGTGTGGATTATGACAATATTTATGTTGTGGGGGATTGTGCTATTTATGCTCAAAGAGAAGTGGTTTTTGTCCCTACAGCACAGCTTGCTACACAAATGGGGGATTATATTGGCAATCTTTTAAGTGATGAACTAGAAGGTAAAACCAAGCATAAAGATTTCAAATTCATAAATCGTGGTTCGGTTTGCTCAATCGGGCATTTAGATGCAGTTGGGGTGGTTTTTGGTAGAAAAATTTCTGGAGAATTTGGAGCCTTCATGAAAAACCTCATTGAAAATCGTTGGCTCTTTACAATTGGTGGTTTAGGAATGATTTATCGTAAAGGGCAGTTTAGATACCGCCGTAGCGATTAAGTAATTTAGCCTAGGCTAAATTACTTATTATAAGCCTTAATGGCTGCATCTAAAATTGCTTTAGCCGCGGCTTTATCTTGATATTCTTTAACCTTCACCCATTTATTTGGTTCAAGCATTTTATAAGTTTCAAAGAAATTTTTGATTCTATCAAGAGTGATTTTTGGTAAATCTTCTAAGCTTTTGATATTATCATATCTAGGATCAATCTTACTGATAGGAACTGCTATGAGTTTTTCATCCATCCCGCTTTCATCCTCCATAATCAATACACCAATAAGTCTAACCTTAATCACACTACCTGCTTGCAATGGATATTCATTCAGCACAAGCACATCTGCTGGATCACCATCATTACTTAAAGTATTAGGCACAAAACCATAATTTGCTGGATAAAACATAGCACTATACATTACACGATCAACTACTACTGCTCCACTTTCCTTATCAAGCTCATATTTAATATTTGAACCATAAGGAATCTCAATGACTACATTGATCTTTTCTGGATTTTCACCTACTTGAATTTTATCTATTTGCATTTTTTCTCCTTAAATTTTAGATCGAATAAAATTTTGCATATCTGCTACAATTTCATCAATTCCACGCTCACCATTAATCTTATGCAAAAGACTTTTATCAGCATAAAATTTACGAATCTCAAAAAGAGGTTCTAAAAAAACCTTCATACGATTATTAAAAACTTCAACATTATCATCAGCTCCACGCGCTCTCCCAAGAACACGCTCTTTAGCCACACTCTCACTCACCTCAACCTCAATTACACTAACAAGCTTGATATCTGTATGTTTTTGCAATACAGAATTAAAAGCTTCCATCTGCTCGATGCTTCTTGGATATCCATCAATAAGTATAACTTCCTTAGGTGCATTAGAAATAGCTGACACAATCGTTTCTACCACAATCTCAAGCGGTACCAAATTCCCCTTAGAGGTAAAACTCTCTATAAGCTTACCGCGCTCACTCCCACTGGTACTCTCAGCACGCAATAAATCACCAGTAGAATAGTGGATTATTCTCTCTGAATTATTTTTAGCAATAATTTCTGCATCTGTGGTTTTACCACTTCCAGGGGCTCCGATAATCAAAAATAATTTTTTCATTTTCATCCTTTACTTTGGGTTTCTTAACCTAATATGAAGCTCTCTAAGTTGATCTTCACCAACACTGCTAGGTGCATCTGTGAGAGGACAAGTAGCCTTTTGCGTTTTAGGGAAAGCAATAACATCTCGAATGCTATTTTGATTAGCTAGAAGCATAACTAAGCGATCTAACCCAATGGCAAAACCACCATGTGGTGGCGCACCAAAGCTAAGAGCTTCTAGCAAAAATCCAAACTTATCCTGTGCTACTTCTCTACTAATACCTAAAATTTCAAAAATCTTAGCTTGAATTTCTGGCTTATGAATCCTAATACTTCCCCCACCTAGCTCTACTCCATTTAATACAACATCATAAGCTACAGACTTAATAGCCTCTATATCAGGATTCTCAATATCTTTTGGCATAGTAAAAGGATGATGCAAGGCTGAAATCCTTCCTTCGCTTTCTTCAAACATCGGAAAATCTATTACCCATAAAAATTTATAACAATCTTGAGGAATTTTACCCATATCACTAGCCACCTTTAAGCGCAAACGCCCCATATAATCCCAGACAATCTTCTTAGCTCCAGCACCAAAGAAAATAATATCACCCCTATTAGCATCTACACGATTAATTAAAATTTTTAGATTCTCTTCACTTATAAATTTTACAAGTGGTCCTTTAGGTCCATCTTCTTTTATTTGGATATAAGCTAGACCTGCTGCACCAAACTTACGGACAAACTCCTCTGCCTCTCCTAAGGTTTTACGGGAAAAAAATTCATCCCCACCTTTAATACACAAAGCCTTGAAGCGATTGTTTTTAGTATCTCTAGCAATATTTTTAAAAATATCATTACTAGAATCTATAAATAAATCCCCAACCTCAACAAGAGGCATTTCAAATCGTAAATCGGGTTTATCAGATCCGTAAGATTCCATTGCCTCATCATAACTCATACGCATAAATGGTGTTTGTATATCAACATTTTTAAGTGCAAAAATATTTTTAATCAACCCTTCAGCTACACTCATTATATCATTTTCATCACAAAAGCTCATTTCTACATCTATCTGGCTAAACTCCGGCTGCCTATCTGCACGCAAATCCTCATCTCTAAAACAACGTGCAATCTGATAATATCTATCAAAGCCGCTCATCATCAAAAGCTGTTTAAAAATCTGTGGACTCTGTGGCAAGGCAAAAAACTCTCCATCATGTACACGAGAGGGTACAAGGTAATCTCTAGCTCCTTCAGGAGTAGCTTTAGTTAAAATTGGTGTCTCTACTTCGATAAATCCAAGAGAATCAAAAGTTTTATGCACAACTTTATTTATATCAGAACGTAGCTTAAAAACTTCATAGCTTCTTTTTGATCGCAAGTCTAAATACCGATATTTAAGCTTTAAATCCTCTCCTACATTTTTATCATCAATACCAATGGGAGGAGTTTTGCTTGTATTTTCTATAATTAAATTTTCTACTACTACCTCTATTTTACCAGTCTTAAGTTTTGGATTTTCTAATCCCTCTCCTCTTGCACGCACCCTGCCTTTAATAATAAGCACATATTCATCTCTTACGCTAGAAGCAAGATTATAGCTAGGAGAGGCTGGATCACATACCAACTGCACTAAGCCACTTTTATCCCTAAGATCAATAAAAACTACTCCACCATGATCGCGATAAGTATTACACCATCCGCATAAAGAGACTTCATCTCCGATATTTTGTTCATTTAATTCTGCACACAAATGCGTTCGTAGCATATTACTCCTTTTGCAAAAATTGTTTAAGATAAAAAATAATCTCATCAGGTTCTGACTTATTGATAAAAGCATCAGCTCCAATCTTATAAGCACTTTGCCTATTTGCCTCATCACCCATTGAAGAATTGATGATAACTGGTATATGTGCCAATTTTGGATTAGAGCGAATTTTTTTAAGAACTTCTAAGCCAGAAAGCTTTGGCATTTCAATATCTGTGATAATTATACCAATACGCTTGATATCTTCCAAACTTTCTAAATAAACAATCAATCCTTCTCCATCTAAAAACTCTTTACATTCCAATCCCATAAGCCCAACAATATGTCTTAAACTATGACTTATACTCACAGAATCTTCTGCAATTAAAACGATCTTATCACTCTCAATCTTTTCTAGCCCATCTAGCATTAAGGCATTATGATAGCCAAGCATAGGAAAAATATCACTAAGCATTTGCTCTATATCTAAGATCTGAATAATATTTCCATCATCACCATAAGTGGTAGCAACAACTTTTTGCCCTCTTATCCCATAATCACTACTTGCATACACATCTGTCCAACTTCTCTGAATAATTTGTCTTACTTGTGCTATTTTTAATCCTATGGTGTGGTTTGAAAAATTACAAACCATAATTAAACTCCTACTAGCCTGTGCAGAATATGGCTTTAAATCTGCTCTCAAATCATACAACCACCGCTTTATATCAATCAAAGCAATGCTTTCGCCTCTAATACTTAATATGCCTAAAATAGCACTATCTTCCCCACCTGCTATATGAGCAAAATCCCCTTCTTGATAAATAACTTCACGGATCTTAAAAACATTAATGGCATAAATCTGGGCATTTGGTGCATCATCAAGACAAAAGCATAAAAACTGCGCCTCATTGTTAACATGGGGCATATTCTGCGCAGAATCTAGCATTACCTACCTCAAGTACAAAATATTGTCAAATTGTAGCACAGATTCTAGACATAGTTCCTAGTCAACCATAAGCTAGGCAACGATAAAATCAGCTATAATTTTATTCAATGATTTAAAATAACAATTATAAATTAAGGGAATCCATAATGACACGCGTTAGCTATGAGGAAAAAATCCTTCTTTTAAATAAGATGGCATATGCCTACTATGTACTTGACAATCCTATTGCTAGTGATGAGGAATATGACACACTCTATCATGAAATTAAATCTTACGAAGAGCAAAATCCAGATTTTATTCTTCCCTATTCACCCACACAACGTGTAGGTGATAAACCACTTGATTACTTTAATAAAAATACACATTTACAGAGAATGTGGAGTCTAGATGATATATTCAATCCTCAAGAATTACAAGAATGGTGTGAAAGAATATATAAGCTCTACCCTGATGCCACCTTTACATGTTCGCCTAAATTTGATGGAGCTAGTCTCAATCTTTTATACGAAAATGGTATTTTAAAATCAGCTACTACACGTGGAGATGGAATTGCTGGTGAGCTTGTCACACAAAATGCCAAAACCATACAATCTATACCGCTCCTAATCCCTCATACTCAACAAATTGAAATTCGCGGTGAAGTTGTTATCACTAAAGAAGATTTTGAAAAGCTAAATACAGAGCGCCTTAAATCTAATCAACCACTTTTTGCCAATCCAAGAAATGCTGCAGCTGGCTCTATAAGACAATTAGATTCTTTAATAACTGCTAAACGCAGATTAAGTTTTATCCCTTGGGGATTTGGGGCTCATACCCTAAATTATAGTAGTTTCTTTGAAAGTATGCATGATATTTTAAGACTAGGATTTTCCCCCATTCCATTTATACGGCTTTGTAAAAATATACAAGAAATTGAGTATTACTACAAAGAGATTATGGCTATGCGTGATAGCTATCCAATGATGCTAGATGGCATGGTAATAATGCTTGATTCTTTTAATGCCCAACAAAAACTGGGCTTTACTATCAAATCTCCTCGTTTTGCCTGTGCATATAAATTTCCTGCAATTGAAAAAACCACTCGTATATTATCAGTAACTCCACAAATTGGTCGCACAGGTGTGATCACTCCAGTAGCCGAACTTGAGCCAATAGAAATTGAAGGCGCAGAAATCAAACGTGCTACATTACATAACTACAAAGAAATAGAAAGAAAAGATATACGAATTAATGACTATGTTATTATTATTCGTAGTGGGGATGTAATCCCAAAAATTATCAAACCACTAACAAATAGACGCGATAATACGCAAAAAACCATCATTCCCCCTACTTTATGTCCAGAATGCGGATCTGAACTTTTAGTTGAAGAGGTTTTCATTAAATGCCAGAATCTAAATTGCAAAGCTAGAATAAAAGAAAGCATCATTCATTTCGCTTCTAAAAAAGCCCTTAATATCGATGGACTTGGTGAAAAAATCATTAATCAATTATTTGAGAATAAGCTTATCTCCAATATACTTGATCTCTACAGTTTAGATTTCAATGAGCTTTTAAAATTAGAAGGATGGCAAGAAAAGAAAGCAAGAAATCTCATACAAGCTATTGCAGCAACAAAAAATATAGAGCTTTGGCGCCTTATTAATGCACTTGGGATTGAGCATATAGGTGAGGGTGCGAGTAAAAAACTTGCCTCAATTTTTGGCTATGAATGCTTTCATCAAAATAGAGAAACTCTTGTAGATTTGGACGGATTTGGGGAAGAAATGGCAGATTCTTTTTTGGAATTCTGTCGTGTTAATCAAAGCTTTATTTCTATGCTTTTAAAGATCTTAACACCAAAGGTAACTCAAACTAGCAAAATAGATTCTCCTATATCTGGCAAAAGCATAGTTATCACAGGCACTCTTTCTAAATCACGAGATGAGTTTAAAACACTCTTAGAATCATATGGCGCTAAAATTAACTCATCTATTAGCAAAAAAACAGATTTCTTAGTCTATGGGGAAGAAGCAGGAAGCAAATTAGAAAAAGCAAAAGCACTTGGTATAGAAATATTAGATGAGCAAAAATTAATGCATTTATTAAACCAGTTTTAATCCTATAACACAAGCTATAATTAAAACGATGAAAAATATTTTTTTGGGACTTGATCCTTCATTAAAGGCAAAAATGCCTAGTAATGCACCACCTGCTGTTCCTATTCCAGTCCATACTGCATAAGCTATGCTCATTCCTATTTCATTCATGCTTAAATATAAAAAAAATAGTGATAAACTAAATCCCATCCAAAGAAAAAAATACCAAACAATAAAATACATACCTCTGCTATTTGACAGCTTTTTTAAAATCCATACTCCAAGTATCTCAAATCCGCCTGCAATAATCAAATATAACCAACTCATCTTTTTTCTGCTTTTATTTTGTCATTTGATGAAAGTTTAAGTCCCATTACTCCAAACACTAAAAGTATGATTAAGCTTAATTTTGCATATGAGACATTAGTCTTAAATAATATCATCTCACTACCTATCACAAGTACACTACCAATTCCTACAAACAATGTATAAGCAATGCTTGTAGGTATTTTTTTGCAACCTAAAATTAAAGAATTAAATGAAATAAATAAAGCAAAAACAGTAGCTATAATCCCCCATAAGCTATCACAATAATATTTAAGTCCAATCACCCAAAAAACTTCAGCAATTCCACCAATTAGAATCCACCACATCATTATTCTCCGCTTAATAAAGAGGTGAATTCTACCACATTTAGTCTTAGGATTTAAAAAAGATAAAAAAGAGAAGCCATCGCTCTAACTACCTCCAAATAAAGGAGGTAGTAAAGAGTTACAAGGATGATGGCTTTTAGCTTAAAAGTCGAAGAATGTTTTGCTGAACTGCATTTGCTTGACTCATAGCATAGCTTCCAGATTGAGCAAGAATACTATACTTATTGAATTCAGCAGATTCAGCAGCAAAATCCACATCACGGATACCGCTTTCTGCAGCCTTGACATTAACTTGAGTAACGCTAATGTTATTTACTGTGCTTACCATTTGACCCTGAACAGAACCAAGATCTGCACGAATTTTATCTAACATTTTTTGAGCTGATTCAGCTATATCCATAACAACCATAGCACCTCTAAGTGTTGTTACACCAGCACCCATACCTGTGTTACCAGAAGCGATAACTGCATTATAATTAGCACCAGCAGCAGATTTTACAGAAGCGTTAAATCCACCCATAACATCACGAAGGTTTACAGTTGTAGCAGCAACATCACCAGCGCCAAAACCAATAGCAGAGTAACCCTGATTTTGAGAATCAGAAGCAGAAGCTACTACAATATCTCTAGAATCAAGACGAGTTAAAGATAAACGACCAAAGTTTACAGATCCTTGATCCCCAGTAATATTCTGACCACCATTAACAGTAGTAATAGCAGCCACTACTTTAGCTCCTCCTTGTTGATTATTATCTTGAGGGGCTTCAGCTTTAAATATAATACCGCGTCCATCTACAGAACGAAGATTCAAGCGACCATTGCTATCAGTATAAGCTTCAACACCTGTATCAGAAGTTACAGAATTAATGGCTTGAACTAAACGACCATCAGAGTCGCCTTTTTTGATACCAGCAATATTACCAATTTGCATACCATTAATAGTTACATTATTCAATACACCAGAAACAATCTCTGCATCAGAAGTTGTAATTACATTTGCTTGGGCTCTAACACCAGTTTTGTTGCTATTTTTATTGATAATTTCAGCCAAAGCTCCAATACCAGTACCCGCAGATGTAGAGATTTTAATACTCTCAAGCTTTACATCTCTATTGCCATCAATTTGTTTAAATGTTAAAGAAACTTCACCAGATGCAGTGATCATCTTACCAGTATTGATATTAACCTGACCAATTTTATCAGATGTGGTTGCACCCACAGATACCTTAATGCTTTGATTTGAATAAGCACCTACTTGGAACTCTTTGTTTGTCCATTGACCAGAAAGCAAAGCCTGACCATTATAAGATGTAGTATTACCAATATTATCAAGACCTTGGATCAATCTAATAATATCAGACTGAATAGCCTTTCTTGATTCTGTAGATTGACCATCTTGTGCAGCTTGTGTAGCTTTCACTTTAATAGTATCTAGAATCTTAAGTTGCTCATCCATAGCCTTATCAGCAATTTGGATAATACCCATACCCTCATTAGTATTTTGGATTGCTTGACCAAGAGCGTTTGCTTGAGAACGCAAAGTATCGGCAATTGTCATACCAGAAGCATCATCTGCTGCCTTGTTGATTCTCAAACCTGAGCTTAATTTCTCAAGAGATCCTTTTAGTTTTGACTGAGTCAAAGCTGACTGTACGTGCGCATTCATCGCATTAATGTTTGTATTGACCTGAAAAGCCATGTGTTACTCCTTTAAAAAATAATCCAAAAGCATCCTTGCATTTTGGTTAAGACTATAATCGCCGCTTTTTAATTTTTTTTAATTTTTTCTCAATTTTATTTGAATATTTTTTAATTTCTTACTGCACATTAATCTTATTATTGATGGTACTTGCAAAATAATTAAGCTTAATAGCTTATAATGCTTTAAACCAAAATTAGGCTATTTAAATTTATGAAGACAAAAACTATAAGACCTAAAATCACGCATTCTACTATAGAACAAATCACTACTTTCTTATATCAAGCAGTAACAAAACGTGGTTTCAAACGTGCTATTTTTGGATTATCTGGAGGCATTGATTCTGCTGTAGTAGCAAGACTTTGTATGCTCGCACTAAATACAGAAAACTGCCTGGCTCTGCTCTTGCCCTCTGGATATTCTAATCCTAAAAATCTGGAAGATGCTCTAGCTTTTTGCAAACATTTTTCTCTTTCGTATAAACTTATTAAACTAGAAGATTTTGAGCTAGCCTATATAAAAAATTTGCAAGAACAAACAAATACTTTAGCTTATGGAAACTTTTGTGCAAGAATGCGTATGAATCTATTATATGATCAAAGTCAGAAATATTCTAGCCTTGTTATTGGTACTAGCAATAAATCTGAACTTATGTTAGGATATGGCACACTATTTGGTGATTTAGCCTGTGCTATCAACCCCATCGCACCTTTTTATAAGACTGAAATCTATAGACTAGCCAAGCTTTTAGAGATACCCCAAAATATAATAATCAAAACCCCGAGTGCTGACTTATACCCCGGACAAAGTGATGAAGCTGATCTAGGCTATAATTATGAGCAAATTGATTCTCTCCTAATAAAATACGAAACACTAGAAAAAAAATCAGCTTATCTACTTGAAAAAGAAGGCTTTGATCCTATAATGGTAAAATCAATACTCAAAAGAATAAAAAATAACGCCTTCAAGAGGAAAATGCCAGAATTTTTCTCTCTCAAATCTTAGCTATAAGGAAAATGATGCGTTTTGTTGACTCTTATTTCTATAAACCAAACTTTTTGCAAAAATTTTTAGCTATCTTATTAATTCCTCTGAGTTTATTATATTTCATTCTATCAATTCTAAGACGCAAGCTTAGTAGCTTTAAAGACTTTGATATTCCTATTATAAGTGTAGGGAATCTTATTGCTGGTGGTAGTGGCAAAACTCCCTTTATTATCGCAACTGCTAAAGATTACCAAAAAGTAGCCATCATAACACGTGGCTATAAACGCAAAAGCAGGGGGCTTGTGATTGTAAGTCAATGGGGGAAGATTCTAGTTTCACCCAAAGAAGCAGGAGATGAAGCCTATCTAATAGCCAAAAGCCTTAAAAATGCCAGTGTCATAGCCTGTAAAAATAGGATTAAGGCTATAAAAAAAGCCAAAGAAATGGGTGCTTTATGTATATTTTTAGATGATGGTTTTAGATTCAACTTTAAAAAACTAAATATTTTATTAAAACCAAAACTTGAGCCCTACTTTAGATTCTGCATACCTAGTGGAATCTATCGTGAAAGTCCAAGCCTATATGCACAAGCTGATTTACTTATTGAGGAAGGGAAAGATTACCAACGCCATGTTAAATTAAAAAATGAAACACAAAGAATGATATTACTTACAGCCATTGCCAATCCTTCAAGACTAGATTCCTTTTTACCAAATGTAATAGATAAAATCTATCTACCCGATCATAGTGATTTCAATATACAGAAGCTTAAAAAAATATTAAAAGAAAAAGAAGCTACATCCCTACTTGTCACTCAAAAAGATGCTGTGAAACTAGAAGATTCTGATTTACCGCTAAGTATACTTGAGCTAGATTTAAAAATTTCTCCCTTCATAATAGAAAGTATCTATAAATATATCAATAAAGACATATAGACTTTTTTGATATTTTTTTGAGATAATAGCAGCTAAACTTGACTCTATTAAGGAGAATCTATGAAGTCTACTTTTAGCCTACTTTTTGGTGGTATAAGCTTTGAACATGAAATCAGCATTATTAGCGCCATCACGATTAAAAATATCTTAAAAGAAAATATCAGACACTTTATCTTTTTAGATTCCTCTCATCGCTTTTACCTCATACCACATGAGTTAATGAAAGCAGATTTTTTTGCTCAAAAAGGCTATGAAAAATGCAAGCAACTTCATTTATGCCAAAATGGTTTTCAAACTACTGGTATCTTTAAAACCTCAATCACTCCAGAATGTATAATCAACCTCATTCATGGAGCAGATGGCGAAGATGGGAGTCTAGCTGCCATGCTTGACTTTTATCATATCCCTTTTATAGGACCTAGAATGGAAGCCTGTATTCTTAGTTTTAATAAAGCCTATACAAAAGCCTTGTGTAAAGAACGTGATATAGCCATATTAGATTATGAAGTAATCACTCCAAATAAAAAGCCATCACTACCTCTGCCACTTATCCTTAAACCAGCTCGCCTTGGTAGCAGTATTGGCATTAATATTATCAAAGATCAAAAAGATTTAAATTATGGTCTTGATTGTGCTTTTGAGTACGATGATTGCGTATTAGCAGAACCTTTCATATCAGGAATTAAAGAATACAACCTTGCTGGCTTTAAGGCTAATGGGGAATACTATTTTTCTACTATTGAAGAACCTCAAAAAACAGAAATACTAGATTTTGATAAGAAATATTTGGATTTCTCACGTGATAGCAAAGCAGTCGAAGCTAATCTAGCAGAGGATCTTAAAACAACAATGCAAGATTATTTCAAAAAAATCTATGAGGGTACCTTTGAAGGCGCACTAATTAGGTGTGACTTTTTTATTCATCAAGACAAAGTCTATCTCAATGAAATAAATCCAATTCCAGGTTCTTTAGCCCACTATTTATTTCAAGATTTTTACAAATGCTTAAATTTACTTGCTAATTCTTTGCCAAAAAAGCGAAAAATATATATTGACTACACTTATATCAACAAAATTAAAAAAGCAAAATAATGGCAAGCAAAACTATCACTTATCAAAATCATAGCTTTATCATAAGCTATGAAATAATTCAAAATAATGTTCAAAAAAATATGATCTTTTTGCATGGATGGGGTAGCAATAAAGCTTTAATGCTTCAAGCTTTTAAAGACTATTTTACTGATTTTAATCATTGCTATATTGACTTGCCAGGCTTTGGTAAGAGTCCTAATGAGATTGCACTTTTTACAAAAGATTATGCCAATATTGTTAAAATCTTTCTTGAAGCTATTAACTTTAAGGCTGATGTTATTTTAGGGCATAGTTTTGGTGGGAAGGTTGCCGCACTTCTAGATTATGAAATTATCCTACTAAGCTCGGCTGGAATCTTAGAAAAAAAACCTCTAAAGGTGCGAGCAAAAATCTTATGTGCCAAACTTTTCAAAATACTAAGAATTAAAACATCTATTTTAAGAAGCAAAGATGCTGATCAACTAAACAGCGGTATGTATCAGACTTTCAAAAATGTAGTCAATGAAGATTTTAGCCCAATTTTTAAAAACTTTAAAAATAAGGCAAGTATTTTTTGGGGAATAGATGATAAGGCTACAAATATTCAATCTGGTAAAAAAATTTCAAAACTTATAGAAAATAGTCGATTCTATGCGCTAGAAGGGGATCACTTCTTTTTTTTGACTCAAGGGAGAGAAATTCAATCACTCTATAATCAAGGAGTTTTAGTATGAAACAAACCTTTCATATTATTGTGAGTGGTATCGTGCAAGGAGTAGGATATAGAAAATTTGCTTTAGCCAAAGCAAATGAACTTGGCATTACAGGAAGTGTTAAAAATCTAGCTACACTAGAAGTAGAAATTTATGCCACTGCTGAACTTGAGATTTTAAAAGCTTTTATCTCATTATTAAAAATTGGTCCAGAACGCGCCAAGGTATATGAGGTAAAATTTCAAAATCACGATCTAATAAATTTTAATAATTTTTGTATTTTAAAGGATTGATATGAATTTAATTATAAATTCTATAGTTTGCTGGGGTTTTAGCTTAAGCTTGAGCCTCTATTTAATAACCAATCTTCAATGGTATAACTATAGTTTTTACAGAGTATTTACAAAGCATCATAAATTAAGTTGGCATTTTTATTATTTCTTTTTACCTCTCTTATTATTTATCATCTCTGCAAGTGGCTATTCTCAAATTGGGTTTTATATCTTTGGTATATTATGTTTTGGTTGCTATATCCCATTTTTATTGCTATGGCATTTGCATTTAGACAAACGTCTTGTTTTTACTCGTCGTGTTATAAGTTTTTTTATTATTCTGCTCTTTTTACTCTCGCTTCACCAAATACTATTTTCTCTAATACACCTCATCCCATTAAGCTTTTTAATACCCATTGCTCTATCTTTTATTCTTAGCGCATTTTATGAAAAATTACTATTTTCTCAATATCTAGCCTTGGCTAAATCAAAAATACGTTCATCAAAAAATCTAAAAATTATCTCTATTACTGGTAGTTTTGGCAAAACTAGTATAAAAAATTTTCTTTATCAAATCTTGCGTTCACAATTTAATGTTTATGCTACACCAAGAAGTGTCAATACTATCAAGGGTATTGTAGGTGATATTAACCAAAATCTAGATCTACAAACTCAAATTTATATTACAGAAGCAGGCGCAAGACAAAAAGGTGATATCAAACAAATAGCTAATTTGCTCGATCCACAATATATCATCATAGGGGAGATAGGATCACAGCACATAGAATATTTCAAAACCCTCGATAATATTGTTAAAACTAAATTTGAGTTGCTTCAAAGCAAACGCTTGCAAAAAGCTCTTATTCACCAAGGTAGTATTATCCATCAAAATAATGATCTTTTTTCGCATATAGCTAGAGAAAAAATTACTCTTTATCCTGGCAATTTACAAAACATTCACACTACCCTAGAAAAAACAAGCTTTGACCTTGAGATCAAGAAAGAATTTGTACATTTTGAAACTAATATCTTGGGTAGTTTTAATGTTTCTAATCTTGCTGCAGCAATTCTTATGGCTTCTTACCTTGGAATTAATATTGAAAAAATTCAACACTGTGTTGCTAATATGGAGCCCATCCCTCATCGCCTACAAAAGTCTATCGTAGGTGGTAAAATTATTCTAGATGATAGTTTTAATGGCAATCTTGCTGGTATGAAAGAAGCAATCCGAATCGCAGGGCTTCATACTGGCAAAAAAGTCATTATCACTCCTGGTCTCATCGAAAGTGATGCCCCATCAAATATAGAATTAGCAAAAGCAATTGATGAAACTTTTGATTTAGCCATCATTACTGGTGAGCTAAACTCAAAGCTTCTATCTGAATACATCAAGCGTCCTCAAAAAATCATCCTTAAAAATAAATCTCAACTAGAGAATATTTTACTAACTTCTACTTACAAAGGTGATTTACTACTATTTGCAAATGACGCTCCAAACTTTATTTAGGATTAAAAATGCAACATCTCTATGCTCCATGGCGCAATCAATACTTTGAAAATAAACCCGAATCTTGCATATTTTGTCATATTTCTAAAAATACTCAAAATGATGAAGATCATTTTGTTTTTCATCGTGATGAAATATGTCTAGGTGTTATGAATCTATACCCCTATACACAAGGGCATTTACTATACATTCCTCATACCCATATTGATAGCCCAGAATCATTAGAACTTTCCTCATGGATACATATGCAACACCTTATCTATCAGAGCTGTCAGCTCTTATATGCTTTTGGAGCACAAGGCATCAATTATGGAATCAATATCAAAAAAAGCGCTGGGGCTGGGATCCCAGAACATTTACATTTACACATTCTACCACGCTATAATGGGGATACAAATTTTATGAGTACGATTGCAGACTGTAGAGTGTATGGCAGCGATTTTATTGCTACATACAAAAAGATAAAAACTCTAGCAAAAACCTATTTAAACCCCAAAAAGGAGGGCTAATGAAAAAAATACTTTTTATTTTAATGCTAAGCACTCTTGCTTTAGCCAATCGCTATGACTATCTACTTTTTAGTAATAATTACACAGATGTACGAAAAGGTATTGAACTAGGCGCAAATGTCAATACAACTCTAAGGGGTAGCACGCCTCTTTATGATGCTTCTCGTAAAAATAATATGGAGATTTTATATCTACTTATCAATCGTGGTGCAAGAGTTAATGCCATTTCTCATGGTGAAACTGCTCTACATAAGGTTGTTCAGTTTGGTAATTATCGTTTTGCTGAAGCTCTACTAAAAGCAGGTGCCAAGCCAAATATCAAGGATTCTATCCGTGGTAATACTGCTCTACACTATGCAGTCTCTCGCAATGATAAGGCTATGATTTCACTGCTTATGAGTCATGGGGCAGATATGTATATTGCTAATGACAATGGTGATACTCCAGCTAGATTTGTTCTAGCACGAGTTCAAATTCCAGCTATGCAAGTACAAAACAAATATCTTTCTATTGCTAGCAGCGCATTTTCAATTGGTCAAGGTGCTGTTGGGCTATCTGCAAGAAATCCTACCGATACTTTTATTACCATCACTGGTGCAGCTCTATATGTCAATGATAAGCTTGTTGCTGAAGTTGATCTTAACAAATCATTAGCGCCAAGAAGTTCTGCAAGCATTACTTCTATGAATATATCACGCGATGCTTATCGTAATATCTCTATCTCACGCAATGGTACTGCCAATGTAAAATATGGTTTTGCAATTAAGTATGTAATGAATGGTAGTACAAAAACCCTCTATGAAAGCACCAAAGCTTCACTAAAAATTTGGTAATTTATCTTCTACTAAGGCTCTAAGTAAAGCCTTAGTACTAACAATTTCTATATAACTATTCTTGCTTAAATTTTCTATATTTGCGGGCTTTCCATCATATAAAATCTGTGCATACCCATTTTCGCAAAGCTTGGATAAATCATTACCCTTAAGCATTAAAAATAACTCATGGAGCTGCTTTTCCTTATCTTTAATAAACTCATCTGAAACAGCCTTGAATCTAAAAATCAAGACATCCATGCTTTTGCTTTTTAAAAACTGCTCTACTTTATAAAAGAATATTTTTTTTAAATCACTTATTTCTTGTGCTCTATTTTCAAGTTTAGCATCAACACCTAATGAATTTAATAAAAATTCTAAATGCTTTATTTCTTTTTCTAACAACTCTATATGATGCTTAAAAACAAAATCCAGATTCTCATAAAGTTCATCAATATATAAAAGCCAGCTATTAGAATCAGGCAATATCATCTCCATAGCAGCCGATGGAGTAGGTGCGCGCATATCAGCAACAAAATCGCTAATAACATAATCTATTTCATGCCCTATAGCAGAAACAATTGGAGTTTTAGCTTCAAAAATTGCCTCTGCAACCTCTTCTTGATTAAATGCCCATAAATCCTCGCTACTACCTCCACCTCTAGCTATAACAATCACATCAAAAGCTTCTGGACTATCAAATAAAGCATCTGCTCTCTTGATATTTCTGACAATATCTTTACTAGCTTCTACTCCTTGCACTAAAGTATCATAATTTACCATCTTAATATGCTGCCACCTCATCTTAGCCACACGCAACATATCCTGTAAGGCTGCTCCAGTATTTGAAGTAATAAGTGCAATTCTTTTAGGAAATCTTGGCAATTCTTTCTTATGAGAAGGATCAAAATATCCCTTAGCATTAAGTTTTGCCTTTAATTTTTCAAATTCTTCTAATCCATGTCCAGCAAGCATCACCTTAGTACAAATAATCTGATATTCCCCTCTAGGGACATATACACTAACATGACCCATTATCTGCACTTTTTGAGTATTTTGAAGCTCAAAGTTTAAGCCGCTAGCAATATTACCACGAAATAAAACACATTTAATTACACTTTGGGAATCTTTAATACTAAAATAATAATGCCCGCTATTATGGCAAACAAGATTACTTACTTCACCCTCTACCAAAACATCCAATAAGGTTGTTTCTACAAGTGATTTTATTTTTTCATTAAGTGCACTCACACTTTGAATTCTAAATTTTAAGAAATCACTCATATATCAACCTGTAAGCATCATTATATAATCCTAAAAGCATTAAAAAAATGATGATGACAAAACCAAAAAACATAAAAAATCGTTCTGTGCTCTTATTGACCTCTTTGCCACTAATCCAATTATATAGCACAAATAATATTTGTCCTCCATCCAAAGCAGGGATTGGTAAGAGATTAAATATTCCTAGATTAATAGAAATCAACCCCACCCATAATAAAAACAATGTCAAATCTTGTTTACTTGCATATGCCATACTATCCACAATTCCTACAGGACCACTAATCTGACTAAGTGGGATGAGCCCAAGAATAAGATTTTTAATACCCTGAATAATCATCCCAGCTGAATCCAGACTTTGCTGCCAAGCAAAATAAATACTATCTAATAAATTATATTTTATAAGAGCCCGATCTCCACGTACACTAATACCTATAACCGCTCTTTTGACAGACTCGCCAAAAATATTTTTTGATTCTGTGATCTTGGGATCAATCACAGCCTGCATCTTAGAATCACCGCGTAAAAAAGTAATATAAATACTTTTAGATTCTACTTTGCCTAATAAATCATAAAGTTCTTTCCAAGAAACAATATGCTTATTATCAATGCTTATAATTCTATCGCCAGATTTTAACCCAGAAATTTCAGCTGGCATATCCTTTTGCACTTCTCCCACTACTGGTAAAAGTTGATAAATCCCCATCTTGCCTACTACACAAAACAGAAAAAAGGCTAAAAGAAAATTAAATACTGGTCCAGCCAATAAAATAGCAATTTTCTTTAATGGGTGTTTTGTATCTAGACAATCAGTCTTATCTGAAGCATGATCTTGCATCATGGCAAGTGATTTTAATCTAACATATCCACCAAAGGGAATAAGAGACAATGTATACTCTGTACCCTTATAAGTCTTAGTAATAAACTTCTTACCAAAACCTATGCTAAAAACTTCAACCCTCACACCACACCAACGTGCTACAAGAAAATGACCAAGCTCATGAAAAAAAATCAAAAATGAAAGTACAAGTAATGCAAAAATAATAGACATTACAATTTCCTAATTACTTTATACCTCTATAATAACGCCAAGCATAATCAAAGCCAGAATATAGCGTTACAATCATAGCAAGCCACAAAAGTATATCTCCGCCCTTGAGCTGTAAAAATAAAAAACAAATTGCCACAATCTGTAAAACCGTTTTGTACTTCCCTAGAATACTAGCCTTAACACTTTGATTACTACTAGCAACCACTACACGCAAACCTGTAATAAAAAACTCACGACTAAGAATAATAAATACCAGCCATGGATTTGCCATATCCACTAGCATCAATCCAATAAAAGCAGATAAGATTAGCATTTTATCTGCTAAAGGATCAAATACTTCCCCAAAGATAGAAGTCAAATGGAAACGTCTAGCTAAATAGCCATCAAAAAAATCAGTAATTGAAGCTAAAAGAAAAATAAAAAAAGCATATCTAAAAGGCTTGTCAACCCCTATATTTTGACCATGTAAGAGAATAGCCAAAAGTAAGATTGACAAAATAATGCGTGAAATAGTAAGAATGTTTGGGAGATTTTTCACACGATCACTTTAATAAACTAAGAATGCTTTTTCATCGTGCGTAATGTAGATGCAGCTACTTTAATACGTACAGAAGTACCATCCTCTAATTTAATTTTTACACGACGCAAATTTGGCAATAAACGTTTTTTTGTTTTGTTATTCGCATGTGATACATTGTTGCCTACCATTGGGCCTTTTCCACTCAAAAAGCATTTTCTTGACATAGTTTTCCTTTTTATTTTAATTAATAAAATTATTTGCCATTGTATCAAAAAATAACTTAAAAAAGCTTTATATAAAAAGCTTTTCCTGTCCAATACGATAAAGTGCAAAATCATAACGCACTGGATCATTTATACAGAATTGTTTTAAAGCCTGTGTTGCCAACAAAGCTGCTTTAAGATTATAGCTCTGATAATTAATTAATCCGAGTTGCTTTACCAACCTAAATGTATGAGTATCTAATGGTAAAATCAAATCTCTTTGATCTATTTCATCCCAAACCCCAAAATCAATGTTATCCTTGCGCACCATCCATCTTAAAAATAAACAAAATCGCTTTAAAGCACTATGCCTAGCAATATGCACTACCGGTTTCTGAAATAAAAAACTAAGTGGTTTAGGAATAGTTTGAGTACCAAATACTTTAAAATCTAAATTTTTATATAATGCCTCTATGATTGCATTAATTACACCTAAAATCTTAAATTCTTTAAAAGTTCCTTTCTCATAACCCTTTAATGCAATATGTTTTAACCCACCATTTTGATAGATTCTACGTAATGTTAAAAAAGCTTGACATACATGATCTCGTTTCTGAAAACGATAATAGGGAAAATTAGTCTTACTAATCTCTATCTCGCTTTTTTCAAAAAGTGTAAAATCAATACTTTGTAGAAATTCTACAATTTTAGCAGCATTACCATAGGAAAAAAGTGCACAAAATAAGGCTACCTCCTGAAAGTATGGCTTATCTTTCCACATTCGCACTACCATAATTGGATCAGGTTTTTTAAAATCTTCAAACTCATTTCTAAAACAATAATGAGAATCCAACAAAACCTGTAAATCAGCTCTATGCATAATACTAAACTTATTGCTTAATACCTAAAAGAGTATCAATCATTCTGTCAATCGTGGTAATTACTTTGGCATTAGCAGAATATCCGCCTTGAAATTTGATTAAATTCACCATTTCTTCATCCACACTTACTTGAGAAATTCCTAAATGCTCTTTTTTTGCTGTTTCTAAAACTGCCTTTTTAGTATCAAGTGTAGTCTGGGCACTTTGAGTTTCTGTGGCTACTCTACCAACTAGATATTGATAAAACTCATTAAGTTTCATTTCAGATATTTCTGATCGTTTAGTATAAAACTCCACTGGATCATATTGAAGTTGTTGCATCATATTAGCTATTTCAAAATTTCCTGCTACTGGTGCTATATGACTTCTTATATCTGTGGCATTTTTCCTGTATCTATAATTAAGCTGAATAGTCTTAGCATCTCTGCCTTCAAAAAAGCTATTAACACTAAAAGCCCCTGCAAAGTTTGTACCATGATCTTTAATAGCTACATAAAAACCATCTGCTGGTCGTCTTGGCTGTATTATAAATTGTTTTGCATGATCATCATAATAAGCTTTAAAATGGTCATCAAAATCATTTTGCGTATTATTATCACTATTGTCATCAGTATTAGCATTAATCTGATTTACCACATCTTTCATTGTCGTAATATCTGTAATTTTAATTGTCTTTTTAGCTACTTCTTTCCCATCGGTATTATAGGCTATTAAATCAAAAGTGCCTTCCTTGATATTATAGAGAGTGTCACGAAATGCTGTATTACTATCAAAATCCAATGTAGCACTTTGCATTTCATGATTAGCACTTTGGGAATAAATAGAATTAGTAGCTTCAATAAGCCCTTTAGCAAAGCCATCCAATAAGTTTATATAATTTTGTAATTTTCCAGTCTTTGTATCACCATGACCATCATTATATAAATCAATAAGTGCTCCAATTTTCCCCATATTCAATCTATCTGTAATTTCTGTCTTTTTAAAATCATACCCCTGTATATAAACACGATTTAATAAATTAGAATTTTCATCCTTTTGAATAATTAAAGGATGAAAATCGCCATTATCTACAATATTAAACCCTCTACCAATATTAAGCACATAATCCTCATCAAAATCAACAGCATCTCCATTTACACGACTTTGAGAAGATAACTTTCCTTTATAAATATCCGCGCCAATAAGTTCTCTTAATTTAAATTCAAGTTCATCTCGACGATCACGCAACGTATTAGCACGTTTATTGATATATTTATCTTCCATTTCTCTTATCTCACGATTGAGCTTTGCTATCTGAGCACCTAATTCATTAACTTCTTTAATACGCACTTCCAAATCTTCAGATGCTTTTTGCTGAAGCACCTCTAATTTATGACGAGTCGTGTGAATATTATTAGTTAAAATCAAAGTTTTTTCAGCCAAAACTTGCTTTTGTGCAGGATCTTTTGGATTTTTAGCAATATCTTTCCAAGCATTAAAATATTCTTTAATATCATTATAGATTCCCACACCATCAACATCTGGAAAATAAGATGATGCTTCACGCAAATGATCAAATTCTGTATTAGCAAAATTAAAATCTTGAGCAGCCTTAGAATAACGCTCAAAAACAAACTCATTGTGGA
Source organism: Helicobacter anseris (assembly GCA_004368235.1). Taxonomy (GTDB): domain Bacteria; phylum Campylobacterota; class Campylobacteria; order Campylobacterales; family Helicobacteraceae; genus Helicobacter_H; species Helicobacter_H anseris_A. The sequence goes on along the minus strand of JXTW01000006.1, from coordinate 48,009 downwards.
TTCTCTGCACAGATTCTACATCCACACCTCTACCAATAGGAACATTATTCCTTCCCAAAATAGGTTTCTCTGGAGAGCTTATCACTCTTTGGCGAGAATAAAACTCATCACTAGCATTACTAATATTATTGCCAGTAACATCCACCATAAGCTGATTGGCTTGTAATCCAGTATAAGAAGTATTAAGCGAAGAGAGAATGCCACCCATTTTATGCCTCTACTTTTAAAAAAGTACTTTGAGAACGCTTTGGTGCTCCATAACCCGTAACCTCATGAGGAAAAATACGTTGCATTAAAGAAGAGTAAAATTCAGAAACGGCAAAAACCATACGTGCATAGCTGGAGTTAACTTCTTTCAAGTCTTCAAGGCGCGTACGCATTACTCCTAAAAGCTCACTTGTCTCATTATCAAGCAAGGCATCTAAATCAGAATCTGGATTCTGGGATTTAATTGCAAGAATTTCTTGCTGCGCCATATTCTTTTTATTTTCAAAAGAAACAATTAAGGGTTGTTTTTGATCATTACGCAAAAAAACTTCATCATGCTTAGCCTCTTTAATATCAGCCACATCTGCCCGAGTTAATTCTATGAGACTTTCAAGATCAGCAATTGCGCCACGTAGATAATTATGTAACATGACATTTTCCTAACTCTAAGATTACCCAAGGGGTATCTTTATGAGTTAAGCAAATTTAGTGCCATTTTTTCAGATGTAGATTGTAAATTAAGTTTATAAGTACCATTTTTAATAGCCATAGCAATTTGGGCTACTTTATCATCGTCTTTTTTTATAGCTTCAACTTGTTGACTTTTAACTTGTTTTTTACTTTCGCTAACTGCAGCAACAAGACTAGTTTTAACACCAATTGAGCTAATCATTCCCATCTCCTCGAAATATCTTTCTTTCTCATAGAATCGGTTTTTTCTTGTTTAATTTAACTTTAATTTCATAATTTCGCGTTTAACAGCCTCAGGATCAATTTCTCCACGACCCTTTGATTGCTCAATGAGTGCAGTACCAAAATTATGATTATAGGTATAAATCAATACAAAGCCCATGCCATAAAGAAATAAAATAAAACAAATACTAGGAAATGCCCAGATTCTTAAGCTCGATTCTTTCATACCTAAACCTTGATGATTATTCCTTATCTTAATTTTAAGATAACTTTGGTTATATCCAAAGAAATATAAATAATAAAAACCAGAGTAATAAAATCTCTGGTTTTTATTTAACCCTTACGCTTTTCGATAATTTCTTTAGCAATATTAGCAGGTACCTCACCATAATGATCAAATTCCATTGAATAAGTACCACGCCCTTGTGTAGCAGATCGGAGATCAGTAGAATAGCCAAACATTTCAGCTAGTGGCACAAAAGCATTCACTATCTTTAATCCCATTCTGTCATCCATAGAGTTAATCTGTCCACGACGACGATTAAGATCACCAATAACATCTCCCATATATTCCTCTGGTACTTCAACCTCAACCTTCATCATAGGTTCAAGAAGCACTGCTCCAGCTTCACGGCAAGCATCTTTAAATGCCATAGAACCAGCAATCTTAAATGCCATCTCTGAACTATCTACATCATGATAGCTTCCATCGTATAATGTAACTTTAAAATCCACAACTGGATAACCAGCTAATACTCCACTTTGCATAGCTTCTTGGATACCCTTATCAACAGCAGGGATATATTCCTTAGGAATAACACCGCCACTAATCTCATTAACAAACTCATATCCAGTACCAGCCTCTTTAGGCTCAAGCTTAATAAATACATGCCCATATTGACCGCGACCACCAGATTGTTTAGCATACTTACATTCTTTATTGACAGTTTTTCTCACTGTTTCTCGGAAAGCTACTTGAGGCTGACCTACTTCAGCCTCTACCTTAAATTCACGCTTTAATCTATCTACAATAATTTCTAAATGCAATTCACCCATACCACCAATAAGTGTCTGACCTGTCTCTTCTTGAGTACTAACACGGAAGCTTGGATCTTCCTCAGCAAGCTTACCTAATGCTATACCCATTTTCTCCTGATCTGCCTTTGTTTTTGGCTCTACTGCAATATGAATGACAGGCTCTGGAAACTCCATACGCTCTAAAATTACAGGGGCTTTTTCATCGCACAAAGTATCACCAGTGAGTGTTTCCTTCAATCCAACAAATGCGCATATTTCTCCAGCATAAATTTCTTTAATATCTTCTCTTTTATTAGAGTGCATTTTTAATAAACGACCAACACGCTCTTTTTTGCCTTTTGTAGAATTCAATACATAGCTACCAGATTCTAACATGCCTCTATATGCTCGAACGAAGGTTAACTGACCAACAAATGGATCTGTCATAATTTTAAATGCAAGAGCCGCAAAAGGTCCATTATCAGATGATTCTACATGGATTTCTGCCTCTGTTTTAGGATCCACTCCCTTAATATCAGCCACTTCAGTAGGTGCTGGTAAAAAGTCTACTACGGCATCTAGTAGAGTTTGCACTCCCTTATTTTTAAAAGATGATCCACATAACATAGGAATAATTTCCATCTTATGACAACCAGCTTTAATGCCTTTTTTAATCTCTTCAATACTAAGCTCTTCACCACTAAGATACTTTTTCATTAAAGCTTCATCTTGCTCGGCTGCAGCTTCTAAAAGTTTTTCACGATATTCCTTGGCTTTATCCACAAGCTCGGCTGGTATCTCCTCAATATCATATTTTGCACCCATAGCCTCATTATTCCAAACAAAAGCTTTCATACTAATAAGATCAACCACACCCTTAAATGTATCCTCTGAACCAATAGGAATATTAATTGGCACAGGATTTGCCTTAAGTCGTTGACGAATTTGAGACTCTACATTATAAAAATTAGCACCAATTCTATCCATCTTATTGACAAAAACCATTCTTGGCACACCATACTTATTTGCTTGACGCCAAACAGTTTCACTTTGTGGCTGTACACCACCTACAGAACAAAATACTGCTACTGCACCATCTAAAACTCTCATAGAACGCTCAACTTCAATAGTAAAATCCACGTGTCCTGGAGTATCAATCAGATTAATCTGATGGTTATTCCAAAAGCAAGTTGTTGCTGCTGATGTAATTGTAATACCACGCTCTTTTTCTTGCTCCATCCAATCCATTGTTGCAGCACCATCATGCACTTCACCAATTTTATGACTTACACCAGTATAAAAAAGAATGCGCTCTGATGTTGTCGTTTTACCTGCATCAATATGTGCGGCAATACCAATATTTCTAATTCTATTAAGTGGGGTTTGTCTTGCCATATTGTCTCCTTACCAGCGATAATGTGCAAATGCTTTATTAGCTTCAGCCATTTTATGGACATCTTCTTTTTTCTTAAATGCAGCACCCTTATCACTAGCCGCATCCATTAGCTCATTTGCCAAACGCTCCACCATAGTACGCTCATTTCTCTTACGAGTAGCCTCTAAAATCCAGCGAATAGAAAGAGACTGCTGACGTATAGGACGAACCTCTACTGGCACTTGATAAGTAGCACCACCAACTCTACGACTTCTTACTTCTACTAAAGGTTTTACATTCTCTAAAGCCTTTTCAAAGATTTCAATACCCTTTTCTCCACTTTTTTCTTCAATCTTATCAAATGCAGCATAGATAATTTTTTCAGCAATACTTTTTTTGCCATCATACATCATCTTATTAATAAATTTTGTAACTACCTTATTACCATAAATAGGATCACCTAAAATCTCTCTAACTGGAGCTTTTCTTCTTCTCATTTTTCCTTCCTTAGTTTTATTTATTTTTTATCACCAGCTTTAGCTTTTTTAGCACCATATTTACTACGCGATACAGTTCTTTTAGCCACACCAGCAGTATCTAAGGCACCACGAATAATGTGATACTTCACACCTGGTAGGTCCTTTACTCTCCCACCACGCACAAGAACAATAGAGTGTTCTTGAAGATTATGACCCTCACCAGGGATATAGCTAATAACCTCAATCTTACTTGTAAGCTTTACCTTGGCAACTTTTCTAAGTGCTGAATTCGGCTTTTTTGGTGTAGTCGTATAAACACGAGTACAAACACCACGTCTTTGAGGGCACTCCATAAGAGCTGGAGATTTAGTTTTTTTAACAACTTTTTTTCTTTCCTTTCGGATTAATTGATTAATAGTTGGCACTTTAATTCCTTTCGTCTAATGTTTTTTGATAAAAATGCTAGATTCTACAAAAAAAAATCTTTTATTTGGCTTAGAAAACGCAAAATTTAATCTTGCGTCTCTAATTTCAAAGAAATTTTTTTGTTCTTATACAATCCTGTACCTACTGGAATCATTCTTCCAAGTACAACATTTTCTTTAAGATCCTCTAAGAAATCTTTTTTACCAGCGATACTGGCTTCTGTTAAAACCTTTGTGGTTTCTTGGAACGATGCGGCAGAAATGATACTATCGCTACCAACTGCTGCACGCGTAATACCCAATAACACAGGTTCTGCTACAGCAGGATCTCCACCTAAAGCCAAAATCCTTTCATTTTCTTCTCTAAAATAACGCTTGCTTACTAAATCACCATCAATAAATTTCGTATTACCACTATCAATAATTCTGACTTGACGCAACATTTGAGAAACAATAATCTCAATATGCTTATCAGCAATATTAACACCTTGTCGGCGATAAACCTGCTGTACCTCAGAAATAATATATTTATGCAATTCTTTTTCACCACTAATTTTTAAAATATCATGACTTGAAACCACTCCATCTGTAATTGCTTCACCTGCATGAACAAACTCATCTGGATGCACAAGTATCTGGCGATTCTTATCAATGAGATATTCGACACTATTGCCTTCTTTTGTTGCCACAATAATACGTTCTTTATTACGTACTGGCTTGCCAAAGCTAACTACACCATCCACTTCTGAAAGTATTGCGCAATCTTTTGGCTTTCTAGCTTCAAACAATTCAGATACACGTGGTAAACCACCAGTAATATCTCTGGATTTAACTGTTGCTTTTGGTGTTCTAGCCAACACATCAGCCACACAAACTTGTGCACCCTCAACTACAGATATAGCTGTTTTAGATTCGAGCTGATAACGAATGCTTTCTTTTTTATTAATCTCAATAATAATAGCAGGCTTACATCCGGCAGGCAGATATTCATTTACCACAAGACTTGTAATCCCTGTATTTTCATCTTCTTTTTCAGCAACGCTTACTCCGGGGATAATATCTTCAAAACGTACTATACCAGCTGCATCAGCAATGATAGAGGTATTATAAGGATCCCAAGTAGCAATTAATTGACTGCCTTTACCTTCAGCAATCACTGATGTAGATTCTACTGCTTGATTATCACCAATGCATATTTTAGAACCACGGGCAATATAATGGCGAACAGCTTCACGATCATTTTCATCAGCAATCACTGCAAATAATCCTTTCTCTTTAATTTCCTGCCCTGCTTTAATATCTTTAACACGCTCAAGATGATCAGCCACAAGATTATAATATTTAACAATACCTGTCTCTTTGGCAACAATATTTTGGGTAATAGGGGCATTATCCTCAACTAAAAGTTCACTTGCATAAGGAATACGATTAGATACATTCCAGCCATCTTTGATAATATCTACAATACTATCTCCCATTTTAACTTTATGACCATCTTCATAAGCAATATAAAGCTTACCTTCAATTTTTCCACCAACACCAGCTAATTCATTTGGTCTGGCTATATCATTACGACGCAGACAGAATTTAGCCTCTTCTTTTCCTTGAACATGAATGAAAACCTCATCATGCACAGTCTCAATCTTAATAGTCCCATCAAAAGGGGCTTTAATCTTTGGTTCCACAACAAATACAGCTGCATTTCTACGATTAGCTACAATATTTTTACCATCCTTATTTTTATAGGTTTTAATATTGTAATATCTAATAAAGCCTTCTTTTTCTGCAACTATCTCGCGTTCTTCTTGGCTCCTACTAGCTGTTCCCCCTACGTGGAATGTCCTTAGTGTAAGCTGGGTACCAGGCTCTCCAATAGACTGAGCTGCAATCACCCCTACAGCCTCACCTGGTTTACTCATCTTACCTTCACCAAGATTTAAGCCATAACATTTAGCACATACGCCTTTCTCTGCCTTACAGGTTACAGGTGTACGAATAACTACAGACTTGATTCCAATCTCAACAATATGCTTAGCTATTATCTCATCAACTAATATTCCAGCGCTATATAAAACCTCATTAGTAATAGGATCAATAATATCCTCTGCTAGTACACGACCAAAAATACGCTCTTCTAAACTCTCAATTAACTCACTACCTACAGAAATATCAGTAATTTCTACACCTTCATGAGTTCCGCAATCATTTGTTACAATTTTAACATTTTGCGAAACATCGATTAATTTTCTCGTCAAATAACCAGCATTAGCAGTTTTAAGTGCCGTATCAGCCAAACCTTTTCTAGCGCCATGTGTCGAAGTAAAATATTCAAGGACATTCAATCCCTCTTTAAAATTAGAGATAATTGGGGTCTCAATAATAGTACCATCAGGCTTAGCCATCAAACCACGCATAGCAGAAAGTTGGCGAATCTGAGTAGCACTACCCCTAGCACCAGAATCAGCCATCATATAAATTGAGTTAAATCCTCCTTTATCTGCCTCAACAAGCTCCATCATCTCTTTAGCCATTTTATTATTAGTATCTGTCCAAATATCAATAATTTTATTATAACGCTCTTGTTCAGTCAAAAGTCCTTGATCATACTGCTGCTGGATCTTTTTAACTTCTTTTTTAGCTAACTCAATAGATTGAGGTTTATTATCAGATACAATAATATCAGCTGCAGAAATAGAAATACCAGCCTTAGTAGCATAAGAGAAACCAAGATTTTTCAAATTATCAAGGAAGGTTGCTGTAATTCCAATGCCACCATTTTTATAAACATAATCAATAAGTGCTCCAATATCTTTTTTCTTTAATGTTTTATTCCATAAATTTTCAGGTACAAAATCTGGCAATATAGATTTAAGAATCATACGACCAACAGTTGTATGCACTACTCTATGTTCAATAATTGTACGAATTTTGGCATTAATATCTAAACTTTGCGAATCAAGAGCTATCATGATCTCATTAATATTGCCAAAAATCTTATGTTCTCCTGCTACCTTATTTTTCTCAAGACTAAGATAATATAAACCTAAAACCATATCTTGACTTGGTACAGCCACTGCTTTACCGCTAGCTGGCAATAAGATATTCATAGAGCTTAGCATTAATATCTTACATTCTGCAATTGCCTGTTGAGATAATGGCACATGCACTGCCATCTGATCGCCATCAAAGTCCGCATTAAATGCAGAACATACAAGCGGGTGCAACTGGATTGCCTTACCATCAATAAGCTTAGGATGGAATGCTTGGATAGATTGCTTATGCAGAGTTGGTGCCCGGTTAAGTAAGATTGGATATCCCTCAACGATCTCTTGTAAACACTCCCAAACTTCGTTGCTTTTTTGTTCAATCATCTTTTTAGCCTGCTTCATAGTAGTAGCATAGCCCTTCTCTTCAAGCTTAGCTAATAAATGTGGCTTAAACAATTCTAATGCCATATTCTTAGGTAAACCACATTGATCCATTCTTAAATTTGGTCCAACAACAATAACACTTCTTCCAGAAAAATCTACGCGCTTTCCAAGTAAATTTTGACGGAATCTTCCTTGTTTGCCCTTAATAATTTCTGATAAAGATTTTAATGGACGCTTATTAGCACCTTTAACAGCATTTGCATTTCTACCATTATCAAATAATGCATCTACCGCCTCTTGCAGCATTCTTTTTTCATTTCGAACAATAATTTCAGGAGCATCGAGCTCTAAAAGCCTCTTTAGACGTTGATTGCGATTAATCACTCGTCTATATAAATCATTAACATCACTTACTGCAAACTTCCCACCATCTAAGGCTACTAAAGGACGCAAATCTGGTGGAAGGACAGGCAATACAGTTAGCATCATCCACTCTGGACGATTACCAGAGTTTACAAAGCTCTCAACTACTTTTAAACGTTTAATAATAGTTTTTTTCTTAGATTCAGCATTAGTATTTTTAATCTCTTCTTTTAAACTACGTAAAAGTTCTGTAAGATCCAGTTCCTCTAGAAGCTCTTTTACAATACTACCGCCCATTTGAGCCACAAAACCTCTATCCTCAAAACGCTTAGAAATCTCTTGATATTGCTCTTCATTAAGGACATCATATTTCATAACAGGCTTGGTAGATTCATTATCATAGAATGCCTCACCAGGTTCTTTAACAATATAAGCCTCATAATATAATACACGCTCAAGATCTTTCATCTTAACACCCAAAAGTGTACCGATTCTGCTTGGCAAAGAGCTTACATACCAAATATGTGCAACTGGTGTAACAAGCTCAATATGACCCATGCGAGAACGACGAACCTTAGAGCTTGTAACCTCTACTCCACACTTTTCACAAGTAATACCCTTATATCTTGGTTTTTTATATTTACCACAAAGACACTCATAATCTCTCACAGGACCAAAAATCTTTGTGCAAAATAAACCATCACGCTCTGGCTTTAAAGTACGATAATTAATAGTCTCTGGCTTCTTAACTTCACCACGACTCCAAGAGCGAATCTTATCTGGACTAGCTAAAACTAATTGAAGAGTATTAAAGTCTTTAGGGCGCTTTTCTTCCTCAACTACAATGGGCTTAGGCTGACCATCCTCATCAACCTCTTCACCAAAAATATTAACATCAAGACCTAAAGATTGAAGCTCTTTGGTAAGTACATAAAAAGTCTCTGGAATTTCAGATTCTCCAACAGCCTCACCTCTAGTAATTGCCTTATAAGCATTTTCTCTACCCTTAACATCATCAGACTTTACAGTAAGCATTTCTTTAAGAGTATGTGCAGCACCATAAGCTTCTAATGCCCAAACTTCCATTTCACCAAATCTCTGCCCACCAAATAATGCCTTACCGCCTACTGGCTGTTGAGTAACAAGACTATAAGGTCCTGTACTTCTTGCATGAACCTTTTCATCCACTAAATGATGGAGCTTAAGCATATACATATATCCCACATTAACACGCTCGCGAATTTTTTCGCCTGTTTTGCCATCATAGAGGTCTGTTTTACCATCCATAGCTATTTTTGCCATTTCAAAAAGTTTATTAAACTTATCTTGAGAAATGCCTTCAAATACAGGGATTGCAAATTTTACTCCATTGCTCCAATCACGTGCATATCCTAATAACTCTTCATCATTAGCATTTTTGATCAATTCCTGCATAGCCACATCATTCTGACTAACCACAGAGGCAATTTCTAACATTTTTGTACGCAAATCTTTAATAAAAGTCTTAGTCTGATTTTCTAAAATCTCTTCTATTTGATGTCCAAAATTTCTTCCTACAAGACCCAAATGTACTTCTAAAATCTGTCCAATATTCATACGACTTGGAACACCCAATGGATTTAACACAATATCAACAGGTTCTCCATCAATTGTATAAGGCATATCAACAGCAGGAACAATATTAGAAACAATGCCCTTATTGCCATGGCGTCCAGCCATCTTATCCCCTACTTTTAATTTACGTTTAGCAGCTACATAAATCTTTACACGCTTAACAACACCACTTGGCAAAATATCATCTTTTTCAAGAATAGAAAGCTTCTCTAAATGCTCCTCACCTAGTATCTTCTTTTGCTCAAGAAAATTTGCTTTAATTTGATTATATTTTTGTTGTACAGCTTTAGGGTAACTCTTGATTAATGTATTAAGAGCAAAACGATTAATACTAGCAATCTCATCTTGTGGGATAATATCTCCCTTTTTATAATTCTTCTTTTCTATACTAGCACTAGATCCTAATGCTTCCTTACTTAGCATAAGATTAATTCTCAAACGCTCTTCTTTATCTAGCATAGTTAAACGATCATGATGTTCAATATCAAGCACGGCTTTTTCTTGCTCATAGGCACTAAGTGCGCGCTCATCTTTCTCATATCCTTTTTTAGTTAGAATTTTAACATCTACAACTGTCCCTTCTAGTGATGGAGGACAATACAAAGATTTATTAACTACATGCCCAGCCTTCTCTCCAAAAATCGCACGAAGTAGGCGCTCTTCTGGTGTCGATTTAACCTCACCCTTAGGGCTAACCTTACCTACAAGAATCATACCGCCATTAACATAAGTACCAATCTTTACAATTCCACTCTCATCAAGATGGGCTACATCATCCTCTCTGACATTAGGAATATCACGAGTAATTTCCTCAACTCCATGCTTAAGTTCGCGAGCCTCAATTTCTTTTTCATAAATATGCACAGAAGTAAAATAATCCTCTTTAATCAAGCGTTCACTTACAACAATTGCATCTTCAAAATTATAACCATTCCATGGCATAAAGGCTACACGCACATTTTTACCTAAAGCAAGCTCACCACTATCCATACTTGGACCATCAGCTATAATCTGACCTTCACTTACTCTATCTCCCACCTTTACAATAGGACGTTGAGTAAAGCTTGTATTCTGATTGGTTCTTAGATTTTTCTGCAAAGGGTAGCTATCAATATAAGCACCATTTTCATCTTCACATAATACATAAATATTCTTAGCATCTACTTTTTCAACTACTCCAGCACGCTTAGCTTTAATAGCCTCCCACGCATCCCTAGCAATAACTTTTTCAATACCTGTTCCTACAATTGGAGCATCTGGGATAAGCAATGGAACTGCTTGACGCTGCATGTTAGACCCCATTAAAGCTCGGTTAGCATCATCATGCTCTAAGAATGGAATTAAAGAGGCTGCAACTCCTACTAACATTCTAGGACTAAGATCGATTAGAGTTACTCTACTTTTTTCACTAAGGGTAATCTCCCCGCCTACACGCGTATCAACCAAATCCTCAATAATATTACCTTTAGCATCCAACTTTGTGCTTGCTGGGGCAATAACATGTCCATCCTCTTGTGTAGCAGTCAAATAAACTACTTCATCAAGTACTCTTCCATTTTCTACACGACGATATGGAGCTTCAATAAAACCAAGATCATTAACATGAGTGAAAGTAGATAATGTATTAATCAAACCAATATTTTGACCCTCTGGTGTTTCGATAGGACAAATTCTTCCATAATGAGTAGGATGGACATCACGAGCTTCAAAACCTACTCTCTCTTTTACTAGTCCACCCTCACCAAGTGCAGATAAACGACGTTTATGAGTAACCTCTGATAATGGATTAGTCTGGTCCATAAATTGCGATAATTGACCACTTGTAAAAAATTCTAAAATTGTTGATGTAATCATTTTTGAATTAATTAAATCAAGAGGCATTAAAGTATCAAGATTAAGATTTGATGTTGTAAGCTTATCTTTGATTGCTTTTTGCATTTTTACTAAACCAGAATGAAGCTCATTAGCAAGCAATTCACCAATAGCACGGATTCTCCTATTTCCCAAATGATCGCGATCATCAATTCTACCTTGACCATTTTTTACTTTAATAAGATAACGGATACTCTCAATAATATCACTATGAGTTAATATGGTTATATAATCAGGAATCTCTAGTCCTAATTTATGATTCATTTTCATACGACCAACACGTGTCAAATCATATCTTTCAGGATCAAAAAACAGTTGTCTAACAAACTGCTTAGCTACATCTTTAGTAACAGGTTCACCAGGACGCATTACCTTATAAATTCTAATAGCTGCTAAATCATTTTCATCCTCTATTTTTTCACTTTGACGTAGCATTTTTAAAGGGTCTGCATCTGCAATAAATGAACGTAAAATCCCATCATCATGTCCACTAGCCAAATCATTGGCAATTACAAATTCTTTAATTTTATGATCTGCAATTTTTTTAACCTTGGCATCATCAAGTTGAGTAAGTACATCAAAGAGCACTTCTCCACTCTTGGGATCTATAACAGGTTGAGCCAAATAACGCTCTAAAAGTGTAGGATACTCAATCCACTTCAAACCTTTATCATAAAGCTCTTGAGCTTTTTTCTTTGTTAAACGTTTACCAGATTCAATAACAACCTTACCATCAGCATCCTTAATATCATATTCGACTCTACCATTATAATTCTCAGGATCAAACTCAATTAAATGCTTACCTTTTTCAATACGCACTTTTAACAACGGGTAAAATATTTTTAAAATCTCTTGCTTACTATATCCCATTGCACGCAAAAGAATAGTAATAGGCACTTTTCTACGCTTATTAATTCTAACAAATAATGTATCTTTTGAGTCATACTCAAAATACAACCATGATCCCTTATCTGGAATAATCTGTCCTGTATAAACAAGCTTATTTGAAGTCGTAGCAGATTCTTCTTCTTTAAAAATAACACCAGGGCTTCTATGAAGCTGATTTACCACTACACGTTCTACACCATTAATAATAAAAGAGATTCTATCTGTCATTAAAGGAATCTCACGAATAAAAATACTTTGCTCTTTTATATCCTTAATCGTATTTTTATCCGTCTTATCATCTCTATCAAGTAAAATAAGGCGTATTTTGATTTTTAATGGGATAGAATAAGTAATTCCTCGCTCCATAGCCTCTCTTACAGTATATTTTGGCTTACCAAACTCATATCCATCATATTCAAGTATCAAACGATTTTGAGAATCCTGGATAGGAAAAATTGAACGAAATACGCTATCAATCCCACTTTCTTTGCCATCCTTAGGCATTAAAAAGGAATCATAGCTATCTCGTTGTAAAAGTAATAAATTAGGAATTTTTAGATTTTGTGATGATTGAGTAAAGTCAACGCGAAGTCGATTTTTTGTTTTTATTTCTGCTAGCATATTCAACCTTCGTTTTATAAGTTTAAGAATTAAAGAGCAAACACTCTAAGCAAATCTGCTAAACAAATTTATTAAAGTGTTAACACAAAAAAACCCAAAGCCATTCAAATAGCCTTGGGTTTAACATATTTTTAAGCTATCAAAAGTTATTTTACCTCTACTTTTGCCCCTGCTTCCTCTAATTTTTTCTTAAAGGCTTCAGCATCTTCTTTGCTCACACCCTCTTTAAGTACGCTTGGGGTAGATTCAGTAGCTTCTTTAGCTTCTTTTAGACCAAGACCTGTAATCTCTCTTACCACCTTAATAACATTAATCTTATTAGCACCTGCATCAGTAAGCACAATATTAAATTCTGTTTTTTCTTCACCAGCAGCAGCTCCACCAGCTACAGCAGCTCCACCAGCTACTACAGTAGGAGCAGCTGAAACACCAAATTTTTCCTCAAAAGCTTTCACAAGTTCTGAAAGCTCAAGAACAGACATACCACCAATATAATCTAAAATTTCTTCTTTTGTAATTGCCATTTTTAACTCCTCAAATTATTCATTTTCTTTTTGCTTCTTTAAATTATCTAGCGCCGTAGCAAAATAACGTGCTGGACCAGTCCAAACAGACAATAGCATACCAATAAGCTCATCACGACTTGGCATTTTAGAAATTGTTGTAATATGAGCAGTATCAACAATTTCACCATCAAAGCAACCCATTTTAACACTAAAGGTTTCTTTATTGTCATCTGCAAACTTTGTTACAAACTTAGAAAGACTAATCTGTTCATTACTCCATATAAAGATATTAGTATCTTTAATATCAAAATTAGGATAGCCAGCTTCTTTCAAAGCAATTTTTGCAAGCGTATTTTTAATAACCTGCACTCTAGCTTCTGATTTTCTGGCAACATCTCTTAAAGTTTCAAGTTGCTTAACAGTCAAACCCTTATAATCACAGATAATTAAAGAATTACATTTTTTAAACTCTGTAACCAAAGAATCTACCAAAACTTTCTTATCCTGCTTTGTCATCATTTCCTCCTTTCTAGACTTAAACTTATATAAGGAATAAAATATAATTAAGCTAACGCCCTTATAGTCTCTAGTCTAAAGATAAAAATACAAATAAAGAAAACTACTTAATATCTACCAACTCTTGTGTATCCAGCTTAACTGATGGAGACATTGTCAATGACAAGGCTGCACCCTTGATATACTTGCCTTTTGCACTAGCAGGTTTAAGACGATTAATAGTTTTTAAAAATTCTACTAAATTATCTTTAATTTTATCTTCTGAAAAACTAACCTTACCAAGCGGAGCATGAATATTTCCCTTCTTATCAACTCTAAAGTTTACCTGCCCACTTTTAGCATTCTCTACAGCCTTGCCAACTTCTAAAGTTACAGTTCCAGTCTTTGGATTTGGCATTAAACCTTTCGGTCCTAAAATCCTACCCACCTTACCAACAAGAGCCATCATATCTGGTGTAGCAATGAGCATATCAAAATCAATATTTCCATTTTTAATCATTTCAACTAGATCTTCATCGCCCACAATATCCGCACCAGCCTTTTTAGCCTCATCAGCTTTTAAATCTTTAGCAAATACTGCTACACGGACTTTTTTTCCAGTACCATGTGGCAACACTACCGCTCCTCTAATCATCTGGTCGGCATGTCTTGGGTCAACGCCAAGTCTTAGTGAAATTTCAACAGTTTCATCAAATTTAGCAGAAGCAAGGCTTTTTGCTACTTTCACACCTTCCTCTAAACTAAATAACTGTGTACTATCAAATTTTGATAGTAAATTTTGTAATCTTTTGGCTACCTTTTTTCCCATACCTTTCAATCTCCATCAATAGTTTATTATTTTCTTAACATTAATCTACAATATCAATACCCATGCTTCTAGCACTACCAGCAACAATTTTTTTTGCTGCCTCAATATCATTGGCATTCAAATCTTCCATTTTTGTGGTAGCAATTTCTTCAAGTTGCTTTTCAGTCAATGTGCCAATTTTATTTTTTAAAGGATTATCAGAACCCTTTGTGATATTTGCAGCTTTTTTAATCAAATCAGTCACTGGTGGCTTTTTTGTAATAAAGCTGAAACTCTTATCTTGATATACAGTAATTAAAACAGGAATATTAAAATTACCCATATCCTTAGTCTTTTCGTTAAAAGCCTTACAAAATTCCATAATATTAATTCCTCTCTGACCTAGAGCCGGTCCAACAGGTGGAGATGGATTCGCCTTACCAGCAGGAATTTGAAGCTTTAACTCACCAACAATCTTTTTTGCCATATTTCATCCTTACTTATACTATTTTTTCTACTTGTGAATACAGTATCTCTATAGGAGTATTCCTACCAAAGATAGAAACATTAAGTTTTAGTTTTTCATGCTCGACATCATATTCTTCAACCACAGCTGTAAAGTTTACAAATGGTCCATTAATAATACGTACCACTTCACCCTTACCAAAGAAAATCTTAGGTTTAGGTTCAGCACGCTTTTCTATTTTTTCTAGGATAGAATTCACATCCTCTTGACTTAATGGTGTTGGCTTTTTGTCTTCGCCAATAAATTTTGAAACCTTTGGCAATTTTTGGATCATATGCCAAATAGAAGTATCAAGCTCAACCTGAATAAAAACATACCCAGGATAAATACTACGCTGTTTCATAATTTTTTTACCATTTTTATATTCAAATACATCCTCTGTAGGCACAACAATACGGCAATCAATTTTGGCACTATCCATTAAATTTCTAATTGCTCGCTCTACTGCTTGTTCACTACCAGAATAAGTCTGTATTGCATACCAATCTAGCGACATAAAACTCTCCTATACAATCAAAGAATACTAGATACAGAAGCAGACAAAATAAAATCTACCAAAGCTAAAAAAATAGAAACTGCACTTACAACTATAAGAACAGAGATAAATGCTGTACGCCTTTGTTCTTTAGTGGGGAAAATCACTTTTTCAAGTTCTTCTCTTGCCATTTTGTAATAAGTAATTATTCTTTTCATTTCTTACACTTTATATTTAGTTTAACTTCCATCCAATTTAGCAAATGGCAGGCCAGGAGGGACTCGAACCCCCAACACTCGGTTTTGGAGACCGACGCTCTACCATTGGAGCTACTGACCTAAAAATCTTAGGGGAAAATCCCCCAAGACTCTAGCTTTTTAGCTTGACTTCTTTATGCACTGTGTGCTTATTTAATCTTGGACAGAATTTTTTGAGCTCCAGTTTTTCTGTATTAGTTTTTGCATTCTTTGTAGTGCTATAATTAATATCACCACATTCAGAACACTTCAATCCAATTTTAACCTTCATTGTCAATCCTAAATTATTATTAATTACTCAATAATCTTTGTAACAACACCAGCACCAACAGTTCTACCACCTTCACGAATAGCAAATTTGGTTCCTAACTCAAGTGCAATTGGAGTAATTAATTCAACAGTGATCTTAATATTATCGCCAGGCATAACCATCTCTACGCCATCAGGTAACTTAATTGAACCAGTCACGTCAGTTGTTCGTACATAAAATTGTGGTCTATAACCATCGAAAAAAGGAGTATGGCGACCACCTTCATCCTTAGAAAGAACATAAATCTCTCCTTCAAACTTTTTATGAGGAGTGATTGAACCTGGCTTACAAAGAACCATACCTCTTTCAACTTCTTCTTTTTTAGTTCCTCTTAAGAGTATACCAACATTATCACCAGCTTCACCTTGATCTAGCTCTTTTCTAAACATCTCAACGCCAGTAACTGTAGTTTTTTGTGTATCTCTAATTCCAACAATCTCTACTTCATCACCAACTTTTACAACACCTCTATCAATTCTTCCTGTTACAACAGTTCCACGACCAGCAATCGAGAAAACATCTTCAACAGGCATTAAGAAGGTTTTATCAGTATCTCTCTCTGGAGTTGGAATGTAAGCATCTACTTCAGCCATTAGCTTTAATACTTTTTCACTCCACTCACCAAGAGTTCCACTTTTTGCTTCTTCAAGAGCTTTAAGAGCAGAACCTGCAACAATAGGAGTATCATCGCCAGGGAATTCATAAGCACTTAGCAATTCTCTTACTTCCATCTCAACAAGATCAAGTAATTCCTGATCATCAACCATATCTTGCTTATTAAGAAAAACAACAATATAAGGTACTCCTACTTGGCGAGAAAGCAAAATATGCTCACGAGTTTGTGGCATTGGACCATCAGCAGCAGATACAACAAGAATTGCTCCATCCATTTGAGCAGCACCAGTAATCATATTTTTTACATAATCAGCGTGCCCTGGGCAATCTACGTGAGCATAATGACGATTTTCTGTTTCATACTCAATATGAGAAGTAGCAATGGTAATACCTCTTTCTTTTTCTTCGGGTGCGTTATCAATATTGTCATAATCTCTCATCTCTGCAAGACCCTTTACAGACAATACAGCAGAAATTGCCGCACTCAAAGTAGTTTTACCATGGTCTACGTGTCCGATTGTTCCGACATTGACATGCGGTTTGTTTTTGACAAATTTTTCTTTAGCCATATTTTTCTCCTCTAAAAGATTTCTAAGATTTAAACCCTAATTTTACACCAAAAAAGCTAAATTAGAAGCCAATCCGAACAAAATAAAATCAATAAACTGGAGCCCATAAGCGGGATTGAACCGCCGACCTCTTCCTTACCAAGGAAGTGCTCTGCCACTGAGCTATATGGGCACTATTACTGGAGCAAAAGCAAAATATACAAGAAGATAAACTCTGCCAAATCAGCTCCCAGTATATGGAGCGGGAAACGGGGCTCGAACCCGCGACCCTCAGCTTGGAAGGCTGATGCTCTAGCCAACTGAGCTATTCCCGCATCATTTAACTAATAAACTCTGTAAGTGGTGGTGAGACGTGGATTCGAACCACGGAAGACAAAGTCAGCAGATTTACAGTCTGCCCTCGTTGGCCACTTGAGTATCTCACCAAAAATAACACCGTCAGAAAAACTGGTCAAAACACTGAAACAGAAAAGTCTGTAAAGAGTTTGAATGGAGCTGGTTAAGGGACTTGAACCCCCGACCTGCTGCTTACAAGGCAGCTGCTCTACCAACTGAGCTAAACCAGCATAACAAATATAAATTCCATTTCTAGTTTTAAACTAGAAGCGCGAATTATATCAATTTTTATTTTAAAAGTCAAGCATTAATATAGGACCAATTCTTAGGCTACTTTTTTTAATTAAATAATAAAATTTACATGATTATTTTATCTTTAAAGCTATTAATTTTTATTATTTTAATTTTAGAATCTATGGTTTAAAAATCAAGAATGTGCTACTATAGGTGCAAAATATTTTAGTTTATTCATTACTATATTACTTAAGGACTGAAAATATGAATCTTAAAATTGTAGTTCTATGTGGCGGTAGTGGTACTCGACTTTGGCCCATTTCTAGAGAAAGCTTTCCAAAACAATTTAATACACTTATAGGTAAACATTCTCTATTTCAACAAACTCTACTACGTAATTCTCCTCTACTCTCAACCAAAGGAACAACATTTGAAGTAATTTCTAACGAACAATTTTACTTTCTTATTAATGATCAAGCCAGAGACATCTCCATTCCTATAAGTAGCATTATTTTAGAATCTATTCCTAGAAATACAGCACCTGCTATTGCCTTTAGCGCTTTTAATGCTAATCCAGAGGATATTTTATTAATTTTACCTAGTGATCACTATATTCAAGATCATACAGCATATATACAGACAATTTATGAAGCTATAGAATTTGCCAAACAAGGCTACCTTACAACATTTGGTATCGTCCCCACATCCCCTCATACTGGCTACGGATACATCCAGGCTAAAGATAATATTGTTCAACAATTTATTGAAAAGCCAAATCTAGCCACTGCCAAATCTTATATAAAATCTAAGGATTTCTATTGGAATAGCGGTATGTTTTGCTTCTGTGCTGGCATATTCTTAAATGAATTAAAAACATATGCTAAAGAAGTTTTTGATACAACTAAAAATGTCTATGATCACGCCACTAAAGAAAACATTTATAATGAGCAAAACAAAAATACTTGCTTGCGATTATCAAAAGAGCTTAGTCTAGATATGCCCTCTATCAGCATTGACTATGCACTAATGGAAAAAAGCAAAAAAGTTGCTTGCATTCAGGCAAAATTTGAGTGGAGCGATATTGGCAGCTTCGATTCATTAGCCAATGAATACAACAAAGATAAATCCAAAATATCTCAATCTAATATTTTGCAAGATGATTCTAAGGATAATTTCATCCTATCAGATCGTTTTGTAGCCACTTTAGGTATAGACAATCTCTTAATTATTGACACGATTGATTCTTTGCTTATTGCCAAAAAAGGTCGTAGTGAAGAAATAAAAAATCTTATTTCAAAAATTAATACCACTCATCCACACTTAACAAAATTTCATGCCCTTACTTATCGTCCATGGGGCAGCTATCAAGTCTTGCTTGAATCTCATACCTACAAAATCAAAAAAATTCTTGTTAAACCACAATCACGTCTAAGCTTACAAAAACATCATCATAGAAATGAACACTGGATTATTGTTAGTGGTAGTGCGACCATCACTTTAGAAGATAATACTTTTGAGCTCCATCCAAACGAATCTACTTATATACCTGCTGGAAAGGCACACCGCTTAGCCAATAATGGAAAAATTGATTTGATTATTATTGAAATACAAATGGGAGAATATCTAGGTGAAGACGATATTATTAGAATTGAAGATGACTTTAAGCGATGTTAAAAAATCTAAAATATTCTTTTTTTATCTTTCTAGTATTCTGGCTTAGCTCTAATCAGGTTTCTGCTAGCCCTAAACTCATACTTCCAGTGGTCTTAGAAAATATTCAAAGCATTGATCCTATGCAATATCTTGTTAGTGAAAAACTTGATGGAATGCGAGCTTATTGGGATGGAAAACAGCTTTTTGCCAAAAGCGGTAAACCTATTAATGCCCCTAAATGGTTTTTAGAAAATTTTCCCCCTTTTGAACTTGATGGCGAGCTTTGGAGCAATCGCAATGAGTTTGAAAAAATTATCTCTATAATTAAAAACCATGATAAGCAGGAATCTTGGAAGACCCTTAGGTTCAATATCTTTGAAGTGCCTAATCAAAAAGGGAATCTATCTATGCGACTTCAAGTTATCAAAGATTATCTCTCTGTGTATCATGCTCCTTACATTAAAGTTATCCCTCAATATCAATTTACAAAAATTGAAGAGATTATACGTTTTTTCCATCAAATTAAGCATAACGATGGCGAAGGTATTATTTTAAGAAAAAATGATACTCCATATCTTACCGGTCGCAATAAAAGTGCTTTAAAATTTAAAGTATTTTTTGACTCTGAATGTATTATCAAAGGGTATAAAAAAGGTACAGGAAAATATACCAAAGTTATGGGTTCAATAATTTGTGAAGACAAAGATTTAGGCAAAATCATAAAAATTGGCAGTGGATTTGATGATTTTATACGGGAAAACCCACCAAAGATAGGTACAATTATTACCTACAAATATTATCAAAAAACTAAAAATAATTATCCAAAACATCCAGTATTTCTACGCATACGAGAGGATTTCTAAAAGAATTTATCATTTTAGACTATAATTCTTAATAAATCAAAAGAAGCAAAAGGGGAAATAAATGTCAAGAGTTGCGTTAATAACCGGAATCACAGGTCAAGATGGTGCTTATCTTGCAGAATTTTTACTAAAAAAAGGTTATGAAGTTCATGGTATTAAGCGACGCAGTTCTCTTTTTAATACAGATAGAATCGATCATCTCTATCAAGATCCTCATCAACAAAATCGTAACTTTTTTCTACATTATGGTGATATGACAGATTCGATGAATCTCACGCGTATTATTCAAGAAACTCAACCTGATGAAATTTACAATCTTGCTGCTATGAGCCATGTAGCTGTTTCTTTTGAAACCCCTGAATATACTGCTAATGCTGATGGAATCGGTACGCTTAGAATATTAGAAGCTGTGCGCCTTTTAAAATTAGCACAAAAAACCAAAATTTATCAAGCCTCCACAAGTGAGCTTTATGGACTCGTGCAAGAAGTCCCTCAAAATGAAAAAACACCATTTTATCCACGATCACCCTATGCATGTGCTAAGCTTTATGCTTATTGGATTACTATAAACTATCGTGAAGCCTATAATATTTTTGCCAGTAATGGGATTCTTTTTAACCACGAAAGTCCTATTCGTGGAGAAACCTTTGTAACAAGGAAAATTACACGTTCTGTAGCCAAAATTGCATTAGGATTGCAGGATAAACTTTATCTTGGTAATCTATCTGCTAAACGTGATTGGGGGCATGCTAAAGACTACGTCAAAATGATGTATTTAATTCTTCAAGCTCAAAAGGCTGAAGATTGGGTCATTGCTACAGGCATTACGACAGAAGTACGTGATTTTGTAAAAATGGCTTTTAATGAGCTAGGAATTGAGCTTGAATTTATTGGGGAAGGCGTAAATGAGAAAGGCATCATCAAAGCTTGCCATGGGGATTTTAAACTTGAATTAGGACGTGAAGTTGTTGCGGTAGATCCTCGTTATTTTCGTCCTACTGAAGTAGAGCTTCTAATAGGTGATTCCACAAAAGCTAGAGAAAAGCTTGGATGGGTACCAGAGTATAACCTTAAATCACTAATTAAAGAAATGGTGGCTAGCGATTTAAAATTAATGCAAAAAGATAAGCTTTTAAAGGAAAACAACTATGAGATTCTAAGCTATTTTGAATAATGCAGTCTCAAAGATAAAAGAATGAAGCCTAACATTAAAATCAATATCACAGATTGGTGGAATCAAGATTTTGAGGACAACTACTTTATTAAATTTCTTTCCAAAAAATACAATATAATAAAAAGTCATAACCCTGACTTTTTATTATGCAGTGTTTTTGGCAACAATCACTTAAATTATAATTGTGTTAAAGTTTTTTTTACAGGTGAAAACTTTACACCAGATTTCAATCTTTATGACTATGCTATAGGCTTTGATCCGATTGACTTTTTAGACCGCTATTTACGTTTTCCTTTATTTGTGATTTATGAACAAGGTTTAAATCTAGCATTAAAAAAACATCTTTTTAAAAATGATAATGAATTACTAAATCGTGGATTCTGTAGTTTTATAGTAAGCAATGGTGGTGGCAATAAAATTAGAAAAGAATTTTTTAACAATCTAAGTAAAAAAGAGTTTGTAGCTAGTGGTGGACGATATAAAAACAATATTGGCAAACCAGTAAATTGTAAATTAGATTTTCTCAAAAATTATAAATTTAATATTGCTTTTGAAAACTCAAGTTCTCCTGGCTATTTGACAGAAAAACTCATCGAGGCATTAGGAGCTCAAACCATCCCTATATACTGGGGAGATCCCCTTCTTAATGATACCAGACTTCTAGGGGGGGGGGGATACACTAAAGATTGCTTACAATCTTTTCTCAATCCAAACTCCTTTATCAACCTCTCTGACTTCAGTAGCATGAAAGAATGTATACGCTATATTTTATACCTGCAGCAAAATCCACAACCCTATCTAAAAATATTGAGAGAGAAAGCCTTTAAAATTAATGTTAAGACCTATTATGAAAAAAAATTAGAAGCATTCTTTGATAATATATTCTCTAAACCAAAAATATCAAGGATCTCACAAGGACAATTTAAGCTAGCTTATAAAAATAAGCAAAAAGAATATCAAAAACTTTCGATTTCAACTAAAAATAGCATATTTTCTATAAAAATATTACCCTTGTTAATGAAAATTAAAAATAAACTTAAAAAAAATTAACGATCCCTTTTATCTTCATCAATTTTAAAAATAGGTAATCCTAGCTTAAAATAAATCCCTGCAAGCCTTAGAGCTGTAGCACAAACCAAGGCTATTAGCATAGATTGATGTATGCTCATTTCAAGATTTTTGACCAATACAAAGTATAATCCGCTAGCTACAATAGAAGCACTTGCATAAATTTCTTTTTGGAAAATTAATGGTATCTCATTACACAAGATATCACGCAAAATCCCTCCAAAAACACCAGTAATAACTCCTCCACAAATAGCCAAAATCACACTATCATAAAGATTCATTACAATTGCTGTACCAATTACACTAAATACAGCCAAACCTATTGCATCTAAAATTAAAAATACACTTTTAATCCTATCAATAATTTTAGGAATTCTCGTAGCAAGCAAGGCAGAAATAATAATTAATAAAATATATTCTGGGTGACGTATCCAGGTAGTAGGATGATGATTAAAAAGCACATCCCTTAAACTCCCTCCCCCTAATGCTGTAATAAGCGCAATAAAAATCACTCCCATCAAATCCATTTTATATCTACCTGCAGCAAGTGCGCCAGTAATAGCCTCGACTACTAAACCTATAATAAAAAGTACAGCAATAAATCCACTCTGCTCCACATACACTCCTTAATCTCTTACATTCTTTGGCAATTTTAATGTAAAATAAACCAAATTTTTACACAAATAAAAAGGTTTTTTATGCAAAAAATTGTTACTCGTTTTGCCCCAAGCCCGACAGGTCATCTACATATAGGGGGTTTGCGCACTGCACTATTTAATTATCTTTTCGCAAAAAAACATAAAGGTGAGTTTTTACTTAGAATAGAAGATACCGATCTTATGCGTAACTCAACAGAAGCTACACAAGCTATTTTAAAAGCCTTTGAGTGGGTTGGGTTAAAATATGATAGAGAAATTGAATTTCAATCAAAACGTTCTGATATTTATAAAAACTATATCCAAAAACTTTTAGAATCTAAAAAAGCTTATTATTGTTATATGAGTAAAGAAGAATTGGAAACCTTACGCAAAGAACAAGAAGCTAAAAAACAAACCCCTCGTTATGATAATCGTTATCGTGATTTTAATGGCACACCTCCTCACAATTCCCCTGTTATTAGAATCAAAGCACCTCTAGAAGGCACAATTGAATTCTACGATGGCATTAAGGGAAAAATGCAATTTGATGCTGCAGAGGTAGATGATTTTATTATTGCACGTAGTGATGGTAGTCCTACCTATAATTTTGTTGTCGCAATTGATGATGCCCTAATGGGAGTAAGTCATATTATCCGTGGAGATGATCACCTTAGCAATACGCCAAAACAAATTGTTATTTATAATGCATTGGGGCTTAAAATACCCGAATTTTTTCATGTACCTATGATTTTAGGCAGCGATGGTGCTAAACTTAGCAAACGTCATGGGGCTTTAAGCGTAATGGAATACAAGAATGCTGGCTATCTACCAGAATCTTTATTAAACTTTCTTGTAAGACTTGGCTGGAGTTGTGGTGATGAAGAAATTTTTAGTCTTGCAGAAATGATTGATAAATTTGACACTACTCATCTTTCAACTTCTCCTAGTCAATACAATAAAGAAAAATTCCTTTGGCTTAATGCTCACTATATTAAAGCCTGTGAAACATCTCGATTAAAAAAACTTTTATGTGAGTTAGATTCTAGTCTCCTCCCTATTTTCTCAAATCTTAATGAAAATCAGTTGCAAATACTCTTTAGTGAAGTTAAAACCAGAGTTCACACTCTAATTGAAGCCTGCGAAATTATTAAAGAAATCTTTTATCCTCAAGAAAATTTTGATGCTAAACTTTTTTCACAATTTAACTTCAGCCATAAAGCAATTTTAAATAGCATCAATAATAAGCTAGCTTCTATAAACTTTTCCAGTCTTAATGAGGTCAAAGATTTTTTACATGTAAACGGGGAAGATCTAGCTATAAAGCCAAAAAATCTTATGCCTCTTTTACGCTTAGCACTGCTAAAAAAAGGAGGAGGGATTGGTGTGGCTGAAGCACTTTTTATTCTTGGGAGTAAAGAAAGTGCTTATCGCATCAAAAAGCTGGAAGACAGCTTGCATTAAATTAACCCTTTATTATTATAATCGTAAAATATTTTAAAACAAGGATAAAAAATGAAAAAAATTATGTTCTCTGCTTTAGCAATAACCGCACTTCTTAGTCTAAGTCATGCTAAACCTTATACAATTGATATGGCTCACTCAAGTGTTAGTTTTGATATTAAGCATTTAAGTCTAAGCAAAGTAAGTGGAGGATTCAATAACTTTGATGGCAAGATAGATATTGATCCTAAAAGCAAAAAAATAAACTCTCTTGAAGGTTCTGTACAAATTAAAAGTATTGATACCAAAAACCAAAAGCGCGAAGATCATCTCAATGCATCTGACTTTTTTGATTCTAAAAAATTTCCTGATGGTAAATTTGTCATGACAAAGCATGAGGGTAATAAAATTTATGGTAATCTTACCTTACGCAGTATTACTAAACCTGTTGTCTGGGATATCGAAGTAAATGGACCTGGAATCAATCCGATGAGTAAACAAGAATTTATGGCTATTGAAATTACAGGTAAAGTCAATAGAAAAGATTTTGATATTGGAAAAAGCTTTGGTGATATGATATTAAGCGATTTAGTAAATATTAATATTCAACTAGAAGTTTATGCAAAATAATCTAAGAAATTTTGCCACCACATTTGTGTGGTGCACTTCTTTTATTTTAGCTGATAGCTCACTCTCAACAAATCCAGCCTCACAACCCTCTCAAGAACAAGCCATAGATACTCCTTCTTTAATATACCCATCAAAACCATATTCTTTTATTTATGGTTTTGATTTTAATTTTCTGCTAGATAATCTAGAAGAATCTCAAATCTATCATTGGTCTACACGCACACTCTTTTCAGCTGGCATACACCCAGAAATAGGACTTAATTTTTATAATCAAAATTTAAAAGCAGGTATTTACACGATCCTTGATATGGGACATCAAAATCTTTTATCTAATTTACCTAATAATTTAAGTCTAACATTGAGCTATGACTTTTTTTATAAAGGCTTACGAGGTATATTTGGTATTTTTCCACGTTCACAATGGATCGGGCACTATAGTAATCTTTTTTACCGCAAAGATTATCTATATTATCATCCGCTAAGTAGTGGCATCATGTTTCAGTATCAAATTCCTAATTTACAAGCTGAAGTTATGGCTGACTGGACAGGAGGTAGCCTATCAAAAGGTTTTGATGAATTTAATATTCAAGGTTTTTTAGAAAAAAGTTTTTTTAATCGTATTTTATATTTTGGTGGCTCTGCCATTTTATATCACTTTTTAAACCCAGAGTTTTTAAGCGCTGATCACAATTTTTATCTCGACTCCCCTGATACCTATTTACTAGATAGATTCTATTATCAAATATTCTTAGGAACAGATCTAAAAGCCATTGTCCCTATACTCAATAAACTACAATTTGAAATTAGCAACCTTTCTTCCTTAGAGCGCAAGCGCACTCATTCTCATGGTAATGAAAAATTCTCTAATCTTCAGGGATTTGAATTTAGAGGCAATGTAGAATATAAGGGCTTTGGCATTGATAATTCTCTTTATTTAGGAGCATCCCAATATAAATATTTTTCTAGCTATGGTCAAGATTTTTATGCTGGTTTACCTTTCTATCAGAGCAATATTTATGATCGTGCAGAGTTTTATTATGAATATAAAAATGACTATATTATAGGTCGATTCTCTGTTATTTTTCACTTCACACAAAATGGAGTTAGCAATCAAGAAATGCTCACTATCAATTTAGATACCCAGAAGCTTTTAAAAAAACTAACCCGATAAATCTAAGCCTTTAATAATAAAAATTCTTGTGCAGCCACCCTATCATAAGGAGCAACTTTTAAAATTTCATCACCTATGCGGACTTCATACTCTTTTTGCATATCACTTTTACCATAACCAAGTGTCAAACGTGCTGCTAATACTTTATCTTCCTTGCTAGCATTTTTTTCTACAAGTCCAATAGGTCCGACACAATCAACAAGTTCAATTTTATCCATCATCGGATTTGGGATACTTAGCTTCTCATTCTCTTGGGCATTACGCGCTATTACACATCTTGCCCCATTGCTAAGCACCATATAACGTCCTACTTTTACCATCGCGCTATCTTCTAAAATCATCTCTCTATGTGCGCTCAAATCCTTAAGTTTAAGTGCGACAGATGTATTGGTTAATAAACATCCTCCTCCTGGCTTTTCATAATACTTCCAGCCAAAATCTTCTGCCATTTTGAGCTGTCTTGTACGCCCACGTCCTGAAATATCAAGCAGTTTTTCTCTATCTACCCATCCCATTTTCTCCATAAAACTTGGTTCTAAAAGCTTGGCACACATTGGACGCAAAATTAGCTCATCTAAAGTTTTTGGTTTGGAAGGATTAGTCCCATCTGAGTCTAAAAGATAGGCAAATTTATCTGCATGCCCAGCCTCTCTAATAAGTTTTTTAACCTGATCTAGAGCCTCCCTTCTTTGAGACTTAGGGCGTTGTCCCAAAACTTCTCCACTAATAACAAAATCAGCCCCTAACTCCACAAGTTTATTAAAAGCTTGAATAAACATATTAGCATGGCAATCAATACAAGGGTTAAAATATTTACCATAACCATATTTTGGACTAAATAATACATCATTAAAAAATTGCTGACGGATATCACAAATTACAAGTTCTACTCCAATCTGACCTGTAGCATTTAATAAATATTCTTTTTTATCATAATTACCACCAAAGCCAATATTAAAATGCAATGCCACCACTTCAATACCCTGATCTTTAAGTAGTTTCATCGAAATTAAACTATCTAATCCACCACTAAAAAGTGCTAATGCTTTCATATGGAATAAGCTCTCCTTGTTTTAACTTTAAAATATTATTTTTTATTGTTTTTATTTTGATACTTTTTTGGGCAAACGAAAGATTCTTATCCCTCTGCACAAAATCTAATAAGTTGTAATTGTATCGCAATATCAGCAATATCAGTTCTTTTTTAAATTTCTGTATTTTAACTTCCCTATTATCATCAGGAATCAACACTTGAGGATTATTTAAAATTATTGTAAGACTAGGATGGGTTAGTTCTCCTTTTAATAGCGCCTCAAAGCCAGTCCTATGTTCAGAAAATACTTCGCAATCTATATAATCCAAAGCCACATCAAGCAAACTATTATCATCTAATATATATGCTAAAATCAATGCCTCATTGCTAGTATTAGGGATATTGGAAATGGGCTGCATCTTTTGAGAATTAGTATTTTTTACACTCACAAAAGTTGGATTAATATTTAAAAGATTTGAAATCAAACCACGATAATAATCTTGCAAAATCGGGCTTAAAGTATGCAAAAACTTCAAACTTTCATTTAGGGCTTTTTCTTTTTGCAATGGATTTTTTAAATCATATTCACTAATAATATGACGCAAAACAAATTCAATAAATGCCATTGGTTTACTAAATTTTTCATTGAGTTCAGATAAACGATTTTGCGCTACCATATCTGCAGGATCTAAGCCATTATCAAATAAAACCACTCCTCCCTCTTTTTGAGCAAGAATCTGGCTTGCCCTAAAAGCAGCTTTAATGCCAGCCTTATCTCCATCATAACTTAAAATCACATAAGGATCGCCTTTTGAAATCAAAGGAATATGCTCGGTAGTCAAGGCTGTACCAAGCGTAGCTACGGCGCATTTAAATCCAGCTTGATGAAGCATTATCACATCAAGATAGCCTTCTGTAATGATAATCTTACCTTCCCGATAAATATGCTCTTTAGCCAAATGATAACCATATAAAAGTCTTGATTTATTAAAAAAATGACTTTGGGGTGAATTAATATATTTAGCCATATCATCTCTTAAGGTACGTCCACCAAAGCCCACTGGCTTAGCATTTACACCATAAATAGGAAACATAATCCTATCTTGAAAACGCGCATAATATCTTCCCTGATCATAGCCCAAAATAGCTAGTTCCACAAGCTTATTTTTATCTATATTATTACGATCACAAAAACTCAAATTATCTACATTACCTGGACAATACCCCAACTTAAACTTATCAATAGAATCTTGACTAACGCCACGATCATACAAATAGGCTAATAGGGCTTGATTTTCTAAAAGCTTATGATGATAAAAAGTAATCATCTCATCAAAAGCATGTTGATTCTCATTTTTTTTGCGATGTGAGATCGTATCTTCATATTCTAGTTCAAATCCACTTATCTCAGCTAAACGTTCAATAGCACCAATAAAATCAAGTTTTTCATACTCCATAATAAAAGTAATACTATCACCACCAACACCACAGCCATAACAATGATAAACATTTTTTATCGGATTTACCATAAAGCTTGGGGTCTTTTCTGAATGAAAAGGGCAACAAGCCGCATAATGGCTTCCAGACTTTTTTAAATCAACATAACTGCCAATAATATCAACAATGTCAAGACGCATCTTTAGCGCCTCAATTGATGAAGATTTGATCATCATCCTTATCCTAAAACATTAATACCATCAATATACACAGCCTCTGCTTCTCTAGCATGAAGTAAAAACTGCAAAGCCTCTTGACCATCATATAAAATACTACCTAATTTAAAAATACTGAAATCCGCACTCATACCTTCTTTTAAAACTCCGCTATTAAAGCCAAGAGCAAGAGCTCCTTGTCTAGTTGCCATTGCTAAAATATCTTTAGCAAAAACTGCACAATCATAATTAGCATAGCTAAAAAGCATCATTTGCAATTCATCCAAATAATTTAAGTTAACATTAGAGCTTTTACCATCAGTGGCAATAACAAGATTATCTAGCCCTACAGCTTCTATATCTAAAAGGCGATTATTCAAAAGACGATTGCTCCTTGGACAAGTGACAATCTTCCCTCCCTCACACATCTTTTTCCACTCATCATTCTTAGCTGCAAGTGTATGGACAAAAAGAGTGTTAAGTCCACTAAAAAGCTCTAAAAACTCATTAATACTATATAAAGCACGAGGATTATCCACCCCTAATCTTTCTTGATAAAACTGCTTAAACCATCCACTTTCCTTCTCCAGCCACTCACGCTCAAGCTCTGATTCTAAAAAATGTACAGAAGTAGGTAGATTAGAATCTCTAGCCAAGTTTAAAAGCTTTTTAGCCAAAACATAATGCACAGAATAAGGCGAATGGATCGCTATACCTGGTTTAAAGCGAGAGCTCTTATATTGCATTGAATCATCTAAACGTTTTAAGAAATGATTATATAAAAAATCTATAGCACTTGGATTAGAACCAATAATTTCATTAAAATAATTCACTTTAAGCGGACTTTTGGCTAGAAGCTCCAAATCATCCCCATAGCTAGAGATTGCCCCAACCATTCCAACACCACTTCTTATTTGCTCTTTTATACTTTCTTTTATAGCTTGAGTAGAATCAGCTAAAACTTCATCTCTTCTAGCCATAACACTATCTAGCCATCTGTCAAAACCACCATAAGCAAAACTCATCTTATTGGCACTAAACTCAAAATGAATATGAGGATTGGCAAAGGTGGGTAAAATAACACTATATTCATAGAAGTTTGCCTTAGCATCTAAGTATGTTTGTCTTAAAACTTCATAATCTCCAATCGCTAAAATCCTAGTATCAAAAAGTAAGCCAGCATTTTTAAGAATGCTAAATTCCCTATCGCATAAAAATAAATAGCTAGCACCAATTATTTGCATTCATTTGCCTTTATAGGGAATCTATCTGGATTCCCTGTTTATCAAGTTCTTTTTTTACCTGCTCAATCATTATTGACTTTGCCTTTAAAATCCCATCTTCGCGCTTTACCCAAAAACGTACTACAAATTTTATAGAATTCATACCCAACTCACTAACGCCTACAAAAATTTCTCTATGCTTATTTATACTATCAAGTGAATAAATCACTTGAGTGATAATATCTTTTACTCTTTCAATATCACTGCCATGCCCGACACTACAAGTCCACTCCACGCGTCCTAATGGGCTTTTTGTCGCATTAATGATATTAGCATTGACGATATTTCTATTTGGCAAAATAGCTATTTTATCATCAGGCAATCTAATAAAGGTATTAAAAAGATTAAGTGTCTCTACTTTGCCAGAAATACCATTTACCTCAATCATATCACCTTTTTTAAAGGGTCTTAAAATAATCAAAACTATCCCACTAGCAATTGAAGAAAGAGAATCTTTCAAAGCTAAAGCAATAGCAAGACCTGCAGTACCAACTACTGCCAAAATAGAAGCTGTTTGTATTCCAAGTGCACCGAGTGCACTAATCGCGCATACAATCATCAAAGCTACAAATGTTACTTGAGAAGCAAAATTTGCCAAAATTTCATCACGACTATGGAGTAATTTATGTACTTTTTTTGATAAAAAACGAGCTAAATACCATCCTAAAATTATAATTAAGAGTGCTTTTAAAATAACAAAGCCAGCTAAACGCAACCATGGTAGATATACCGATATAAATGTTTGTAACTCCTGCATCTTATACCTTTTGTAATATTCCTGAAATCATACGCCAAACTACCCTAGAAAAAAGCTCTACTCCATAATAAGGAGAATAAATATCCTTGCATACAAAACTATAATCCCTATCTACAATAATTAAATCCGCATCATAGCCAATATTTAATACACCTTTATTTAATTTAAGAATCTGAGCCTGATTTCGTGATGATAAGAGAGAAAGCCTACTTTGAGAAATCAATCCTGGCTTAATTAAAAAAGTATAAAGTAAGCTAAAATAGTTTGATATTTCATCTATTCCACTACTTGCCAACTCAAATACTTCATCTTTTTGAGAATTATGGCAAGCATTCTGCAAACTAGTAAGCATTGAAATATCACCATCATCCAAACACTTCAAAAGAACATCTCTTGCTTTTTCATTTTTTAATGGAGGATAAAGCTTAGCGGCTGTATTATAGCCTTTGCACAACTCTTCATTGAGCACTAAGTGATGGATACTACTTTGCACATCAATTCTAGCCCCCCTTTGCTTAGCAAATTTTACTAGTTCAAAACTTGCAGAATCAAAAATTTGCAAAATCATCTCTATGCCCAACGATCTAGAAACCTCACAAGCAATAGCACTCTCTTTGCTATAGGCTATCTCTGGTATACTTGGCAATCCAAGCTCACTTGCCAAAACTCCT
Organism: Helicobacter anseris; assembly: GCA_004368235.1. Taxonomy (GTDB): domain Bacteria; phylum Campylobacterota; class Campylobacteria; order Campylobacterales; family Helicobacteraceae; genus Helicobacter_H; species Helicobacter_H anseris_A. The sequence goes on along the minus strand of JXTW01000006.1, from coordinate 15,920 downwards.
TCATCTATCACACCACTGCCAAGAACAGGATCTAATGGAGTCAAAAAAAGTGGCATATTAAGCATCTTGGAATAATCAGCCAACACCATAAGTTCTTGACCATAAAGATTTTTACTCTCAATCCAAATTACCTTAGCCCCAAGTGCATTCAAACTAGAAATATCACCTACCCTACCATCTTTCACACCAAGCACACTAGCATAAATATCTAACTCTAAGGTTTTATTAGCCAACATTAAATACTCAATATGAGTATCCATACTCATAGGTAAAGAAATATCCCCCCCAAAAAGCACACTACCAACGCCACCTTGCATACACTTTTTATCTAAGGTTTTTAAATTCTCTAAATTAAATATTTTATTTTTAGGATATATACCCAAATCAATAAGAGCTGGGGTAATCAGATACCCACTGCAATCTAATACCTCTTCGCCTTCTTCAATAGGCAAATTTTTTCCCCGATCTATAATGATCCCATCTTGGATACGCAAATCCATTATTTCATCGGTACAAAAATCACAAACCTGCCCACCTTTTAGCAGCATCAAATATCCTCTTTATTAAAGTTTTTAGATTCTACAATAAGGCTGCTAAAAAGTAGCTTAGAAAGCAAAAAATGATTTTGATTTAAAAAGGTGGGGGGGGCTAAGCCAAAAAGCTTAGCTTTCAAAGTAACTTATTTTACTTCGTAGTATACGGAGAATTTTAAATCTGGATGAGCTGTTTTATAGCGACTAGCTTCGGATCGATTTTTAAATGGTCCTACAAGGTATTTTGTGAGCTTTTGCTCATTAACCCATACTTCTTGAGTTCGATAAGAATGCTTTTTAAGTATTTTTTGTAACTCTTGACCTGGGGTTTTAGAGAATACTCCGATTTGTAAATAAGAACCAGGTTTAGCTACTTCGCCCTGTGCATCAAGCTTTAATTTTGGTGCTGGCTTGTGTACTGGCTTTGGATGATGTACGGGTTTTTTAGGTGCAGGTTTTTTAGCCTTCATTACTTCATCAGGAGTAGGGATCTCATTCTCATTTGGTCTCATAGCAGGATGAAACTCTGGAGTTTCCATACTCGGTGCTTCCATTTGAGTATCTTCAAGATTATGCTTCTCATCATTATTACCCATATGCATATTTTGTAGTTGTGGATCTGGGATTTGAGAATCTTGATTTAATGGCTGAATATCCTGATTATTCCCAATTTCAGCACCATCTTTATCAATGCTATTACGTACATCTTTCATAATCTGTTCAAATCTATCATCATGATCATGCTGGATGCTATCACCATATGTATCATCTTGTATTTGTTCAGTTTGTGTATTTGATGCATCAGATGCACTTTGATTTGAATCCTTGCTAAAAGACCAAACTAAAAGTGCAATAATTAAAATTGCAACAACAATAATTGCTCCTAAAATAATATTCTTTAAATTTTTAGGATTCTTTTTTTCTTCAAATAACAATTCATCAAAATCTTTTTCTTCCATACAATCTACTCCTTAAAATATAATAAAACCTATGCAGTTAGAAAATTGGCTTGTCATAAACAGGGAATCTAGACCCCAAATCAAAAATCTCAGCCTCAATATCTTTTTGCAATTTTGTATCTGTTATATTATCCAAAATATCTGCAATTTTGTTTGCAATCCAAATAAATTCCGCTTCTTTCATACCACGCGCAGTTAATGCTGGGGAACCAATGCGAATACCACTAGTTACAAAGGGGCTACGCGTTTCACCAGGCACAGTATTTTTATTTACCGTAATACCTGCATTCCCTAAAGCAGCATCTGCATCCTTGCCACTAAAATCACGATTTAAAAAGCTCATTAAAATCAAGTGATTATCTGTACCAGAACTTACCAAATCAAATCCACGATTAATCAGTACTTCAGCCATTGCCTTGATATTTAACTTTACTTGTTTAGCATAACTCTTCCATTCTGGTTTTAGATTCTCACCAAATCCAACTGCCTTACCAGCAATAATATGCATTAAAGGTCCACCTTGTGTACCAGGAAATACTGCCTTATTGATTTTGGTTGCAATCTCCTCATCATTACTTAAAATAATGCCTCCTCTAGGACCACGCAATGTCTTATGAGTCGTACTTGTTACAACATGGCAATGAGGAAAGGGATTAGGATATTCGCCAGCCACAACCAATCCAGCAACATGGGCAACATCTCCCATTAAAATCGCCCCCACACTATCAGCAATTTCTCTAAAACGTGCAAAGTCAAGCTCTCTTGTATAAGCAGAAAATCCACATACAATCAGTTGCGGGCGCACAACTTTAGCATATTCTTCTAATTTATCATAATTAATCCTACCATCAAGCTCTACACCATAAAAGAAACTCTGGTAAGTCTGTCCACTCACACTCACTTTTGATCCATGAGTAAGATGTCCACCATGACTCAAATCCATACCCAAAATCTTGTCATAAGGCTTTAACAGAGCTGCATAAACTGCTGTATTAGCCTGTGAACCTGCATGAGGCTGAACATTAGCAAAATTACAACCAAAAAGCTTTTTGGCTCGTTCTATCGCAAGATTTTCAATTTCATCTACATAATCGCAGCCACTATAATAACGCTTATTAGGATAACCCTCTGCATATTTATTAGTCAAAATACTACCTACTGCTTCCATCACACTTGGAAAAGTGTAATTTTCACTTGCAATCATTTCTAAATGATGATTTTGCCGATTAAATTCCTTTTTTATGCTTTCAAAAACTTCCTTATCACTATTTTCTAAAATATACATAAAATCTCCTTAATGATCGCTATTTTCGCTACTTTTTAGTGGTTTCATTGCTGGGAATAAAATCACATCCTTGATGGTTTTAGCATTGCTAAAAAGCATTACTAATCTATCAATCCCTATGCCTTGTCCAGCAGTAGGTGGCATACCATACCCTAAAGCTAGGACATAGTCCTCATCCATAAACTGTGCCTCCTCATCTCCTGCATCTTTAGCAGCCACCTGCTCTTTAAATCGTTCATACTGATCAATTGGATCGTTCAACTCACTAAAGCCATTGCTAATTTCTTTTCCACCGATAAAAAGCTCAAATCGATCTGCAATTTCTGGGTTTTTATCATTACGGCGTGCCAAAGGGCTGATGTCTATAGGATACTCGATAATAAAAGTAGGATTAATCAACTTCTCTTCTACAAATGCATCAAAAGCTTCGCCTAAAAGCTTGCCATAACTAAGATTATCCTCTATTTTAATATCCTGATCTATTAAATACTCCTGCAATCGATCCTTAGAATCAATCACTTCTAAAGGCAGTCCGCCAATATGCTGCAAGGCATCCTTATAGCTAATAACACGAAAATCTGAAAAATCAATTACATCATCATTATGTGGTATTTGCAAAGGTAAATCTAGTTCTTTAATCAAATACAAAAAAAGCTCTTTGGTAAGCTCAATTAAATCTTCATAAGTCCTATAAGCCCAATAAAACTCTATCATGGTAAACTCTGGATTATGAGAATGATCCATACCTTCATTTCTAAAATTTCTATTCATCTCAAATACAGCTTCAAATCCACCTACTATAAGCCGTTTGAGGTATAGTTCTGGGGCTATCCTCAAATACCTTTCAACATTCAAAGCATTATGATGGGTAATAAAGGGTCTAGCATTTGCCCCACCTGGGATAGGATGTAGCATAGGAGTTTCTACTTCTAAAAACCCCTTGCTTTCAAAAAAATGTCTTAATGCAGTAATAATACGAGATCTAAGTCTAAAATTCTCTCTTACCTTTGGATTCATAATTAAGTCTACATATCGTTGACGATAACGCAACTCTACATCAGTCAAACCATGAAATTTCTCTGGCAGTGGTACAATAGCTTTAGTGAGTAATGTATACTCTGTAGTATGCAAGCTAAGTTCACCTGTCTTAGTAACAAATGGATAACCACTTACTGCAATAAAATCCCCAACTTCTAAAGTCTTTTTTAAAAGATCAAACTCTTCTTTAATATCATTTTGAGAAAGATAAACTTGAACATCCTCACTTTCATCCTCAATATTCACAAAACAAGCCTTACCCATCATACGCATAAGCTTAATCCTGCCAGTAAGCGTGGTTTTCACATCAGGTAATTTACGCGTCTGTGTTTCTGCCAAAGTTTTAAGATAGGCAAATTGCTCATTAAAATCTGCACAACTCATTTGTTTTCTTATGCCATTAGCATAAGGATTTTTTTGATTTTCTCTAAGTATTTTAGCCTTCTCTAAACGATTTTTACTATATTCATTATTAAATAATTCAAACATTAAATATCCTAAATTAGCTAAGGATTTACCCTTTCTTTCATATCTTTAATACCATCTCTAGCAGCTCCAACAATCTCTTTAGTTTTTGGGGATTGAATAAATTCAGTAGCCTGCTCACCTATTTTATTAAAATTTTGCAATCTCTTATCAATCTCTTGAGCATTAGCAAATTTTACTAAAACTTCTGATGTATCCATCATAGCGGTATAAATTTTGCTATTTACAGGTAAATTTTTTACAAAATCAATCTCGCGGATAAATTTAATCTGATTTAATGCAAAAATGATAAAACTAAAAATACAAAAAACCTTAACGCAAGAAAAAATATAACCCAACATTCGATCCAAAAGACCTAAACCAGTAAGTCTTACAAACCTAGAGAGAATATACCCTATCATCAAAAAACCAATCCAAAAAAATGCAAGCACAATGACAAAGCCTAGAATAATCGTAAGAGAAGGACTATTGATATTATAAATACGCTCATTAAAAAATGCTCCCATGGGCAGTGCCAATCTAGAAGCAAAAAATATCCCAGCCACTACACCGATTAATGCAGAAGCCTCATGGATAAAACCATCATAAAAACCCCTAAAACCAACTAAAATAATAATAGCTAACAAAACAATGTCTACAAAACCCATAGCCTTATCATCACCTTTAACCTTTAGATTTCACAATATTTAGAATAACGATAATTGTGGTATTCTACCAAAAATATTTTGCTTTTAGGAAGTTTGATGCTAAAGCTTATAAGATTTTATCCTTTTAACTTATTTCGAGCTTTTATCTATGCCTTAATCTTTAGCTCTCCTATTTGGTGTGGAGCCATACTACTTAGCCAAGATCTTCTTACAACCTATATAACTCTAAATACTTTTCTGGCTCCGCTTGCTATTATTGCATTCTTGCAAATACCAAAAAATTTGCGCCTTTCATTTGGATTTTTTATTGGGCTTATTTTATTTCACTGGATTGGATTTTCATTTCGCTTCTCTCCATTTCCGTACCTAGGAAGTTTAGCTAGTATTTTAGTTGCTCTTATTTATGGATTAATCTTTTGGCTCATCTTATGGAGCTCTAATATTTTTTTTCGTGCCTTGATGCTTATTCTACTTGGCTTTATCCATCCATTCTACTTTGATTGGCTACAAGTAAGAGCTTTTTTTGCATATAGTTTTTTTAATGTAGATTTTTTAAGTTTTATTTGCGTCATTTTAGGCTGTCTATGCCTCTGTGAGCTCTATCAACAAATAAGATTTAAATCCCATACAAGCTTTTACATTCAAATAAAGCTCAATTATATCAAAGACTCTAGGCTCTCTAAGATTCTACTAATAGGACTTTGCTGTCTATCCTTTAGTATTGCATTTTTAAAGACAAGCTACACTTCTTATAATCTAGTATCCCTACCAAAAATCGCCCTTGCCCAAACTCAAATCCCTCAAAATCTACGCTGGGATCCCATGCTTTATTCATTTCAGCAACAAGAGGTTCTATCACTTATAAACTATGCACAAACGCTAAACTATCAAGCCATTATTTTGCCAGAAAGTAGTCTCCCCATACCTCTTAATATGTCAATTAATACTCTCAACTTACTTAAAAATCTTAGTAAAGATATAGCCATTATTTTAGGTTCGCTTCAGCAAAAAGATCAATCCTTTTTTAACTCTACCTATATCTTTAATCAAGAAAAAATGCAAATCATCAATAAGGTGATTCTTGCCCCATTTGGAGAAAAAATACCTCTTCCAGATTTCTTGGCAAAGCCTATTTCTAAATTATTTTTCAATACAGATTCTGGCTTTGAATATGGAGCAAATCTTCAAGATTTTACTCTCTTTAATCTTACTTTCCGCAATGCCATCTGCTATGAAGGCACAAGCTCTATGCTCTATAAAGACTCTCCAAAACTTATTGTTATGATTAGTAATAATGCGTGGTTTACTCCAAGTATAGAACCCTATTTTCAACAAATCCTACTTAAATACTATGCAAGAGTGAATCATAGCATCATCCTACATAGTGCTAATGGATCTAATTCAATGCTTATTATCCCTACAATTTTTAATGCAACCAAAAATAAAATTGATATTATTACAAGTCCAAATTCCATACCATTACAAAGATTTGCACAATGAAATCACAAACCATACTTAAAGCTACAAACCTTTCTCATCAATTTGACTATCCGCTCTATAATAATTTAAACTTCAGCTTAAAAGCCAAAGAAAGTATGGCTATTCTTGGAGTTTCTGGCAGTGGAAAATCCACCATCTTAAACCACTTATCTACAATGCTAAAGCCAAATTATGGACAAGTCGATCTATTAAATATCTTAGATATCTACTCACAACCTAAAGATAAACTTTTAGAAATAAGGCGCTATGATCTAGGCATCATTTTTCAATCTCACTATCTCTTTGCTGGATTCTCTGCACTTGAAAATTTAAAAGTAGCCAGTCTACTTACAGATAAAAAAATAGATACTCATCTTTTGGAAAAATTAAATGTAAATCACATTTTAACTCAAAGTATTGGTAGTCTATCAGGAGGACAACAGCAACGCCTTTCTATTGCTAGGGTACTTTGTAAGCAACCTAAAATTATTTTTGCTGATGAGCCTACAGGGAATCTGGATTCCAAAACAGCTAGTATTGTTATGGAAAGTATTTTTGAATATATTCAAGACAACAATGCAGCGCTTATCCTAGCTACTCATGATGAAGGCATAGCTAAAGAGTGCAAATTTACCTATCGTCTCATAAACCAGCAACTAGAAAAAATTTAGATCACTTTAGATATACCATATTTGTAATATGCAGCACAAGCTCCTTCACTACTCACCATACAACTACCAAGTGGATTATTAGGAGTGCAAGACTTACCAAAAACTTTGCAGTCATAAGGCTTAGCTATACCACGTAAAATATCTCCACAGCGACAAGCTCTATTGTCTTGAATATTATCTTTGCTCAAAACTAGATCAAAAATAATTTCAGCATCTAAATGAGCATATTCTGGGCGGAGCATCAATGCTGAATATGCAATATCACCAAGCCCCCTCCATTCAAAATGTTCTCTTTTTTTAAAATACTTATCAATCATTGCTTGAGCTTTTAAATTCCCCTCTCTAGTAACCACACGAGAATATTGCACTTCCAACTCTGCATTATTTTTAGCAAATTGATAGCTCAACATTAATAAACTCTGCATCATATCTACTGGCTCAAATCCACTCACCACAATAGGCAATTTATAACGATTAAAAATCTCTTCATAAATTTTTGCTCCAGCAATTACACTCACATGAGAAGGTGCTAAAAGAGCATTAATCCGACAATCCTTAGAATCTAAAATTTTATGTAATGGGGGAGGGACTAAGACATGGTTAATATGGAAAAATAAATTTTTAATCCCTTCTTGAATACAACGCTCAATAAGGGCAGCAGTCATAGGCGTAGTCGTCTCAAAGCCTATAGCAAAATATACAACTCTTTTATCTGGATTTTTTTTAGCAATTTCTAAAGCCTGAAGAGGGGAATACAAAAAACCAAGCTCTGCACCAAGGCTTCTTGCATCTTGCAAACTACCTTTTGATCCAGGTACTTTTAGCATATCTCCCAATGTCAATAAAATTACATCTTTTTGCATAGCAATTTCATAGGCTTGATTAATTCTATTTTTTGGCATAATGCACACTGGACACCCTGGTCCATGGACGCATTCGATATTTTCAGGCAGTAATTTGGTTAGTCCATATTTCATTAAAGTATGCGTATGTCCTCCACAAACCTCCATTACACAAAGCTTTTCTTTAAATTTTTTAGCCTCTTTTTTAATCTTATCAGCCAGAGTTAAAATAAAATCCTTATCTCTAAAAGCATCAATTAATAGCATTTCGCTTCTTTGCAAGTCCTTTGATAATTGCATTAACGGTATTCCTCATCAATCCATTCATCTTCTAATTCATCTGACATTTTTTCTATCATCTCTTGATAAAGGGCAATAGATTCTAGTGCATCCTCTTTATTGATCTTGCTCATCACATAGCCAATATGCAATAATACATAATCATTAATCTCTATAGAATCTTGCATTAAATCCAAACTTGCTTCTCTCTGCACCCCTAAAGTTTCTACTAATGCAATATTTTTTTTCAAATCAATCTCAATCACTTTTGATGGAATAGCCAAACACATAACAACTCCTAAAATTTATGATTAGAAAAATAACCTTGTGTACGCTTATTGACAATAAAATTTTTAAGTTTTTCAAGAGAATGCAAATCTTTAGAACTAGTAAGAAAAATAGGAGTATCTGGCTTAAGTTTTTGCATATCCTCTTGTACTTGACTAACACGAAAACCAAAATAATCAATCATATCTGCCTTACTTACTACCACAGCATCAGCGCACATAAATATGGTAGGGTATTTTAAAATTTTATCATCTCCTTCAGGCACTGAAAGCAATAAAATATTAAGCGCTGCACCCAAATCATAGCTAGCTGGACAAACTAAATTCCCGATATTTTCAATAATAAGATAGTCTTTGTTTTTTAATTCACCTCTATTTTTTAAAGCCTCATATGCTCTCTCTACCATACTAGCTTCTAAATGACAAGCCTCCCCTGTAGCAATCTGCTCTGCAAAAACACCTTTTTTTTGCAAACGCTCTGCATCTCTATTAGTCTGCATATCCCCTTCAATCACACTAAATCTAAAATCCTCAAAGTTAGCCAGATTCTCCAAAAGCGTTGTCTTACCACTCCCAGGCGAGCTCATAAAGTTAATTGTATAAAGTCCATCTTGTGTATATTTCTCTCTCATTTCATTAGCTTTAAGATCATTTTTACTTAAAATTCTCTCAACCACTTGTATACTTTTTGCATTTAAATTAGGATTATTTTGAAGTGTTTCTTGGCGTGAATGTTGCATTATCTTTCCTTATTAATAGAACTTTTTAGATTATACAAAAGCGCAAGTAAATACCAAGAGCTTACCAACGCAAATATTCCACTAAAACTACTCCCTTTTGTCTTGTAATTTCAAACTCATCTTTTAATATCTTAAATATATCCCCCCAAGTATTCTTCCCATAACTCTTTGCACTTTGAGAATAATTATCACGCATCCAATTGCCTATACTGCCAAGACTTGACTTACCAGATCCATCACTAGTTTCATCAATAGCCTTTTTAAGCATTCTAATAAGAACTTTATTTTGCTTTAATGATTTTTCAATTTCAAGTTCAGAATCAAATAAAAATTCAAAGCTTGTAAAAGCTTTTTGATATTCCTGACGTGATTTCATCTCTCCAAAACCTATAGCCTGTACACCTCTTTTGCGTATCTCTTGAGCTAATGGCGCAAAATCAGAATCGCTACTTGCAATAGCAATACAATCTACAAGCCCATCATAAAGGCAATTCATCACATCAATACTAAGCCTAATATCACAAGAGTTTTTCCCACCCCTAATAGTCCTTTTATTATGATTACCTGTGATAATATGCACAGGCTCAATCGCATAAATACTTAATATTTTGTCCCAGGTCTTTAATGAAGATTCTCGCCAATCTCCATAAGCCTTTTTGATGCACACATCCCCGATATCAAGCAAGCTTTCAAAAATTTTTTCTGCCCATTTTGATGCGATATTTTCACAATCAATAAATAGAGCTATCTTTTTTTCTTTTTTCTCCATGTTATTCCTCATTTTATATTGCTTTTTAATGTTACAAATAATCCATTTTGTGCTTCAAATAATCTATCTATCATTTCATTAAAATCCTCATCTTCACTTAAAAAGCGTCCATCTTTTTGTTCTTTAAGATAAAAGCTATGATTATCTAGTGCACGTTGCATCATCTCATAACGCGTCTGAATAAGCCTAAGATCATTAATATAGAGCTCTTTAATCTTCATATCTGCCCTACTTTCTAGGAAATAATAAAGCTTCAGAGTATTTTGGTTTAAAAAATTTAAATACTTAAGACTTTTACGCACATTTTTTAATATCAAAAAACCAGTATGCTTCTCATTTTTTGCCTCATCAAGACATACCAAAAGCTCATTATAAGAAGCAAAAAATTCTTTTTGTTTTTGATTAAAATTACGTTTTTGCTTTTTTAAATCACCCAAATGCTCAATTAAAATTCCACAAGACTGAAATAAACTTTCCAATGCTTTTTTCAAATTAGGCAAGACTTCATTACCACTATATCGAGGCCAAAGAAACCAAAAAATCCCAAAACTAAGCACAAAAGCCACTCCTACATCAAATAATCTCTCTGCAACTACTTCTAATGAAAAGCCATATATCACTGAAAACATCATAATAAAAGACATCATCATAAAACAAGCCCAAAGCCCATAAGTATATACACGAAAATACACAAAAGCAAAGACAACAAAAACAAAAATAACATTAAATACCAAGCTAGGGTAACTCACATATACTATCAATGTGCCTAGTAAAATACCCAATGTACCGCCAATACTATAATCCTTACCCATATAGCCTACACCACCAAGACTAGGTTTAGTGATCGCTACACATGCCATAGTAATCCAAATACCATGACTAATATTAAAAAACTCTGAAATAACAACTGATGCCATTAAAACAAGGGCATACTTTACCCCATATCGAAAGGTATCATTTTTCCATCTCAAGACTTTTTTAAATATTTTTAAACTATTTTTTGGTTGAGCTTCTGCAAAATAATCCCTTTCCTCACCCCCACGTTTAAAAGATTCCATAGCATTATAAAGGACTTTAATGGTATTGATAAAAGAGCTAGCCTTACCCTTATAGCTCTCTAAAGCTTTTCTTTTTAAATGTGGGGGAATACCTTCAAACAATCCAGAGAGTTGCTCAAGATTGTAAATAATCTCGCGCTTAATACTCATAAACTCCCTATCATTTAAATTCAAATCATCATATAAAGCAGCAATACACTGATAAATCTCCTCTAAGCGATAAAGATAAAATACAGCACGCTTCATACTTTTTATCGTATAAACATCATTAGAATTTTTAGTATTACAAATTCCGCGCAAGACTTCCATCTGCAGTCTTGCTTTGTGATGGTATTGCACAAATTGTTTACTCTTATTAAGATTTTTAATCATCAATTCTAAAGTATGAAATAAATCAGGAAAATATTTGCGTACAAATCTACTATGTCTTTTAGGACGTACAAAATAATGAACACTAAGTGTGATCACCCCAGCTATTACTAAAGTACCAACACCATCTATTAATTTAAAATTAGGAGTGAGCTTTTCATATAAACAAGCAATCAATCCATTTAAAATAGCCATATTCATAACTTTTTGCAAATCTAATTCATAGCTAGAAATAAGTACAGCCAAAAAACCAAGCACGCCTAAGGGTAGCATTAGCCAATATCCAAAAGGCAGCATAAAAAAGAGTAAAAATACATCAATTACAGAAAAAGTTAAAAATAGCACAAAATTCCGCGTAACATTAGCTCTATTGACAAAAGTAACATTAAGAAAGTAAAAATGAATGGGCACTAGCGCTGCCCACATTAAAACACTTGTGCCAAAAAAATGATAGCTCGCCAGAAGTGAGAGAAAACTAGCAAAAAAAATTTTCAAAGCGTAAAAAAAATGCATATATCCAGGATCATGCAAAAAGACAAAATCCCAGATTCTATCTTTCCATAAGTTAAAAGTATCTAACACTTTAGATTTGATGCGCATACCATTAAACCTACTTAAACTCTAAATCCTTTCATTTAAGGGATACTTTATTAGACAAATGAGTGCTCTTATTATCCTCTTTAGCATTTAACAAATCATTTTTAGCACTCCAATAAGGATCAGTCTTATATCCACAGCCAAAAATACACATCAAAAAATATGCTACAATTACCAAATGAAAAGTTCTCAAAATCTCATCTCCGCTGTCTTTAAAATACCTAGACTAAATCACCTATCACCCCTATATGAATGCCAACGCCTCAAAATACTCTTGCCCTCAATGATTAAAGACTCGCTCATTGGGATTTTTTTAAAAAAGAACTGCCTTTTTTTTGCTTTTAAAAATCAAATAATCTGCAATGAATTTAACAAATATCATACCAAAAAAATCCTTACAGCCATCCAAGAACATTCTACATTTTTCCCCATATTAATACAGAATCTAAATATGCAAAATAAAAATATTATCAAAGGCTATGTCCCAAAAAATAACCTGCAAACACAACAAGATAGCCCTCCGATCCAAGTACCTACCTATATCGAACGATCTTTTGGTCTTTTTCAAAACCATTTTGCTAAAAATACCACTCGCTATTCTATATTAGAATCAATTCGCGCTATCATCTTAGAAAATCGCCAAAATAATAATGATGACTACATTAAATTATGACTATTATTACAATAAATGCTCTGCAACACTTACCACAAGAAGCAGGTGTATATAAATATTTAGATCAGACTGGTAAAATCCTTTATATCGGCAAAGCAAAAAACCTTAAAAAACGTATTAATAGTTACTTTAAACAAATAAATAATACTCTTATACCTAATCCAAGAAATACTCAAAGAATCCAAATTATGATATCTCAAGCCTATAGCCTAGATACTACAATAGTCCAAACTGAGCAAGATGCTCTCATTCTTGAGAATACACTCATTAAACAGCTTAAACCAAAATACAATATTTTGCTTCGCGATGATAAAACCTATCCTTATATTCTTTTAGATACAACACAAGATTTTCCTAGATTTGAGTTCACTCGTCAAGTAAAAAATAAGTCTAACTTACGCTATTTTGGTCCATATCCTAGTGGGTGCCGCAGCCTTTTAGATGCACTTTATGATCTTTTCCCATTAGTCCAAAAAAGTAGATGCATAAAATATAAAAAAGCTTGTCTTTTTTATCAGATCAACAAATGCCATGCCCCATGTGAAGGCAAAATCACAAAAAATGAATATGCCAAAATTCTAGATTCTGCTCTTTTGTTATTGCAAAATAAAAAAAAGCTTTTAAAGGCATTAGAAGAAAAAATGCTAGATTGCTCTAATAAACTGCTTTTTGAAAAAGCTAAAGAATATAGAGAAATGATAAAAGCTATTACCCCTTTGGCTAACTTTTCTCAAATTAACACCCCCAAACCATACAATCTTGATATCCTCCATATAGCTAAAATAGAGCAAAACAACTCCTATAAAGCGGTTTTAATGAAGCTTTTTATGCGTGATGGATCCATTAGCTCTTCAGATTTTAAAATCCTTCACTATAATTTTGATATTTCCTATCCAGAGCTATTTACCCAGCATATTCTCAATCACTATTCTGATCCCTCTCCCCTACCTCCAGATGAGGTTATATTACCCATAAAACCAGAAGATTGTGATTTATTAGAATCTTTTTTACAAAAGCGTCAAAACAAAAATATTAAGATCACATTACCGCAAATTGGCTTTAAAAAATCCCTACTTGATATTGCACATAAAAATGCACAAGAAGTCTTGCGTCAAAATATGCAAAAAAATGCACCTGAAAACACACTTTTAAACGATATAGCCTTGCTTTTAAATCTCTCTAGTCCACCTTTTAGAATCGAGGTTTTTGATACCAGTCATCATAGCTTTAGCCATAATGTCGGGGCAATGATCACTTATGAAGATCATGATTTTATCAAGTCATCATATCGCCACTATAACTTAAAATCCACTGATGAATATTCACAAATGCGCGAAATGCTTCTACATAGGATACAAAGCTTTGACAAGCTCTCACCACCAGATTTATGGCTGCTAGATGGAGGATCTGGTCAAATAAAAATTGCAAAAGAGCTTTTAGATTCTGCAGGATTACATCTTGATGTCATTGCAATTGCAAAAGAAAAAATTGATGCTAAAGCTCATCGAGCCAAAGGATCTGCCCATGATACCATCTATTATCCTATGCCAAAAACCTCTACTCTAGAAATCACTACCTTGCATCTAAGCTCATCTGATCCCCGCTTGCAGTTTTTGCAAAAATTACGCGATGAAGCTCATCGCTTTGCCATCTCTTTTCATCGCAAGCAAAAGACAAAAGCTCTCTTAAAAAATCCCTACACCAAAGCCCAAACTAAAAAGCTACTAGATTATTTTGGTAGTTTTTCTGCTATACAAGCAGCCAGCGACACTGAAATTGAACAAATCCTAAAAACAACACTCAAAAATAAATCCTAAAGCCCTATCCTAACTCTATGTAATCT
>JXTW01000006.1:0-1268 GCA_004368235.1 Helicobacter anseris | reverse complement strand
CCTCTCTAATACTCCTTCAAAGTCATTTTTTAAACCACTTATTGCAAGCTCTCTTAGCTTGGTATTAACTAGTGCGGTATATGGAAATGTAAGTGCTAATAATGCTCCGCTTATAAAATATGGCACATACGCTAATAAAGATAGCAGTCCCACTCAAGCCCAAAATCCAGATAACTTTAAATGGGCTGAAACTAATAGTATGTGGCAAGCACAAAATAATTCAAGTCAAGCTTGGAAAAATGTAACCATACAATTTGAAGATTCCAGCAGTGGTATTTCTGGTACTGGTAATTCTGGTGATACAACATATACTGTCAAAGCAGGTGGGAAAAAAAATGCACCTTCTGCTTTCATAGAAGTAAAAACTCAAGATACTAAAGGCTTACAAATAGGAGATGGTACTGGTACATTAACTATAAATCTTGGACCAGTTAGTGGAACAAAAGGCAATGATGCTGAAAGAGGTGTAAAACTAGATCTTAGCTCTGCTAATTCTACTGCTTTTAAAGGAAACTTAGTTATTACTGGTGGTCGTAATCAATCTGGAAGTAGTATAGCTAACTTTGAAGGTAAATTTGGTGGTGAATTTATCGGAAATATTGAAATTAAAAACAACATGAATTATTCAAAAGCTGATTCTACTTTCACTTTTACTGGAGATAATGCCAAACTCACAGGTAACCTTACCTCCACTATAGGCACAGCTACACTAAACTTTAATGGTACTAATACTAACTCTATCACAGGAAATATCAAAGCTGATGGTGGTTATAAAGCTAACCAAACAATCACTATGGGTCAATCAAGCACTGGTACTCAAAGCAAAACAAATGTTACCAACACTATCACAGGAGATATTACTGCCTTTTGGACTGGGAAAAATACCATCAGCCTTCATGGTACTACTAACACTATTGATGGAAGTATAAAAATCAGTGGCAATAGTAACAATGCTAGTAACACTATCACTCTTGGTGATAGCAATACTAATGCTACTAATAGTATCAAAAAAAATATTAGTGACAATGTGGGTGGTAAAAATACTATCACTTTTAATGGCACCACAAATACTATAACAGGGAACATCACTACTTATAATTCTAACACTATTACTTTTAATAGCAATAATACGAATAATCAAACTAGCAAAAATGAGATAACGGGTGCTATTAATACTAATGTTGGTACAACAACCATAACCATGAATGAAGGTACTAACTCTATCACAGGAAATATTGGTACTTATGCTGGTGGAAAAACAACTATCA
>JXTW01000005.1:87949-108853 GCA_004368235.1 Helicobacter anseris | reverse complement strand
GCTAGACTTACGTGTAGGTGAGCCTATTTGATTAGCTGCATCTTGAAGAGTTTTTGCTACTTTTAGGAAATAGTCGAGATTATTTGCTGTAATAATATCATTTGCCCATAAGGCATTATTTTTATCTAGCATTAGAGTTTGGAAATACTCCATTACATCAGGTCCTATGGCATTGATTTTATCTATCCACTCTTGATTGCCTTTACGATAGAAATAATGCTCAATCCTATTTTTATTATAAGGATTGAGTGCATCAGTGGTATCAATTTTAAATCCGATAGTGTTATTCTCAACTATTTTTGTAATGACAAGCCCATTATAATCAAAGCTATCTAAAGATTTGTCTATACGCTCTGTATGTGCGCTATCTTGATAAAAACCGATTCTATCGCTCATATTGCTTTTAAACCCAGAGTCATTTCCATTGCTTTCTTTTCCATTACTATCTGTATAATGATAAGTAATACCACCTTTAGATTCTAAAAGAGTGTAGGTAGTGCCTACTTTTGCACCTTTGATATAACTTAAATTATAGATATTTAAGATACTTTGTGAAACATTATCTTTATCAGTATTTTTCGTATCCATATAAATAGTGGTAGTGCCTGTTACTTCAATCGGTTTTATTGTACTGGTAAGATAGAAATTAGCACCATTTTTTAAGATTAAATTCCCATTAATATGAGTGATGCTATCAGTTGTAGTCTCTAGCTTACCACCAATACTAAGATTATTAAAGGTGGCTGTTGCACTTGTAATAGAGAGCTTTTGAGTGATATTAAAGTTTTCTATATTAGCGGCATTAAGGATACTGTAAGCCCCAAGTGTAGCGCTCCCTACTTCAAGACTTCCACTAGCTTTAGAGCTAGAATCTACTCCTGAAAATCTAAGCTCTGCGGCATCTGCAGCGCTAGTACCACTAGCGAGATTAAGTGAGTTGATTTTACTTTTGCCAATAGGGGTTAAAAACTCACTATAGGTATTATTGCCTTTCCAAATTTCTAGTTCATTAACTAAGAAATCTTTCATGCTAACACCACCATCTGTAGCGCCACTGCCGCGTTTTTTTGCATCGCGTAAGATAAGTTTATGAATATAGATTCCATAATCTGTAGTAGTCATATTGCCATTACTATCATAAAGGGTGATTTTTTGAGCACCAGTAATGCCACTTAGGTTAAGCGTGACTTCATCTGTAAGTGTTCCATTACCGCTAGCTTGAATTGTGCCTTGATAGTTAAATACATCGCCACTAGCAGTAAGAGAGGAGTGGTTGCGAATATAAATTTTAGAATCATGGTTATTATCATTAGAACCGATAAAACCTTGCATATCTTTGCTATTACCCTTTGTGGTTTCTAAGTCTATATGCCCAGAGATAAGCGCACCATCACCAAGAGTTATTTCCCCTCCTAAATAGATGCTATCTGCTTTGATTTTTAAATTTGATTTAGCTAGGGCATCGCCCACATAGATTTTGCCGCTCTCTCCTGCGGTCTCTCTGTTTTTGCCTAGGACAAATTTTGAGCCTGTCGCATCGATAGTAAATACGGCATTTCTGTTACCAGAATTGTGATAGGTATAGTCTTTGAGATAATAGATTACAGGTTTTGTTTTTCCATCTGTATCTGTCCCTGTTTTAGCTTCTAAGGTTAGGGTATAGTTTCTTGCTAACCCTCCAGCACCATTCATAATCCCAAAAATAGCATTCCCACTGCCAATACCAAATACCCAAGTCCCGGGCTTAATATAAGGGGTTATATCTACATAAATTCCTTGTGTAGCGATACTAAAACTCAAAATATTTTTTGTGCTTGAGCTTTTAAAATCTACATTCATGGGTTTATTGCCATTAGTATTATCATAGAAAAATATATTTTGTGCTAAAACTTGAGAAAGCGTACCATAGGTATCATTTTTATCATCCGTGATATCAGTATCTAGTTGATCATAGGTGTAGGTTTTATTGTCTTTTTTAAAGTTGATACCGCCATCAGCCTTAATAAGCGTATAGGTAACTCCAGTGATTAGATCCTTTGAAGAGGTATAAAGATTGATTTTAGCTTTAGGTGTGCTTAGGGTAACTTCTTTAGTCTCTTCTTTGCCATTGACTATATTAGTGATTGTGTATTTTTTGCTTTCACCCTCTGCATCCATATTAAACTGAAAACTGCCATGAGTATGGATTAACTCTGTATTGCCGGGGCTTAATGTTAGATTTAGTGAGCCAGAGTTTATCATATTGCCAAATACCTCTAGCTTAGATCCATCAGAAATATTTAAATCACCATCATTAGTATAGGTACCAGAGTTATTACTGCCTAGATAAATCCCAGCATTATTTTTGATCGTAATAGAATCTGTTGAGAGATTATTAGCATAGATTCTAGAGTTATTAAAATCGATTTGATTGATTTTAGTATCCCCACTCATAGCAGAGCCATTGCCATTTTGTGCAATTAGCCATGAGCCATTATCCATTTTTAGATCTTTAGCAGTTAGTGTTTTGCCTTCTTTGATATAGAGCTTAGCGCCATTATCTAAGGTGATATGATTAATGGTGGTATTATCTTTAGAATATAGATAGGTTTCATTATTGCTAAATTTTGCATTTTCTATATTTAGTTTATTTCCTGCTTTAATTGTCGCATAGCTTGATTGTAGATTTTGTATATTAACATCTTGTATATCACTCGCATCTAGTATGCTCCAGTTAGATATCTTGGCATTTTGGATTGTTAAATTAGCACCTTTGGTAAATTTAGCTGTAGCTATTGTTGTTGCACCCCATCCAGCAAAGATATCCAGATTTGTGATATTAAAGTTAGTAGAGCCATTACCGATGAGATCAGTAGTGGGGTTGAAATCTGCTGTATTGATCTTAAGATTTGTGATATGAAAGTTTGTATTGGCTTTGATATTTCCTCGCGTAGCTGTGATATCACTGATTTCAGCTTTATTGCTTACGCTAGTTACATCTAGTGTTTGTCCATTATGAGTAGAGCTACCATTGAGATTGATTTTCCCTGTGGAGACAAAATCTTTAGCCGTGATGATAAGGCTACCTGCTTGAGTGCCAGCAGTTGTGCCTCTAATATCAAAGTTAGCATCTGATTTGACATTTTCACTTGCATTAAAGCCTAGTTTAAAACCCGTGCTATCATGTGCCATAATGATATTTCCACCAATATAAATATTTTTGGCTTTGACTTCTAAGCTTGAGAATACATTCACATTAGCATCATTAAGCTTTATAGTGCCACTTTTACCTCCAGAGATTTGATTTTTACCAAAGATCAGATCATTTTGTTTAGCATCAAGGCTAAAGTAGTACGCACCATTTCCTCCACCTCCACCTGCTTGATAGCTATGCCACCAGCTAAGATTATCACCACTACCATTACTACCAGCATTGCTAACATAATAGATCTTTCCACTATTACCATTAGCTACAGTAATATTTTTACATTGTCCACTGCCAAACCAGCCATATTGACATGTGCCTTGCAAATTGTAGATATTAAGTTTTTCAGGATTCTGTGCATAAGCATAGGAGGATACAAGTATACTTGCTATGATACTGCCAAAAAATTTTGTTTTCAATATATTTCCTTAAGTCTTGCGCAAGGGGCAAATATTGCTTGATTTTAGCATAAAAGATTAATTACAGACATTTGAGTTAATTTGACATCTAGGTGATGTTAATGCTTTAAAAACTCTAATCCAGCTTTGGCAATTTGGACATCTTCACTACCATGTGCACCTCCTACGCCAATGCCTCCAACTACTACTCCATCTAATATTATAGGAATCCCACCCATCATTACAGAAAAGTTTTCATCCAAATATTTGATATCTTCTGGAATTTTTCCTTCTTTGATACCTTCCATAATTGATTGTGTAGTCCGTTTTTGAGAGTTTGCAGTATAGGCTTTTTTATAGCTAGCTCTAATGGTATGTACCCCGGCATCTTGACTTCGCCATACAAGCAGAGTGCGTCCACCTTTATCAACGATAGTAATGCTAACTTTAAAATTATTTTTAAGAGCTTCTGCTTTGGCAAGATTTAAGATACCTTCAGCGATTGAAGTAGTAAGTATAGGCTCTTTTTGAATATTTATAGTTTGAGCATGAAGAAAAAACAAAAACAATGACAATAAAAACAATTTCTTCATATTTTATCCTTTGATAAATTTTATAAACTATTATAAAAGATAATGGGTAAATTTAAAGTAAATTTATTGAAGTGATGGATCTAGAGCTAATAAATTAGCAATAGCTAGGTCTAATGGTGTATCTATATCAATACCTTTATTTGTTTCCATAATATAGCCAATAGGATTGTCATTTAGACTAGTAGTAGGGGTTATATCTTTAATGGCATTAATATAGATAGCACCATTGACTTCATAAAATGGAGGCATATCTTGACGGCGCACAGATGAGGGCATATCTAGGAGTTTTTGAGTATGGCTTCCTTGCATAGAGCGTAAAAGTAGAGGATGAGAGTGTGCAGGAGAGAGGCTAAGCAGTCCTTGCATATTAGAATCTAAAAAGAGCTTATAGGCATGAATAATATCATTTGCATCGCGCAGCACTGAAGTTGGTTGAAGTAGGATTAAAACTTCAAAATTTTCCTTCTCATAAAAGCTAAGAGCTTCAAGAATAAGATTTATTGTAGGGGCATTATCTGTGGCATTAGTATGGTTTCTAAGATAGGGGGTATTAGCCCCATATTGTTTGCCAATCTCTGCATAGTGTGCGCTATCTGTGGCTAGCAAAATTTCATCACATATTTGAGAATTTTTGGCTGCTATAATGCTATGAGCTAGTAAAGGGAGTCCTAAAAATGGAGTGATATTTTTATTAATAATTCCTTTGCTGCCCGATCTAGCCGGTATAATGGCTAAGGTTTTAGGATGTGTTTTCATTTAGCCTCTTTAAAGAATATCTACAAAGCTTTTTTGTAAATTTAGATTCCAAAACTCATCTTTTTTTAAAATTTTTAAAAACTTTTGTGCACTTTTACCATCACCAAATGTTTTTATCTTAGGTGGTTTTAAGTTTTTAGCCTTTAGAATAGAATCTAATATATCTTTATAGTTTTCAGATGAGCTGATTATGCCTGCTTGAGGTTTGTAGCGGTTATTTTGCCTAGAGCCTAGATTGATAGCAGGTATACCATATATAGGGGCTTCTCTGATTCCAGCAGAGCTATTCCCGATGATAAATTTTGCATGTTTTAAAAAGGTGAGGAAAAACTCAAATTTTATAGAAGCAAAGCTGATAAAAAATGGATTATTTTTTAGTCTATCTAGCTCTTTGATAATGAGTTTTGAACCGGGATCATTATTAGGATAGATACATAAAAAATTCTGCTTGCTATCTTTTAGCGCTTGAAAAATAGCTTTTAATTTTTTAGGCATATCATCAAGCTCGGTTGTTACAGGGTGATAGGCAAAGATGGCATAATCTTTATGAAATCTTTCAAGCTGATGATAGTGTTTGATAGCCATATCTAGGCTGGGGAGATTACAAGAGAGCATCACATCAATATCTGGTGAGCCAATTGTAAAAATTGATTCTGTTTTTTCACCTAGTTGTAAGAGACGCGCTTTAGCTTCAGTGTTGGCTACAAAGTGGAGATGTGAGAGTTTTGAGATACTATGACGGATAGATTCATCAATTGTGCCACTAACTTCTCCTCCTTCAATATGAGCTATAGGAATATTGTTAAAAGCCCCTACTATAGCTCCTGCTAGTGCTTCTAGTCTATCACCATGTACGATGATTAAATCAGGTTTGCTTGTCTGGATGAAATGAGAAAATTCTTTAATATTATGGCTTAGGGCAAGATCCATTTTATCCCAATGAGAATATGGCTTGCTTAAATAGACATTTTCAAAGCCATCTTTAAAGATCTCTATAAAGGTTTGTCCATATAGCTTTTGAAGATGCATCCCGCATACAAATATATGATAATCAAATTCTTTACAATCTTTAATAACTTGTACAAGAGGTTTGATCTTCCCCCAGTCTGCGCGTGTACCACTAAGAAAGATGATGTTGCGTTTTTTGGGATTTTTAGGATTTGTGGGGTTTTGTTCCCCCCCCCCCTTGAAATTATAATTTTTTGTAACTTTATTAGTTTTTACTTTCATTATCTACCATATCCCAAGTGATGTGCGTATCAGGAGCAATATCAACTTTTGCATATTTTCCTAGTAGATTTTCAAAGTCTTTTGCTTTGATCTCTCCAGTACCGGGGCGCTTGACCCAGAGATTTTTCATAGAGAATCTCTCTCCCTTTTTAATAGAGGCAATGCTCACACAAGTAGCGAATGCAAAATCAATGGTAACTTGCTCTTCTTTTGCAGCTTCCTTCCTGCCTCCTCGCATACTAAATACTTCATTTAATGCTTGAGATAAAGCCCTAGCCTCATTTTCATCCATCGAGCAGATTATATCAGGTCCTTGTCGTTCCTTTGTATCTGTGAAATGTCTTTCAATAATGCATGCCCCAAGTGCGCAGGCTGCTATAGAGGAGTTATTATTTAAAGTGTGGTCTGATAGTCCAATGGGGGTGTTAGGATAGGCTTGCATCATTTCAAGCATCGCGCCTAGTCGTACCAAATGTGGTGGAGTTGGATAGAGATTTGTGGTATGTAAAAGCGCGTATGGGATATTAAGAGAATCTAAAAGATCAGTGCTTTGTTTAATCGATTGTAAATCATTCATACCTGTGCTTAAAATGATGGGCTTTTTAAAACTAGCAATATGACGCAAAAGAGGCAGATTATTCATTTCGCCAGATCCGATTTTATAAGCTGGAACATTAAGTGATTCTAAAAAATCGGCTGCAGCCCTAGAAAATGGTGTGGAGATATAAATCATACCAAGACTTTCTACATAGGCTTTAAATTCTTTTTCCTCATCAAGACTAAGCGCACAAGATTGCATAATTTCATAAATACTTTTATGACTATTGCCGGGTATGACCTTTTTTGCCGCAGCACTCATTTCATCTTCTATGATATGGGTTTGATGTTTTAAGATTTCAATACCCGCTCTTTTGGCAGAATCTGCCATAGTTTTAGCAACCTTTAGACTACCGCCATGATTGATGCCTATTTCTGCTATAAGAAGCGGAGGGTGATTGATGCCAATTTTTCTATGTGCAATTTGAATTTCCATGAAAATAAACCTTAAAAAATAGTGAGTTATTGTATCAAAATCATAGTTTGTATTTTTAACTATGGATTATGACTTAATGACTAAATTAAACTTTACTAAAATAGACTAAAAAAAGTTTATATAAACAATATAAACTTTTTTAAAGATTAATAAAAAATTTGCTAGAATCTTAGTAAATAAATCTAAGGAGATGAGAATGAGTAAAAAACATAGTTTTCAAACAGAGATTAACCAACTTTTAGAATTGATGATTCACTCACTTTATTCTAATAAAGAGATTTTTTTGCGAGAACTTATTTCTAATGCTTCTGATGCCCTAGATAAGCTTAACTATTTAAGCTTGACAGATGAGAAATTAAAAGGCTTGAAGTTTTCCCCACGCATTGATATTAGCTTTGATTCTGCTAAGGGTACTTTAAGTATTAAGGATAATGGTATCGGGATGAATGAAGAGGACTTAATCAATCATTTAGGTACGATTGCAAAGTCTGGGACAAAGAGCTTTTTAAACTCATTAAGTGGGGATAAAAAGAAAGATTCTGCGCTGATTGGGCAGTTTGGTGTGGGGTTTTATTCAGCATTTATGGTGGCTGATAAGATTATCGTGCAGAGTAAAAAAGCAGGAGATACTAAAGCTTATGCTTGGATAAGTGATGGCAAGGGGGAATATGAGATTAGTGAATGCACTAAAGAGGAGCAGGGAAGTGAGATTGTGCTTTATCTTAAAGATGAGGATAAGAAGTTTGCTTCAAAATGGGAGATAGAAAGTATTATCAAGCGATATTCAGAGCATATTGCATTTCCTATTTTTCTAAGCTATGAAGAGAGTAAAACACAAGAAGAAGGGGATAAAAAGGTAGAGAAAAAAGAGCATAAATGCGAGCAAATTAATAAAGCTACAGCAATATGGAAACTTCCTAAATCAGAGCTAAAGCCTAAGGATTATGAAGAGTTTTATAAGGGCTTTAGCGGGGATTCTGAAGCGCCACTTTGCTATGTGCATAGCAAAGCAGAGGGAAGCTTAGAATATACTACATTATTTTTCATACCTAAAAAAGCACCATTTGATCTTTATAGAGTAGATTACAAATCAGGGGTAAAGCTTTATGTTAAACGCGTGTTTATTACTGATGATGATAAGGAGCTTTTACCACCTTATTTAAGGTTTATTAGAGGTGTGATTGATAGTGAGGATTTACCACTAAATGTCAGTAGGGAGATTTTGCAGCAAAATAGGATTCTTGCAAATATTAAGAGTGCATCAGTTAAGAAGATTCTTAGTGAGATTAAAAATCTAAGCAAAGATGAGGCAAAGTATGAAGAGTTTTACAAAGAGTTTGGCAAGGTTTTAAAAGAAGGTCTTTATAGTGATTTTGAAAATAAAGAGAATATCTTAGAGCTTTTAAGATTTACTACTAGTGCAAAACAGAATCGTTCATTAAAAGCATATAAAGATTCTATGCCAAAGGAGCAAAAGAGCATTTATTATCTCTTAGGAGAAAATCTAGAGCTTTTAAAAGCATCCCCGATTTTAGAAAAATACAAAAGGCAGGGCTATGAAGTATTGCTTTTAAGTGATGAGGTAGATTCTTTTGTGATGCCTAGTGTGGGTGAGTATGACAAGGTAGCACTAAAAGATGCAGCCAGCAAGGAAGCATTAAGCGAGCTTGGAGAAGAAGAGATAAGCAAGGAAGAAAAAGAGCAGTTTGAGGCTTTGACCAAAGAGTTTAAAGAGATTTTAAGTGATGAGGTAAATGAAGTAAGCCTAAGTAAGAATCTAGCCTCTCCTGTAGCGCTTATTGGCACAGAAGAAAATGCGATGATGGCAAACTTGATGAGACAGATGGGGCAAGAGATGCCAAAAATGCCAAAGAATTTAGAGCTTAATATTACCCATCCTTTGATACAAAAACTCTCCAAACATCAGAATAAAGAAGAATTAAAAAATATGGCAAGATTGTTGCTTGATTCTGCTAGACTGATGGATAGTGGAAGTTTAGATAATGCTAAGGAGTTTAGTCAAGCACTATTTGACTTATTAGAAAAGAGCTTATAAGGAGAAAAAATGCTAAGGCTATTTATAGGGATTTGGCTATGTTTTAGCACTTTGGCTTTTAGTCGATATGAGGCGATGAAACTAGAAGGTGAAGAGTTGCGTTTGAGAGGGAATGTAAGGAATATTCCTATTAATGGCTTAGCATTTTTTGATAATAGCAAATTTCGTGTATTACTTGGATGTAATGAGATTACAGGAACTTATAGAAAGGCTGATAATTATATTAGTGTTAATTATATTAATTCTACTTCAAAGCCCTGTCCAGATTCTGATATCATAAGAGCAGAGTATGATTTTATGAGTTTTTTCTTTGGCAAGATTGAGATGCTAAAAAGTTTAAATGTGGTAGTTTTGCAACGTAATGGTATTAGTCTTGAGCTTAGAAAGCAAGATCCTTATGAAGGTGGCACAT
This sequence comes from Helicobacter anseris, assembly GCA_004368235.1. Classification (GTDB taxonomy): domain Bacteria; phylum Campylobacterota; class Campylobacteria; order Campylobacterales; family Helicobacteraceae; genus Helicobacter_H; species Helicobacter_H anseris_A. Next base: position 99,191 of record JXTW01000005.1, on the reverse strand, counting down.
GGGGGAGAAAGTGGCATTGGTGGGAGCGAGGTTATTATATCCAGAGAAAAATTGATAAGCAAAGAGAGATGGAGAGGCATTATTATGAAGAGATGAAAAAACAGGAACGTGAAAGGAAAAATGCCAAAACCAATCAAGATAAAAATATGAACAAGAATACTAAAGATAGAAAACAATAAAGTTTATATTAATAAATCTATTTAATGATAATTTTTGAGCTAATAGATTAAGGTTTGTAAGAGATTAGAATTATAGTGGTGGAGATGACTTCAAGCTTAAGGCTATTGTCAAGCTACGCACACATCGAACTAAACAAACCTTAATGCCTTGCTTTGATTTCATACATTATTACAAAATAGCTCTAATGCCTCACTTTGATCAATTGTTAAAGTAGATAAGAGCTTAAAATGATTATTTATAGGATTGTTTGTGATGAGTTTTTAGCTTTATAAAAAGCTAGATAGGTTTGAAGTTTGCCCCCTCCTCTTTCTTTATTTTTTCCAATAATTATTAGCTGCAGCAATTGTAGCAAATTCAGCAGCAATAACTTGGGCTGCTTGTATTAAGTCTGCAGGATTATTAGAATATTTTCCTCTACCTCTTTTTAATTTATTGAGACAGGGTTGGATATTGTGGATTGTATGTTGAGCTAATGTAATGGCTAATTTTCTTCCTTCTTCTGGTGTAGCAGTGATTAGAGAGTTACCCGGTACTAAGACTAAAGCTTCTTTAGGAAGTGGAGTACACTTTTCTTCTGGCATTTTAGGAGCAGCTAAACATAGCATACTTAAACCTAATAAGGCAATCATTTTTTTCATTGTCAATCCTTTTAAGATTAAATTATTAAGATATTTTTACAATTAGACAATTATTTTGAATAATTGTCAAAAAATTATAATAAATATTATTTAATAATAATTTATATTTAATTTATAGAGAATAGAATCTTGACTATTAGTTAAAAACCTCTTCACTATCGTTTTAATATAATGGAAAATTAACTTTGAGATTTTTAGTTGATTTTTGGAGGTTGTTTGATGAGAATATTTTTGAGCATTATATCGCTTTTATTTATCTTAGCACATGCTGAACAAGTAGAAACCAAAGAGCAAGTACAGGTAGAAGCCAAAGAGCAAATAGAGGATAAAAAATCTGATGAGACTGCCAAAGAACAGGCAAAAGATCCTCAAAAACTTGGACAATTTGTACTTGGAGTGATGCTCGGAGCACATACTTTTAAAGTAGATAATGAATATTATAGAAATTTTATAGAGATTGATGGAGTGGATAATTCTAAATTAAATTTTGGATTTAGTGAGGGAGTTAAGATTGGCTATGATTTTATGTTTATGCCAAAACATCGTTTAAAGTTATATGCAGATTATATTGCTGCTCATTTTGATGGAGTAAGGGGAGGAAGTATTATCCAGACAGGAGCGTTAAATTTAGATTATCAATTTAACTTAACCAAAATGCTTGGATTTTTTGTCGGGGCGAGTATGGGTATGTCATTTTTAGATACTAAAGATCTTGGATCCCAGGTTGGCTTTAGTATCGGTGGTAATGCAGGTATTAGCCTTTCGCTATTATCTTGGCTAGAACTCGAGTTTAGATTAAGAGTTATGAGTGATGCTTTTGTAGATAAGATAGCACCAAATGTTGATTCTGTTGGCACTTTAGTTGGTGCGACAAGGCAGAGTGTTGATTTTGGTGATTTGATGAATTTCTCTGTAGGCTTAAACTTTAGATTCTAGCTAGAATCTAAAGTTTTTATTGTGATGAAAATAGTGGGGCTTCAAATAGGCTAGATATTAAATTGATGATTAAGGATAGGTTAAATTATTTTTAACCTAATATTTGGTATTAAAAGTAAGCATAATGCAAAAGCGATATTAGATAAAAGTGTAGAAAGCAATACTACTAACCCTATCACAAATGATACCCTATATAAAGATTATAATATAAATATTAATTCTCTATATCTGAAAAAGAAAACAAGATAGGCTATTTGAAAGATTTTGGGATGCTTACTTAAAAAGCAGTCAAAAAGTCAAGCTAAGAGAACTTTTAAAAGATTAAAAGTGAAAGTAAGCTAAATGAAGTTATTTAAGATTTTAGAGTTGCAAATAAGATTATAGATTTGTAAAGACGATGATTAAGACCTGCTAAATATTTTTGAAAGCGTTAAAAATGACAAGGCTATTTGTATGCTAGATGCTAGCACTTGGCTAAATAGGAAATCACCTTTGATGAATTTATGAGTGAATGGAAGGCTTTATAGGGCATAGATAAACTTTTATTTAAAAACTTTTTAAACTTATGGAGATTAAATTTTAAATATTTATTGATTAAATTGCAAGGATTTTTTAGACTTAATTAGAAAATAATTTAGATAGTAAGAAGTGGTATTTGTAGGGGGCTGATTCTATCAAATATTTACTATAAGTTAAAAAAAAATTGACTTCAAGCTATGATATTTGGGAATTTTTGATACAATTATGCAAGCATAAGCAGAACTTTCTGTGCAAGCGAAATCAAGATAATCCTCATAAAAGGAGAAGACAATGTTAGAAATCAGATGGCACTCTAGAGCTGGACAAGGTGCTGTAACAGGTGCTAAGGGTTTGGCTGATGTGGTAGCAAGAACGGGTAAGCAAGTGCAAGCTTTTGCTTTTTATGGATCAGCTAAAAGAGGAGCTGCTATGACAGCATATAATCGTGTTGATGATATGCCTGTGATGAATCATGAAAAGTTTATGCGTCCAGATTATATTTTAGTGATTGATCCGGGTCTTACATTTATTACTGATATTTGTGCAAATGAAAAAGAGAGCACTAAATATATTATCACAACTCATTTGAGTAAAGATGAGCTTGTGGCTAAAAAACCTGATTTAAAAGGTAAAGAGCTTTATACGCTTGATTGTATTAAGATTTCTCTTGAAACTATTGGTAAATCTGTACCAAATGCCCCTATGCTTGGAGCTTTAATGAAAGTTTCTAATATGCTTGATTTGGATTATTTCTTGGATAATTTTATTGATGTTTTAGGTAAAAAATTGTCACAAAAAATTATTGATGCAAATCGTGAGGCAATCACACGTGCCTATAATGAGGTTAAATAAAGGAGCTATGATGAAAGGTTGGAATGAATTTGAAATCGGATCTGTGCTATTTCCTTTTAATGAAGATGGAATGGTGGCACAAGAGAAAATGCGTGAAGATAGAAAATATACAGAGAATAGCTCAAAAAGTGCAAGTGTAGCTCATTGGCGTGTACAAAAGCCAGTGCACAATCATGATCATTGCATTAACTGCTTTTTTTGCTGGGTGTATTGTCCAGATTCTTCTATTTTAGCCAAAGATGATCAAATGAGTGGCGTGGATTATGTGCATTGTAAGGGTTGTGGTGTGTGCGTATCAGTATGCCCTACTAATCCTAAATCTCTTTTGATGTTTGATGAGAATGAGAGTAATGAGAATGCGATCAAACAATGGCCAGAAAAAGAAGTTAAGGCAAAGTAAGGAGAGAGTATGGCAACAAAATATGAACTATTAAAAACAGAAGTTTGGGATGGTAATATGGCAGCTAGTCACGCACTCCGTCAAGCACAAATTGATGTAGTGGCAGCCTATCCTATTACGCCTTCTACACCTATTGTGCAGAACTATGGGAAGTTTGTAAGTGATGGCTATGTAGATGGTGAGTTTGTAATGGTAGAATCAGAGCATGCGGCTATGAGTGCATGTGTGGGTGCTGGTGCTGCAGGTGGTAGAGTGGCTACAGCTACTAGCTCACAGGGTTTTGCCTTGATGGTTGAGGTATTATATCAAGCTTCTGGTATGAGGATCCCTCTTGTTTTAAATCTTGTTAATCGTGCTTTAGCAGCCCCTTTGAATGTAAATGGTGATCATTCTGATATGTATCTTAGTCGTGATACTGGCTGGGTAAATCTCTGCACATATAATCCTCAAGAAGCCTATGACTTTAATCTTATGGCTTTTAGAATCGCTGAAGATATGCGCGTAAGAATCCCAGTGATCGTCAATCAAGATGGGTTTATCTGCTCACATACTGCGCAAAATGTCCAACCTTTAAGCGATGATGAGGCTTATAAATTTGTAGGTGAGTATAAGCCTAAAAATGCAATGCTTGATTTTTCTAAGCCTGTAACTTATGGAGCGCAGACAGAGGAGGACTGGCACTTTGAGCATAAAGCACAGCTTCATCATGATCTTATGCAGTCAGCTAGCGTGATTGAAGAGGTTTTTGCAGAGTTTGCTAAGCTTACTGGTCGTAAATATTCTTTAGTAGAGACTTATGATATGGAAGATGCAGAAGTGGCGATCGTAGCACTTGGTACTACAGTAGAGACTGCTAGAGTGGTAGCAAAAGATGCTAGAGCAGCAGGGATTAAGGCAGGTGTGGTTTCTATGAGATCATTGCGTCCATTCCCTTATGCTTTGCTTGCAGATGCACTTAAAAATACTAAGGCTATAGCGATGCTAGATAGAAGCTCTCCAGCTGGTGCTATGGGTATGTTGTTTAATGAAGTTGGTGTTGCAGTATTACAAGCAAGTGGTTCTAACAAGCCTATATTGTCTAATTATATCTATGGCTTAGGTGGCAGAGATATGACAAGAGAGAATATTATGGAAATTTATAAAGAGCTAGATGCGAATGCTAAGGCTCTCAAGCTTACTCATCCTACACAGCAGTTTATTGGATTACGTGGTAAGAAAATGGCTTTTAATTAAGGAGGTAGAGATGACAAAAGAAATTAAAAATCTAAAACAATTTTCAAAATCAGCAGAAAAGTTTGAAGGAGCAAATCTTCTTTGCCCAGGATGTGCTCATGGTATGATTATCAGAGAGGTACTTAATGCTGTAGATGGACCGATTCTAATTGGCAATTCTACAGGTTGTCTTGAAGTATCAACTGCTGTTTATCCTTACACTTCTTGGGATGTGCCTTGGATACATATTGGCTTTGAAAATGGCTCTACAGCAGCTGCTGGAGCAGAATCTATGTATCGTGCTTTAGCTAAAAAGGGACGCTATAAAGGAGAGAAGCCAAAGTTTGTAGCTTTTGGCGGCGATGGATCAACTTATGATATTGGATTCCAGTGGATTAGCGGGTGCTTTGAAAGAGGACATGATATTACCTATATTTGTTTGGATAATGAAGTGTATGCAAATACAGGTGGTCAACGTAGTGGATCTACACCTATAGGCTCTTCTACTTCTACCACACCAGCAGGCAAGGTAGGCTATGGTAAAAAGGAGAGTAAGAAAGATCTGCTTTCTATTATGGCAGCCCATGGTGCTCCTTATGTCGCTCAAGTAGCTCCTAATAAATGGAAAGATATGAATAAGAAAATTAAGCAAGCGCTAGATACAGAAGGTCCAACATTTGTCAATGCACTCTCTGCTTGCACGACAGAGTGGAGATTTGATTGCGGTAATACTGTTGAGATGATGGATTTGGCTGTAGATTCTTTAGTATTTCCTCTTTATGAGATTGTAAATGGTCATGAGTTAAATATCACATATCGTCCTAAAAATGTTATCCCTGTTCGTGATTATTTAGGCGTGCAAGGTAGATTTAAGCATCTTTTTAAACCAGAAAATGAGCATATCATTGAACAATTCCAAAAAGAAGTCGATGCAAAATGGGAGATGCTACAAAGACGAGAAGAAGCTAGAATTTAATAAGCTAGAAATAATTTTTCCTATTTATTTGCCCATCTTTAGTAATCTTTATTACTGGAGGTGGGTTTTTTATTGTTTAAAATAAGGAGTACAAATGAAAAAAATGATCATAATGATGGCAAAGTATAATCAGATTGCAAATATGAACTTACTAAAAACGCTTGAAAGTATTGAGTATGATAAGCTTAAGCATAATGTAGGAACTTATTTTAATAATCCTTTAAATGTTATCTCTCATTATGTGGCAACTAATGTTATGTTTATCAATTTTTTAAAAAATCAGACTACTTGTAATGTTTGTTGTGCAGAAGTAAGGTCATTTATAGTAGATGATAAACTAAAAGATGAGGTTTTAAAAGATTTTAATTCACTAGAAAATTGTATTAAAAAAGTAGATGCTAAATTGCTTGAAGTGATTGAGCGCATTGATGATTTTAATACAATCGCGCGTTTAGAATTCCCACAAATTACTTTTGAAAAACCACTATCACAACTTATATTAGCCATCATTAATCATTCTATACATCATAGAGGAGAGCTTTCAGCTATGCTAGAGATTTTAGGGATAGAAAACGATTTTGCTGGTATGCTTGGTATGGATTTATTATAAGTTTTGGGATTTTTCCTTCTCTTACCATCATTGCTTGCTACGGAATAAAGGAAATCTAAAAAGTTGCAATGATGGCAAGAGAAGGAAGTGTTTTTAATCAAGGCTAATCCCAAAAAGTTTCAAGTATAGTCCTAGCTATTTAGCTAGGACTAAAGTTAGAAATCTAATCGATCAAACTCACTGCCTTACAGGATTATTTTTTCATACTTTTATCTACATTTACATTAGCATAAGAAGTATGTTTGCCCTCACCAAAGCTATAGCGATAGCCTATGTTGACTTGATAATCTGTGATGATCTTGCCAAAGAAACTTCTTTCAAAATCAAAGTAGATTCTATGATGATCTTTGATGGCAAAGTCTGTACCCACATTCATAGTAAATCTAACAGTAGAAGCAAGAGGATTTAGAGAAATATTTGCTCCTCTATCTGTAGTTAGAGAAATATCCCCACCATTGATGTAATCCCCTACAAAATAGGTGCCAAGATAGATTTTTGATTTAAAATTCTTACCTTGAGTGAATTTATCAAACTTATATCCGAAGTTAGAACCTACCCTACCTCTTAGAGTGATGATAGCATTTTGCACTGTATCAAGAGATGATCCTGCTAGCTGCTGCTTGAAGTTACTTTGATCTAGGTAGCCAAATGTAAGTTCAGCTTGTGGATCTATGATCCATTGATGGAAGTCTCCAAACATAAAGCGATAGCCGATTTCTTCAGAAGCGGTAAAGGCAAAGTTATTAGTGCTATAGTCTGTGTTTTGATTTAATATACCAATTTGACTATTGATATAGCTAAATTTTAAGATCGTATCACTATAAAAGCCATTTTTCCAGCCAGTATCTTTGCTAGCACCATCTTGTACATAAGCATTATAGATTGCAAGCTCTACGCCATTTGATTTAACTTGACTAATGCCTTTGTATATATTATTGATATCTAGCTCTCTATGTTTGCTAAGAGTATCAGAGTTTGCATAGCTTAGTGCAAAACCTAAGTAATTATTAGCTCCACTAAAGCCAAAAGCATAGTCATATCCAGCTTGCACTGTTGTATAGATAGACTTAGTGCCTTGACCAAAGGTTGTGGTTTGCATACCATTAAATACCCTTGCCCATACGCCTTGAGAGTTGTCATTATCTCTTAATTCACCCATTCTCTTATTCAAACTATTCATATTAGCTAGATAGAGATTATAGGTATTGCCTAGTGCAGAAGCAGAAGTATTTTGATCTGCTAGAGATGCGCCCTTGCTTTCAGCTGATGCTAGGAAATATGTAGTATAAGTGTTTTGATTACTATCAAGCATCACTTTACCATTGACATCAGTTTTAACCGCAGTTAAAGTCGTACCAATAACATCAAATCCTTGTAGTTGTTTAGCACCCATAAATGTAGCAACTTGAGAATCTCCTGTGCCTTTGACTGTGGCTACAGCGATATTACCTGCTGTTTCAGTACCTCCATGAGTGTATTTAATATCATTAAGATTGACATTTTTATCGATGATAGTTTGTAGGTAGTTTTGACCCTTATCTCCAGAGAGTATTAAAATCCTATCTGCATAGCTATAGCCATAGGTACCAGAGCCATTATTGCTATTAGTGCCAGCTAGTTTAGCTTGAGTTTGATTAGCACTGATATTTGAATAAACTCTAAATAACGCATTGCTACCTTTTAGACCTTCAGTATTATTTTCACCACCGATACTAAGAAGTCTAAAGTCAGATCTTGTATCCAGATTACCCAAATCATTACCCATACTAGCGATATCAACAAGCGTATTATTTTGTTCAAAAGTATTTTTTAATATCGCTGAATTATCAAACTTAAGATTATCTAAAGTTAGATTCTGGATTTTTAAATTTGTATTATCAGTTAGGAATTTAGACCCTTGCTTCATCGTTAGAGTGATATTATTACTAGAGGCTATATTTCCTACATAAGCAGAGGCTTCTTCTAGGATGATATTGTGTTTGTAGGTATAAAGTTTACCATTGCCTAGCTCATAAAGATCCCCTACAGCTAAACCTTTGATAGTGATAGTATTATCCACTGAACCTGAATTGCCTGTTGTTTGTCTATTAAGTCTGATATTTAAGATGCCATTATTAGCTACAGAGCTAAAGTATTTTTCATAAGCAGTGATAAAGGTTGTGCTTTTATTATCACTAGTGGTGATATTCCTATCTTTTAAGACGAGTTTGATTCCATCTTGATAGGTCTTACCGATAAATTTATTAGCATTTGCATCCGTATTAGCGCTAAAGTCATCATTTCCACTAGCTTGGTTAGCAAAAACGATAGTCGTAGTATTGGATGAAAGATTGCTTTTTCCATAATATGCATCAAAGCCAACAGAATTTAACCCTTGTGAGATGACATTTAGATCACCTGCTAATGTTTCGAGCTTATATACAGGCATATCTATTTGATTTGTATTTTGAGTAGATCTTAAGATCACATTGGTGATAGCCCCGTTTCCTTGAGAGCTGATATTTCCTGTAGCGCTTGAGAAGCTATTAGGTAGAAAGATCGCATCTTCAAAGATAGCATTAACTTTAGAATTTGGATCAAGATTATAAATTGTTCCGATCATACCGATGCTTTTGCCATTACCTTTGATATAGGTATTTTGTGTTGTGGTGCCATGAGTTTTTAGCTCTCCTGTGATAGCTGCATTAGCTAGCGCACCATTACCATAGTTTAGCGCTGTGGCATCTGTGATATTTAGATAGGTATTAGCACTACCTCTTATCCAGGTATCAATAATACTTGATTTTTGCTCATTAGTAGCCTTAAAAGAGACAAAAATACTTGGTGTTCCTGATGAGTTTGTTGCAGTTATGCCTTGATTGACATGCATAGTCCCTACAAAGGCATTATTATCACTTGTCCAGTTAGCACTTGAAGTTTTATCTACAAGCTTTGCAGCATCATTGCTATTTTGATAGTTATAGGTATCTACGATATAGCCTCCACTAGCATCGATAAGATTTTTTCCTAGATAGACTTTACCTTTTTCATTAGAGTATATATTTCTACCTATATTGACAACATTTGAGCTACCTTCTAGCGAAATGATTGTTTTATTCTGTTCATTATCCCAGCTCTCTAATTTATAAGCAGAGATGGTGTTATTATCTCCTTCTAGCTTGATGAAGTTTCCTCCTACAGCATTTGCTCCAGATTTATCACTTGCAGAGACGATATTTAGTCCATCAGCACCTACGGTATTATGCCCACCTTTTAGATAGATATTATTGATACCTCTGCTATTTCTGTATGCTTTTGCATAGACATCTGCTACTTTGACATTACCATTAACACCATAGATATTAATCACACCATTATAGCTTTGAGCCGAGTAGAGATAGCCACCATTTTTGAAAGTGATGTTATTGATCCCAAGAGACCCATCATTACTAGTAGTGACTACTTTGTCTGTGATTTTTCCATTTTGTTCAAAGGTTATATCATTTGTGGCATTCCAGCCAAGGATATTAGTGCCAAGACCTCCTCTAGCCCATACTTGTCCTTGCAGGGTAGCGCCCTCTTGCTTGAATATCACTTCATTATAGCCCACTTTTTTGCCATATTGATAGGCTGTTACATTTCCTTTCATACCACCTTTTTCAAAGACGACATGATTGCTACGTGTTGATCTTGTTTGCTCATTGTCAACACCTGTGCCCCAGCTACCAATATGACCTGTTAGTAGAGCTGTAGAGCCTATGGTCGCATCACTACCTTTAAAGGTAACTTCTTTTTTCTGGAAGTCATTTGATGTGGTATAGATATTACCTATCATCCTAGCACCGGTGATAAAGTTTATGCTAAGAGCGCCAGCATTAGAAGGCGTATCTACATCCCCGATATTTCCTTGTAGTGTACCTCTATCGATATTGAGTGTACCGCCATATGCTTCAGTCATACTCCCACTAAAAGTCCCTTTAGAGTTTGGATCTATCTTGCCATAGATATTTCCATTTATCTTGCCATAGTCTGTAAGGTATAAGTTTGTAGAGCCTGCAGAGCTAGGAGAGGATAGATAGATATTTCCTTCTAGGTTAGAATTATTGCTAAAAGTAATATCATTATTTGAGCCAGAATTATAAACTACAAGATCTCCCTTCATCCCTCTGCCAAGCTGGAAAATAGCTTTATTTCTAGTGCCAGATCCCCACATAATGCCTAAATCGCCGTATAAAGAGTAGATACCTGCATGAGTATTGGCATAGTCAAATACAAAGGTTTTGTAGCTTTTACTATGAAAACTAATAGCAAAATGTGGAGTATTTAGCCCAGTGCTACCATTAGAGGTGATAGTAACAGTATCTGCACCATTATTTGCTCTTATCTCACCCCAGCCTTCTCTCCCATTTCCAGGTTGATTGACCCAGCCATCTACATCGCCATTGTTATCAAAACGACCTTTATCATTATTCCATTGAACAAAAATACCTTGAACATTAGCATGATCTTTAGCTGCATAATTATAGGCTGTATAGTAGTTAGAGTTCCAAGCCCAGACTAGCTCAGTATATCTCCTATCTAGTTTATGCCACTGCTCATCTGCACCACCGCCTTTTGATTGGATAAGAGGCTCTCCTGCGGCAAAAAGAGGCGCACTAAGTAAGATAGCTAGCGAACCAGCGACAATAGGTTTAAAAAAGTTGGAAGGATAAGGAGAATGTGAAGAATGTTTATTTACTACCCCCCCCCACTTAAATGTTTAAACTTTAGCATAATATTTCCTTTACAGTGATTTCTTGATTAGATCAAGTGGCGTAATTATATTCTCTTTAGCTTAAATTTTTCTTAAAACTGCAAAAAATATTTTTGCAGAATTTGCTGATGCTCAAATATGCCCAAGGAACAAGGGATAAGGGATAAGGAACAAGGGATAAGGGATA
>JXTW01000005.1:53615-87939 GCA_004368235.1 Helicobacter anseris | reverse complement strand
ATGAGGGATGAGGGATGAGGGATGAGGGATGAGGGATGAGGGATGAGGGATGAGGGATGAGGGATGAGGGATGAGGGATGAGGCGCGCAAATTCCAAGTAAGTTTCAAATAGATATTTTGACTTTCAAGATGCTTTGTGCGCAATATTTATGTGTAAAAATGTAGAGGATAAGGGTAATTTAAGATAAAATTTTAAATGCAAAACATAGGTGAGATTCTTAATAAGGAGAGAACTATGAAAGATTTAGCAAAGGTTTTAGAAGAGAGGATAGAAGAGCTAAAAGGCAATCCGATAAGGGAAGTTAACTCAAACTTTGTAGATGTATTTTTAAAAAGCTTTAAATTAGGGGGTGATTTAAAGACTTTGGTGGAGAAATATTTAAGCTTAAAGCCACAAATCCCATTAATTTGGCTTAGTCTTAGTGAGTGTACGGGGTGTACGGAGAGTTTTTTAAGAAATGAGATACCGGGTGTAGAGAATCTACTTTTAGATTTTATCCGCTTAGATTACCATGATGTTTTGATGGCAGATTCTGGCTTTTATGCAAAAAAGGATTTAAAAGATAGTATGGCTAGAGGGGGCTATTTTCTTGTCATAGAAGGGGGTGTGTGTGATGGCTTTGGGGAAAATTATGCGACATTTGGTCCGGAGGCTAATAGCGCTAAAGATGAGCTCTTAGAGCTAGCCAAGAGAGCAGAGGCGATTTTTGGTGTGGGGACTTGTGCGGCATTTGGCGGGGTGCAAGCAGCCCATCCTAATCCTAGCTGTGCTAAGGGTATGGGGGAGTTTTTAAGAGATAAATCCCATTATATGCTAATACCGGGATGCCCGCCTAGTGATATGAATATCGTGCTAAATTTGATGTATGTATTTATCTTTGGGATGATGCCAGAGCTAGATGCTTCATATAGACCATTATGGGCATATGGTAAGAGTGTGCATGATTCTTGTGAACGTAAGGCAAAGTTTGAATCTGGGGACTTTGTGCAGAGCTTTGATGATGATAAGAATAAAGAAGGCTATTGTCTTTATAAAGTCGGCTGTAAGGGTCCATATGCGTTTAATAACTGCGCTAAGATGAAGTTTAATAGTAAGACAAGCTGGCCCATACAGGCTGGGCATGGATGCATTGCTTGTAGTGAGGCAAATTTTTGGGATGAATTTGGCGTGTATGAAGAACCGCTAAAAAAGGGGCTAAGGCATTTTTCTAAACCTAGTGAGCTAGGGGAGGTAAAAAAGCTTGCTATGGATATAGAGCAGTTTTATAAGGATTTGGGAGATGGGATTGGTGTATTTTTAGATTCCAGAGAATCTAGAGTGATAGTTAATAGAGAGGATATTTTACAGACTAGCTTTGAGAGTAATGCAGGCTTAATCTTAGAAGCACTAAGCAAGAAATCAAAGCTTACAGCGCGTTTGGTAGAAAACTACCAAAGAGAGTTTGGCGCTCTTTATGATGCTTGTATGAGTGATAAAGAAAGCAAAATAAGCACAAATATAGCTGATGTGCTAAAGATAGTCCATGAGCTTTTAAGCCTAGATGAGGAGAGAAACCCTCATTTGAGGGCAGTTAATGAAGCCCATAGCTTTGAGTTTAAGCATATTAGTGATATGGATTTTAGCGCTAAGATTATTGATGATAAAATTGTCATTGATGTTAATAAGGGCTTGCGCTTGCCTTTGTGCTACAGGCTTGGTGGGCTTGAGTATGATGGCATTGCTTATGGGGTTTTGGCTACTTTATGCAGGGCATTAAAAAGTGGCATAGATCAATACAAAAGAGAAAAGAATTTAGATTTTAAAGGTGTGGTGTTAGGAGGGGATCTAGCCCAAAATGCGCTAGTGCAAAAATGGATGCTTTAAATTAAGGAGTAGAATGAAAGATAGCAGGCTATTAATCGCAGGAAATGGTCCATCTCTTATTTATACAGATTTAGGTTCTCTGCCAGATGATTTTGATGTTTATCGGTGTAATCAGTTTTATTTTGAGGAAAAATACTATACAGGCAAAAAAATCAAGGCAGTATTTTTTAATCCGGGGGTATTTTTTGAGCAGTATTATACGCTAGGGCAGCTTTTAAGGAGGGGAGAATATGAGGTTGATGAGGTGTATTGCTCACAGATGCGCTGGGGTAGTGAGAATCTTGGAAAGGGCTTTGATAACTTTTCTGATTTGTATCCGGGGGTAAGGCAGACATATGAGCTGCTTTCTTCTTATCCAAAGATAGCGGCATATTTGAAATATAATGATTTGTATTTAGAAGAGAGGATTACTAGCGGAGTATTGATGCTTTTAGTCGGGGCGATTAATGGCTATCGTGAGATTTATATGAGTGGGATTGATTTTTATGAGGGGAAGGCTTATGCATTTAAACATAAGAAAAAGGGTATTTTAAAAGTATCGCCTGATTTTTATGATAAGGCTAAGAGTTCATTTCATACTCGTCAAACAGATATTGAAGCTATGAAATTGATACAAAAAGAATTTGGATTAAAGATTTATTGTGTTAGTAAAGAAAGCAAGCTTAGTGAGGTTTTCCCTCTAGCAGATAAAAAAAGAGAGATGGGAGATGTGGAGGCTAAGCCAAAAAATGCTATTAAAGATGTCTTGATACCAAAAGTAAAAAATCCTTTAGAAATAAAAGTATTAAGAAGGCAGAATATTTATAAGATTTTAATTAAAGACTTTTTAACAGGAAGTAGGGGAGTTTTTAGAAGGTGTTTCCGATTTACTAGGAGGCTGCTAGGTTTTTAGTCTATTTGATGGCAAGAAGTGTGGCGAAATTCACCCATTTGAAAATCACTTCAGTATGCCTAAAACCCGCATTTTTTAAAAGCATTATATTTTCATCAAGTGTATAGGGGATGAGTACATTTTCTAGCGCTTGACGTTTAGTAGTAATCTCGCTTTGGGTATAACCTTGAGCACTTTTAAACTGATAGTAGCGCTCAATCATTTGCTTATCTAATGTCTTATCACTGCTATTTGTCTTTTCAGCTAAGATAAAAATACCATTTTCTTGAAGTGAAGCATAGATTTTTTTAACCAGTGCTTCACGCATAATAGGTCTTATAAACTGCAGTGTATAATAGGCAGTGATGGCTTGATTGCTACCAAAATCACTCTTAAGAATATCTGCGCATAAAAATTTAATATCATAGCCATAGGCTAGGGCTTTATTTGTAGCATATTCGCACATAGCAGGTGAGCTATCTATACCAGTAAGATTTATCGCTCTTGTAAGACGTGAGGCTAGAGTAATGAGGAAATTTCCGCTAGAGCTACCTAAATCTAGGAGGCTTGCATTTTCAAATTTAGAGAGATTTTTAAGGATGAAGTCAACCCCAAGCTCTAAACTTTCACGATAAAAAGGGATAGATCGCGTGATCATATCATCAAAGACACTGGCTACTTGAGAGTCAAACTCAAACTGCTTTTCTTGAGGTTTTAAAAAGATATCATCTTTTTGCACAAGATTCCTTAGTTTTTTGGTATTTTAGTATTTTTGGTAAATAAAAATAAAAAGGCAACACTAAAGCAAGCAAAAGCTGTAATGCCTACCATATGAATAAGTCCTACATAATGCACTAAGGCTTGAGAGATGATAGGAGAGGCAAACTGCCCCATAAACATACAACTAGCCAAAAAGCCATAAGCACGAGGGCGTTCAGATTCACTAGCTAGATTAAAAAGCCAAGAGCTATTATTGATGGTAAAAAAGCCAAGAGCAAGCCCTAGGGCACTAAAGCCTATGATAATACCAGTGAGGCTATGCAGGATGCTAATGATGCCAAAACCGCTTGCCTCAAGAGTGAAGGCTATAAAAAAGATTTCATGGATGCTAAAATACTTGCGTATAGTCTGATACCCTAAAGATCCAATAGCCATCGTAACAGAAAATATCGCCATACATACGCCAATACTGCTTTGCTTCATCCCTAGATCATGAACCATAAAAAATGGAATTTGTGTGGGGGCAATATAAATACAGGCAGTAGAAAAAAAGGCTAGTAAAAAAAGAGGTATAAATTTTTTGGTATTAAATTTTGAATTTTGGTGATGATGAGTGGAATGAGTGGATCTTATAGGTTCAAATAGTTGGTAGGCTGCTAGAAATAAAATCAAAAATCCAAGTAAATAAACAAGGAATGGATAACGCCAATCAAAGTTGGCTAAATAGCCTCCTAAAATTAAAAATATACCTCCACCAAATGCCATAAAGAAAGTCTGAAAGGCAAGGGCTTTTTCGCGTCTATGACCAGTATAATAATCACCAATTAAAACGCCAACTCCTGTCATTAAAAATGCAGTGGCTATGCCAAGAATGGCTCTTGAGACTAAAAGCAAATAGATATTATCAAGTAAAAAGCCAGCTGCTCCAGAAAGACTCCATAAAATAAGTGAGGCAAAAATCACAGGTAAACGAGGGTAGCGCTCAAAAACAAGACCAGCAAGAGGAGCAAAAAAGACTAGAACTAATGCAGGCATAGTTAAAATAAGCTTTGATAGAGTTTCTATGGCTGTACCAAGATAGGCAAAGTGATTTTGCAGGGCTGGTAGGGATGGAGCGATGATGGTATTGCCAAGTACGGTAGTGCCTGCTATAGAAAAAAGAGCGGTTTTAAATATTTTACTTTCTGTAAACTCATATAATAGACTTTGGTATCTGTCTTGTATTGCTTTCATGGGCTTCCTTAAATTAAAGTAAAATTATTTGTTAGAAAATAAAAAGGCTTAATGCTATGGATTTTTAGTTATTTGCGTAAGAAATAAAAAAACAATTGTATATGCAACTAATTAATAAGTCAAGACTGCTAAAATGCTAGAATAATAGCTTTTAAAAACTAGGGGAGAAAATATACTTAGGAAAGAAATATACCAGAGAGAAGGTGTAAGGAGAGAGAATGTGTAAAATAGGCTGCTTTTTAATACTATGTGTTTGGAATCTAGTGTGTTTAGCTTTAATTTATGGAGGGCTTTATTTATTTGATGATGTGCTTAAGTTTAAGCAATTTGTATTTAATTTTGAGGGCGCATTTTTAGGCTTTATGCTTATTAGCATAGCAAATTTTTTTTCATTAAAAAAACGTATAAATAAACAGATCAAAGATTTAAATCTCTTAGAGAGAACAGAGCGTAAAAAGCAACGTTTCTCTAAGCTTATTTTAGGATTAAATATTAGCATATCCTTATTCAGGGTATTAGCCTATGTGGTATTTTGTGTAATTTTATGGGTTTTAATGAGCAAACAAGAGTTTTTTATCATTCCTTTTGTATCTGGCGTGCTAGCCTCTTTATTAGGCATAGTAGCACTGCAGATTATCAAAAGTCTTAGAGCTTAAAATAGTGGTTTTTGCATACTTTGAGGTGCTTTTAATCCCATAATCTTTAAGATGCTAGCAGCAATATTGCTTAGATTTCCAGAATCTATTTTTTCTACTCCATTCGCCATAACAAAGCACCACACATCCCCTATGGTATGGTTTGTTAGTATCTCGCCTTTTTGATTCCTCATCTCCTCGCAATTACCATGATCGCTAGTTAATATCACGCCATAATCAAGTTTTTTAGCATTTTCAAAAATCTCACCAAGGCAGCTATCTACAGCCTCTACAGCCTTAATGGCTGCTTGATAATTACCAGTATGACCCACCATATCACCATTAGCAAAATTAACCACGATAAAATCAAATCCTTCTTGTATAAACTTTAAGACACTATCTTTGATGGCAAAAGCACTCATTTGCGGGCATTCATCATAGGTTTTGCACTGGGGAGATGGGATGAGGGCGCGTGTTTCATTTAAAAAAGGTTCTTCTACCCCGCCATTAAAAAAGAAGGTAACATGAGCATATTTTTCAGTTTCAGCAATATGGGCTTGCTTAAGATTATATGAGGAGATAATTTCAGCAAGAGTGTTTTTTACATCTTCTTTAGGGAAAAGGACGGGGTGAGAAAAGGTTTTATCATAGGTGGTCATAGTTAGAATTTTTGGGATTTTGGTTGTAGGGATTTGAGGGATTTCCCCATTTAGTGCCATAATAATCTCTCTAGCCCTATCGCTGCGAAAGTTAATAAAGATGATGCCATCATTTTGAGATAGTCCTTCATAGCCTTCAAAGCTAGCTGGCTTGATAAACTCATCAAAAATACCCTCTTGATAGCTAGAATCAATATATTCTAAAATACTTAATTTGCTTTTATTTTGTGCATTTTCAATAACCAGATGAGATTCTTTTATCCTTTCCCATCTTTTATCCCTATCCATGGTATAAAAACGACCGCTGATAGTGGCTATATGGATATTTTCATTACAGCGTTTTAGGATTTGCTGGATATATTCTTTGGCACTTTTAGGGAGTACATCACGTCCATCTGTAATAAGATGCAAAAATATTGTTTTGTCTGGATTGATAGACTGAATAATATCAATCATTCCAATAAAATGATCAATATGAGAGTGCACACCACCATCGCTTATTAATCCCATAAGATGGATATGTTGTGTAGTTTTTAGAAAGTTTTGTAAATCCTCATTCTTAGCTAAGGATCCATCCGAGATTGCACGTGAGATTTTTACCAAGTCTTGATAGAGTATCTGCCCACTACCAAGACACATATGCCCCACTTCAGAGTTGCCCATTTGTCCATCAGGTAAACCGACATTCATACCATAGGTTGCAATGAGTGAATGAGGCACTTCTTTAAAAAGTTTATCATAAGTAGGTGTATGTGCGGCTTTAAAGGCATTGTAATAGTCACTTTCATTATGCCCGATACCATCAGTGATAATAAGCAAGGTTTTTTGTTTAATTTTTTCCATAAATATTTCCTTTAAAAAATCATCGTTCTTTAAGAAGAAAGAATTCTGGTTGTTTTATTTTAGAATCTACCTTATTTTCTAAAATATCCATATCTTTGTCATCTTGAATTTGTGATTTGGTATTAAAAATAGTATTAAGATCAGAGGTATTTTTTAGCATCGGTAAATAAGATTTTAAAATTTGTGCTTTTTGTATGACTTGATCATAATAACGTTCAGCTAAAATATTGCTTTTATCATCGCGCTTCCAAGAGCTGCCTTTATTATAGGATTTAATTGTATTTTTGAGATTGTTATTCCTATCCCAGAATTTAAGCTCATCCATAGCAACTTTTAAAGCGAAGTTGAAATCTTGAATAAGATATTGTCCTATTAGATTGCGATTTAATGAAGTATCCTTTAAATGTGTATATTTTTTCAAAACATTAGGAATGTGTGCATGAAAGACACCAGCTGATGGATCTTTGAAATTGATAGGATAGGCACCAGCACAAGATTCTTGCCATGCAATAGCAGGAAGCACCCATTTAAAATCTGTATTTTTAGCATAATCATAAGTTTTAAGTAAAATTTCTTGCTGTTCTTTGGTAAAGTCGCGAGGGTGTTCACAAGGCAGGGAGATTTTAGACAGACTAAGCATAGAGCCATAAAAATTAGAAGTAAATAGGCTAAGCAGAAATAAAAAGAGCTTGGACATAAATCGCATCCCTAAGAATCTAGACTTTTTGAGATTATAGCAAAAAGCATAGCACTCTAAGATTGAGCCATTAAATACAAACTAAAAATGGTTATAATGCTATTTAAAAATCATTTTAAGGAAAAGGCTGATGCAGAGTGCGCAGTTATTTGTAGAGATTTTAGTTGAAGAATTACCAGCATTATCTTTTTTAAAAGAGTTTAGAAATTTTACTCACAAATGGAAAGAAGCATTATCTAGTAAGGGGATTGTTGCAGATGGGCAGTTTTATTTCACTCCAAGAAGGATTATAATTTTTTGCCCAAACTTTCCATTAAAAACAGAGGATAGCTTGCAAGAAATCTATGGACCTCCTGTAGATATCGCTTTTGAAAATGGAGATAAAAATGCTAGTCTAAAACCAGCCGCAGAAGCATTTTTAAGAAAAAATCAGATTGCTAGAGAAGATTTAGACTATGCATTTAAAGATAATAAAGAAGTGCTTTTTTACATAAAAAAGAGCGCAGGTCTGTATACTAATAGTCTACTTCCAGAGGTGCTGCAAACTTTTTTGAACTCTCTTCATTTTGGTAAGCCTATGCGATGGGGTGAGGTGCAGAGCTCTTTTATCCGACCTATCCGTAATGTAATGATATTTTTAGATTCTAATTTTATCCAGTTTTGTGGATATGGTATTGAGGGTAAGCCATCCACGCTTTTGCGCAATCATAGTGGCTATGAATGGGTGAGTGTTTCTAGTTTTTGTGAGTATCAAGAGATTATGGATAGCCATGGAGTGCTTATTAACCAGAATGAAAGAAAGAAGGTCATCTTAGATCAAATTGCTGCGCTAGAAGGGAAGTTTGGTATAAAAGTTGAGTTAGATGCAGAGCTTTTAGATGAGGTTATAGCCATTACTGAAACTCCTAAGGTGCTTTTAGGGAGTTTTAGCTCTAAGTTTTTGGAGTTGCCAAAAGAAATTATTATTACTTCGATGAAAGAAAATCAACGCTATTTTGCTGTATATGAGGATGCAGAGCATAAAAAAATAAAAAATCATTTCATTGTGGTTAGTAATGCTATATGCAAAGATTTTAGTCTTATTTTAAGCGGGAATGAAAAGGTGCTTAGAGCAAGGCTTGAGGATGCAATGTTTTTTTATCAAAATGATTTAAAACATGGGCTTGATGTAGATGGGCTTAAGAATGTAGGTTTTATTGATAATGCGGGTAGTATGCTAGATAAGACACATAGAGAGATAAAAATTGCTAACTTTTTAGCAGCAAATTATTTAGCTAGTGAAGTTAATAAGCAAGATTTGATTGAAGCAATCAGACTTTCTAAGGCAGATTTATTAAGTGAAGTGGTCTATGAGTTTTCTAATTTGCAGGGAGTTATGGGGTATTATTATGCGTTGAAAATGGGCAAATCCCAAGCAGTGGCTTTAGCGATTAAAGAGCAGTATATGGGTGATGGATCTGTATTGCCTTCAAGTATTTTAGGAGCTATTGCAGCTTTAAGTTATAGATTAGATAATATTTTTACTCTATTTGCTAATGGAAAGATCCCTACTGGTTCAAAAGATCCATTTGCACTACGTCGTGCAGCTAATATTGTGATAAAAATTGCACTTAAGTTTGAGTTGGATTTTAGACTTGATAGTTTATTTAGATCTTTGTGTGAAATTTTGGATATGGATATGGAGTATGCTAAGAGAGTTGAAGTCTTTTTTTATGAACGATTAGAAGGGATTTTTGAAGTCAATCCTTCTGTGATAAAGGCAGTATTGGCTGGCGATAGCGGCAGTTTATGTGAAATGGCTCAAAGGATTGAGGTATTAAATTATGCTATTAATAATGAAAAACAAGCCTATATTACAACTTTTAAACGTGTCGCAAATATTCTTAAGGATAAGACTAATGCAACATTAGAGATCTCAAAAGAACTTTTAGTAGAAGATGCAGAAAAGGATTTATTTAGCGCATATGAGAATATTAAAAATTCCTTTAATCTTGCAAATACTAGTATTAAAGATTATAAAGCATATATGCAGGCTTTATCTGGGCTAAGGGTGAAGCTAGATAGTTTTTTTGATTCTGTCTTGGTGAATATAGATAATGAGGTTTTAAAAAATAATCGTATTGCCTTAATTGCTAATATTTATCAAGCATTTTTAAAAGTGGGTGATATGAAAGAAATCTCTATTTAGATTTTACAAGGATTTTACATAAGTTGCATAAGATATAGATTTATATTTGCTTTAATAAAGGATGAAGTTGAAGTTTAAGCGATATGGTTTTATTACAGCTATAATGTTTGGTGTAGCATTTAGCTATGAGATGGCATTAGATGAATTTTATAAACGTATTGAGCAAAACTCAATTCCACTTATACAGAATAAGGCAAATTTTGATTCTGCATTGCAGGATTATAAGGCAAGTATGTCTTGGGAGACATCCTATGTGGAAAGTGAGATTAGCATGGGAAAGACTAGCAGTAATTCAGCCTTTAATATAGAAAGCACAACACTTTTAATGCTTACTCCTCGTCTTCCTTGGGTAACATCTATTATGAAATCCTCCTTCCAAACGAAAAATATTCAATACCAAAAACAATATGATTTATTAAAAACACTCACACTTATTGGTGCTAAAAGATTGTATTTTAGCTATGAGATTATGGAGGAGAAATATAATATTTATAAACAACGTGAACAAATTTTTCTCTCTCAACTTAAAATTGCAGAGGCTAGGCTTAAGGCAGGTAGTGTAGCTAAAAAAGACTATACTAATTTTAAAAATTCTTATTATGAGGCGAAATTAGCAAGGATGGAGACCCAAAAGCAAATTGTTAATTTGCGTGCTAGTTTATTGAAGGCTTTAGGACTTAGAAAATATGATGGCGTGATTAAGGTTCAGGATTTAGGTTTTGAAATTAAATATAAAAAAGAGGAGCTAGAAAATCTTTCTGAAAGCTCCCCTTATTTAGAAATACTGGCTTTAAGTGCTAAGGATAGTGGTATTAATGCTAGAGCTTCAAGTGCTATGTTATTTGATAGTTTTGAGATTGGTGCTGGATTGCAAAATACAACACAAGGAAGCTTACAAGAAAATCTAGCCACTGTGCGCATACAAGTGCCTATTCCATTGACAACAAAATATAGTCATTTAAAAAAGAAATATTTAATTTTACAAAGCGCGGCTTTAAGAGAGCTTGAAGTTAAAAAAAATAATCTTAAATTAGAGGCGCAAAGTTATGTGAGGCAGTTAGAGATCAAACGTGAATATATGGATTTGCAAAATGATAGTGTAGCTAATAAAAAAGCGTTAATGGATATGGGAAAAACAGCCTATGAATCTCAAAAAATTAGTCTTTTTGAGTATCTTAGCTATCAAAATTCTTATATGGAATCCTTGATTAAAAGATTGGAAGCAAAGATGGATTATATTGATGTAGAGACACTTTTAGAGGAGGCATTAGGCGTGATTTTAACACAAGGAAAAAATAATGAATAGGATAAGAAAGATTGCTATTTTTATACTATTTAGCCATATCTTTGCTAGTTTTGGTATGGCTTCTAATAAGATAGATCAGAATGATTATCAGTATATAAAAATTAATACAAATGAGATTAAAAAATTAGGTATAAGGCTTGTAAAGATTACTCAAGGAGGCATCACAAAAAGTGCTCCTTTTAATGCAATTTTAGATTTTGATTCTACAACCTCTACGACGCAGAGTTCCACTTTTGATGCGATTGTTGCAGCTATTTTTAAGCGCGAGGGGGAACGTGTTAAAAAAGGGGAGGTGATTTGTGAGATTAGCAGTAATGATTTAAATACTTTATTTTTTGAATTAGAGAATACTCAAAATCGTTACAACATTGCCCGAGAGATTGCTATGAAGGATGAGCAGCTATTTAAATCAGGTGTAATTTCTCAACGTGAGTATCAAGTAAGCTATTTAAATGCTAATGAAATGAAGCTAAAACTGCGTCAAGTGCAAAGTACTTTTGATACTTTTGGTATTGATGTAAGACATCCAAAGGGGCAGTTTGGCTTTCGTATCATCGCAAAGGAGAGTGGAGTGCTAGCTATAGCCCCTAAACAAACCGGGGATAAGATCACAGCTTTTAGTCCTTATATTAGGATTGCTGATGGGATGGATTTGATGGCTAGAATTCGCGTGCCTATTAATATGGTTGAGTATGTAAAACCTAAGGCTAAGGTATATGATAAGAGGGGTAGAGAGATTGGAAGTATTAAGACTATTTCTGTAGTGATTGACAAGCTTACAAACTCTGTATTAGCTACAGCTAGCATTAATCAAAGTGGTTTTAAGGTTGGTGAGACAATTGAGCTATATGTAGAGGGTGCAAAAATTAAAGATTCTATTATTATGCCTGTGGAAGCAATTATTAAAAATGGTAATGATTATTTGGTTTTCAAGCGTATAAAAGATGGGTTTGTGCCTATTAAAATCTCGATTATAGAGGAAAAAAATTTAGCTTTTGTAGTGCAGGCAGATGGGCTTAATGTGGGTGATGAGGTTGCAGTGGGTAGTATTATTGCGCTTAAGGGCATTATTAATAATGTCGGCGAATAATCCAGGGGGAAATTATGCTAGATAAAATCATTGCTTTTTCATTGCGTCAGCGCATAATGGTTATTATTTGCGCACTTGGGCTTTTGGTTTGTGGGGGGTATAGTTTTTTGACTATCCCTATTGATGCTTTCCCAGATATATCAAGTACGCAAGTAAAGCTAGTAATTAAAGCCCCCGGTATGGCACCAGAAGAAGTAGAAAATCGTGTTGTGCGGGTTTTGGAGCTAGAATTATTGGGTTTGCAAGGAGAGAAATCCTTGCGCAGTACCTCAAAATATGCTATTGCTGATATTACACTTGATTTTGAAGATGGTGTAGATATTTATCGTGCTAGGAATATGGTTAATGAGCGGATTATAGGTATTTTAGATGATTTACCAGATGGAGTTAGTGTCAATCTTGGTCCTATTGTGAGCCCACTTTCAGATATGTTTATGTTTACTATTGATGGAGATATGCCAGAGATTAAAAAGCGTGAGATTATGGATTTTGTCATACGTCCAGAGCTTAGATCTATCCGCGGTGTAGCTGATGTAAACTCTATGGGTGGATATGCTAAAGCCATAGCTGTTGTACCAGATTTTAATGATATGGCTAGACTTGGAGTGAGTATTTCAGACTTGCAACAAGTTTTAAAAGAGAATCTTAAAAATGATGGTGCTGGTAAGGTGGATAGAAGCGGAGAAATGTTTTTGGTCAAAATACAATCAGCAGCCATGGATGAAGAGTCGATTAAAAATATCACTATTTCTACAAAAAGCGGGTATTTAAGAATTGGGGATTTTTGTAACGTGATTCCGAGTTTTCGTACGCGTCTAGGCTTTTTAACTAAAGATGGCAAGGGAGAGGCAGTAGGAGGATTAGTTCTTTCAGTAAAGGGTTCAAACTCTAAGGATACTATTGCTAGAATCTATGAGAAATTTGAAGAATTAAAAAAGATTTTACCCAAAGAGCTTACGCTTAATGTTTATTATGATCGATCAGATCTCACAACAAAAGCAGTGCATAATGTAAGCAAAACTCTCATTGAAGCTATTGTATTAATTGTGATTACTCTATTTTTATTTTTGGGAGATTTGCGTGCAGCTATTGCTGTGAGTGTGATTTTACCATTGGCTTTGAGCGTGGCTTTTTTCTTTATGAAAAATACCGGTATTACAGCTAATTTGATGAGTTTAGGGGGGCTTGCTATTGCTATTGGTATTTTAGTAGATTCTGCTGTGGTGAGTGTAGAGAATGCTTTTGAGCATTTAAGCCATAATAAAAAATTAACTAAGCTTAATGTTATTTATCGTGCTTGCAGTGAGATTTCAGTTTCTGTTTTTAGTGGCATTATTATTATTATCGTATTTTTTGTGCCTATTTTAGCTTTAGAAGGCTTAGAAGGCAAGATGTTTGCACCTTTGGCTGAAAGTATAGTTTATGCCTTGCTTGGTTCATTAGTATTAGTGATGACAGTTATACCTGTAGTTAGCTCTTTGGTTTTAAAGCCAAAACCACATAAAGATACGCTGCTTGTTCGCGCTATTAATTTTGTTTATGTGCCAGCATTGTATTTTTGCCTAAAGCATAGCAAGCTTGTATTTGGCATGGCTATTTTATTTTTAGTAGGTAGTATTTCTCTTTTTCCTTATATTGGTAAGTCTTTTATGCCTACTCTTGATGAGGGGGATCTGGTTTTGACTATTGAGACAACACCAAGTATTTCGATTGATCAAGCTAAAGATTTGATGTTAAGGATAGAGCATCAATTACGAAAGATTAAAGAAGTAAAATCAGCTGTAGGGCGTACAGGGAGTGATGAGCTGGGACTGGATCTTTCTGGCTTTAATCAAACTGATATTTTTGTAGCCTTTAAACCAAAGAGTGAATGGAGTGTGAAGACTAAAGAAGAGCTTTTGGATAAAGTAAGAGCTGCCCTAAAGGGATTTAGGGGGATTAGTTTTACTTATACCCAACCTATTGATATGCGTGTTTCAGAAATGCTTACAGGGGTAAGGGGGGATCTTGCCATTAAATTATTTGGTGATGATATTAAAGAATTAAATAGATTGAGCACACAGATTGTAGAGATTATAGAGGGAGTAAGGGGATCTAGTGAAGTATTTACTGCATTAAATAAGGGGGTAAATTATCTTTATGTGACACCAAATAAGCGAGTGATGGCAAATGTTGGCATTACAACAGAAGAGTTTTCCAAATTTATGAAATCTTCATTAGAAGGAATTATTGTAGAGTATATTCCACAAGGTCAAGCCAGAATCCCTGTTTTAATCCGTCAAGATAGTGAAATAGGCAAGGATATTACTAAGCTTAAGGGTCTTGAGATGAGTTCAGAAAAGGATATTCCAGTGCCTATTAGCTCTATTGCTCATATTGAAGAAGTGGATGGACCTGTAACTATTTATCGCGAGAATGCAAAACGTTATAGTGTTATTCGCTCAAATGTAAGAAATAGGGATTTAGGTGGTTTTGTGGCTGAAGTCCAAAGTAAAATTAGCAAACAGGTCAAATTACCTAGTGGCTATTATATTACTTATGGTGGGCAATTTGAGAATCAGCAACGCGCTAATGCAAGGCTTTCAATGGTAATCCCACTTTCTATTGTGGCAATTTTCTTTATTTTGTTTTTTACTTTTAAAAGCATCCCATTATCTTTATTAATTTTGCTTAATATCCCTTTTGCTGTAACCGGAGGATTAATTTCACTATTTATTTCTGGTGAGTATATTTCTGTGCCTGCAAGTGTTGGATTTATTGCGTTATTTGGTATTGCTGTTTTGAATGGACTTGTTATGGTGGGATATTTCAGAGAACTTATCCATCAGGGATATAGTATTGATGAGGCTGTAGAAAGAGGTGCTAGAAGACGTCTTAGACCAGTATTAATGACAGCTTGTATCGCGGCTTTAGGACTTATCCCGATGCTTTTATCTACAGGAGTGGGTTCAGAAGTGCAAAGACCTTTAGCAGTCGTGGTTTTAGGAGGATTGGTAAGCTCATCTGCATTGACACTTTTGATCTTACCACCTATGTTTAGAACATTAGCCAAAAAAATAAAAATATAGCTTAGGAGTGTTGATGTTGCGGGTAATTATTGAAGTTGAGCATAAATCAAAGATGGTGGATGTTTTACTAGATTTAGGATTTGAAGATTTTTATAGTTATGGTTTGCAGCAATATTTGAGTAAGGAATTATTACAAAATGAGAAAGAAAAAGTAGATGGTTATCGTGAATGTGTGTGTTTTATGCTTCCTTTAGAAAAAGGAAAAAAGAAAATTAAAAAAACTTTGAGGGAAAAATTTATTACAGTAAAATTTATTGAAGAATAATTATAAACTCTGGTTTGATTAAAATTTAAGTGATTGATTTGTATATTAGCTTAAGAATAAGGAATAAAAGCTAGATAAGCTTTTGCGGTAAAAAAGATTGATAAAGAATTAAAATCAAATTTGATAGGCTTTTTTTGTTATTGTCATTTGCAGGTTTTAGCTAATAGTGAATGTTGCTTCAAACAATAAAAGTATGTAATAAAACACATTAAGATATTTTGATGAAAGATATTGCTGTATTTTTTAAACCTAGATTTAAGTTTTCTAAAAGAGGTTAGAGATAAATTTCATTAATTATTCCCATTTTTCTATAAAAATCCTAAATTTATAAATAATTATTATTTTTTTAATGTTAATTATCTTATAATAGTTTTATCAATATAGATTAGGAATAAAATTATGATAAGTATTAGAGCTGTTCAAGTTAATATCTTTGCATTGACACTATCTTCATTATATGCCTCTGCACCTGATTTGGGAACTAAATATCAGAAAGACCCCGTGCTTATTTGCTATAGTTCAGGTTGTGAGTCGCGACCTGGTTTTGTGAGTGCATATATATAAGATTGAATGGATGCAAAAGGATGATGTATTTTTTCTTACAAAAACAGATGATAATAAAAAAACACCATTGGATATAGAGCTTAAAAGTATTACAGCTGCTGCAAAAAATGATGCTGGAGGCACTGCTGTATTTAATAATCCTACTAATAGACTAACTGTGCAGGGACAAAATAAGAGTAGAGAGTTTGTAGGCACATATATTCGCTCTGAATCTGCCTTTAAGGCTAATATTTTTATTAATCCACAAGCAAATGATAGTATATCCAGAGGATCTGTACTCTTTTTAGGTGGTAATAATAATGGTTATGCATTATATGGAAATATAATGATGAAATTAGATAAAAATACTACATTAAAAGCTATGATTGATCATTCTATCAAAGGCGATATATCTTTTGAAGAAACAAGGAGTGATAAAGTAGCTGCTAATACTTCTTATATGGCATTAGATGGACTAAAAAATAGGTCTTATAATTTGGTCGATTTAAAAGATAAACAGGCTAATGTTTGGCTAGATTTTGCTGATAGGGCTGATATAGATGGAAGTATTAGGTTTATGACTAATAATATTAATAGCTATAAGGATAAGCAGATTTTTAATTTTGGTACTACCGATGCAAGTATGAATCAAATCAAGGGTGATGTTACTTCTAATTTTGGAAATTTAGTCTTAAACTTTAAGGGGAATGCTAGAATATTTAAAAGTCTTGATTTCTCCAAGAGCGCAACATTGAATTTAACTGCCAATAATATGGTATTTCAGGATGCAATTAAAGCAAGTGATAAGGCTATGATTTCACTTCATATTGCTAATAGTCTTACAATAGATAAAAATATTGAAAAAGGTGCTAATGCTAAGATTGATATTAATGTTTTAAATCTTCAATTAAATGGACTTAATAATACTATTTCTAAACTTACTTTATCCAATAATGCTCAAGTTTCTTTAATTGCTCATCAAGATAATAATTTCCAGCTATTAGTTTTAGATGAACTTTCGCTCAAGGGGGATGCAAGCTTTAGTTTATATTTAAATCCAAAGATTAATAATGGTGCTTTTGGATCAACAGAGATGAGCAATTTATATGGTCATATCTATTCAAATAGGGTGATAGCTAAGAATTTGATAAAAGAAAATGGTAATGCTGTAATAAATCTTAAGCTACAAGATTTAGATACTTTAATGGCAAGTTTACCTTCATATAAAAGAGGAGGCACAGAAACAGAAGGTAACATTGCTGTATTTACTATCAAAAATAACAATTCTCAAGAACAAAGTGCTTCGGATATATCTTTAGATTCTAGTGTTGGATATGATGCTTTAGCAATAGAGCTAAAAGCAGTACATACAGATATGTATGGTAAAGTAGTAGGGAGGATGGATGGTGATTACACCACTTATTTTTTAAATAATATTAAGGCTGTGGGTATTGTAGATAATCCTATTACACAATCTGTAAGATCTTCATTATCCTTTGGATACCATCTTTTTTTGGCTAATCTTAATTCTTTAAATAAGCGTATGGGTGAGCTTAGGGAGAACTCAAGAGTTAATGGTTTATGGGCTAGGGTATTTACAGGAAGGCTTAGCACTCACTTTAATACTAAAGATATAATTAATAGCTATTCTTATTATACAACCTTGCAGACAGGCTATGATTATGCATTTGGATTTAGTGGTGCAAATAATTATTTAGGATTTGCACTAAGCTATGCTAACTCTGTGGGTAAGATTGATAGGAGTAGCACCCAGAATTATAGCAATGCTGTAGAGTTTGCTATTTATAATGCTTATATACAAGATGGAGCTAGTAATGAGACTTATTGGAAAAATGGATTATATAATGATTCTATTATGAAGTTTTCTGGCATTTTTAATTCGACTGGACTTTCAAATTATAATGCTAGTTTTTCTAATTTTGGTTTTAGTTTTTCAGATGAATTAGGTTATCGCTTTTTATTAGGGAGTGAGAACAAATGGGCTATCACACCACAAGTAGAGCTTACTTTTGGATATCTTAATGCCTCAAATTTTACTTATAAAGATAATATCGGCTCATTTGATGCATCCCAGAATAGTATATTTATGTTTAGAAGCAGAGTTGGCTCTAGTTTTGATTATGCTTTTAGTAAATTTAGAGATTCTCAAAGTTATGCTAAAGTGTACTTGGGATTATATTATAGTGGAGATGTTATTAATGGTGGGAAAGTTATTTTATCTAATCCATTTGTAAATAGCTCTAGTAACTATAGAGTGCTAGGCTCAACAAATCGCTTTGTTTTAAACTTAGGGACTAATTTTAGCATTAAGGATCATCATAGAATCTACTTTGATTTTGAAAGAAGTTTTGGTGGATCTATTATTACTCAATATCAATTTAATCTAGGATATCGCTATAGTTTTGGTGAGTCAGATTATAAATCATATGCAGCAGTAGAAAAAAGTGAGATAAATCAAGATCTTTTAGAAGAGATGCCAATTTCTTCTGGTTATTACATCAGACTTTTTAGTGCCTCTAGCCACTCTCAAAAACAATCCAGACTGATCAAGAAAATAGAAAATTTAAAGATTGGAACTATTGGTAATAAAGATTATCTTGTGGGTCCATTTGATTCTAAGCAAAAAGTAGTAGATATTAGAAATGAGCTTAAGGGATTATTAAAAGAGATGAATTCTAATGGAGATATTATCCATATAAAGGATTCTAAAACATTTATAAAAGTTTTGTTTAGATAGGGGTTATGCTTAGTGGGTGTGCATATTTAAGCTAATCTATTGGCTTAACCCCCAAATGCTTTTGCTTCCCATTACCGCGATAAAGTCTGTTAGATGATCTTTTTATCTTTGATGTATTTTTCTATCTCTTCATCTTCCATAACATTATCAAAGCCATTTTTGATAACTTTCTTGAAAATATCTGAACCTTGTATGTTTTGATTGACATTTTTAATAAATTCTTTAAAGTCTGAATTTTGCCCCACAAGCAAATCAAGCGTTGTAAAATCTAGGTTCTCTTTCTTTTTTGCAGGGATTAAAACCTCAGAAGAGATTAAATCTTTGGCATTAAGTTTAATCACACCAATTCCAAAAGCGTGATTTAGTCTCCATAACTCATCAAGAAACTCACTGCTCTCATCGCATTCCAAAGCCACTAAAAGATTGTTTGAAGTTTTTGGATAATTATACTCTATGTCTTAGGGAATGCTTTTTTCAAGCCCCCCCCCCCTCAAAATGAATTTATTTAGAAATTTCTTTGGATAATAAAATGAAATAATCCATCAAATTCTATAATCTCAAGCACATCATAGCCATAGTTACTCGCATCTATGGGTATGTTATTTATACTTTGTGCGCAATCACACACAACTTGTAAAATCTCTCCTTTTTTTAGCTTTTTTAATGCTTTTAGACTCTCAATAGCTGGGTATGGACAGCTATAGCCTTGCAAGTCAATATGATATGAGATTGCATAATTATTTAAGCGCGTAATATCATGATGGGGTTTCATTTTGCCTCCTTAGTTTTAATATCAAATAAAATTCTTTTTTTTGCCCTTATCTCAAGCCAGGCTATAAGCCCTAAAAATAGCATCAAAAGTAAAAGATTGATAAATAATCCTCCATAAGCTCCAAAGCTTTCAAGTAAATTTATTTTAGGCCAAGCTTTGGCTAGAGGCTGGCTAAAGCTATCCCAGGATAAAGCTAGAATAACAGATCCGATGATATTGCCAATGCCTACAATAAGATATTGTATTTGCCCTTCCATAGCCCTATACATCCAGCCACACTCACAGCCTCCAGCTATCACTATCCCAAAGCCAAATAATAGCCCCCCAATGGCTACATTAGGTCCTGCCCATACAATTTTTGGCTCTATCCCAAGCAGAATAAACCCAAACACTCCAATTGTTGAGATCATCATACCAATAACAATGGCACGTGCTGTGATACTACGTCCTGTTAAAAAAAGATCTCTAAAAGCAGAGGTAAAGCAAATTTGTGCTCTTGAGATGACAAAGCCAAAGACAAGCCCAAATACAAGCGCAATACCAAGTAAGCTTTTAGGTGCTATAAGGGAATCACTTTGCATCAGAGTGATACTAAGAATAATAGAAAAAATAAGCACTAATATTCCAAGCAGATATGAAATGGACTTAAAGTTGTGTTTTTTTGGTGCGTTGAAAGATCCTTTTTTCATATCAATACCAAGGTTTTGTCTCTGTATTACAAGGATGCCAAAATACACACCAACAATCGAAAGTAGAGTGAAAATCCACGCATGTAAACTAAATTGAGGGATACCAGTAAAAAAGCTAGCTAGATTACATCCCATACCAAGTCTAGCGCCAAAACCAGCAATAATTCCACCAATAAGTGCTTGAAGTATGATTTTAAAAGAAGGTATTCTAAGTTTGAAACGCGCAGATAAAAGTGTGGCAATAAGAGCGCCTAAAAACATTCCAATAATCATAATCCCATCTTTGCGTGTAAAAATACTACCTTTAAGACCAATGATTTGGAAGTATTCCCAAGAGCTGACATCAATACCAAAAAGTCCTAAAATCTCTCCTCCCCAACGTGTAAACTCACCCGTGACTGCCCAAGCAGAGCCTGTAATACCAAAATAGTATGCTGAAAGCACGGCTATAAAAAGAATGCTATAAAATGGGTTGAAAAATCCACCAAAGCACTTTTGTGCAATATTTTTTAAAAAAAACATAATAAAACCTTAAAATAAAATGAATGGATTTTTAGAAATGAAGAATCTAAAAATGTATTATCGCGACGCGATACTTCTATGAAGTAATATTTTAATATAATTTTTAGAGATTTTATAGATAAAGGTCATAGATGGAAAAACTAACTGCATATGTTATTAGCCTTAAGCGTAGTGTTGATCGTAGGGCAGAAATGCAGCAACGTATAGATTGTTTATTTAAAAATAAGCCTAAATTATCCTCAATTTTAGAATTTTGTTTTTTTGATGCTGTGGATGCAAAATCTTTAGAGCATTTAAATTTTAAACAAACTAGGAGTAATTTTTTATCAAAGATATTTAGAGGAAAAAGACTAAGCGATGGTGAGAAAGCCTGCTATGCTTCTCATTTTACTCTTTGGAAACATTGCATAAAGACCAATAAGCCTTGCTTGATACTAGAAGATGATGTGGGGTTTTTAGATGGTTTTGATAGAGTGATAGAGCGATTATGTGCTTTAGATTATAAACCAGAATATATGAGACTAATGGCATTAAGAAAGTTTAAAATATATAGTGAATTAAAAAAATTTGAGGATGGAGATAAATGGGTATTGATCAGAGAAAAAGCTTCTGGTACTCAAGGCTATTATCTTACACCAAAAAGTGCTGAAAAATTCATTTTGCATTCTAGAGTATTTATTTTTCCAGTAGATGATTATATGGACATGTTTTTTGTCCATAGAGTAGAGAGTGTTTTAAGCTTGCCTTATGTGCTGGAGGATTTAGGATGGGTGAGTGAAATAGGGGAGCGTAAAATGAAGCTTAGTTTGGCATATAAACTCTCAAGAGAGATTTTTAAGATACTTTTAAATATTTATAGGGCTATTTATATCTTAGTTTTTCCAAAACCAGATAGAATCAAATAATTTTTTATACCTCTTTAAGGAAAGGTAATGGAGATTAAATTTTATTTCAAGCAGCTTATTAATGCTATTAAGGCAGCCAGAAAGCATGCTCTTTATGCAGAATCAAGATTTTTGCATAATCTTAATCGTAAAATTCAAACTACAGATTATAAAAAGCTTTTACCCCCCCCCCCAGCACAACCTAAAAAGCCTATTATTATCTCTATAACCACGCACAAACAGAGAATCCACTATTTACATTATGTGCTTGATTCTTTATTTTTCCAGACAATACGTCCATTTGAAGTGCGACTTTATTTAGCAAAGGGTGAGTATGCTAGTTTGCCAGAAGTATTAGAAGGCTTTAAACCTTGGCTTAAGGTGATAGAGTGGGATGATATAGGCAGCTTTAAAAAATATATCCCAATTTTAACTCAAGTTTATGAAGAAGAATCGGATGCATGGGTGATAAGCATAGATGATGATTTGATGTATCCACCTGATTTTATTAGTAAGTTAGTTGAGCTTAAAAAACAGCATAAAGATGCGATGATAGGCTATCTTGGCGGGATAGATAGAAATGGCAAAATAGATGGGCTTTGTGGGGCGACTGGGATTTTGTGGAATACACAGGTTTTTAACCCAAAGAAAAATCCTTTATTTTTTGATCCTAAACTTTTTATAGATGAGATGGGCATTAGAAATAATGATGATCCTTGGATTTCAGAGTGGTGTAAAGCCCTAAAGATAGAAAATGTATGTTTAGAGACAGATTTTTTTAGTGTTTTTAGGCGAGATTTTATTGCATTGCCAAGTGAGCATATGCATGCTCTGACGGCTGCAAAAAGTAATATAAATATTGCAAAAATTTCTCAAAGCAAAATAATGAAAAGACATTTAAATGCTTTGGTAGAAAATGCTATAAAGATCCAAGATTCTATAAATAGGGGTAAATAAAGTATAATTCCAAAAATTTTTGGAAATAAAAATGCCACTTTCAAATCTTAATACCGAGCAGCTTCAATCTGCTAGAGCTCCTATGGGTTATAATCTTACTATAGCATCAGCTGGTACGGGCAAGACTTCCACAATTGTAGGACGTATCGCATATTTATTCTCTCAAGGTATTAGTCCAGAGGAAATTTTACTTCTTACCTTTACAAATAAGGCAGCGGCTGAAATGGTCGCTCGCGTGGCAAAAAGTTTTGGTGAGAGGATGGCAAAGGGTATACAAGCAGGGACATTTCATTCTATTGCTTATAAATATTTGCAAAAATATAATATTACACTTAAACAGCCTAGAGAGCTAAAAGTACTTTTTAAATCGATTGCAGAGAAGCGTATTTATTTGGATAAGGATGGCAGTACCCCTTATTCAGCACAATATCTTTATGATATATACTCACTTTATTTAAATACTCATAAGAATCAAGGTTTTGGCGAATGGCTTGTTAAAAGAAGTCCTGAACAGGAAAAATATATTTTGATTTATGAGGGGATTTTTGATGAATTTAGTGAGTTGAAAAGATCCTATCATTATGCAGACTTTAATGATTTGCTACTTTATTTTAGAGAAGATGTGATTAAGTACCCTCAAAATTATGCAGAGATCTTATGTGATGAATATCAAGATACTAATCCTTTGCAAGATTCTATCCTTGATGCACTTAATCCTAAAAGTTTATTTTGTGTGGGAGATTATGATCAGAGTATCTATGCCTTTAATGGAGCAGATATTAAAATTATTGCTAATTTTACAAATAAATATCCCAATGCTAAAGTGTTTACATTATCAAAAAATTATCGCTCATCAGGTCATATTTTAGATTTGGCTAATAGAGTCATTGAAAAAAATGAAAGAATTTATCCTAAACATTTAGAGGTAGTTAAAAAAGGCGAGTTTGATTTGCCAAAGCTTTTGGTTTATGAGGAATTATTTGGGCAATATCAAGGTATTGCTAAACGTATTGCTAATGGACATAAGAATTTTGAGGATATCGCTATTATTTTTCGTAATAATGCTTCTGCTGATGGTTGTGAGGCTTCATTAAGAGAGCTTGGAATACCATCAAAACGAAAAGGTGGATCTAGCTTTTTTGATTCTAAAGAGATTGCACTTTTATTAGATATTTGTGCTTTTGTCTATAACTCTAAAGATATGATGGCTTTTATTCATATACTTGCCTATATCCCTAAAATTGGCAATTCTATTGCTAAAGATATTTATGATGGTTTTGAGAATCTGGGAAATGGAGATGTGAGAGAGGGTATTTTAAATCCAGAGCAAAAACGTGCATATCTGACACGTACTAAAAGTACGCAGCTAGGTCTTTTTGAAGATTTGATGATGTTAGATTCTGCTCTTAGATTTGATGCTTTGCTAGATCGTGATTTTGCATCTCATCCTATTTTATCTCATCCTAAATTTGATAATGAATGCGTGTTATTCTTGCAGGATTTTTATAAACTTTATATAGCATTGCAAAAAGAATATATACCTAAAGAGATGCTAGATATTATCGCTCAAAGTAATTTTTATAATAGGGTAAAACAAATTTTAATCAATCAAAGGATAAAAAATAAGGATGGTACACTTAATTTAGCCTTAAAAGATGGCGTTAATGAAAAAATTGATCGTAAAATATTGCTGCTAAAAAATCTTAGTATGCATTATCAGGGTGTTGGAAAATTTTTAAATGCAATGATTTTGGGTTCTAGTGAGGCAGAACAGGGCAGCGGAGTGAATTTGCTCTCTATTCATGCAAGTAAGGGGCTTGAATTTAAAGAGGTATATGTAATTGATTTAATGGAGGGTAGATTTCCAAACCTTAAGCTGATGCAAAAAGGTGGTAGTTTGCAAGAAGAGCGTAGATTATTTTATGTGGCTGTAACTAGAGCTAAGGAGAGGCTTTTTTTATCCTATGCTAAAAGAGATGAGGTTAAAAATCTTGCCTATGAGCCATCTACATTTCTTTATGAAGCCCATCTTGTGCAAAATAAATCTTAAAAAGATTTATTTGCTAATTCATTACGCAAGTTTTTGAAAAATACTAGACTTTCTACCCTATTTGTATGTTCAAAACTTAAATCAGCGGGAGAATACTTATAAACCTTGTCATAGTATTTTAAGATTAAAATTTCTGCAATTTTTTCTAAATCCTTATATTCCCAGAGATTTAAAATTTCTTTATAAAAATTGCCCTGTATATAGGGTTTGATTTTTTGCATCCCATTTAAAAAGAGAGTTTCAGGAATATTGCCATAAAGGTTTTTTATACGTTGTATTCTTAATTCAATAGGAGAGGTAATATGGACTTTAAAGGCATTTTGATAGCTATTGGCTAAACTCTTAGGGATGATAATGTTACCTAGGCGCTTTGATTCTGCTTCAATAAGAAGTGGGAGGGAAGATTTTTTGTTTTCAAGCTCATAGGCAAGAAGATTTTCAAACATTTTTTGAGTGGGTTGACTACCCAAAATCTCACTAGCCATACTCCCAAAGCTTGAGCCATAATGATGAGCTAATGATTCTAGATCGATGCTAAAATCACTTGCATCTTCTATGATTTCACTTTTGCCACAGCCAGTAGGACCACATAGAGTGATAAAATCTTCTTTTTTAGATTTCTGGATGATATCTAGGACTTGATTGCGATAGCCTTTATATCCACCAGCAAGTTTGCTGACACGAAAATCCAGAGACTTTAAAACATAAAGGAGTGATTGAGAGCGCATACCACCCCTAGCACAAGTGATGAGAATCTCATTTTCATAGGATAGGATATGAGAGTTTTTTGGGTCTTGTAAGATTTTTGAGATATTCTCACAAGCATAGCTAGCACCTAGAAACTTTGCTTTTAAAGGATCAATCTTATATAATTTACCTACTTCTTGATGTTGCATATCAAGAAGCACAGGAAGATTGTAGGCATTGGGGATATGAGAGTGTGCAAACTCTTTTGGTGTGCGTACATCAATGATTATTTTTGCCATTTATTTTTGCTTTGATTAATAAAATAGTAAAAATAACTAAGCTAGGTGCATCAAAAAGATAATCTAATACATTAGAATAATTAAAAAGTGAAAGTCCATAGCCAAGTAAGCTTAGTGCAAGGATGCTAGCTAGTATAAAATCCAAAAAATACATTAGTATAATGATGCTAAAAGCAATCATTATGCTATAACGCGCATCAAGATAATATAGTTCAATAGGAATAAGACCCAAGAAGCTCAAAAAGATACAAAGACTACAGATAAGATAAAATAAGATTCCTTTAGTATTGATAAAAGAAATTTTCCTTTTGCTAAGATTTTGCATAATAAAAAGAGTAAAGATAATGAGGCTAAAAAGACTGAAATCAGAACTAAAGCTAAAAATAATATCGCATAGACTAAGGTGATTAAAAAAAGGTATATTGCATAAAATAGCAAAAATGATCATTATAGTTTTTTTGTATTTATAAGGTAAAAATAGGCATAAAAAAGCTAATAGTGGTATAGTAATAAGGAAATGCATCATGGTTGCACCTCTGCTGAAGGTCTAAAGAATACGATGCCAATATTTTTTCTATCTATGGTATAAGAGGTGATAAGAAAATCATTAAAAATAAGGCTGGATGGATAGCTTACCTCTCCATTTGGCGTATTTGTAGAAGCAAGAGTGCTAATTTCTTGAAAAATCATCTCATTGCTATCTTGTAATTTTGAAAGTTTGAGTAGGGCACGATTTGAATTTGAGGCTTTGGCATTATGGATGAGATAGATTTGATTATCAAATGAGATGAGATTTAAAGAATTATCATCGTTTTGTAAATTACTAGCTTTTAGATTCTGGCAGCTAGTTTTTATACACGTTTGCATAAAAAGTGTGTGATCACGCCCATATGATCGATAAGCTAGTAGATAGGAGTCTTCATTTATGGGAGCGATTGAGGGTTGAAGAAGAGTGTTTTTGAGTGTAGGGCGCATAATATAACTAATTTTGTCATGATTAAAAAGGATAATAATAGGATATTTTTTTGCAAGCTCATGGTAGGCTGGTAAAAGATAGTATCCATCTTGCAGATTTAGTACATTAGTGCGTACTAATGTACTAAGGTTGATAAAAGGTGAAGTATGAAGTCTGCCTTTAAATATTAGTTTTAAATGCTCTTTTTCCCAAGTAATTTCATAATGATAAAGCTTGCTATTTGCCCAACCACCAAAGCTTGTAGCAGTGATAAAAAGATATAAAGAGTTAGCTTGTCTTACTAAAAGAGGATTGCCAAGTTTTTTGATCAGTTCACCTGAATCTAAGGAAAGTTTTTGAGGTGATAGGATAGAAAAAGCATCAGAGCTAGCTATTTTTTGATTTTGAGTATCTATGCTGATGATATTGCCATAAATTTGCACATCCCTAGCCCCTTCTCTGCTGCCACCAAAGTAAGCGACTAAAAAATCGGCTTTATGATTATTTTTGCTAAGAAGAGCTAGAGAGCTTGAGTGGGTATTATTTACATCTGGTTTTGGGAGGATAAGGGGTTGGCTTATTGGAGTAGAGTTATTAGTTTGGATTGGGTGATTGATATTTTTTAGGGTTTCTTTTTCATAGGTAAATTGTGGTATTACAGGCACTTGAATATAAGCAAGATAAGCAATCAATGAGGTAATAAAAAGAAAGATAATAAAGCGCATCAAAATGTTTTTCTCAAGAGATTTTCTACTTTTAGTATGGTAATAATTCTATTTTCTTTTTTAGCTACTCCTTGCATTAGATCTTCTTGTCCATTGATATTATCTGGGATATCATTAATCTCTGATAGTTTAAATCTCATTGCTTCACTTAAAGAATCAATAACAAAACCAGCAATTTTATCTTCATATTTGATGATAATATAGCAAGTATGTTTATCTATTTTTGAAGCAGATATTTTAAATTTGAGACGCAAATCAATAAGAGGAAATACATTACCTCTAAGATTAAAAACCCCTAGTACATAATCTGGTGTACGTGGAATGCGTGTATATTCTATGGGCTTTACAATTTCTAGGATATTAAGAATAGGGATAGCAAATTCCTCATCTCCTAACTTAAAGCCAATAACTTGCAATTCTTCTTGTGGTTTTTGCTCTTGTTTTTGTGTAGTTTTTTGGCTAGCAAAGACTTCTTTGAGTTTATCAGCATTCATGCTTATCTCCTGCTTTTAGGGTTGAATAAGGTGTTGAGGTAGGTGAATATGTTGACATACCATTTTTATAAGATATTCTTGTGTGCAGGGCTTGGTGAGGTATTCGTTAATACCAGATTCTATACCACGCATCCTATCGCTTTTTGTATTTTTCGAAGTTAGGGCAATAATTGGTATATTTTTAAATTTATGTATTTTTTTAATTTCTCTGCTTAGTGTATATCCATCCATTTTTGGCATCTCTATATCAATTAAAATACCATCTAAAATATTCTCATTAGATTTTAGCATCTCTAGGGCTTCAATACCATTGCTTGCCTCATAAATTGTGATTTTTAAAGGTGCTAAAAGTTTTTTAATAAGAGCTCTGTCTGTTTGGCTATCATCAACAATGAGGATTTGATAATCACTAGTTTTTGTTTTTGTATTTTGATTATCTAGAATCTGATGAAAATTTGCTTTAACTTCTTTTGCCATTTCAATCATCGTGCCTATATCTATGATGAGTATGACTTTTCCATCACCGCGCACGCTCGCTCCAGCAATACCAGCAGTCCCTTTGAGATAATAGCCAAGGGATTTAATAACAATTTCTTCTTGCCCAATAAGCTCATCAACAATAATACCTATTTTTTGATTGCCTAGACCTATGATGACAACATAGGCTTGTTGATTAGTTTTGATGGTTTTTGGTACTTCAAAAATATCACTAAGATGCACTAAGCTTAAAACCTCATCTCTTAAATGTAAAACACTCTTACCATCAATCGAGTAGATATCATTATGAGAAATATGAACAGTTTCAAGCACAGAAGATAGAGGGATAGCATAGTTTTCTGCCTGTGCTGCGACTACAAGGGTTTGTATAATGGCTAGAGTGAGAGGGATTTTAAGTTTTAAAATCATTCCAACAGAGGGCTTAGAATCTATTTCGATAATTCCATTGAGTTGCTCTATATTAGCCCTTACAACATCCATTCCCACACCCCTGCCAGATACATTTGTAATGGATGCAGCTGTAGAGAAACCAGGCTTAAATATAAGATTATAGGCTTCTTTTTCACTCATCATATCTGCTTCTTCTTGAGTAATGATATTTTTCTCTATAGCTTTTGTTTTAAGCATATTAGCATCTAATCCTTTGCCATCATCTTGTATGCTTATTACAATATGATTTCCTTCATTATAAGCACTTAGCTTGATAGTGCCTATTGGAGCTTTGCCTTTTTCTTTGCGTATATCTGGATTTTCAATACCATGATCACAAGAATTCCGGATGATATGTACTAAAGGATCTCCTATTTCTTCTATGATAGATTTATCAAGTTCAGTTTCTTCACCTTCTATAATGAGCTCGATTTCTTTATTCAGTTCACGTGATAGCTCTCTGACCATTCTAGGGATTTTGCTAAAAACTTTACCTATAGGAAGCATTCTTGTTTTCATGACAGCAAGTTGCAAATCTGTTGTAACCATAGATATAGAGGAGACTACTTGATTAAATTCTTCTAAAAGCTGATCTATATCACAACGCTCCTCTATTGCTTTATAGATTCGCAATAGGCGATTTTTGCCAAGCACAAGCTCGCCAATTAGATTCATTAGATTATCTAGTCTTTTGACATCGACACGCACAGTTGGATCGCTAGTTGCTTTTTCTTTATTTGTCATTGTAATAGTTTTATTTGTAGAATCGATATTTTGGTTGAGTTGGTTTTGTTGTTTAGCTTTTTTATCAGCTCTTTTTTGTCGATCTTGCTCTTGACGCCATGCTAAAAGGCGAGCGATTTCTTCATCTAGGTCTTCATTTTGTGCATTTTTTTTGTTTTTTCCCTTGGTTGGTTTAGTAGATTTTTTACTTTTCAGACTGGTATCTTTTTTTTGAGTACTGATTTTTTGAAGATCTTGTACACAAGATTCTATATCTTGATCGCTTTGATCATTTTGATATTCTTTGATATGTATTAGTAATTCCTTCATCAAAGAAGTTGAGCGTAAAATTATATCCATAATATCAGGAGTAATGATAATTTCTTTATGACGCGCTTTGTTGAGCACATCCTCCATATTATGGGTGAGATGAGTTAGGGTATCAAAACCTAAAAACGAGCTTGATCCTTTGATGGTATGGGCTACACGAAATATTTTATTTAGAAGTTCAATATCATTTGGATTATGTTCTAATTCAATTAAATCTAAGTCTAATTGTTCTATTAGTTCAAAAGCTTCTATTAGAAAATCTTCTAGTATTTCTTGCATCTCATCCATACTCACCTACTTTATTTGTTTGTTAGTATTTTACAATGATTTATCTTAAAAATGGGGTAAAAAATTCTATATAAGAACCCTTGAATACGCATTGCAAGCCTTTATGGTCGCAATGATAGGATGGGATAGCTAGATAAAGGGTAGATGAGTTAGATAAAGAAAGCTTAAAATCTGTGGCTAGATTTATATGAAAATGCCCTTCAATAATAGCTGCTATAGATTCTAGTTTTTGATTTTTAGCATATAGAGCTTTGCGTTTATCTCCAAAGTTTGTTGTATTTTGTAAGTGTCTGATAGGTTTTGCAGCGACTTTTTTGGCTATTTTATTATAAAGTTTACCAAGAGTGAGAATATCAAGTAATTTTAAGATACTAAGTATAGGCGAGGCATTCATAGTTTGGATATATATCTCATAGCTTTTTTCAAGATATAAATCACCATGTGCTAGAAGTATTTGAGAATCTAAAATCTTAAAAACTACTGGCTGCACTGCTCTAGGATAAATTTTTATCTTTGGCAGACTAGAGGGGGGTAGACTAAAGTCGTG
Organism: Helicobacter anseris; assembly: GCA_004368235.1. GTDB lineage: Bacteria > Campylobacterota > Campylobacteria > Campylobacterales > Helicobacteraceae > Helicobacter_H > Helicobacter_H anseris_A. Next base: position 57,350 of record JXTW01000005.1, on the reverse strand, counting down.
ATTGCCTTCAAAATAGAAAATTTCACATTTTTCACTTAAGGTGTTAAGTAGCATAAGCAAAGTTTTATGAGCTTTGAGCGATGAGGGGATATGACCAATTAAGAGATGAAAAATATCACCCATTAAAAAGAGTTGGCTAGGCGGATTTCTAATTAGATTATTAAAAAAAATAAAAGCACTTTCTTGATCAGGTAGAAAGTGTGCATCAGCTATAAAAAGTGCACCATCTTTAACTTGTTTTAATTTTTGCATTAACTAAAAAGAGGGATACCAAGATAAGGACTATATCCATACATTAAGTTGGCATTAACTACGGCTTGAGCACTAGCTCCACGCAAAAGATTATCAATACTACTAGAAATATAAATATCTTTTCCACTCATAGCTGCATAGATATCACAAAAATTACTCCCTCGTACACTTAGTACATCAACTGGGGTTTCGCAGATTCTGACAAATGGAGAGTCTTGATAAAACTTTTTTAAATGCAAAATAGGATCAAGCTCAACTTTAAGTGTAGCAAAGATGCTAACTAACATACCCTGGGTTAGGGGAGTGAGATGGGGGATGAAATGAATTTGTGGGCAAGGCTTGTGAATCCCATTATAAGGACTTAGATTTTGATGGTCTAAGAATTGTTGACATTTTTCAAAAATTTCTATTTGGTGGCGGTGTTTTAGTGGAGAATAGGCAAAAATATTTTCATTGATATGAGGATAGTGAGTATTGTCAGTGAGTTTTTTGCCAGCACCGCTTACCCCGCTTTTAGCATCGATAAAGACATTAGAGTTAACCAATTCAATAAAAGGTAATAGAGCCAATAAACTTGCAGTAGGATAACATCCGGGATTAGCTACTAGGCGAGCATCTTTAAGTTTTTTGCCATTAAATTCTGTAAGACCATAAATAGCAGATTTTAGATTTTCTAGATCCTCGTGCTGACAATAATTTTTAGCATAATTATGTGCTTCTAGGCGGTAATCGGCTGAAAGATCGATAATTCTAATTTTTGGATTTTGTAATGCTTGTTTAGCAAATTTCATACTTTCTTGGTGAGGTAGGGCTAAAAAAAGTAGCTCACAAATTGAGCTTGCTTCTATGGGATCAGCTTTTTTAATTGTAGGTTCTTGAGATTTTAAAATTTTATAAACATCTTTTAGCTTGGGATGTAGATTTGTCAATTCTCCTTGTCCGCTAGAGTTGGCTATATATACAATCTCAAATAAGGGATGTAGGCTTAGTATTTTAAGGAGTTCAGCCCCCGTATAACCACTAATGCCAACAATGCCAACAGGTATTTTTTTCATTATTTACTCTTTTTGGTTGAAGTTTTATTGCTTTGATAGAGTTTGATAGCATTCCAAACAAAACTAACACTAAGCATTATAAGTAAGGTTTTAAAAACTAGTTCGCTTTGATGATGCAAGGAATCAAATTCTGGTGTAGCTGTGGCTGCAGCACCTTGTGCTTGTGCAGCTAGGATAGCCCCAGTATAATAAAAGGTAAAAAGAAAGATTAAAATCACATTAATGGCATTAATAAAGAGTGCAAAATAATCCTTTTTATTATTTAGATTAAAATTTAAAAGTTCATAAACTAGAATGATTATAGCAATGATATTTAAAAAGATATTGAGACGAGAAAAAATAGCACTCATAATTTGCCCCATATCAAACTTTGTGATACCAAGTTCTGGGATAATAGAATCTGAATTAAAAATAACAGGTGCACTAATAGCTCCAGTAGCCATAATAGCACCAATGCCAACACCGATAATGAGGAGATATGCTATTGAGATAAATAGAGATTTCTTCACGCAATATCCTTATATAAAATTTGTATAATCATACCAAAATATCCATAGAGAAAATAAGCCTCGATAAATTAGGAATACATATGAAAATCTTTTTTAGTCCAAGTGAGGGGAAGCACAAACCTCATATTCAGAATGCAGATCAAAAGCTACAATTAGAATCGCTCATAGGCTATAGGATTATTCAAGAATTTTTGAAATCTTATTTAGAGTTTTTGAAACAAGGTGATGATTTTGAGATTTGTAAACTTTTTGGTAGCAAGAAGATAGATTTAGATATTCTTGAGTTATGCACAAAGATTTTAGATTCAGAGTGTATGCAAGCAATCAGGCTTTATAATGGAGTAGCCTATGATGTGTTAAGTTTTGATCATTTAGAGTTGAGTGCCCAAGAGTTTTTATATCAAAGGGTTTATATTTTTAGTAATCTTTTTGGTGCAGTTAGTGCGCGCAGTGTGCTGCCATTTTATAAATTTAATCAGAATTATAAAAATAAAAATTTAGGCATTTCCCTTTTATATAGCAAGCTTAAAGAAGCGCTTGATGAAGAGTTTGGACAAGAGGATATATTGGATTTGCGTGCCGAGATCTATATAAAAAGCTATGAGAGTAGAGGTAGGGTTTTACGACCAGTATTTTTAAAAAATGGTAAAAAACTTAGTCATTTTGCTAAATATTATCGTGGAGTTATGTTAAGGAGTATTGCAAAAGCCCAAATTGATGATTTGGACTTGATAGAGGGTATGGCTATTAAAGATTTAAAGTGTATAGATAGATCTATAAAAAAATCAAAAAATGCTTCAGAGATTATAGAGTTATATTATGAGATCCTAAATTAGCCCCCTCACTTTTTGGTTGACTAAGCTTGTTGTATAAAGTTTTTGATATTCTCATAGACTTTTTTAATCAATGTGCTTTTAGATTCTCCATAAGCCCAAGCAATATGAGGAGTTAGAAGGATTTTATCCTGTATTTCTGGATTTAAGAAAGGGTGATTTATTGTCATTGGTTCAATTTCTAGCACATCGCTACCAAAATAAAGCACTCTTTTTTTAAGTTCATTGGCTAGATCATTTTCATTGACAATTCCACCGCGTCCAGAATTAATCAAAATGGCTTTATCTTTTAGCAGGGCTAACTCATTTTTAGTGATGAGATTATGGGTTTTTGGTGTTAGTGGAGAATGAATAGAGATAATATCACTTTCTTTTAGTAGGGTTTGAAGATCTTTGATTTTGTAGATTGTATTTTGAGCATTCCCGCTAATAGAGGTGTAGCTGACTTGCGCACCAAATGCGCTTGCTAGTCTTGCTACTTCCCTTCCAATTTCTCCTAGCCCAATAATACCCCAAGACTTGTTTTCTATGCCATTTAGCCCACCAGCAATATGGGTAAATATTTTACTTTGTGCCCAAGCACCTTTTTTGCAATAAGAATCATAATAAGTGATTTGGGAAAGAAGCATAAGCGCCATAGTTAAAGTATGTTGAGCTACGCTTTTTGTAGAGTAGCCAGCTACATTTTTAACTTCGATATTTAACTCTTTTGCTGCATCCATATCTATAATATTAGTGCCAGTAGCAGTAATGGCAATGAGTTTGAGATTTTTGGCTTGTTGCAGGGTATCACGATTAAGGACTACTTTGTTGGTTAAGACAATATGTGCATTTTTGATTCTATCTAAAACTTCTTGTGGCTGTGTAGTTGCATATGCTTGAAAATCTCCAAGTAAGTTGAAAGATGATAAATCTACATCACCAAGTGTCATTGCATCAAGTAGAACGATTTTCATTTTTATCCTTTTTTATAGTTTGTGTAAATAAATTATAAAAATTATAAGTAAATCTTTACTTTTTTAAAGAGAGTTTTAATAAATTTCAAAAATAGGCTTTATCACCAGTATTGCTATTTTTGATTAAAGC
>JXTW01000005.1:13661-52927 GCA_004368235.1 Helicobacter anseris | reverse complement strand
GTAATAGTAGGATCTGCATATACCGCACTAGTTAATACCAAGCTAAGAGAGCTTGCAATAAGTGGTTTAAAAAATGATTAATTTAGTCTTTTTCATTCATAAGATTTAAAAACTCTTCGTTATCTTTTGTTTTCTGCATTTTTGAGTAAATAAAACTTAAGGCTTCTATATCATCCATTTGCTGCATTACATTTCTTAGCATCCATACTTTTGTAAGTTTTTCTACTCCAAGTAAGATATCATCTTTTCTTGTGCCAGATTTTAAAATATCAAAAGCAGGATAGATTCTTCGGTCAGCGATATTGCGTGCTAGAACTATTTCGCTATTTCCAGTGCCTTTAAATTCCTCAAAAATTACTTCATCCATTCTAGATCCTGTTTCAATTAGTGCAGTGGCAATAATTGTCAGACTGCCGCCATTTTCAATATTTCTTGCTGCACCAAAAAAGCGTTTTGGTTTATGGAGGGCATTAGCATCTACACCACCACTTAAAACCTTTCCAGAACTAGGAGTGATGGCATTGTAAGCACGAGCTAGGCGTGTGATAGAATCAAGCAAGATAACAACATCTTCACCCATTTCTACATGGCGCTTAGCACGTTCTAAGACAAGCTCGGCTACGCGGATATGATTATGTGCAGGAAGATCAAAAGTAGAACTATAGACAGCACCTTTTACGCTTCTTTGCATATCTGTAACTTCTTCTGGACGCTCATCGACTAATAGAACAATGAGCTTGACTTCAGGATGATTTTGCGTGATACCATGAGCTAGTTCTTTCATCAGTTCAGTCTTTCCTGTGCGCGGTGGAGCTACTATTAGTGCACGTTGTCCCTTGCCTATAGGGCTAAATAAATCAAGCATACGACCTGTAACTTTAATAGGATCATATTCTAAAATAAGACGCTCATTTGGAAATAGGGGTGTGAGATTATCAAAAAGAGGGCGATTTTTTACCTCTTCTAAAGGGAGATAGTTTAATGCCTCAATCTTTAAAAGTGCATAGTAGCGTTCTTGGTCTTTAGGCGGACGGACTTGACCAGTGACAATATCTCCATTTCTTAGAGCAAATTTTTTGATTTGAGATTGGCTTACATAGGTATCATTTTGACTATCAGCAAAATTTTCATCAATACCACGTAAAAAACCATATCCTTCATTTGTTATTTCTAAGATACCTGTCAAAAGAATGTAACCACCTTGAGATACTTGAGCTTTCAAGATTTCAAAAATAAGGTCTTGACGTTTGTATTCTTGAGGATTTTCAATACTAAGATCTTGAGAGATTTTGAGAAGTTTATCTAACTTATAGGTGCGAAGCTCCTCGATTTTATAACCTTCTACAGGTGTATGCGTACGTTTATCGTTTGCCATTTAATTTGATTCCTTAAGTTAAAGAGATTAAGTGAAGTAGCTGTTACTATACGGTGTATGCTGCTATTTTATAGAATCTTAAGTGTAATGTCAAGGGTTTAGCGCGACTTATTCGTCACGCACATTAACATTTGGATGAATTTTATAGACTTTATTTTTAATTTTAACTAATAATCCTACATCAATAAGCTGTTTGAAGGTTTTAACAATTGTGGGTTTTGAGACGTTGATATTAGAGATGATATCCTCATAAGATCCATAATAGATGCCATCTTTATCGCAATGCTCAAGTAAAAATTTAATTATTTCTATCTTTTTTCCACCAATAAAGGCGGAAATGGCACGAATAAGGAGATCTTGTGATTCGATCTCTTGGGCTTGAATTTTAGGTAGAATAGCGCGTTGCAAGGAAGTAAGCATCTCATCAACATCTATCGGCTTTAAAATATAGCCATCTACTTTTAAAGAAATTGCATCCAGTAGATAAGGTACTTCTGTATGTGCAGTTGTGATGATAACAGGGCAGGTAGAGTTTTGTTCGCTATCACGTATTTGACGGATAAACTCAATACCATTCATTTTGGGCATTAGAATATCTGTAAGAATTAGATCAATATTATAGGTTTGAAAAAGCTTAAGAGCTTCTTGCCCATTTTTAGCTAAGATTAATCGTCCTACATAATCTTCTAAAATCATAGTTGTGAGGCGTTGTGTGTCTGCATCATCCTCGGCATAAAGGATGGTAAGATCTTTTAGCTTATCATATTTTTCCATTAATATCCTCTGTAGTTTTAAATTTTGGATGGGGTAATTCTATTATAAACATTGCACCATAAAATTTATGATTTTTATATTGCCAATGTACATTTGTGCTATGGATGCTACCTTGCATCTGCTTTTCTATAATTTCTTTGGTCATAAAAAGCCCAATCCCTGTACCCACAGACTTATGCTTGGTTGTAAAGTATGGTTCAAAGATCTTATCAAATCTTTTTTCTTTGATACCACCAGCATTATCTTTTAGGCTGATGCTAATTTTATCATATTTTTCTTCTAAAATAATTTCACATACCCCCTCTTTAATCTGCCTTTCAATCATTGCATCTTGAGCATTTTTTAAAAGATTTAAAATCACTTGAGAAAATGCATTTTTATAACCATGTATTTTATAGTCGCAGTGAAAAGTTGTTAAAACCTGAATGTTATTTTGTTTTAGGACAAATTCAATAAGTTTAATCGAATCTAGAATAGATTCTTTAAGCCAAAAGGGCTCTTTTAATTTATTTGGCTGGAAGAAATGACGAAAATTTTCAATAGTTTCTGACATATTTTTAGCAATTTTTAGTCCGTATTCAGTTTGTGAGTCAATAAAACTAGAATCTAATTTTTGGTTATAAAATTTAATTTTAAAGCTTTGTATAATGATCATTAGAGAGTTTAGTGGTTGACGCCATTGGTGAGCAATATTTTGTATCATTTCACCCATAGAAGCTAGGCGGTCTTGCTGATACATAATTCGATCTTTTTGACGAGAAGATTCTACTTCATCGTGAATGGTTTTTTCTAAGTTTTTATTGATAGTCTCTAGCTCTAGTGTTTTATCTTTGATGGTTTGTTTTAGTTCTTTTTCATGTAGATCTAGTGAAGATAGAACGCTTTGGGCAAGAAAAACAATGGAAAGTAATATAATCATAATAAAGATAAACAAAACTACACAAGTGGCTTCATATATAGAATCAATGGTCTGACTTTGACTAGAGGCAGTTTGTAAACGTATATCAATAATTGCAGAAATGAGCAGTCGAGTCTGTTTAATTTTTTGTTCAAGCTCTGAATGATTTTGGGCTTTATTTTGGTCAAGAAGTTTATCTAGCTCTTGAGAGTGTATATAAAATTGTTGAATGATCTTATCTTGAGTGTGATAGAGATTTTGAAGCTTTTCATAGGATTTGGGTAGAAAGATTTTTTGATAGAGATTATGAAGGGTAAAAAAGAAATGATCTGGGGAATCTTGATTGAGGGTTTTTTGTAAAATTTCGCGTATTTGCTTACTTGCATTATTAGATGGCTTAAATGTATAGAGATCTTGAGCGTTTCTTAAAACTTGAATTTCTTTCAAATGGATAGTAAAGTTGGAATCATACTCATATTTAAGCGCATTAATGGCAATAAAAGAGAGTAAGCAAGTAAGCATAAAGCCAATAATGATTATTAAGAGTAGAGTTTTTGTTTGGGGTTTTATGATAAGAGATAGTTTTTTATAGCGCATTTTAAATTTCATTTTGTACGATAATGTCCCCTAGACTTTGAGCTAAGAGATCAAAATTTTTGTCTTGAGTTTGGGAGGCAAGTTGTATTTTTTGTATTTCTTGGATAAGAGTGTTTTTTTCTTCATTAAGAGTAACTTTTTCAGTATTGATAGTCTCGATATGTTTTGCCATTTTCTCTAAATCTTCAAGTATAAATTTCTGCTCACTAATAAAGTTTGCTATAGCAATATTGGTGGCTTCTTGATTGATTTTATCATCAATATCTATATTTTTTGCTATTTCCTTTTTAGATTCGTAGGCATTATTTAAATTTTGCAAAATTGTATCTTTTGTTTTCATTTCTTGTTGGATTTTGTAGATTTGATTTGTTTTTTCATCAATTTGATGTTCTATTTTTTGTAATTTATGTTCGATAGCTTGGATAGATTCTTGGACTTGGAAATATTCATTACAAATATTATCAAAATCTTGTATGCTATAAAAAAATTGATCAGGTTTTTTAAACTTTGGGTTATTAATTGGAATTTTATTAACATATTTGGTAACAATAGTACTTACATCATAAGTGTGGTAATAATTAGCTTGCAAGACTAGATGAGCAAGGCTACTAAAGGCTATTTTTTTATGACCACGAACATATTCTTCTGCAAAACAAGTTTGATTGAGGCTAGCTACAGAATTGCCTAATATTTTGCCAATTTTTATTCTAAAATCTTGTACGATAAGATGTAAAAAATCTTGATAAAAATTTTCTTGATTAATATTTTTAAAATTGATTTTATGCTTTAGGATATCACTTGCAATTGTAGAGAGCATATTTTTAAGAGGAGTTTGTCTAAGAAGATAGGAAATATAACTGCGATCAGCTTCGCTTAAAAGAATAGAAGAATCGAGTTTTCTTATTCTACGTAGTTCTTCATTGATTTGTACAAAATCATAATCAAACTTTTTAACATGGAAGTCTAGGTTTTTAAAAAATAGGCTATCACGTGTATCGAAGTTAAAAAATTTTTTTATTGCATGGCGAGTGATATCACGACATAAAAGATCATCTTGTATCAGATTTTGTTTAGCGTAGTTAAAGATGGTTTGAAGTATTTCTTTATTAAGCTTTTGTCTTGGATCAAAGTTAGCCTTAATCCACTCAAGCAGAAAATCGATATAAAAATTATTGTTACTATCACGCAAAGTGGGGATAAGTTTTAGTATATTATCTTTTTGAAAAATAAGTAATATATGAAATCCATTCTTATAATAAAAGTCATTAATACAACGACGAATTGTTTCTGCTTGTAGGTCAATATTAACTTTTTGAGTTTGTAAAACAGCTAACAAATTTTTAGAGATATCATGATTGAGCTCATCGAAGTTTTTGGCATCTGTGCGCAATTGGGTGAGAATCTCTAATGTTAAATCATAAACAGCATTATCAGATTCCATAAAAACCACCCCTTTTTAGACGATTTTAAAGTTTTAGATTTCAAATTTTATTTTTAGGTAAAAATTAATTTTTTATTTTTGTTTAGATTTTATAATGCTAGATTATACAAAGATTTGGTTATTTTCCCAGTTTTATTAGATTTTTAAGAGGTGAGACATCGAGCATTTATTGTGGATTATTCTTGTCGGACTTTTTATGTCTATTATTTTTAATCTGATTTTAAATTATTTTCAGATTCCCGTTATTATTGGATATATTGTTACAGGAATATTTATTGCCTATTTCTTTCATTTTGGGCATTCAGAAATTTTAAGCGAGATAGCCGAGTTTGGGATTGTATTTTTGATGTTTATGATTGGGCTTGAGTTTAGCTTTGATCGTTTGCGAGCTATGAAGCAAGAGGTATTAGTTTTTGGGATCTTGCAAGTAGTTGGTGTTTCTTTGATCTTTTTTATTCTATGCCATTTTGTATTTGGTCTTTCATCTGTGCTTAGTCTTGTGGCTGGTATGAGTTTTTCACTCTCATCTACTGCTATTGTTTTAAAATATTTTGATGAGAAAAAGCAGCTAGAAAGTGTGCATGGGCGTAGTATTTTAGGAATTTTAATTATGCAGGATATTGCTGTTATTCCTATTTTGATTATTTTGGCTTTAGTAAGCAATAAAGATTTGAGTTTATCTAGTCTCCTTTTAAAGACGCTTATATCTGGAGTTTTAGTGCTTATTATTTTGCTTTTGCCCGGTAAGAGATTGACATCAAGATTTTTACGTTGGGCAGCTAAAAGTAAGATAGATGAGATTTTTATGGCTGTAGTACTTTTGATTGTCCTTGGATCAGCAGCCCTATCAAGTTATTTTGGATTTTCTATGAGTCTTGGAGCATTTTGTGCAGGGATGATTATTTCAAAATCACGTTTTAAATATCGCATCGAATCTGATTTATCTCATTTCAGAGATATTTTTTTGGCTTTATTTTTTATTACAGTTGGTATGCAGGTAGATTTAAAGTTTTTATTTGCTAATTTTTTTAGCGTGATTTTGTTGTTATTTTTTGTAATGGTGATTAAAACTCTTTTTGTGTATATGATTTTGAGATTTTTTAGAAGTGAGCAAAATGCTTTAAAAATAGCTCTTTCTCTTTGTCAAATCGGGGAATTTTCCTTTGCAATTTTTGTGAGTGCTGCAGGTGCAAATATTTTTAGCACAGAGCTACATAGGGGTATATTTTTTTATTTACAGGAAAAAGGAATTATTCATTTTTTAAGCGAGGATGTGCATCAATTTTTAGTTTTGATGGTGATTTTTTCAATGGTGGCTACACCTTTTATTTTAAAAAACTTAAGCACAATTACAGATTATTTTTTGAGAAAAAGCTCCAAAAATCCTATTCTTAAAGAAGATTTGCAAGTGCATATTCCCCTTTTAAATCATATAGTAGTAGCAGGATATGGGAGTTTTGGTCAGCAGGTAGTAGAAGATTTAAAAAGAAGAGGAGTGGATTATGTGGCAATGGAGTATGATATTTCCCGAGTAGAGCTTGGAGAAAAGAATAGAGATCGAGTTGTTTTTGGTAATATTACCCAAAAAGGATTTTTAGAAAAATTTCGCTTTAATGAGGCTAAATGTTTGATTGTAGCCATTGATGATTGGGCTAGTACACGTTTGATTTGTCAAACTGTGTTAGAAATAGCCCCAAAGCTAGATATAATTGTTAAAGTAGATTCTATACCGCAAGAAGAAGATTTGAGGTCATTTAAAATTTCTAGTATTAATACCTATAAAGAGATATCTAAATGCCTTGTAGAGCATGCATTAAAGGAGAAAGATAATGAATGAATTACAGCATCACTGGGATTTAAAAGCATTATGCAAGAATGATAAGGATGCAGATAAGAGGTTAGTATCAGTGTTAAAGCAAGCGCTTAGCTTTGAAAAAAAATATAAGGGTAAACTTATAAATCATATAGATAAACTAGAAAAGCCTTTAAGTGAATATGAAAAGATTCTAGAGGAAGTAGGGCGTGTTGTAACTTATGCATTTTTGCGTTTTGCTAGTAATAGTGAGTATGGGAGCTTTTATGCTAGTGTAGAAATGCGCGCTAATGAGGTAAGTGAGCATTTATTATTCTTAGATTTGGAGTTTTGTTCTCTTGATGAAAAAATACAAGACAAAATGATAAGAGGTACTCAAAAATATGCTTACTATCTTGAAAAGTTAAGAGATAAAAAAAGGCATCAATTAAGTCTTTCAGAAGAAAAAATTTTGCTAAAAACTTCTCCTGTGGGTATTGATGCTTTTAGTCGACTTTTTGATGAGTTTTTCTCAAAGCTAAAAATAAAATTTAAGGGTGAGGAGAAAAGTGAAGAGGAGATTCTTGCACTTTTGCATCATCCAGATAGAGAGCTTCGCAAAAAAGCCCAAAAAAAATTTAGCAATCAGCTTCAGAAAAATCAAATGCTTTTAACCTATATTTTTAATATGGTGAAAAAGGACTTACAGATCACAAAAGAACTTAGAGGGTATCAAAAAGCAGAATCTTTTCGCCATTTAAGCAATCATATCTCACAAAAGAGTGTGGATAGCCTTATTAATGTGGTAAATAATAATATGACTTTGGTGCATCACTATTATGAATTAAAATCTAAAATTTTAGGTTATGAGCTTAAAGATTATGATCGCTATGCACCAATTTTTTATAAAGAAAAAAAGCCCAAAAAAAATAAAAAAACAATTTTAAATGAAACGGAACCAAAACCCTCATTTTATATTAGTTATGCAGATGGACTTAAAATGGTGCTTGCCTGCTTTAAAGATTTTTGTCCAGAGTTTTTAAATATAGCAGCTAAGGCTATTAAAAATGGTTGGATTGATTCCCATCCAAGAGATGGAAAGAGGGGAGGAGCTTTTAGTCATGGAGCCACCCCAAGCTCTCATCCCTATGTCCTTTTAAATCATACTGGTAATCGTAGGGATGTTTTTACTATTGCACATGAGTTTGGTCATATGATTCACCAAGAGCTTTCTAAGATTCAAGGCTATCTCAATCATGATACTCCATTAACAACGGCAGAAACAGCTTCTGTGTTTGCAGAGATGCTGCTTTTTGATCATCTTAAAACTAAGCTTAATCAAGAAGAGCTTAAAGAGATTTATGCAGCCAAATTAGAGGATATTTTCTCTACTTTATTCCGTCAGGTGGTAATGACAAACTTTGAACGTAGAATTCATGAAAATCAACAAGAATTAAAGAGTGAAGAGTTTAGTCAAATTTGGCTTGAAGAGAATGCTAAGATGTTTGGGAAAAGCCTAGAGCTAACACAGAATTATGGTTTGTGGTGGAGCTATATTCCTCATTTTGTGCATTCTCCATTTTATTGTTATGCTTATAGTTATGGTCAGCTTTTGGTGCTAGCACTTTTTGGGCTTTATAAGCAGTGTAGCGATAAACAAAAAGATCAATTTAAGAAAAAATACATAGATTTTCTTTCTAGTGGTGGAAGCAAAAGTCCACGTGATCTAATCAAGCAGTTTGGTTTTGATGTAGAGGATTCTAAGTTTTGGGAGATTGGTATGAGGGAAGTAAGTATAATGCTGAAAGAATTTGAGGAGCTTGTATGAGGGGGAAGAAATTGGGTTTGAGTGTCGAATATGATCAATTGCAAAATATGCAATGCTATAATATTTTAAGGCTTTTGCAAGAAAATAATCATTATTTTAGTGTGATTTGCGAGTTAAAGCATGTGAGTTTTGAGCCTATGTTGCCTAAAGATATTATAGATGCTTTCCAACCCATTTCTATGTTTGTGGTAGCTGGATATGCCTTTGATTCTTTGAGTCTTGGGACTAGAGGAATGAGTTTTGAAGCCGGTTTTGGTATGGATAATATTGGTGCTTGTGTACAGATAGATTATGCATATATTTTGCAAATTGCTGTGGTTAATAAGAAAGATAGAGATGTAGCTCTTTTTAGCAGGATAGATTCTATTGAAATTTTTGGCGGGGAGATGCAGGATATTCACGAGGATGGACTTTCTAGATCTATGGAAGCTATTTTATCTCACCCACATAACCAGAAGTTTTTTACTTAAGAGTGGTATTTGAGATTTTAGATTCTAATTGAGGTTATTTAACCTTAAGGTTAAATCTACTATAATTCAAATAAAGTAAATTTATATGATAGGACAAATATGTCAGAGAAAAATTATCGACCCAATGTCGCAGCTGTCATAGTGTCTTCACGGTATCCTAATATTTGTGAATTTTTTATTGCCCAACGTAGTGATATTAAAGGTGTTTGGCAATTTCCTCAAGGAGGGATTGATGAAGGGGAAAGTCCTAAAGATGCACTATTGCGTGAGCTCAAAGAAGAGATAGGGACAGATGAGGTAGAGATTTTAGCAGAGTGCCCTAAATGGTTAAGCTATGATTTTCCAAATAGTGTTTCTAAAAAGATTTATCCCTTTGATGGTCAGATACAAAAATACTTTTTAGTGCGTTTAAAAAGAGATGAAGCTATCAATTTAGCTACAGCTCATCCAGAATTTAATGCTTATAAGTTTGTAGAATTTGAAGAATTATTTTCTTTAATTAATCATTTTAAAAAAGGCGTTTATCGCGAAGTTTTAGATTATTTTAAGAAAAAAGGTTTTTTATAATGTTAATTGTGCAAAAGTATGGTGGGACAAGCATGGGGGATTGTTCAAGAATTGAAAATGTCGCTAAACGCGTTATCCAATCAAAAGAACATAAGAATGCTAATTTAGTTGTTGTAGTTTCTGCTATGAGCGGAGTTACTGATAAACTTGTAGAGTATACGCATCATTTTAGTGCATTGCCAAATCCAAGAGAAGTGGATATGGCGCTTTCTTCAGGAGAGAGGATTACAAGTGCACTTTTAGCCATTGCTTTAGAATCTATGGGATACAAGGCTATTAGTTTAAGTGGACGGGCTGCTGGTATCATTACAGATAGTATACATACCAAAGCGAGAATTCAGCATATTGATACTAGCTTGATACAGGATTATATTAAGCAGGGCTATATTGTTGTAATAGCTGGATTTCAAGGAGTTGATAAAAATGGAGCAGTAACTACTCTTGGTCGTGGAGGCAGTGATTTATCTGCCGTGGCTATTGCTGGAGCATTGGGAGCAGACTTGTGTGAGATTTATACAGATGTAGATGGAGTATATACTACAGATCCAAGGATTGAAAAGAGTGCAAGAAAGATTGATAAAATTAGTTATGATGAGATGCTAGAGCTTGCATCAATGGGAGCTAAAGTACTTTTGAATAGATCTGTAGAGCTAGCTAAGAAATGGCAAATTCCATTGGTTACAAGAAGCTCTTTTTCCAAAGATGAAGGAACGATGATTTGCAATGAGGAGGATATTATGGAAGCAGCCGTGGTAAGCGGAATCGCATTAGATAAGAATCAAGCACGTGTAAGTATGGTGGATGTAGCAGATAGACCAGGGATTGCAGCAGAAATTTTTGGTGCTTTGGCAGAATCTCATATTAATATTGATATGATTGTTCAAACTATCGGTCGTGATGGTAAGACAGATTTAGATTTTACTATTCCTCAAAGTGAGGTTGAGGAAGCTAAAAATGCCCTCAAGAGATTTGAAAGTGAAGTAGGAATGATCGAATTTGATTGTGAGATTGCTAAAGTGTCAATTGTGGGGGTAGGAATGAAGTCTCATTCAGGTGTTGCTTCTAGGGCTTTTAAGACTTTTGCGCAAGAGAATATTAATATTATGATGATTTCTACAAGTGAGATTAAAGTTTCTGTGATTATTGAGCTTAAATATGCAGAGTTGGCAGTAAGATCGTTGCATAAGGCATATGAGCTAGAGAAATGATTAATCTATCAGAATGGATGCTAGAGACCATCCGAGAGGAAAATAACAAAATTGCACTTCATGCTGATTGGTTGGAGATGGAGCGGTTTGAGTGGGAAAGTCTACTTTGGCGAGTAATAAACCATATCTTAAGTGGAGGGAGTGTTTTAGTTTGTGCTGATGATCGCTATGAATGGTTTGCAAAATATATTACTACAAATTTAAATGGTCTTCATTCTTCTCGCCCTTTAGTGCCAGTATTTTTGCTTAAAGAGATTATTTCTAATGCTCCTATCCATGATTGTGCACTTGTATATGATATGCTTAATCTTAGTTTTAAAGATTATTTATTTTGGTATATCGGGCGTCCAAATACACCTATTGGTAAGCTAGCTTTAGGAAAGAATCCGGGTTTTTTTTGGATTTTTGATGAATCTTTGCAAATGACTTTAAGGTTGGATTCTAAGGATTTAATGGTGGATTATAAGCTTATTCAGCTTTATAGGATTTTTGAGAAAGCATTATTTGGTGCTATGTTTGGAGATATTGTTCTTGAATAAAATTATCCTAACTCATGATATGCAAGCACAGATAGATATTTTAAGTAGGGGGATTAGTCCGGATAATTTAAAGATTTTTTACAAAGAAGAATTTGGAATTGATGATGCGCATAATGTGATTGCAGAATCTTTTATTGGTTTTGAAGGTCATAAAAGAATTATTATTGCCACAGATAAGTTTAATCACTATGCGCAAAATGCATTATTAAAGGTTTTAGAAGAATCACCAAGTGGTTTAGAATTTATCCTTTTAGGCAGAAATAAAAATGGGTTTTTGCCTACTATATTATCAAGAATGATTATAGAGGATCAAAGAGAGCATTTAGAGATCTTGCCTTTTGGTATAGAGATAAGAAAAATGGGTTTAAAAGAGGTTTATGATTTTTTAAAAAAAACACGAGATTTTTCTATACAAGAAGCCAGAGATCAGATACAATCTTTGCTCTATGCTGTAAAAGACGCAGATATTAAGCTTAGTGAAAGTGAGCTTGATTTTTTCAATGAAGCACTAAAGGCACAGGCAAGCTATCAGCGTTTAGAATATGTTTTTCTTCCACTTTTATTGATGATATTACAAAAGGTGCGCGGATGAAAATAAGAGCTTTGGGCAGAGATTCTATTTTAAATGAGCTTAGAGGTGTTGGAAGTGATTTTGCTGGTTTAAATATTATGAAAAAAAAATCAGAAATTATAGCTTTTAAGGTTTCTGAACTTAAATTTAGCGCATGTATGATATTAAAACAAGAGGCATTAAGTGCAAATGCAGAATTTGCTACACCTAGAGAGTGTATTTTAGGAAATCAGAAAAAATATGATGGAGTCTTATTTGGTAGACCTTCAGATCTTTTGCGTGTGGCTAAAAAATGTTTGATTCAGCCTTTTGGGCTTAGGGAGCTTGGACATAAGATACAAGAGCATATTTTTAATAAAAATACTTTTTCAAAGCCTAGCATTATGGCTATAGTTAATATAACGCCTGATAGTTTTTATGAAGCTTCTAGAATGGAGCTAAAAAGAGCTATTAAACATATAGAGTGGCTTATACAAGGGGGAGTAGAGATCATTGATATAGGTGGAGCTAGTTCACGACCAGGCAGTGATCTTATAGAAGATGAGGTAGAGCTTGCACGTTTAAGAGAGATTTTTGCCTACATTAAAGAAGCAAAACTTTTTAATCACACTGATTTTAGTATTGATAGCTATAATCCTAAGGTTGTACAAGCAGCTTTGCAATCAGGGTTTAAGATTATTAATGATGTGAGTGGTGTGGTTGATCATAAGATGTTTGAGTTAGCCAGTAGTTTTAATGCGAGATTGATTTTAATGCATACTCAAGGCACACCAAAAGAGATGGCAAGACTTACTGAATATAAAGATATTTTTGCAAGTATGGATGCTTTTTTTAGTGCTAAACTTGAAGATTGTGCCAGATATGGTGTTAAGGATGTGATTTTGGATATCGGCTTTGGCTTTGCTAAAAATATGGATCAAAACATTGCTTTAGTAAAAAATTTAGCCCATTTCCAGTGCTATGGCTTACCAATTTTGGTTGGAGCTAGTAGAAAATCTAGTATTCAGAAAATTATCAATAAAAGTGCTTCAGATGCGCTTTGTGCGACTCTTATTTTACATTCTTTAGCCTTACAAAATGGAGCATCTATTTTGCGTGTACATGATTATGAAGAACATAAGGATATGGTAAAAATTTTGGAGGCTTATTATGCAGTCTGAAAATGAGATTCCAACTTATCAACCATCCATACGGATGGTAAAATTATTTTTGCAAAATTGTAATTATGATATAGAAAATAAGAGTGATGAGGAAATTCTTAAATTATACCAAGACCATAATTTACGCGAAGTGATGGAATTTCAAAAAGAAGTTTTTGATAATGGATTTGTAGATATAACAAAAGAAATACCAGAGTTGCTAGAAATAGCAAATGTGATAAAAGAGGATATTAAAGGAGTGGGTGATAATATTAGTGCGCTTTATGGAATTATTGATAAATATATAGAGAAATATCCTTATGAGGAATTAAAATTTTTAATTTTTAGTGGAATAAAAAAAATCCCACTTTTGATTGTTGAGCGTATTATCATGGCAAAAACTTATCAATATCAAGAAATTTGGCTAGAGAAGATTGCTAAGAATTTGGAGGTTTTACCTATTGAGGAAAAAAGTGTTTTGATGGCTAAATACCAGAGTTTATGTGATAATTTGACTACACTTTTTAATATTTATCAGAAATCATTTCAAGAAGAAGGAATTGCAAAGATGCGAGAGGTTGCTCAAAATAAATTAGCAATTCTAAAAAACTTCTCACCCCAACTTTTAGAAGCTACTTATAGGGCTTATTATAATGAGAGTGAAGAGAAGTTGAAATTGGTAAATGAAATTTTAGAATATACTCAAAGCTATCCTAAGGCATTCTTAAAAAATCAAAGTATGGAACGTCTTATGAATCTTAAAAAAGAAATTATTGGTAGGAGAGAGGAAGAGGCGCAGAGCAAAAGGCTTGTATTTGAGCATATTAAGGCACTTGAAGAAAGTATGGCAGAGACAAATGATAGTAATTTTGATGCTGCTTGTATGAATGCAATTAGTGATTTGAACAATATTGAATTGCAAAAAGTGGTAGATTATATTGGGTCAAAAAATAAGTTTTTTGTCAATCGATTTGAAGAAGTGGCAAAACGTTTTCGAAGTAAGGTAAATGCCAAAGTCTTTTAATTTTACTGCTTTATATTTTTACTTTGAAAATCAGGATTTTGTCCAAAAAGGTAGCATTTTTTTAAAAAAAAGATAATATTTTGTTTATCTTTTTGAAATAAAAAGTAATTTTTCAAGTATAATTTTTTGCTTATGATCGCACAATATCTAAAAAGAGAGGTCTCTATGGAATTTATACAAAATTATAATCCACTAAATAATATCTGGCTTAGTGCTCTGGTAGCTTGTTTACCTATCTTATTATTTTTTATGTGCTTAGTGCTTTTTAAACTTAAGGGTTATGTGGCAGGTTTTTTGACTATGCTTTTGGCAACTTTAATTGCTTTATTTGTCTATGAGATGCCCTTTGATAAGGTTGTCTCTAGCCTTATTTATGGATTTTTGTATGGATTATGGCCAATTGCATGGATTATTATTGCTGCAATTTTTCTTTATAAACTTTCGGTTAAGTCTGGATATTTTGATATCTTGCGTGATAGTATTATTGCCATTACGCCTGACCAGAGAATACAGGTTATTTTGATTGGTTTTTGTTTCGGAGCTTTTTTGGAGGGTGCTATTGGCTTTGGTGGTCCTGTTGCTATTACAGCAGCTCTTTTGGTTGGACTTGGACTTAGACCTTTATATGCAGCTGGACTATGTATGATTGCTAATACGGCTCCTGTTGCTTTTGGTGCAGTTGGGATTCCTATTATTGCTATGGCAAAGCTTGTTAATGTTCCTGCTATTGATATTTCTGCTATGACTGGTTTGATGCTCCCCCCGCTTTCTGTATTTATTCCATTTTTTCTTGTTTTTTTGATGAATGGCTTTAAGGGGATTAAAGAGACATGGCCAGTATTGCTAGTAGCTGGTCTTAGTTTTGCTATTATCCAGCATTATACAGCTACTTATTTAGGACCAGAATTACCAGATATTGCATCAGCTATAGTATCTATTGCAGTAACAACAATATTCTTAAAGTTTTGGCAGCCTAAGCATATTTTTAAATTTGATGCTCAAGAAGAGGATCAAAAAGAAGATAAAAAAAGTAATAAAACTTATAGTACTTCTCAAATTATTTTAGCATGGTCGCCTTTTATTATTCTAATTGTTATGATTGTGATTTGGACTATGCCTAGCTTTAAAGCATTGTTTGCTTCTGATGGTATACTTCATGCCAGCACACTTAAGATTAATTTTGAAACACTATCTGGAATCTATCAAACCCAACCAGTAGTTCCTGATAATAAAGCTATAAAATCATTGTTTGAATTACCTATTATTAATACAGTGGGAACATCTATTTTCATTACAGCTTTAATTAGTATGCTACTTTTAAGAGTTAAAGTGCAAGAGGCGGCTACTACCTTTATAGAGACGGTTAATGAGATGAAATTTGCTATCCTAACCATAGGATTGGTGCTTGCTTTTGCATATATAGCAAATTATAGTGGTATTTCTGCTTCTTTAGCTTTAGCTTTAGCTCATACGGGTAATGCATTTGCATTCTTCTCTCCATTTGTTGGTTGGCTTGGAGTATTTTTAACAGGTAGTGATACTAGCTCAAACCTTTTATTTGCCACTTTGCAGCAAGTGACTGCTAGAGCTCTTGATATTCCTGAAATTTTATTTTTAGCTGCAAATACAGTAGGTGGTGTTGTTGGTAAGATGATTAGCCCACAAAGTATAGCGGTAGCTTGTGCTGCTGTAGGTCTTGTAGGTAGAGAATCAGAGCTATTTAGATTTACATTGAAGTATTCTTTAGCCTTTATTGTGCTTATTGGTCTAATGTGTGCTTTTATTGCTTTTGTTATACCAGAAGTGATACCTATAGTTTCTCATTAAAAAATCCCCTTTCATAAGGGGAAAGGCTTTTTAATTGGATTCTAATTATTGAATTAGAATAACCTTTAGTTATGATTTGATGAGAATCTTTTCTTGATTATACAAGGGGCTTGATTTTTTAGAATAAGTTTTGTTGTTTGTAGTTTGATGCCATCAGATATTTATTGATTAAGTATTATTCTGAAGAGTTGATGCAATTTGTATGATTTCATTGTTATAAAGTTTTATGGATCTGAAAGTATTTGTATGAATTTGCCAGTATTTTAGATTTTATCTTCTTTGCCGCACTATTTAATTTTTAATTCCTGTAAACTATAATTTTTTGTGTTTTTTAGACTTGATTGTTTGTATAAGAAGTTTTTATAAGTATATTTAAATATTGTAGTGTGTTTTATGAGTATTTTGGGTTATTAAGTTTGATTTATATTTAGATGGTGTCAAGGGGGGGACTTGAACCCCCGACCTCCGGCTTATGAGACCAGCGCTCTGAACCAGCTGAGCTACCTTGACAAACCAGAATAATAATTATAATTAAAAAATCTAAAAATATGCTTAAGAGCTAAGATCAATTTGATTTTGTGAAGCAAATGCATTTTTGTAGCGATTGATGAAATTTTGATTATGTGCAGATGGATAGGCTTTAAGTGAGTTTTGATGAATTTTATCATTGTGTTTTTCCTGAAGTTTGCCTCCATAAAAACTAGTAAGAGAATAAAGCGATTGTGCAGCAATAATTTTATCACTTTCATTCATGCCAGCAGTGGCTCTCTGAAAAGCTTGATATTCTGAATCACTCATTAGCTCTAAGACTAAAAGACCATATGTTTGCCTTGTAGCACCCGTATTCTCCAAAGTTTTGTCAACATCTACAACTTCTTTTTTTGTATGTATTGGTTGAGTATTTTGCACTTGAGTAGCTGTTTGATTTGCTTCTCTTTGGGCTTCTTGTTTTGCATTAAATATTTCTTGCATTGGGTTATGGTATTGATTTGAAACTCGCATTTTTATCTCCAAATACTTATTTGTTATTTAATTGAAAGCAAAAAAAATTCCATTTTTAGTATTACATCTTTAATTAAGATAAAATTTTGTTAGAAAAGAGGAGAAAGTGTGAAAGTTAAAATTTGATTAAAGTAGTTTTTGGCAAGCTTTTAGGATAATATCAGCATATTTTTTTGCCATTTTTATATCCATTTTATGATGACATGGAATTGAGAGAGTGGCATTATAAAAAGATTCTGCATTATTTAGGGTAATGTTATATCCTAGTTTTTTGTAATAGCTAAATTGATAGATAGGTCGATAGTGTACTTGCACACCTATACCTTGAGTATGCAAATATTCAAAAAGAATAGATTTTTTTTGCCATAAAGATGGTTTTAATAAAATTACATAAAGATGGTTTGTGGATAGATGATTATGTTGATGATGTAGAGTATCAAAATATGGGTTTTGCCAAAAAGTCTTATCATAAAAAGTAGCAATTTCTTCTCTATGCTGCAAAAAAAGTGGCAATTTTTTTAATTGAGATATTCCAAGAGCTGCTTGTATTTCTGTCATTCTAAAGTTAAAACCACTCTCTATCACATCATAGTGCCATAATTTCCCCCTTTCTACTCCATGGGATCGAATGAGTTTTGCTCGTTGGTATATTTCAGGACTATTGCATACAAGCCCGCCACCCTCGAGTGTAGTAATGGGTTTGACTGGATGGAAACTAAATATTGTTGCATCAGCTAGATTACCAATATTTTTGGTTTGATATTGACTCCCTAGAGCATGTGAAGAATCAGAAATCCAAATTAGATTATGAGCTTTTGCTATTTTTTTTATTGCATCTGCTTCTACGCTTTTGCCTGCATAATCTATGCTTACAATTGCTTTAGTATTATTTTGAATAAGATTGGAAATGAGATTTTCATCTATATTACCATCTTGTTTAATATCACAGAATATAGGGGTACTTTTGGCTTGCAAAAGCATATTACTGGTAGCTACGAAACTAATAGGAGTTGTAATAACCGAGGAGTTTTCCAAATTAAAAGCCATATAAGCTGCATAGAGTGCAGAAGTGGCAGAATTGAAGGCTAGGGCATATTTTGTATTGCAAAAATTAGCTAATTCTTCTTCAAATTGTTCGATAAGTGGACCTTGTGTTAGTAGGGGAGCATTAAGAGCATCCACAATAGCCTTGATATCAGTTTTATCAATATATTGTGTGCTATATGGATTAATCATTTAGATATAAAATTTAAATCTCTATGCTAAAAGCTCAGAAACTCTGCTAAGGGAAAGTGCGCTAGTATTATGAGCATTTGCAAGATTTTTTAATTTTGTCGTATCTAGCTTATCATAGTTGGCATCAGTTTTCAATTTATTATTAAGCTCATTTTGTAGAATATCAATAGCATTATTGGTTTGATTTCTCTCTTTTTTGATTTCATTACTAAGTTTATAAATATCTTGTTGAGTAGAGATATTTTGAGCATATTTTTTAAGATTAGTAGGATCAAGTTTGATGTTAGAAGAAAGTTTACTAAAATCTTGATCAAAAATCTTTTCTCCATTAAAGGTTGTATTTAGGGTTTTTTGAATTTGTTCTTGTGTGTTTTGTAAACTACCATGAGTATTAATTATTGTTTGCAGCTTTTCATCCAAATGTCCTAATGCTTTATTCATAGTTTGCAAGGCACCAATAGCTTGATTGGTTGCTTTGATGTTGATAGCATTTTTTTGGGCATTTAAAACTAAAGAATCTTGAAAACTTTTTTTCTGTGCACTTAAATCTTTCTTCAGATTTTTCCCTGTATTTTGGGTAGAAACTTGATAGGTACCTGCATTATGCGATGTGATTTTCATATGATTGATTCCTTTCAATATTTCTAAAATACAAGCATTTTCTATTCCATATTTTCTTCAAGCCATTTAGTATGAATCTTTGCTTTTTTAAAGTCAGGATTAGCCATCATATCAAGATGAAATGGAATAGTTGTTTTAATTCCTTCAATGCAGAATTCCTTCAATGCTCGTCTAGTTTTGGCAATGGCTTTGTCTCTGTTTTCACCCCATACTATAAGTTTGCCAATCATAGAATCATAATACATAGGTACGATATAGCCAGCATAAGCATGAGTATCAATACGAACATTTGCACCGCCTGGAGCTACCCATTTAGTGATTTTGCCAGGGCATGGATAGAATTTAACAGGATCTTCGGCTGTGATTCTGCACTCAATGGCATGACCTTTAAAATTAATTTGATCTTGACTTGGTAATTGTTCGCCTTCAGCAATTCTAATCATCCATTCAACCATGTCTAGACCACTTACCATTTCACTAATTGTATGCTCTACTTGCAAACGTGTATTCATTTCCATAAAATAAAAATCTTTATTATTTGCATCTAATAAAAACTCGAATGTACCAGCACCTACATAACCGATATATTTAGCAGCCTTGACTGCAGTCTCTAGTAATTTTTGACGTATGTTTTCATCTAAAACTATTGCAGGAGTTTCTTCTATGAGTTTTTGATTGCGTCTTTGCATAGAGCAGTCGCGTTCGCCTACATGAATAACATTGCCATGTTTGTCAGCCAAGATCTGCACTTCAATATGCTTAGGATTTTGAATGAATTTTTCCATATAAATGGTGCCATCTCCAAAGGCAGATAGGGCTTCTGATTCTGCTGCAAGATAGAGATTTTTTAATAAGCTTGGATTTTCAACGACGCGCATACCACGCCCGCCACCCCCAGCAGCAGCCTTGATAATTATAGGATAACCGATTTTATCAGCTACTTCTTGAGCTTCTTGATAGTTTTTTAGGGCACCATCACTACCCATTACAACTGGCACGCCGGCATCTTTCATAACATCTTTAGCTTTAGATTTATCGCTCATTAAAGTCATTACCTCGGCACTAGGACCAATAAATTCTATTCCATGATGAGTACAGATTTCTACAAAGTTTTGATTTTCGCTTAAAAATCCATATCCAGGAAAAATGGCATCTGCATCAAAGAGTTCTGCAGCACTCATAATGGCAGGGATATTGAGATAGCTTTCGCTTGATTTTGGTCCTCCGATGCAAATTTTACAATCTGCTACATCAAGATAATGAGTATCTTTATCTGCGGTTGAATAAATGGCAATAGCCTCTTTTCCCATTTCCTGAATGGTACGGATAGCGCGGAGGGCAATCTCCCCACGGTTGGCAATCAGGATACGTTTTATTTGTTTTTTTTCAATAGTTTTTTTTGACATTGAAGCCACCTAGATTAAAGTTTTTCTACTTTAATAAGTTTGGAGCCAAACTCTACAGGTTGACCATCGCTAGCTTCAATCCCAGTTATTTTACAATCATATTCAGCCTCAATTTCATTCATAATTTTCATTGCCTCTACAATACCAATAGTTTGACCTTTTTTGATAGTATCACCAACTTTTACATAGGGGGCTGCACCTGGAGATGGGCAGTGATAAAATGTTCCTACCATTGGGGAGAGGATGAAATCACCACTATTATTTGATGAGTTTGATGCTGCTATTTGAGTGGATTCTATAGGAGCTTGAATAGATTGAGTATTAGCTTCTATAGCAGGTAGTGTTGCAGATTGTATAGGTTGAGTAATGATAGATGCTGTATTTGCTGTATTTTTGTCTAGTTTAATTTCAAAGGTATCAAGTTTAATTTGCAGCTTTGAGATTTCACTTTTGTTAAAAATTTCAATCAAATCCTTAATTTCTTTTAAATTCATTTCTGTATCCTTAATAATCAGGGAATGCGTGTGCTTTAGCATTTGGTATAATACCAAAAAAATGAAGGATTTATATTATGGGTTTAAAATCAGATAAGTGGATTAGAGAAATGAGTACGCATTATGGAATGATAGAACCTTTTTGTGATGAGCAAATAGGAAAGGGGATTGTAAGTTATGGGTTATCAAGCTATGGTTATGATATTCGTGTAGGACACGAGTTTAAAATTTTTACTAATGTTAATTCCAGTATTGTAGACCCTAAGGCATTTGATGCAAAAAATGTAGTGGATGTTGATGCTAGGGATCAGGGATACTGTATTGTGCCAGCTAACTCATTTGCTTTAGCGCGTACCGTGGAGTATTTTAGAATCCCTAGGGATGTGCTAGCAATTTGTCTTGGGAAATCCACTTATGCTAGATGTGGGATTATTGTTAATGTTACCCCATTTGAACCGGAATTTGAAGGTCATATTACAATTGAGATTAGCAATACTACAACTTTACCTGCTAAAATTTATGCTAATGAGGGGATAGCTCAAGTATTATTTTTGCAAGGTGATGAAATTTGTGAGATGAGCTATAAAGATAAGAATGGTAAATACCAAGGTCAAAGAGGGATTACTTTACCAAGGATTTTATAATAGTTTTGAAGGTTTTTATATACATAGATATGATGTAATTATTAGAAAGGAATATTTATGAGAAATAAGATAAGAATGGTTTTTGTTGTTAGTCTATTAGGTTTAAGTATGTTTTTATTTGGATGCGGGGATAATAAGGGGCAAAATGAGATTGATAAAATCAAAGAGCGTGGTGTTGTGAGAATCGGGGTTTTTAGTGATAAGGCACCTTTTGGGTATATTAATAATAAGGGCAAGTTTGATGGTTTTGATATTTATATTGCTAAGCGTTTGGCAAAAGATTTATTAGGAGATTCTCAGAAGGTTGAATTTATTCCAGTAGATGCAGCTGCTAGGGTAGAAGCTTTGCGTAGTAATAGAGTAGATATTTTGATGGCAAATTTCACAAAAACAGAAGAAAGAGCTAGAGTGGTAGATTTTGCTAAGCCTTATATGAAGGTAGGACTTGGTGTAGTGAGCAAGGATGGGATTATTAAGAATGTTAAAGAACTTGAGGGTAAGGTTTTAATTGTTGATAAGGGCACAACAGCAGACTTTTATTTTTCAAAAAACCATCCAGAGATAAAGCTTTTAAAATTTGAGCAAAATTCTGAAGCTTTTTTAGCATTAAAGCAGGGACGTGCTAAGGCTTTGGCACATGATAACACCTTACTTTTTGCATGGGCAAAAGAAAATAAAGGCTTTAAAGTAGGGATTATGGCTTTGGGTGATGTGGAAGTGATTGCTCCAGCTGTTAAAAAAGGAAACAATAATTTATTGAATTGGCTAAATAATGAAATTGATAAGCTTACAAAAGATGGATTTATGAAGGAAGCTTATGATGCCACTTTAAGACCTATTTATGGTGATGAGATCAAAGCAGAATCTGTTATTTTTAATTAGTAATTAATAATTAAATTTTTTGTTATAATGCGGCTTCATATAATATCAAGGAGTGAAAAATGAAAAAGATATTATTAAGTATGATTTTGGTATTCTCTAGTGCTTCGGCTGTAGAGTTGGCAGGCTTTACTCTTTCACCAGAAATTGGTGCAAATGTTGGTTATCAAGATACAAATAATAATTTTACTTATGGTGGTTATGCTCGAATATGGATGGGCGGCACTCATCTTTTAGTAGCTCCGCAAGTAAAATATGATGTTGTTGGTTCGCATGATAGCTATAAAAATCTTCAAGCAGGTGGTGTTTTGGGGATCCAATTTGTAGGTATTACTCTTTATGGTGGTGCTAGTTGGTCAACATTCTACAGCCTTGCTGCTAAAGATACTTATGCTATTAATTATGGTATAAAGATTGATGTACCCTTGATTCCATTTTTAACAGTTGGTGTAGATGCAAGCTGGCAGAAACCAGATCTTGTAACAGGCGGATCTGTGTCAATGAATCGTGTTGGAGTAACAGTAGGTTTAGCATTCTAAGCTATTATGCAATATCTTATTAGGTTATTATCAGAGCATTCTGAACTAAGAGTGATTGATGATCACTTAGATATTGATCTTGAAATCCCTCATTTGGCTTATTTGGAAGTCAAAAAGCCAAATGGGGGCAAGGCTCTTTTATTTACCCATCCTATTTCAAAAAAACAAAATAAAAATTTTAACATTCCAGTATTGATGAATATTTTTGGCTCACATAAGCGCTTGGAGCTTATTTTTAATAAAAGTAGTGATCAAATAGCCAAAAAAATAGAAGCACTGCTTGATTTAGGTGTGCCTAAGAAATTGGGAGATAAGGTAAAAACGCTCCAAAAAATTTTATCTTTGCGCCACGTATTTCCAAGAAAAAGACATTTTTTTAAACCAGTTTCTCAGGAGGTAGTCCATTTAGGAGATTCTGTAAATTTATATGATTTGCCTATATTGACTACTTGGCCAGAAGATGCATCCGCTTTTATTACGATGGGACAGATTTATACCCAGAGTCTTGATGGGAATAAAAAAAATTTAGGTATGTATCGTTTACAGGTTTATGATAAAAATCATTTAGGTTTGCATTGGCAAATCCATAAAGATTCCCAGCATTTTTTTCATGAATATAAAAAAGCAGGAATGAAAATGCCTGTAAGTATTGCGCTTGGGGGTGATGCACTTTATACTTGGTGTGGACAAGCCCCCTTGCCTTATGGTATGTATGAATTAATGCTATATGGACTTATTAGAGAAAGGGCAGTGAAAGTTAGTAAGTGCATTACTAATGATTTATATGTGCCAAGTGATGTGGATATTGTGATTGAAGGTTGGGTGGATACAAAAGAAATGCGTTTAGAAGGTCCATTTGGTGATCATACTGGATTTTATACACCAATAGATTCTTATCCTGTATTAGAGGTTAGTGCTATTACTCATAAAAAGTCTCCCATTTTCCCTGCTACTGTAGTAGGTAAACCACCTCTAGAAGATAAGTATATTGGACATTTAACCGAGAGAATCTTTTTGCCATTATTAAAAAAGACAGCACATGGACTACAAGATATGTATATGCCAGAGAATGGAGTATTTCATAATCTTATTTTTGTGCGTATGGATTGTGATTACCCTGGGCATGCTAAGCAGTTGATGCACGCTCTTTTTGGTGTTGGACAGATGAGTTTTGTAAAACATGCTATTTTTGTTGCTAAGGATGCTCCAGACTTTAGAGATTATTTAGCTTTTGGAAAGCATATTTTAGAACGTTTAAGTGTGGATAATTTAATCATTACAGAGGGGATTTGTGATGCACTAGATCATGCTAGCTTGGAATTTGCCTATGGAGGAAAGCTAGGCATAGATGTTACAGGTGATATTATAGAAAGGGATTTTGAGCTTTTGGATGATGAGATATTGTGCAAGCGGTTAAAGCAACTATTGCCAGAAGTTGGATTAGTAGTACAATATTTTAAGGATACAAAAATGCCTATTTGTGTGGTTGGAGTGGATAAGAAGACAAAGCTTAATTTGATGTCTTTAAAGCCACTTGTAAGCCATCTTGGGGTAGTAGTATTTGTAGATGAGATGAAAAATGATCTTTATAATCCTTATATGCTAATTTGGCGTGTAGTTAATAATATAGATGCAAAGCGTGATGTCTTTATTCTAGAAAATTGTATTATGATTGATGCAACTAATAAGGGCATAGCAGATGGATTTTTAAGAGAATGGCCAAAGGAGACTGATTGTAGTATTGAGGTATTAGTTTCTTTGAAAGATAAAAAGCTTTTAGATGGGATAGATTCTGCTTTTTTAAAAAAATATCATATTTATAATTCCCCAAGAAGTGAAGAAGAATGTCAGCTTTAAAAGATAAATTAGATTATGTATTGCAAAAAATCGAGCGTGCACGCATTGCTTATTCTCGCCATCATATTGTAAAGTTAGTAGCAGTATCTAAATATAGTCAAGTGGATAAGATTGTAGAGTTGTATAATTGTGGTCAACGTGCTTTTGGCGAAAATAAAGTACAAGATCTAGGTCAAAAGATGCAAAATCTTTCTAATTTACCTTTACAATGGCATTTTATAGGGAATCTACAAAGCAATAAAATTAATATGCTTTTGGATTTAAAGCCATTTTTGATTCAGTCAGTAGGGAGTTTGGAATTAGCAAAAGCTATAGATTTTAGAGCTGGTGCTAAAGGAATAATACAAAAAATCTTAGTTCAGGTTAATAGTGCTAAAGAAGAGCAAAAGGGTGGTGTAAGTATAGAGAGTTGCTTAGAGGTGTGTGATCAGATTAGACAAGATTGCAAGAATTTGCAGCTAATGGGATTAATGTGTATGGGTGCACATAGTTTAGATATAAATCAGATAAATAAAAGTTTTGAAATTACTAAAAGGCTTTATGATAGCTTGAGTAATGTTAGTATTTTATCTATGGGAATGAGCGGGGATTATGAGATTGCTATTGCTAATGGGGCAAATATGCTTCGAATTGGATCAGAGATTTTTAAGACTTCATTTTAAATTAGGATATAGGTTTATTTAGGATTATCTTGTTGGTTAAAATAATTTCGAACTTAAGTTTAGTGCTATTAAAGTAGAATAAAAGAAAATCACATATAAATATTAATAAAGTTTATATGTGATTATGTATGTACAATTAAGCCATGAGGATGGTTTCAAGATAGCTTAAAAAACAATAAAGAGTGCATGATAGTGCATTTAAAGATTAAAGAGGGATGATAATTTGGTTTGCATTGTAATATTGATACCAAGTTGTTTGATAAGGAAGAAAGTTATAAATTTTTTATACATAGATTGTGAAACAATGCAATTAAATGGGTTGTATGATTAAATTAGCTATAAAAGGGAGTAGCCAAAAGGTCTAAATAATTTAGACCTTTTGATATTCTAGTTTCCTATAAGCTTAACTATTTCTGTAATGCCTATGCCTAGAGCTGTGCCAAAAAGTACGCATAAAGATAAGCGTTTAGCATAGAAATAAGGGTCTAGCATTTTTCTAGCAGTGCGGTAGCCAGAAAGGATTGCCCCAGTAAATCCTCCTCCAGGGAAACCAAAAGCAGAAGCAAAATAAAGGTTTTTAATATTTTTAGAATAAAAGCGCCCTCTACCAAAAAATCCTTCCGTATCTTGATCATAGCCATAAATCGTACCTTTAATAGCACGTGTATAGCGTTCAATAGTCTTTGGTGTGGCTAGTTCAGAGTGAATGCAATAAGACATAATATTTGGGTAATATGATTCTAGTTTTCTTTCAAAGCTTTCTTTCAGGTCAGCCTTTTTCTTTTTATACTCTTCTTCAGTAAGGTGATCCCATTCATCATAACTACTTAAAGTTGTAATCACGCCAAAGAAGCGATCATCTTTTTGGGTTAGTCCATGATCAATTTTAGAATAGTTTACAAAAACAAAGCTTCTATCCTCTATAGGTATATTGAGTAGATTTTCTGTTTGTTGATTAAATTGACCATTAAACCATTTAGAATCTACAAAAAAAGTAGAATAATCCATATCTGGAAATTTTTCACTCAAGTTAGTGTCAAAAACCATATAGACAGAAAGTAGAGAGGTATCAGTTGTAAAATTTTTTGTAAGTTTAGAATCTTTATCTAGGATCGGCTTGTCTAAAAGTTGATTGTATACGATGCGTGGATCGCAATTAGCTACAATTTTATCTGCATAAAGCGTATAGGTTTCGCCACTTTTTTTATCTTTATAAATCACTCCAATGGCTTTTGTTTTATTTTCATTGAGTAGTATTTGACTAACATCTGCATTGATTTTCACTTCACCATTGTTTTCTGTGATGATTTCTGCAAGAGAATCAGATAATTTTTGTGACCCACCTTTAATATACATACCTTGATTATAGTAATTAGTTTGTCCAATCGCGTGATAATTCCAGTTAAATTTATAAGGATTATTGTGATAATAAACCATATTTATATTAAGGATTTTTTTAAGCTTAGGATTTTTGATAAGTTTATCTAACATATCGCCTACTTTTCGTTTTCTAATAGCACTAATTGTTAGGAATCCAAGAGTGTGTAATGGGGCAAAGAAAAATTCTAAAAATCCCATATCAAAAGGAAATTTATAGTTTAAACGAGCCTGAAATTTAAGTTTTTTAAAATATTTTTCTATACCATCTTTTTCATCGGGAAATAGGCTTATTAATGCTTCTTTCGTAGTTTTATGAGGTATGGTTATTTGTTTATTTTTATCTTTAGATTCTCTAATACTCCATGCAGTAGGTAGGGGAATAAGCTTGATCTTTTTATCCAATCCTAATCTTTTAAATATGAGGTGTTTCATATCTGTATCTTTATTTCCCCAATCTAACTCATGAAGTCCAGCATCTATGAGCATACCTTTGCGTTTAAAACAAGTGGCACATCCTCCAATAAGATTATGCTGTTCTAAAACCAAAACTTTTTTGCCTTCTTTGGCTAATGTTGCCCCACAGGTCAGTCCACCTAATCCAGAACCAATGATAATACAATCGTATTTTTTTGATGGGTTTTGCATAAGTTCCTCCTTAGTTTTTTAGCATACTCACATCAAGTATATTTGTATTTAATCTTTTGTTATTAAAAGCTTCAGATTCTTCTTTATTTAGCTTTGTCCATTCAAATGTAGGACCAAACATTACATCAATTTTAACTTGCAATTTTTCTCCTTGCAATGATACTTTTGTTGGATATACCTTACCTTTATCAAAGCTATATATTTTGCCATTGCAGGTTTCTTGTTGGCACTCAAGCCATAAAAATACGCTACCTCTAATTGGACGATTTTGTAGTTTTTTGTCTGGATTTTTAGAATCTAATGTAGTTATTTCTTGCCCATCTTTGAGTGCAAATCCTACACCATAATATTTACCATTTTTTTGAAAAATTTCTATAATGCTTTGTTTACCCTGAGTATTTTTAGGGAGCATATAAATTCCATCAATACTGGCTTGCATACCAGTGGATAGAGCAAGAATACTTGCTATAAATAGCCACTTTTTCATTATTCCTCCTTTTTTTCTCGTGCCTGTTTGTGTGAAGATAGTAGCCAATATATTTTAGGAGCTAGATTTTTTTGCTATATAAGTTCCACCTAGTATGATAAAAATCCCCAATATTTCAAATATGCCTAATTTTTCCCCGAGGATTAAAAATCCCATAATTGCAGCAATAATGGGGGAAATAAGTAAAATTAGCGATGAGGCTTGCGTGCTAATTTTGCCCATAATATAGCCAAAAAAGCCTTGCCCTAAAATCTGCCCAAAAAGCATAATTAGCAGAATTTGCATCCAGGTTTTTTCATCATTAGGTAGTCTTAAATCTTCTAGTATCCCAGCTGCTAAAAGCAATAAAATACTTGAACCAATACCTGCATAAAACATTAGCACAACCGCATTATATCGTTTTCTAAAACTATATACAAAGGCAAGAAAGATGCTATAGCTACAACAAGCCAGAAATGCTAGTGCATCGCCAGAAATATGGGCTACACTATCATCGCTGCGTCCTCCTAAAAGCATAAAAAGTCCCCCTACTGCTACTATGCTACCAATAATAAATTTATAATTGATTTTTTCTTTAAAAAAGATCACCCCAATTGGCACAAGTATAAAACACACTAAAGAGCTAAGCAAATTGACATTAGCAACACTTGTGTGGTGCAATGCAGTATTAAAGCATACAAGATCTAGCCCAAAAAATACGCCAGCTAATATCATTAAACTTGCATTTTTAAGACCAACTTTTAATCCTCCATACATATATGCGATAATGCAAAATATTGGCAGAGCAAGTGCTACTCGATAAAAACCGCTTAAGATTGGGGGTAGATTGATAATTTTAATGAGTACACTAGCATACATAATGCAGCTTTCAGCAATAATTGCAGAGATTAGATAACGTGTCATACTAGACCTTATTTTTTTATATATTATAAAACAAATTAAGAGCTTTGAATTTAAATAAGAGATAACTTGAATAATAAAAGTATTCAGTATCTCTACTTAGGTAGATGCTTAGCCGTGGTAGTTTGGAGCTTCTTTAGTAATATCTACATCATGCACATGAGATTCTCTAAGTCCTGCAGCTGTAATTTCGACAAATTCTGCCCTCTCCCAAAGTGTAGGGATATCTTTACTACCAAGATATCCCATAGAGCTACGTAGACCCCCTACTAACTGGTGAATAACATCTGAAATTTTGCCACGATAAGGAACACGACCTTCTATACCTTCTGGGACAAGCTTATCTTGAGCCGTGCCTTCTTGAAAATAGCGATCCGAGCTACCCTTAGTCATCGCACCAATACTTCCCATACCTCGGTAACTTTTATACTGACGTCCTTGATAAAGTACAAGATCGCCAGGAGATTCTTCTGTACCAGCTAGCAGACTTCCAATCATTACACTTGAGGCACCTATAGCAAGAGCTTTAGCTACATCACCAGAATATTTAATGCCACCATCAGCAATCACAGGTACACCATATTTGGAAGCTATGCTAACACAACTTTCAATCGCAGAGATCTGTGGCATCCCTACGCCTGCTACAATTCGTGTGGTGCAGATACTTCCAGGTCCAATACCGACTTTAAGCGCATCTGCCCCTGCTTCAATCAAATCATTGGCTGCTTTGGCTGTTACTATATTTCCGACAATAACATCAATTTTTAATTCTTTTTTGATGGTTTTAAGTGTATTGATAATATTAGCAGAATGCCCATGAGCAGAATCTAACACTAAAACATCTACCCCTGCTTCAAATAGAGCTATAGCCCGATCTATTCCACCAGCACCGATAGCACCACCTACTCGTAAACGCCCCAAATCATCTTTATTGGCATTTGGATAAGCAATGCGTTTTTCAATATCTTTAATTGTAATGAGACCTTTAAGTTTGTTATTGGTATCCACGATAGGGAGTTTTTCTATTCTGTGTTTATGCATAATTTCACGAGCGGTTTGCAAATTTGTACCTATAGGAGCGGTAATAAGAGGCATTTTGGTCATTACCTCACTGACAGGCTTTTTTAAATTGGTTTCAAAGCGCAAATCACGATTAGTGAGAATACCAATTAAGATGCCCTGATCATCCACAACAGGTACTCCAGAGATTTTGTAGTTATCAGTGATTTTTTTGGCTTCTAGGAGGGTTTTATCTGCATGGATAAAGATAGGATCAGTAATGATACCACTTTCACTTTTTTTTACCTTTTTAATCTCTTGAACTTGAGAATCTATATCCATATTTTTATGAATAATGCCTATACCACCAAGCCTAGCCATAGCAATGGCTGTTCTATGTTCTGTAACTGTATCCATCGCTGCAGAGATTAGCGGGATATTAAGTGTGATATTTTTGGTAAGCTTTGATTGTAAGCTGACTTCTTTTGGCAAGACTTCGGAGTAGGCTGGGATAAGTAAAATATCCTCAAAGGTTAAGGCTTTTTGTGTGATTTTCATCTTTACTCCTTTAGAATACTAAATTAAGTTCACGTTCTAATCCATATGCGCAATCAAGCAGACTTTGCTCATCAAAAGCACGCCCAATAAATTGCATACCAATTGGTAGATTATTAGAATCTTTACCTGTCGGTATAGAGAGTGCAGGAAGGGCAGCTAGATTAACACCGATAGTATAAATATCACTTAGATACATATCTAGTGGGGTAGCAGATGCACCAAATTTTGGCGCAGTTTTTGGTGTTACTGGTGAAAATATAAGATCACAATCTTTTAGTATCTCTTCATATTGTTGTTTGATCATAGCCCTAGCTTTGAGAGCTTTTAGATAATAAGCATCATAATATTTACTACTAAGAACAAAACTACCTAATAAGATTCTACGTTGTACTTCTTGTCCAAAGCCCTGTGATCTTGTTTTAATATAAAGATCTTTTAAGTTAGTGCTTTCTGCTCTAAAGCCATAGCGAACACCATCAAATCTAGCTAGATTAGAGCTAGCTTCAGCAGTACTTAAAATATAGTAGGTGGCTACATGATGTTTGGTATCTAGCATTGTTTTTTCGATGATTGTATGACCTAATGATTGAAGTGTTTTAATGTTTTGTTCATAGGTATTTTGGATTTCTATACTTGCGTTTTTAACCCAGTCTTTTAAGACTGCAATTTTAAGCTTTTTGGATGGATTTAAATGAGGATGAGTCGGTTTTTGGTCATAAGTAGAGCTTGTAGAATCTCTTTTATCATAGCCTTTGATTATATCAAAGAGCAGGGCACAATCCTCGACATTTTGAGTAATAGGACCAATCTGATCAAGACTTGAACTATAGGCAATAAGACCATATCTACTTACTGATCCATAAGTAGGCTTTAATCCAACACACCCACAATATGCTGTAGGTTGGCGTATCGATCCACCTGTATCACTACCTAGCGCGGCTATGGCTAGTCCACCAGCTACTGCTGCAGCGCTACCTCCACTACTACCACCGGGCACTCTTGATATATCTCTTGGATTTTTTGTAATACCATAAGAGCTTGATTCTGTTGTGCTACCCATAGCAAATTCATCCATATTTACACGCCCAAAGCCACATAAATTTGCTTCATGCATCCTATCAATAATACTTGCATTATAAGGAGAAATATAGCCCTTTAGTATCTTGCTAGCACAGGTTACTTCCCAATTTTTAACATTAATATTATCTTTTATAGCGATAGGAATACCATTATCTTGTGATATGTCTAGTGTATTAGAATTGTTAAAAATATAAGCATTTAAATTTGAATTTTTTGCATTTTTGATGATTTCTTCTTTAAGGTTTTTAAGATCAGATTCTCCAAGAAGTAGAGCTTGTTTTAGTGTTATCATTTTTTCCCTTTGAATACCCAGTTTTTAAGGTAAATTTTTAAATTATAATGCAAAAATGTTAAGAGAAAGTGTTTGAATGGAAATTTTAGGGAAGATTAAGCCAGAATCTAGCCGTGTTTTTTAGGGATTGTAAATCGCTACTAGCATAAAAAGATAGTTCTGTGTGATTGCTTTTTAATGTAGGGAAGTGTAGTTTAATATAATCTAATATAGCTTCGCCTGAATGAATTAATAGGCTTTGATTATTAAAGTAGCTAGAGATAGCTTGAGATAAAAGGGGAAAATGTGTGCAGCCTAAAATAATCCCATCTGGGTTAAAATCCAGTGGTTTAAAATAGTGATGCATACATGATTGCACAATTTCACCATCAAAAATATTTTCTTCTACTAGGGGTACAAAAAGGGGCGTGGCAATAGCACTGATATGACGATAGCCAAGAGCTTGTAGACGATTTTGATATTCATTAGAGGCAATAGTAGCTTTTGTTGCAATAACAAGAAGTTTAGAATTGAGATCAGGAAGTTTTTTTTGCGTAGCTAAGATGCCAGATTCTATAACACCAATTACAGGAAAGCTTGCAAGTTTTTGGAGTGTGCTAAGTGCATGGGCAGATGCTGTGTTGCAGGCTATGATAAGTAGGTCTATTTTTTGAGATTTAAAAAACTCAAGTGCCTCAATACAAAATTGAATAATACTTTCTTTATCTTTGCTACCATAGGGTAGACGCGCCATATCACCATAATAGATAATATCAGAAAAGAGTTTAGCTTCATAAATACTTTTTAAAACAGAAAGTCCGCCAGATCCGCTATCAAAAACTCCTAGGCGCATTAAGAATTAGTGCCCTTCCTCATCAACCAAGATCGCACCGGCAAGATAAACATAGGTTAGTATCATAAATACAAAAGCTTGTAAAATGCCCATAAAAAGTAAGACAATAAATGGAGCAATGGGTACAAACCATGGTACTAGCATCAGCATAACAAGCAAGAACATATCATCACCTTTAATATTACCAAAAAGGCGAAAGGTTAGAGAAATGATGCGAGAGAAATGAGAAATGATTTCAATAGGGAACATAAGAGGTGCTAAAATCTTCATAGGTCCCATAAAGTGAGCAAAATATTTGAAAAATCCTTGAGCTTTGATTCCTTCAAAGTGATAGAAAATAAAAACGATTAAGGCAAGTACAAGTGTAAAATTCCAGCTTGAAGTAGGGGCTTCAAATCCAGGAATCATACCAATCATATTGCAAAAGAAAATGAAAATAGCAATTGATCCAGCTAAAGGGAAATACTTTCTAGCATATTGTTCACCAATTACATCTTTAGCAATATATAAGATCCCAGAAATGACAACTTCATAAACATTTTGCAATCCCGCAGGAATAATTTGCATTTTTCGTGTAGCTAAACGTGATATAAAAATAGCAACAAATGCGCAAAATACAGTATAAAAACCAATAATAAAATCATGATTATGATTAATCAGTCCAGTGAAAGTAAAAAGGCGATTTTCTAATTCCATAAAAT
This sequence comes from Helicobacter anseris, assembly GCA_004368235.1. Classification (GTDB taxonomy): domain Bacteria; phylum Campylobacterota; class Campylobacteria; order Campylobacterales; family Helicobacteraceae; genus Helicobacter_H; species Helicobacter_H anseris_A. The sequence goes on along the minus strand of JXTW01000005.1, from coordinate 19,663 downwards.
TCCCTCTAAATTTTCTTAAAATAATATAGATACTGCAATTCTAGCAAAATACGAATAAAAAATACTTTAAATTTTAAGAGTTTTTCAAAACCTTAGTGCGACAGATCAGATCATGAAGAGTTATTTTTTGTGGATGAAAAAATGGAAAAAGTAAGCCAATAAGTAAGCTCATAGATAAAAGCCAGATAAAAAAACGCAAAAGAGCTAGTAAAAGGGTTGGATTTTTATTATCTTTGGTTTGCAAAATTAGCCCCATATATCGATAACCAGGTGTTTGTGATTTTGCAGCAAAAAAAGCTGATGAAATAAAACCATATAGAAAAATACAAATAAAGATAGCACTTTGGTTTTCTCTAAAGCTTTGTGCGCTACCTAAAACTATGTAGGTCATAATATAAAGTAGGGGGGTATAGATCATAAAAATATCAGTAACAAAAGCTTTAAAGCGCATAAAAATTAAGTGATTTGATGAGCTTATTTGATTACTTTTAGATGAGGTTTTTTGTATTTTTGACATTAATTTTAGAGGATTAGTTACCTCTAGAGCCGGGCTTGATAGCCACTGAACCACTTTGACATAGTGGACAATCTTTTGGATCATACATTGCAAAAATAAAATCTTCTAATGCAAAAAGAGGAATGTTATCTGGGAGTTTACATTCAGGTTTTTTTGGATTATTCATACCTACGCGTTGACAAAATCCTCTATTGGCTAATCCAGCATAGGCAACAACATTTCCTTTTTGTTCTTCTACGCATCGTGCTGCCTCTAGGGCTGAACCACCTGTGGTAATAATATCCTCACATACAAGCACTCTTTCATTTTCTTTGATCTCAAAACCTCTGCGCAAAGTCATTTTGCCATCTACTCGCTCTGTAAAAATAAAGCGTACATTAAGTGCGCGAGCTAACTCATATCCAGCAATAATGCCTCCTAAAGCAGGAGAGCAGATACAATCGATTTTAAGATCATGGATGCGAATTTGCTCTGCTAATGCATTAGCTAGGATTTGGGCATTTTTTGGATTTTCTAGTACGCGTGCTGATTGTAGATAGGTATCAGAGTGATTACCAGAGCTAAGCAAAAAATGCCCTTTTAATAGCGCATGTGCATCTTTATAGAGTTGTTCTATATTTAGCCTATTCATATTCATACCTTTAGGATTTCATCTTCTTTATGCTTGATTAGTTCTTCTATTTTTTTAGCAAAATCATCAGTAAATTTTTGGATCATATCTAGCGCTTTTTTGCCTTCATCCTCTGTGATAGATTTATCTTTTTCTAGTTTCTTGATTTGATTATTAGAATCTTGTCTAATATTTCGGATAGCTATTTTAGCTTTTTCTCCCATAGCCTTAGCTTCTTTGGCTATTTCTTTTCTTTGCTCTTGTGTCATAGGAGGGAAAAATAGCTTAATAGCCTCACCATCAGAATTCGGATTAACACCGATATTAGCTTCTTGTATCGCACGTTCAATTTCTTTGAGTAAAGATTTCTCCCATGGAGTGACTACCAATGTAGTCGCATCTTGAGCTATGACTGACCCTACTTGGTTTAAAGGAGTGGGTGTGCCATAGTAGTCGACTTTAATATTGTCTAAGATATTTACAGAAACTTTGCCACTACGCAATGTGAGAAAATCACGACGTAAAGCCTCAATACTTTTTTCCATATGGGTTTTAGTGTGATCATAAATTTCTTGCAACATTATTTTAATCCTTTTTTTGAAGTAGTGGAGCTTGAGGCACAGCTGGGATATGGAGTTTGTTTTCTTGCTTATTTTCTAGCCCTTGCAGAGTTTTAGTATTAATCACACTGCGTTTATTGTCCTTATTATAAAGATAGCCTAAAGAAATGGTATTAATTAAAAAAAGTGCCCCTAAGAATAGGGTAAGCTTAGCCATAAAGCCAGCTGGACCTTTAGCACCAAAGACAGAATCATTGCTGCTATTATAAACGCCAAGACCAATACTAGAGCTTTTTTGCATTAATACGACAATAAGAATCAAGATAGCAAGAATAATTTGAAAAATAAAAAGAGTGCTAATCATATCAATACCCCAAAATTCACAATTAATATCCTTATATTTTATCAAAAAAACTCTAAGCTTTAGTAAAATTTTATAGTTGGTTATAATTTCAATAAAAATTTGGAGGCTATAATGAAGCGTGTATTTTCTGGAATTCAGCCAACAGGCGCTATCCATCTAGGAAATTATTTAGGTGCTGTGAAAAACTGGGTAGCCTATCAGCAGGATTATGAAAATATTTTTTGCATTGTTAATTCTCATGCTATTACCATAGCTCAAAACCCAGATACGCTTAGAGAGAAAACTTATGAGTTAGCTATGATTTTATTAGCTTGTGGGATAGACCCGAAGAAATCCCATCTTTTTATCCAGAGTGAGATAGATGAGCATACAGCTTTATCTTGGATTTTGGATTGTAATATTGCGATGGGAGAGATGAGTCGTATGACTCAATTTAAAGATAAGTCACAAAAAAATCCTAAAAATATCAATGTAGGCTTATTTAACTATCCTGCTTTGATGGCAGCTGATATTTTGCTTTATCAAGCTGAACTTGTCCCTGTAGGAGAGGATCAAAAGCAGCATTTAGAGCTAACAAGGAATGTTGCTGAAAGATTTAATCGGGATTTTGGTGAGTGCTTTAAGATACCAGAAGCATTAATACCGCCTATAGGTGCTAGAGTTATGGGCTTAGATAATCCAGAAACTAAAATGAGCAAATCTGCAAATGGTGCAAATCATGCGATATTTTTGCAAGATAGTGCTGATGAGATTATGAAAAAATTTAAAAAAGCCACTACTGATAGTCAAGGCGTGATTGCTTTTGATAAAAATCGTGCAGGCATTTATAATTTACTGGGAATTTATGAGGCATTTTCTAAAAAGAGTAAGGATGAGATTGAGAAGCATTTTGCTAATAAGGGATATGGCGATTTAAAAAGAGAGGTAGCAGAGATTGTTATAGAATCTTTGCGTCCTATACAAGAGAGAATACAACAGCTAAAAAATGATAGGTCCTATGTGATGGATGTGCTAAAAGATGGTGCTTTTAGGGCTAGAGAAATAGCTGCAAAAACTTATAGGGAAGTTAAAGATCGTATCGGACTAGTATAAAGAGGCAAAGATGCAAAAGATAGAAGTGAAAAATCTGCTGGCTTGCTTTGAATATATCAAAAAATATTGCTTAGATATTTTTGATTCCTTGCAGGCATTATTAGAAGTGCTTTTAGTTTGCAAAAACTATCCTGATATTTTTAATAGTAAGGATGAGGATAGTTTTTTCCTTTATGCTAAAAATATGGTGATTGAAGATCCTTTACTTAAAAATTTACGCACCAATAAGGTTTTAAAATTTTTATCACAAAATGAGCTAAGAGGCGAAGTGATTGAAGAGTTTTTTCATATCATCACTCAACAAAAGACGCATAATAAGCTTTATGACTATTCTACACCTATGGAGATCAACTGCTTATTAATAGGTATTTTGGATTTAAAAGATGGAGAGAGTTTATATAATCCATGCTATGGAATGGGGAGTGTTTTTTTAACTCAAATGCCAAAAATCAAGCTTTTTGGCGAAGAGCTAGATTATAGATTAGCATTGATTGCAAAACTTATTGTGCGATTATGTGAGATTAGAGTAGAGGAGCTATGTGTTAATGATTTATTAAAATCCCCTAGTTTTGTGAATAAACATGGGTTTATGAAGTTTGATAAAATTTTGTGTAATCCTCCTATGTATGCGCATATGGGTGTTGAGTTTCTGAAAAAAGATGCGCGTTTCGCGCTTACACCAGCTTTGGCAAAACGTTATCCAGAGTTGGTATTTTTGATTCATTCTCTTTCGCATTTAAAAGATCGTGGGGTTTTTATCGTGCGCAATCAGGTTTTGCAAAAAAACTCTAATGAAGCTAAAGTGCGTCAAATGCTCTGTGAGGCTCATCTTATTTCTGCTATTATTGAGTTGCCTAAAAATATTTTTCCCCTGCAAAATCATGATTTTTCTATTATTGTTATAGCGCCAAATAGCAGGGAGATCCTACATATTAATGCTAATGATGAATATTTTTATCACAGGGATGGGAAATATAATCGCCTAACCCATCTTGATGAGTTGCTAGATATATTTAAAAAGCGTAAAGTAACGCGCTATTCTCGTCTTACATCTTTAAAAAACTTAGATTCTTCAAAAGATTTGCGTGCAAGTAGTATTTTAGAAAACGCAGATAAAAGCACAACAAAAACGCTAAAAAAAGAAGGGTTTAGATTAATCAGAGGGCAGAGGGTTTATGGTGGAAGTTTTGATGTGGATATAGATTTTTATGATGTGGGGGTAGCAGATTTTAAGGCATTAGGCTATAGCACAGAGTTTGAAAATAAGAGAAGTAAGGGGAATTTTAAAAAAATTATTAAGTATGCTTTGCGCCCTTATGATATTTTATTGCCTTTAAGAGGTATCTGTCCAAAGGTGGCTATTTTAGGGGATATTAAAGATAGATGTGTGGCTAATGGAGGGTTAGTGGTTTTGCGTTGTGATGATTATCAAAAAAGCATAGGGCTTTATTGTTATTTTTTTAGCCATAAGGGTGAAGAGGCATTAAGGCAGATTTATGAAAAGGGTGGGATTTTGGATTTAGATCGCTTGATGAGACTGGGTTTGCCAGATAAGCTACCTATAGATTTGATGGATAGGATTTTAGATCTTAGTGAGAGGATGTGCCAACTAGAAGATGAGATTTTAAAATTAAAAACTTTGGAGAAGTAGTATGCAGATAAAACAATCAGGGATTTGTAACATAAAAGCACCAGATAGCGTTTGCATTATGATGCCTAGCAATCTTTATGGCTGTGAGCTTTGTGAGGATGTATTTATAGGTCCTTTTGTAGAGGTGCAATGTGATGTAAGAATTGGTGCGCGTACAAGAGTACAAAGCCATAGTTTTATTTGCTCCTTAGTAGAGATTGGGGAGGATTGCTTTATCGGTCATGGGGTGAAGTTTGTAAATGATGACTTTAAAAAAGGAAGTCTGGCTAAAAAAACAGAGTGGAGAGGTACATTTATTGGCAATAGGGTTTTAATCGGTACTAATGCCACGATTATGCCTGTTAGGATCTGTGATAATGTGATTATAGGTGCGGGAAGTGTGGTTACTAAGGATATTGTGGAATCTGGATTTTATGCGGGCAACCCAGCAAAAAAGATTCGGAGTTTAGCAAAAACTAAGTGAGGATTTGAGTTTTAGAATATGGGTAAAACCAAAAGTTGCAATGATGGCAAGAGAAGGGATTTAGCTAGCTTATTGCTTTATTTTTGCTGATATCCCCCCCCCCTTTTTTTTCTAATTATTAATGTTGCTCTTATTTGTCATTGCGAGAAAATTTGTAAAATTTTCGCGGCAATCCATATTTTTAATTTAATCTAGATTCTTAATACTTTTCTGGATTGCTTCGGTCGTTTCACTCCCTCGCAATGACAGAAAAAAGGTTTGATAATGATAGAGAGGCTTTGTTTTTCTAGGTGCTAATTTTTCCTTGCCTTTCCTTCTCTTACCATCATTGCTTGCTACGTGAATAAAGGAAATCTAAAGTTGCAATGATGGCAAGAGAAGGAATTTGGCTAGTTTATTGCTTTGATTTTTTGCTGATACTTTGTTTTTAAGTTTTAATTATTTTGCTTTTTCTCTTTTTTGGTACTCTGCCTTTTATTGTCGTTTTCTGATTTTTTCACTTATTTATTTTTTCTAGTATCTTATTTTTCATTTCTGCTATTTTGTTTTTCTTTCTTCTTGCTATTTTCACCTTTTTGGTTTTTAGTTTCAGATTGCTTTGTTATTGCTCGCAATGACAGGGGGTAGCGTTTTGCTCTCTTGCAATAATAAAAAGCCATATCATTGCTACGAAATCCTTATGGACTTCGTAGCAATTCTCTTAATGTTTCTTACTAGATTGCTTTGCTGCGTTTGCAATAACAAT
>JXTW01000005.1:9715-13365 GCA_004368235.1 Helicobacter anseris | reverse complement strand
CTTCTTTCAAAATCAAAATAGATTCTATGATTATCTGCTAGTCTGATATTAGTGCCTAGGTTAAGAATCATTCTGCCATCATTATCTAGCGCATTGATTGTTTTGTTTAGATCAGTGTTATAGATTTTGAAATTTGCACCATTATTGCCAAAAACATCATAGGCATAGCCAAGACCTAGTCTAAAGTCATAGATTCCATATTTTTCAGTTTGTAGGCTATAGCCTAAGTGTGCAGCTACTCTAGATCTAAAAGCAAGCACAGAATCTAGATTCCCTTCTAATGTCTGCCCTTGTTTATTTTGTAAAATGGTAGTAGCATTGATATAGCCTAGTGTAAATTCTGCTTGAGGGTCTACATACCATTGTTTTTTATCACCAAACTTATATCTATAGCCCACCTCCTCTGATATAGCAAAACCTAGATTTGTAGTATTTTTAAGCGAATCTAGAGTGATATTATTTAAGATGGTAGAAAATTTCAAGATGCTATCAGAATAAAAGCCATTATCTCTAACATAGCTATTATAAATACCTATATCTATTTGGTGGGTATCTGCCATAAAGCCTAATACTCTTAAATTTGGAGTGATTTTATCACTAGAGCTAGAAGAGATATAGCCATAATCTATATAAAAGCCTAGATAGTTATTAGCCTCATTTGGCTTAAAGGCATAGTCATAGCCTGCTTGGATATGAGTGTAGTAGCTAGTAGTGGGGATACTTTGCATAGAGTTAGATTCTCTACCGCTATATACTCTTGCCCATACGCCCTGATTATTAGCATTATCTCTTAGCTCACCCATTCTTTTATTTAGGGAGTTTAGATTGCTCATAAAGACATTGATCCCAAGTCCTAGGGCAGCTGTCGTGTAGTCTACTTCTTGAGAGGCTATCTTTTTATTTTCTATAGCACCTAGCACCCATTTTGTGGTGCTTCCATCTGTGGTTTTATTAAGCTTAGCTGTATAGGTGGTAAAGCCAGTCTTAGCCTCTTTGGATGTGATATCTAAAGAACTACCATTAGTAGAATTAGTCAGTTCAAAAAGCACAGTTTTAGTCTCATCTTTTGAAAAATCATGCGTTAGAAGTGAGGAATCTAAAAACACTTGTGCATCAAGACTATCATTAAGGCTATTTGATTTGATGATAACCTTATCCGCATTGCCAACACCTTGAGCATATAGACGCACTAGAGGGTTTTTGCTACTACCATTTTCAGAATTGATAGTAAGGCTATTAATAGTTAGGGTTCTTGATTCTCTTGGATTTAGAAATCTTATATCATCCATGCCATTAGTAGCTAAGTCTAAGGTAGTGGTGTTATTAATACCTAGTGTGCCTAGTAGATAATCATCATTATCCCTGATACTAGATTTACTAAGAGTAAGACTGCTTAGCTCGATAGCACTTTTACTTCCTGTGCCTGTATAGATAAACTTTGCTCCTGATTTTAGAGTTAGGTTTGATTTATACACATGATCTTCAGCTGTGCTATTAATCCCTGGTAGATTATCTATAAGCAGGGCAGATTTAGTTGCTACTTCTTGATTTAGCGTATCTATCTTTGAGAAATTAGCGCTAATATCTGTAAGTCCAGTGTAAGTAAGTGTGATATCTCTGGTATCAATAACACTGCTTGGTATAGAATCATTATTAGCATGCGTGATTTTAGCACTACCAGTGATATTAGAGAGGGCTTGATCTTCTTTTTGGTAGTTTTGCGCATAGATGCTGTTATTTGTATTATATGAAATATTAGCAGTTACTCCGCTTGATGGTGAGATGTATATCTTAGTCGTACCACCCCAGTGGTTTACTCCTAGATTATAAGTCCACTCTGCATTATTGTTATTTGAGACCATATTAATGAGGTTAGAGCCATAGTATGTATTGATTTCTTTGATGGTTATGGATTTTTTAAATCTAAAATATAGATCATTTTTACCCTCATTTGCCGCAAAGAGGCTATCAATAGTCGCATCTGCCCTCTTGCTCACTTCAGAACTACCCAAGATACTGATATTATTAGATCCTGTAATTGCTTTTATAGTCCCTAGCTCAAGGTTTTGATCCATTCCATTGCCATTAGTTTTTTCGCTTAATGTACCTATAGAGATATTATTGACACTTTGGCTAGACCCATAGGATGAAATACTCATTTTTGTATTATCAGAGTTATTATCATAGCTCTTAGCCTTGATGATACCATTGACAAATATTGTATTATTCCCTCCATTTGCAGCTATTATATCCCCGCCAAAAGCACCATTTTCTTGAGTGTCATCTAGTACATAGTTTAGGGTAAGGTCTCCTGCTACATAGGCTTTATTAGATCCACCTTGATCATTAGAGCCAGTTGCATAGATTCTATTGATATCTAGGTTTGCTTTTTTGTTATAAGTGGCATTATCATTACTATAGGTATTGACAAAGTTACTTCCTATAGTAATGTTGCTTCCAGAGCCATAATTCCAGGTAGTCAGACCTATTGTCTGACCTGCTTTTGTATTTTCTTTTGAGCCAATACTCAAAGATCCATCTGTGATAGTGATATTATTTCTCACAGATCTAGTGGCACTTGAGGCTATGAGTGAGTTTTTTATCACAGCATTACCTTTTTTTGATATCTATCGTATTATCTCCATTGCTAATAAGCACAGTTCCTTCTACTTCTAGGGCATTTTTGCCATCAGTGCCTGTGATAGTGATTTTATTTGTGCTATAAAGTCCATTAGCTGAGATTCCATTAGTTTTAAGAGAGTCATCATTAAGTGTGATGATATTATGCCCGCCATTATAGGCATAGATGCCAAATGTTCCTATGATTTTGCCATATGCGTTGACATCACCTTTTTCTACTGTCATAGTTAGCGTGCCTCTTTGAGATCTGATCCCTCCATCAAACACAGGACCATCAACAGAATAGATACCATCCACCGTAGGATTTTTAAAAGTAATAATGGTATTTGAAGCTGCACCTGCTGCAGTATAGATATCCCCATACCACCTAGCACCATTATCAAAGCTTAGCTCAACTGTGCTTAAAGAAGAGTTGATAACACTGCCTATGAAAGCCCATTTGCCTGTGATGCTAGTTGTATCACTAGAGTGTCCTGTCAGATCTGAAAGCTTGATATTTGCGCTATCTACTTTGGCATTACTGATAAAAGATAGGCTAGATTTAGGATTTTTATCAGTTGCTGAACCACCTACAAAGTAGAAATTTCCCACTGTGGCAGCTTGAGCGGAAACAAGCTGAAGAGTTGTGGCTGAAGTTCTGGAAGAATCTAGATCATTTTTAATATAAAACATAATAGGCACGCTAAATAAATCAGCATTAATAGCCTTTGGCTTAAAGATAGTGCTTTGTTTCTCACTACTTGCCTGACTAGCTTCTGCAGTGCCATGTACATGGATTTGAAGAGAATCTTTTTTGGAAGTGAGCCCTGCTATATCCCCTATATATTGCCCTTCAAAGCTATTATTGCTATTGACGCTAGTAAAGATATAGTCTGGTGAATCCTTAGGGAAAAACTTGATATCTGTTCCTAGACCATATTTGTAGGAAACGTAATTTTCAGTAACTGGTTTACCATCAGTAGTATTTAAAATTGTGCTAGTTTGAGCATTTAGCGTGCTAAGACTTAGAG
>JXTW01000005.1:0-9705 GCA_004368235.1 Helicobacter anseris | reverse complement strand
CCCCCCCCCCAGTGTATTTGTAGTTGGTCGCATTAAATTTCCTTTATGATAAATTAAGATTCTTAAGTTTGGAAGAATCTGGGCAGGATTATAGTGTATGGAAACTTAAAAATTCCTGAAATATAGAAATGCTAGATGCTGATAGAATAATTTTTTTTACGCTCACTGCTAGAGGCGATATTTAGCTGTTTACGATATTTAGTAATCGTGCGTCTTACCATTTTGATATTAAATTTTTCCTCAATAAGCTCTAAAATTTTAAGATCACTTAAGGGTTTATTGCGGTTTTCATTTTTTATCAAGTCATTGATAAAATCTTTAATTGAAGCATTGCTGGTATCTCCATCAATTGCTGTGGTGAAGAAATTTTTGACTGGAAAAATCCCACGATTGCATTCTAAATATTTATTTGAAATAGCTCGAGAGATAGTGCTTGGCGAATGTCCAAACTCATCGGCTAGATCTTTTAGCTTCATGGGTTTAATCTCTCCACCCATAAAAAAATCATATTGATACTCCACAATCATTAGTCCAATTTTTCTAAGGGTTTGTTTTCGCATATCTAGTGCATCTATAAGATCTTTTGCTTCTTTAATTTTGCTTTTTAAATAATTATCATCTGATATTTTTAGAGTATTGATAGTAACTTGAGGGTAGTAGTCTTCATTGAGGCTTACAGAGATTTCATTATTTTCTTTGAGGACAAAAATATCTGGGATAATATAGCTATCTTCTTCTTGATAGGAGAGTGCCGGGGGAGTCTGAAAGCTTTTTATTAAAGATAGGGCTTCTTGGTAGAGAAAGTCTTTTTTAAAGCTAGTATGAGAATCTAGATTCTTTATAATTTTACTTGCAAGATCATAGAGTTCATCAGAAATTTCATCGCAAGCATCAAGGTGAAAACTTAAGCACTCATACATATCCTTAGAGCCTACACCTCTTGGCTCTAAAAAGGCAAAGCGCAATCTTATTTTTTCATATTCTATTTCAGTGATGCCAAGCTCTGTAGCCCTCTCATGGCTATTGGCATCAAAATAACCTTCTTCATTGATATTATCAATAATATCAAATGCTATTTCTTGACTGATTTGTGTGGGGAATAGAGGGGGTGTGATCTGCTCTTCTAAAATAACATATAATCCTTTTTCTTGAATGCTAAGCGATTCTATTTTATCAGATATAGCACTTTTTAGAGGTGTATTTGGATTTGGTTTTTTAAGCTTTGAGCTAAAGTCTGTGCTAATTTGGCTTTGGATATTAAGAAGTGGATTTTCTAGTCCATAGGAGTTTATCGTCTCTTCTATTTCTAAGATATTACTTTGGAGAATGGGAAGCCAATTTTTTAGCGTGGTAGAAAGCTTGCCTTTGACTTGAGTGCTTTGGCGTAAAGATGGGGAAGCCATATTATACCTTGAAGTTTTCGCCTAGATAATGTTTACGTACAAGTGGATTATCATAAATTGTAGCAGCATCCCCGCTAGCTAGAAGGCTACCAGATTTAATCACATAGGCACGATGGCATACGCTAAGAGTTTCTCGCACATTATGATCGGTGATGAGTACGCCAATATTAAGTGCGACAAGCTTTTGAATAATTTTTTGAATATCTAAAACAGCAATGGGGTCAACCCCAGCAAATGGTTCATCTAGTAGTATAAATTTGGGATTTTTAACTAGTGCTCTTGCGATTTCTACGCGTCTTCTCTCTCCACCAGAGAGACTAACCCCTTTGCGATGCCTAATAGGCTCGATATTAAAAGCTTGAAGCATATCTTCAATTTTTTCTTGTGCTTCTTGTTTACTTTTGAAGGTGGATTCTGCAGAGATAAAAAGATTTTCTTCCACACTTAAGTCTTTAAAGATGCTAGATTCTTGAGGAAGATAGCCAATGCCAAGATTAGATCTAGCGTGTAGGGGAGAGGATGAAAGATCCATATCATTTAAAAATACTTTGCCACCGCTTGGCTGCAAAAGCCCACAAATCATATAAAAAGTTGTAGTCTTGCCAGCACCATTAGGTCCTAAAAGACCTACTACCTCGCCACTATACACTTCAATGGATACATCATGCACAATCATATGTTTTTTGATCTGCTTGCTAAGGTTTTGAGCAATGAGCTTATCTGCCAATTTATAATCCTGATATCGTGTATTTTCGCTTATCATCAATTGAGGCGATGGATATAACTGCGTAATTATACCCACTATTTTTTAGAATACCTTCTAATTTTTCTCCCCATTCTATGAAGTGAATATCTGATTGTAAATTTTCTAAAAGCCCTAATTCTAGGAATTTTTCTATATCATGGTGATAAAAATCATAATGATGAAAAACTTCATAGCTTTGTAAAAGTGAGAAAGTAGGGGAGGTAATAGTTTGTTTATTTTGTGGTAAACAATAAGAGATATAAGATCGTATTAGGGTGGTTTTGCCACTGGCTAGATCTCCTTTTAAGATAAAAATATTAATTCCAGAATTAATTAGAGAATCTATAGGTTCAAAAAGCTTAAAAATCTCATTTTCTCCAAGGATTAACTCAAGCATTAGAGCATCTTTATGGAGGAAATAGGGATGTGTTTAGTTAGAGTATTGATCAGATCTTGATTTTGATTATAAAAAGCTTGAGCAGCATCTTGGGCTTTGGCAGATGGATCTTGTGCGGGATTGTTTTGCAAAGTTTGTTCATTTTGATTAGATATGGTCTTGCTGGCTTCTTGTGCGATTTTAGTCGATGCTCCAAAGATTTCTGCTACAAGGCTTTTAATAATACTAAAATGGTTAGAAAGTAGAGCTTTTTGTTCTGCATTTGCCTTACTATGCCATACAAGAGTGGAATCTTCAAAACTAATGGGAGTGATAGATGATTGAAAAGCCTCTCCTAGCTCTAGATTGCGGTCATATATTTTAGTTAATAATTTAGAAAAAAGCTCTTGAAGTTTGGTTGTATTTGTTTGGATAGGTGTATTTTCAATAGGATTTGTAGGAGCAGTAGGAGCAGCATTGGTATGCTCTTTTTGTGATGTGGGAATATCTTTAGCCTCAAATGGCATAAGAGAATTTTCAAGTCTAGATATTTCAGCCTCTAGGTTTTCAAACTTTTGGGCTTCCTGCATTTTAAGCATAGTAAGAAGCATGATAAACCCACCATCACAATTAAGCGATAATAAATATTTGCTATCAGCAATGATTCGTAAATATCTCTCTAATGTAAGTAAGGAGATATTGGCTTGAGTGCGAATGCTATCTTTTAGATAGAGCATCATTTCATCTAGCAGCATTTCTGTTTCATATTCTTCAAAAAGCTCTAAAAGTTTATCTATTTGTTTTTTATCTCCTGTTTTTATGGCAGCAAAAAAATCTTTTAAAACTAGAGGGTCAATTACTCCTAGCATTTGAGTAATTTTATGGCTTTCTAGCTTCCTATCACAATAAGCAATGGCTTGATCGGTTAATGTGAGTGTATCGCGCAAAGATCCACTCCCGCTTCTAGCAATAATTTCAATACTAGATGTATCATATTCTATATTTTCATTTTGTAAAATATTTTGAATATGCTTAATAATAGATTTTTGAGGAATTTTCTTGAATCTAAAATGTTGCGTACGACTCAAAATAGTCGCTGGAAGCTTTAGCGGATCTGTTGTTGCAAGGATAAATTTAATATAGCTGGGCGGTTCTTCTAGGGTTTTTAAGAGGGCATTAAATGCTTCTTTGGTTAGCATATGAACTTCATCAATGATAAAGATTTTGTAGCGACCCATAGCTGGAGCATAATGAGTTTGTTCAATAAGATGTCTAATATCATCGATTTTGCGTGATGAGGCAGCATCCATTTCGATAATATCTATATGTTTACCAGCCAGACTTTCAAGACAATTGCTACATTGATTGCAAGGATCTCCTATAGGAGCCTGTTCACATTGTAGGGCACGAGCAAAGATTCTTGCACTACTTGTTTTTCCACTGCCTCTTAATCCGCTAAAAAGATAAGCATGAGCAGTATGACCACTCTTGAGTGCTAAACTTAGTGTCCTGGTTACACTTTCTTGAGCGACAAGATTTGCAAATGTAGTAGGGCGGTATTTGAGGGCTAAAGACATTTTCACTCTTTGATATTTTTTGTTTATTATTTTATAATTTTTTGCTTATAAAAGGTCTAAAAATTATCAAAAAGTGTAGGATTTATATATTTTTTTAAAAAACTTTGACGATGGAATTTGGTAATACCAAATTTTTTAATGGTCTGAATATGAGCTCTTGTGCCATAGCCAGAGTGAGAGAGGAAATTATAATCTGGATAGAGTTGATGCAGTTTTTCCATTTCTATATCTTTTGCATTTTTAGCTAGGATTGAGGCTGCAGAGATTTGGATAATACTAGCATCACCTTTTATTAATGTATTTAAATTGGGTAGATGCAAACCAAAGGTCGTATTGCCATCAAAAATGAATTGATCACTAAAAGATTTCAAGTTTTGTATGATTGTAATAAGTGCATTTTTCATATTTTGTGAGATACCAAAATGATCTATCTCTCTAGCAGTGATTTGGACAATATGAAAGTATGTATGAGGTAGACTTTGAATTTCTTTAGTAAGGTAGGCACGAGTTTTTTTATCCGTTTTTTTACTATCTTTGATACCTAGATTGTAAAGATCTTTTATTTGCTTAGATATAAAACCAGCGACAAAGAGACTACCACATAGAGCCCCTCTCCCAGCTTCATCTATCCCGCATATTGAAGTTGTAGATGGGCTAGATAGTTGCATTAAAACTCCCTAAGTGCAAAGCTGATAAAATCTAAGATCTGTAAATTTTTATACTCTGCCTGATTGATTGCAATAATAATAGAACTAGGAAAGTTTTTAGCAATTTTTTCTAAAAGGCTAGGATTAGGAAAGGCAAGAGCATAAAATCTTGAGTTCTGAAGTATAAAGCTATTATTCTCTTTAAAAATAGTTTCATGAGGATTTTGACTTTTTAGCTCTAAAAAAACCATATTTTCAAAAATAGCTTGAAAATTTGGCGATGGACTTAGTGCATAAGGTAGTGCAAAGTTATAAAAATAAAGGGTTTTATTATTTTGTTTTTTATCATTTATAAGGGTTAAAAATCCTTGAAGTTCAAGATCGGAAATAAGGGCATATAATTTATCTTTTGATATTTTGATGTGTTTTTTAAGTTGAATATAGAGTTGATTTGTGCTAAAGGTATGAGATTGATATGAAAGTAATGCATAAAGAATAGGCAGATCATCTTTAAAAATGAGCTGTGTTATTTCTTGAATTCTACTAATTTTTTGATATTCAGGAGTAGTGATAAGTTCTGGAAGATTCCCTGTTTTGATAAAAGTGTTTAGTAGCTGATTAAGCGGGATTTGCTCTTTATTTACGCTGATGTATTCTTCAAAACTTAAAGGCAGAATTTGTTTAGAGTGAAAATTATTTTGAATATAAGTAGCTGGACTAGGCGTGATTAGAATGATATTTTTAATATTAGGGAGATTGAATTTTGGAACATAATTATCAATAATAAGCAGATCTAGCTTTTTTTCTAAAAAGAATTTAAGGAGTTCTTGTGAGAGTGATTCTATATTGTTTCTAGGATCTTGATAATCGATGTAAATGGGATATTTGAAGTTTTTGGCAAAATGCAACGCAAGGCTTGTTTTCCCACTTTTTGGTGGACCATAAAGATGAGTTTTTCCTTCTTTGATACCAAAGCGACGGGGAAATATGGTAAGCCCTTGAGTTTTTTGGATAAAGATGCTTTTAAAATCTTGCATTTGAAATATTTTTAAAAACGATAGTAAGCCTGGGCACTAAATTCTACTCCACCTAAGGGATCTAAACCAACATTTGGAGTAATGGAAAAATTTTTAGGACGATATTTGGTTGTAACAAGCCAGCCATATGCCCATGCTATCGCTCCTCCAGCTGCAACTTGCCATAATGTATGCTTTTTAGCATATACTCTTGAGGCTGCAGTAAGGATAGCTAAGATGGTAGCAGGAATAGCTGGTTTCCAGCCATAGCGATAATAAACAAATGCTGCTGCACTGAAGCCACCACCAGAATGACCACTAGGCATACCTTTGTAATCATTGCAACAAGGTCGCTTAGAAAAATCTACATTATAGCCTTTGTTATGAGCATATTCCATTGATCGTTTGATAATTTCAATACTGCTTTGAGTGAGTATTGTTCCAAGAGCTAGTTGACCAAAACCTACATAATCTTCCATTCCGAGGCTTATTACACCGATAAATGCAGGCATTAGGGTCAATACATCACCGATTTGTTCAAAGGCATTATTTCTATGAGCATAAGTTAGATTAAAAACAAGGATAAGAATTAAAAATAGACGCTTCATATATCATTTGACACCAATGCTAGAGTTTGAAATTTTACCCCACATTAACTTATGCTTACGTTTAAGAAACTTAATTTCTTCATCTTTTTGTGCTAGGGTATTTTCAAGAGCTTGGATTTGTGATTGATAGAGTTCACATTGTTCTTGAAGAGAAATATTAGTATCTTTTAAGAGAGTGTTTTCATCATTTATATCTTGTGTATCATGATAGGTAGTTTGAATGATTTTTTCATAAATTGAGACAATGCTTTTTATGCTTTGTTCTAAAAATAGTGGTTTTAAAATCGCCCCATTGATATCGGTGGCCATTAATGTATTTTCAAGTTTTTGTAAAAATATTTCTAAAGCTTTTTTAGGTTTTAGATAATACTTTTGATCATATATGATTAGCACTTCTTTGGCGATTTCATCTTCATTAATATCTGTCAATTCTAGGAATTCTTCAAGTGAAATAAGATTATGAGGATTCATTATTTTTGGTTAATCGTATCTAATAGAGATTGAATATTTTTTACACTATTAGGATCTGCAGATAAAAATAGATCAACGCGGTTATTTTTAGCGCGGTTAGCTAAAGAATTATTAGGCACTAAGGGCTGATTTTTACCAAAAGAAGTGAAAGATAGCATTTTTGGATCCACGCCATTTTGGATCAAAAGTTCCATTACAATGAGTGCACGTGCAGCAGCTAGCGTAAAATGATCTTTATATCCAGAGGTAGGTGAGATGGATCCATCATCAGTATACCCACGTACATTGATTTGTACATGTGGAGGAAAACGTTTGATAATGTTGGCGATATCGCGAATATAATTACGCATTTCTTGAGATGAGATTTTTGCACTATCGCGTTCAAATAAAAGGTCTGAAGGCAAGCGCAGAGTAAGACCATGTTCGATTTGCTCTAATACACCACCTTCTTGGACAAGTTGTTCAATTTGCACAACACTTTCTGTAGATTTGATTGTGGTTGAGTTTTGTGCCGGATTTGATTTCTGCCCATCAGTAATTTCTTCAATATCACCGGGTGGAGGAGGTATTTTTGTAATAGGCTGAAGAGTGTCTGGTTTTGGCGGAGAGTTAAAAATCTTAATAAATTCAAGTTTTAGAGCCTCTACTTTAGCTTTATTTTGTGCAGAGAGTGCCCAAAGCGCAATAAAAAGTGCTAATAACAGAGAGAGAAAATCAGCATAAGGGACAGCCCATCTTTCTCCAGCAGGACATTCTTGTTTTTTATTTTTTTTAGCCATTGTTTTTACTCAAATTGAGAAATTTTAGGATGCCCAGGAGTGATAAAACCAAGTAATTTTGCTTCTAAGTTTCTCGGATTGTCGCCATTGGCAATACCAATTACCCCCTCTAAAATTACCGTTTTTTCTTTGATAATATCATGAGAGTTTGCCTTTAGTTTGTTTCCCCAAGGACCAAAAATAGCATAAGCACACATAATACCAGTAACTGTTGCAGTAAATGCACCAGCAATACCTGCAGCCATTTCTGCTGGATTATCTAGTTTTTGAAGTGCTAGCATTAGACCCATAACTGCACCTACAAGTCCAAAAGTAGGAGCTGATTCTCCTGCTACAAGCCAATAGTGAGCAGCACCATGGTAATATTCTTCTAGTTGTTCTATTTGGATTTCAATATCTTCGCGTACAGTCTTGCTATCTTTGCCATCAATAATCATACTTAATGCATCACGCATAAAATCATCTTCAACTTGAGCTACTTTTGCTTCAAGAGCTAACACACCATCTCTTCGAGCCAATGAGGCAAATTCTACAAGGTCGTGAATAGTTTTATTCAGATTGGTTTTAGCACCTAAAAATACAATTTTAAGCTCTTTAAACCCAGCTTTGATATAGTGCATATGAGTACCTGTCATAGCTGAAAAAAGTGTAGTAGGTATGATAATGATGACTGAACTGATATGGATAAGATGAATGGGATTTCCACCTTCTAATATATCGCCAACTGAAATGGAAACAATTGCTAATAACATACCTAAAAGACTTGATAAATCCATATAATAAACCCTGTAAGTATAGTTTTTGGCTGCCATTATAGCAAAACTTTGATAGAATCAAAAAATACTGCTGTATTAATTAAGTAAAGTATCGGTTTTTAAATCTTATATTTCATATCTTAAAATTCTGCGTTATTAAAAGGTAATTTGTGCTACTATTAAGAAATGCAATATCATATAAGGTTTTTTGGTTTGGCTATAGAAAATAAATATGTAAAGAAAAATTTAGAAAAGAATTTATTTGCTTTGAATGTGGAATCTAAGAGAGTAATCAAAGCTATTTTCTTAATGGGATTTTTTACCATACCAAACCTTTATGCAGAGACTTGGAAGGGAAGTATTCAGAATTCTAATATTGTTTTAAATGCTGGAGAGCAAAAAGAAATTACCATAATTTCTACTGATGTTAATGGTCTTCGTGGAAATAATTTTGGTTATCAAGATAAGAGGACTTTTGCTTATAAAACAGAAGGAGATAAAGCATCATATTTAACCCTTAAGGCAGATTCTTCAATGAAAAATTTGCAGTTTTATCTTGAAGGTGGTATGAATATTGGATCATTTAGTAATCTAATAATAGATTATGCTAAGGTTAGTAGTGGTAGCTCTCCTAATATTTTTTTGCAAACCTCTAATATTAATATCGCTTCTTTTGGATCTTTTGGTATTAAGCTTGTAAATACTTATAGTATCCAGGGCGAGATTAATGTCGCTTCTAATGGAAGGTTAAATATTGAAGCTAAGAATTCTATTAGAAATGGTTATCAAAATGGAGAGGCTAAAATCATCAATAATGGTGGCGAGATTTTATTAGGAGGAGTATTTTATAATAACTCAAATTATGTGGCAAGTTCATATAGTACAACTGTTAAAGATTTTGGTGTTGTTGAGAATAATAAAGGCAAGATTATTTTTGCTTCTGATGTCTATAATACAGGTGTTCGCCATATAAAAACCACAGAAGTAGAATCGGCTAAAATCATCAATAATGGTGGTGAAATAGAGATTAAAGGTAATTTAGAGAATGGTGGTGGCTATAATTTAGCATCATCTGATAGTGGTTTTAGCGATGGGCAAGCTGGTATTGGTTATATTATAGGTATGGGTGGAAGTATTAAGATTAATGGCAATCTTGTAAGTAAGGCACAAGAGCCTAACAATAATAGTTTCTATCCTGATTCCCCCTAGTTTGATAAAGAAGTCCGATCTAAGATCGATCTTACAGATACAACCCTAAGCGCTGCTAATATCTATAATGAACAAAGAAGTGATATATTTCTTTCTGGTAGTGCTCAAATGATTGCTTC
>JXTW01000004.1:5003-121142 GCA_004368235.1 Helicobacter anseris | reverse complement strand
AGCAATGATGGTAGGAGAGGGGGTTAGGAAAGCTCATTTTGAGAGATAAAATTGGTTTATTTAAATAAGTATAAAAAGTTAGATAAAGTTTAATAATAAACTAATAAACATAATGATAGTTTTAGATAATAATAAAAGTATAGCCCTCATCTCTATGTAAAAGCTTTAGATAATAATAAAGGTTTTAAAGTATTGAGGTGGGAGATAAAAAAGAGATAATGAATAATAAAACATTATCTCTTAGGTTGGGCTATTCTCTACTAAGTTATTTAATCTTGATCATTTGCTCATAAGGTCCATAGCGATGTTGCTCTTCACTAAAATTATTATTTTCGCTTACATCATAAGGTCCGACATATCTTGAAGTTTCATTCACAATCTTATTGCCTAAAATTACCATTTCTGCATATTTTGAGCCTTTTGGCATTTTAGCTTCATCAATATAGCCATCTTCTTTAAGAGCATCTGGTAATCTCCATTCAGAAGATGGTAAATCTATACCTGTAGCCTTCTTTTGTTTACTTAGTTGAGGCTGGATAGCAAACATATAACTAGCCATAAAAATACCAATAAATAAAACTTTTTTACTCATAAAATCTACTCCTGTCAACTTTACTTGACAGAATAATAACAAATTTCTTTACTTTTTATAAATTTATAGCATTATCCAATCATTTTAAGCTGTTGTTTCACTTTAAGTTCCAACTCTTGCAAAGTAGAATTATTGCTAATAACCACATTGCTTTCTTTAAGTTTTATATTCATAGGAATTTGCGCATTAATACGAGCTAATGCCTCTTGTTTTGAAAGATTATTTCTTAACATTAGACGTTCTATCTGTATTTTTTCATCAGAAACAACACACCATATCTCTCTACCCAAATAACGCTTATTAGTCTCAAAATATAATGGAATATCCAAGAAATAGACCCTTCCTTCTTGCTCTAATGTAATAGCTCTTTTAGTTATCTCATCAAAAATATAAGGATGTAAAATTGCTTCTAAGTCTTTTTTAGATTCTTGAGAGCCAAAAACAATCTTTCCAAGTAATATACGTGAAATATGCCCAGAAACTAATATCTGATCTCCAAAATGTTTAATAATTTCATCTTGCTTAACCTCTAATGCCCTATGAGCTATTTCATCACTATCCACAACTATATAGCCCATTTTTTTTAAAATTCTAGCTACACTGCTCTTGCCAGTTGCTATCCCGCCTGTTAAAATAATTGCATTATTCAAAACTATCGACTTCATAGCAACTCCTTATTATTTAGCTAAAATATATAAAATTCAAAAAGGACTAAAATGGAAATCACTATGCTTATTATATTTCTTATTGCACTAGGGGGATTTATCTACTATTTACTTCCTAAAAAAGGAAGCTGTTGTAGCAATAAAAGTAAAAAAGCTAAAATTTGTCAGCATAAAAACAAGACTTCCTAGCCTAACATATGACTAACAAATTTAGAATAATTATCCAAAATTAATCCGCCCTTTCTAAACCCAAGTCCACACGACTCATAAGCAAAAAATACATTAGGCTGATAATAAAACCCTTCATGGGTATTAAGCTCAAAAAATTCTTGATAAATGCATTTATGTGCATCATAAATTCCGCTATTCTCACTCAAAACCTTAAGATTAGAATCTAAAATCCTTATATTAGCACCCTCGCGTCCAAAAGCCACTTTCTCCACTTGTTTCTTACCATCTAATGGTTTGTAATCAGTCTCTAAAAGTAAAGGGTGTTTAGGGAAAAGATCCCAAAGGATCTTAAGCATTCTTTTACTTTGAAAAAGCAAAGTATAGGCTGGATTTAAAAAAATAGTGTTTTTATTTTTCATCATATCTGCTATAACCATTGCCATTTCAGGCTCATCAATAGCAATATTTTCCCAAGGAATCAACTTAAATAAAAACTCATAATTTTGTTCATTATATATACAACCATGCTCTGCTGAAAAGCCTACTTCATCAATATATGCATAATGGGTATGAAAACCAGCTGCTCTAGCAATCTCTTCCAAAAATCTTGTAGTGCGCTCCTCTTCGATATTCCCGCGTATAGATGAAAAAAGTATTTTCCATCCCTCATAAAGCTCATCAAAACGATTAATATCTCCACCTAGGGTAATCATACGTTTAAAATTATCTCCTAAGGCTTCACTAAGATTATTAAATTGCAAGGAGTCATCATAGCCATTAGCTTTTAAAAGCGCCCATTGTACAACTGCACTCTCATAAAGCATAGTAGGCGTATCTGCATTAAATTCCAAAAGCTTAATAGGCATGCCATCTAATCCACCTGCAAAATCAAAACGTCCATATAGATGCCAATGAATATCTTCCTCAAAACTTTGTTTAATCATTGGAATCATAGTGTTGGGTATATCAAGCTCAAAGAACAAATCATTTTTAATCACATACTCTGCAGCTTCTATATACATATCATAGAGCGTATTTCCAGCATTATAAAACGCTTCAGCTTCTGCACTACTCACAACAACAGCTT
Organism: Helicobacter anseris; assembly: GCA_004368235.1. Classification (GTDB taxonomy): domain Bacteria; phylum Campylobacterota; class Campylobacteria; order Campylobacterales; family Helicobacteraceae; genus Helicobacter_H; species Helicobacter_H anseris_A. The sequence goes on along the minus strand of JXTW01000004.1, from coordinate 118,627 downwards.
CATCAGCTATATAAGGCGTATCATCCAAATCACTATGCCACTCTAAGCCAATAGCCTCCAATTTAGCATTATCTAATGGTTCTAACTTTCGTATTTTCATTGCAACTCTTTTTTAATAAAAATCATCCACCTACACTCTGGGATGATCCAGATCCTTTAAAAAAACCACTTTTAGCATTTGTCCCCTTAGCTACAGAGTTTGTCTGCGTATTTTTAAAACTATTTTGAGAACGTTCATAGGCTTGAGGAGACTTATAGGTACGCTGCTTTGCTTGCTGATAGGCTGGATTATTAAAAAGCTTATTGCCAATATAACTTCCTAAAATCGCTCCTGCTGCACTTGCTAAAATCGCTCCCCCAAGTCCCAGACCACCATCACCAGAAGTCAGAGATGATGTATTATTTGCAAGCTTTTGCTCTTCTTTTTTAATAAGATCATCAACTTCTTCTTTACTTAGCAATCTTTCATTACCCATTTTATCACGTACTACTATATGCATACTAGAGCTAGGATATTCTTCTAGAATTTTATAGCTACCATCATTTTGCTCTTCTAAGAGCACATAGGCTCCCTGATTAATACTTTGAGAAAGATTTTTTGCATCCGCATTTGAACTTTGATTATTTTCACAACCTTGCAATACAAAAACAACCATAGCCCCAATACCACCAATCATAGCTACATCTCGAATTATTCTAAAATGCTTCATCTTCTTTCCTAAAGGAATCTGATTTAATTATCTTTTTTATCTTTATTATGTGCTTTGGCACACTCTGAACATACCCCTAGAAATACTGCACTTACATCATGCAATCTATAATTTGTCATATCAGAACAACGACTCATCGCATCATCCAACTCCATATACACATCCTCAAGTTTGCCACACTTCTCACATGCCACATGAATATGACGATCAGAAGCTAATTCATATTTTTGCTTCTGGTAAGGAGCTTTTATTTCACGCAAAAGATTGACTTCATAAAGCGATGTTATATTTTTATATACGGTAGCCAAAGAAATGGCAGGATATATTTTTCTAATATTTTCATAAATCTCCTCAATCCCAAGATGTCCATTTTTTTGTATTTCATTTAAAATAGCCATACGCTGTGGTGTAACCTTTAACTTTTTTTCCTTTAATTGAATTTCAAAATTCATTAATCTGTCCCTCTCTAAAATTAAATTTATGATAATCCTAAATTTCCTTATTATTTAAAATTAATAAAAATTATACAAAAAAAATTTAAGAATTTTTATGATATGATATAAGCTTTACTAAACTGGAAATAACAGCAAGAATTTCAAAAAAATAAAGCAAATCTTTCAAGGAAAATTTTATGTTTGATGCCCTTAGTGATACCTTTAGAAGCATTGCGGGGAAAATCCGTTTTAGCGATGATGAAAAATCTCTCTATAGAGCACTTGATGAGCTTAAAAAGTCTCTGCTAAGAAATGATGTCCACCATAAAGTCTGTAAAGAAATCATTCAACAAGTAGAATCCAAAACCAAAACAAGAGGTATTGGTAAACAAAATTTTTTAGATTCCCTACAAGAGTCTTTAGAAGCTATCTTACAAACAAGCAAGGCTTATGGCTTTACATTTTCTTCAAAACCCCCTACAATCGTACTTATGACTGGTCTTCAAGGAAGCGGAAAAACCACATCTTGTGCTAAGCTTGCCCATTATCTCAAAACTAAAAATAAAAAAGTTTTGCTTGCTGCTTGTGATTTGCAAAGATTAGCAGCCATCACTCAATTAAAATCTCTTGGAGAGCAAATTGAAGTTGAAGTCTTTAGTAATGAAGATAAAAATCTTGATGTTATTCAAATTGCTAAAGCGGCAAAAAAATATGCCATCAATTCGGCTTTTGATGTACTTATTATTGATACGGCTGGTCGTTTAGCCATTGATGAGCCTCTAATGAATGAGCTAGAGCTTTTAAAAGAAGCAATTAAACCTAATGAGATTTTTTATGTAGCAGATTCCCTAAGTGGTCAAGATGGTGTTAAAACCGCTGCTAGCTTTAATAATCGCCTTAATATTAGTGGAGTAATTTTAAGCAAATTTGATAGCGATAGCAAGGGTGGTATCGCGCTTTCTATTGCCTATCAAATTGGGCTTCCCTTGCGCTTTATAGGCGTGGGAGAAAAAATTCCTGATTTTGAAATATTTCTGCCTGATAGAATAGTCTCTCGACTTATGGGGGCTGGAGATATAGCCTCATTGGCAGAAAAAACCGCTAGTATTATCAATGACAAGGAAGCTAAAGATATTACAAAAAAACTAAAAAAAGGTCAATTTGGCTTTAATGACTTCATTGCACAACTTGAAAATATGAAGAAACTCGGCTCAATGCGATCGGTTATATCAATGATACCAGGGCTTGGTAATATGGCTAATGCACTCAAAGATGTAGATTTAGAAAATTCTGTTGAAATAAAAAATATTAAAGCTATGGTCAATTCAATGACTCCAAAAGAAAGAGAAAATCCAGATATTCTTAATGGCTCTAGACGCAAAAGAATTGCTCTTGGATGCGGACTAGATGTCAGTGATATTAACCGTATTATTAAACAATTTGATTCTGCTGCTAAGATGGCAAAAAGACTTTCTAATAAAGGTGGTATGAAAGATTTAATGAGCATGATGGGTCAAATGCAACAATTTAAGCGCTAGAATTTTTCCTTTTAAGGTATAATGCATAAAATCATCATTTAATTAAGGAGCTTTAATAATGGCAACTGTAATAAGACTTACAAGAATGGGACGTAAAAAAAAGCCTTTTTATCGTATCGTGGTAACAGATTCTCGCAAAAGACGCGATGGCGGATGGATTGAATCTATTGGCTTTTATAATCCTCTTGTTGAGCCTGCTGCATTGAAGGTTGATGCTGAACGTCTTGCTTACTGGAAGAGCGTCGGTGCTAAAATGAGTGATCGCGTCGCTAAACTTACTAAGTAATCTCCTATTGGCAGACTGCTAGTCTGCCCACTTACTCTACATTATTTCAACAAGGTTTTTTAATGGTTGAAGAATTTATAGCCTGTTATGTAAAAAAAATTGTGCACAATCCAAACTTAGTCTTTGTAGAATGCAAACAAACAGATGAAGGTTATGAATATATCATCCATGCGGCTAATGAAGATATTGGTAAAATTGTAGGTAAGGATGGCAAAATGATAACCTCTATCAAAGCTTTTATCACGGGATGTAAGGCAAAAGATGGTCTCAACTATAAGGTAATGGCAAAGGGGCTAGATGGCTAAAATATCTCCCCATACTAATCAAGAAGAATCCAATCTCATCGCTATAGCCAAACTTGGTAAGACCATAGGGCTAAAAGGACACATGAAATGCTATCCTATGACAGATTTTCCAGAAATTTTTATACCTGATATCACTCTTTTTGCACAAAAAAATCATATTTTCCAAAATAGCAAAGAATATATAACCCTTCATTTAAAAGAATTTAATCCCATCAAATCTTTAATTAGTTTTCAAGAAATAGATTCACTAGAGATGGCAAAAAATCTCACTAATGCTATCTTATACGCCACATTGCAAGATACTAAAAAATATTGCACCCTAAAAGAAAATGAATTCTTTTGGTTTGAAATTATGGGTTTTAAAATCATTGAAGATGAAGAAACTTTAGGCTATGTAGAAGATATTGAACGTATTGGGGCTACTGATTATCTTGTTATTTGCACGGATCCTAAACTTTCTTCTGCACCATTAAAGTTAAAAAAACACTTCCTTATCCCCTATATTGATCCTTATATTATTTACACTGATACCAAAACTCATCATATCTATACTAAAAATGCAAAATCTCTGCTTTTAGCGAGCTAAAATAATGCTTTTTAGATTTCTTACATTATTTCCCAATCTAATTACTCCCTATTTTGAGGAATCTATCCTCAAAATAGCGCATCAAAAAAAACTTTTTGATATTGAAGTTCTCAATCTATTTGATTTTTCTACCCATCCACATAAAAAAGTTGATAATACTCAAATAGGAGGAGGAGCTGGGCAGGTTATAGATCTTGAGGTTTTAGGCAATGCCCTTGAGCCACTTAGACAAAAATCTTATATTATTTTTCTCACCCCCTGTGCTAAACCATTTAAGCACAATGATTCTATACGTTTAGCACAAAAAACTGACATTACATTTGTATGTGGGCGCTATGAAGGTTTTGATGAGAGGGCTATTGAAATTTATGCTGATGAAGTTTTTAGCATTGGTGATTTTATCCTTACAGGAGGTGAGCTTGCTGCCTTGGCTCTTTGTGACTGCATTGCGCGTCATATTGATGGGGTTTTAGGAAATTCTCAATCTTTAAGTGGCGAAAGTTTTGAAAATTATCTACTTGAGGCACCTGTTTTTTCAAAATCTAGAACTTTTTTGCAAAAAAATGAAAAAAAACTTGCTCCTTCAGAATATTACAAGGGAAATCATAGTATAATGCAAGATTTAAAAGAAGGTTTAGCTGTGTCTAAAACTAAATATTTTCGACCAGACTTATTCCAAAAATGGAAAATAAAAAACCACAATCTCAATAACAAGGGCAAAAAATGAAAAATCGTTATATCGAAAGCTTTGAAAAAGCACAGATTGGTGACAAAAAAGTTCCTCAATTTAAAGCTGGTGATACAATCCGCCTAGGTATTCAAATCACAGAAGGTGATAAGTCTCGTATACAAAATTTTGAAGGTATTTGTATTGCTATCCGTGGCAATGGTGTAGATCGTACTTTTACTGTAAGAAAAATGGGAGCTAATAATATCGGCGTGGAAAAAACTTTCCCTCTTTATAGTGCAAGTCTAGCTAGCATTGAAGTGCTACGCATTGGTCGTGTTCGCCGTGCTAAACTCTACTATTTACGTGATAGAAAAGGTAAGGCTGCTAGAATCAAAGAGCTTCGCAAATAAAATACTCTCTATCTTACACAATCCCTTTATTCTTTATATTAGATCCTGCCTTAGCAAGATCTAATTTTAAATAACTATGAATTTTAGCCTTTTAAGAATCGTGCTATTCTCCCTATCCCCTCTCTAATCTGTTCCAAAGAGCAAGCAAAAGAAAATCTCACATACCCCTCCATACCAAAAGCTATTCCCGGTACAAGTGCTACACCTTCACGCTCTAATAACTCTTTAGCAAATCGCATAGAATCTCTTCCATAAGCGCTATCTTTTATATTGATAAAAAAGTAAAATGCTCCATCTGGCTCTTTTACACTAAGATTTTCTATTTGATTGATCAGTTTTGCCCCCTCTTTGCATCGCTCTAAAAAAGCTTGACGCATCATCTCAATATCACTATCCGCACTCCCATCTAAAGCGCTAATAGCTGCCATTTGCGTAATAGAGTTAATATTAGAAGTGCATTGACTTTGTAAATTATCCATCATTTTGATAAGCATCTTATCCTTACTAGCTAGATAGCCTATACGCCATCCAGTCATTGCTACTGACTTAGAAAGTCCATTAATAGTAATGCTACGTGCTAACATATCCTCACTAATTGCCGCGCTAGAGACAAAACTCCCATTATAAATAAGCTTTTCATACATTTCATCACTAATTACCCAAATATCGCTCCCCTTAAGTACATCAGAAAGTGCCTCTAACTCTGCTTTAGTATATACTGATCCGGTAGGATTTGATGGTGTAGTTAATACGATTGCCTTAGTTCTTGGTGTAATGGCATCCCTTAGCATAGAAGCAGTGATTTTAAAGCCTGTATTTTCATTAGTTTCAATAAATATACTTTTACCACCACTATAAGCTACAAGCTCTGGATAAGTTACCCAATAAGGTGAAGGTATAATTACTTCATCTCCATCATTTATCAATGCTTGAAATACATTAAAAAGCGATTGTTTAGCTCCATTGCTAACTAAGATTTCACTAGGATCATATTTAAGGTTATTTTCCCTTTCAAGTTTATTGGCAATAGCCTTCCTAAGTGGCAATATCCCAGCAACTGCTGTATATTTTGTAAATCCAGCATCAAGTGCCCTAATAGCAGCATCTTTAATCACTTTAGGTGTATCAAAATCTGGCTCACCAGCTGAAAAACTCAAAATATCCCTACCTTGAGCCTTAAGCTCATTAGCTAATGTAGAGATAGCTATAGTAGCAGATTCTGCGAGATTTTGAATTTTGGCAGAATAGGGGTTATTTTTCATTTTTACTCCTTGTGATTTTTTTAAATCATATCACATTTTCTCATCCAAAAAGCCAAAAAATAATTTCAATTTTATTTAGAAAGAAAAATATTACTTAACCTATTTAACTTTTATCAAGTATAAAACCTTGATTATTTAAAACTAGCTACGACTTTTATTATATATCTTTATCATTTGTGCTTCTGCATTAGGATTTTTAGTAAGACTTTGAGCTATCGTACTAATAGTTGGAATCTGTCCACGTGCTTCATCTATACTCTTAAATGGTCCAATATAATAAGTTGCCTGTTTGGCAGCATTATCACTATGCACCCTATAGTTATATCGCTTCAAATAATTATCAAGTGCTTGATTAGGTCTAGGCAATACCACAAGCTCTAGATAGATTCCTGATTCTGGATTACACCCACTACAACGAATCTTTGGTGCATCAATAGTTTTAGTATGTATACTTAATTCATCATCATCAAAGCTGCCAAAATCTGTATCTTTTGTCGTTCCAAAGGCAAACTGCATACCAAAATTTGCAGCCCAAATTTGATTAATACTCGATCCCATAAAGCCCATCTCACCTTCAAGATAGATTCTAAAAATATCTGTAATCCTTGCATTAATCCCTGCACTTGCCATAATCATCTGATTATATGGAGTTTTAAAGTTTTCTTTAGATCCATCATCTAAGCTCTTAAGATTAAGTTTCATTGTTGCATAGTCTCCAACATAAGCTCCGCCTACCCTAAAATCAGTCTGCGTTTTACCAATCTTAAGACTATAAGCTAAATTTAGATATGTCCTCCCTCGCAAGGCATAAAAATCATCTACTCTACCTGCAAGCTGAGATGAGCCATTATCCTGCAATGTCTCAAATCCCTGCAAATATCCAAATATCCCCTCTAATCCAATATCCATATACATACGATTCTTAGCCATATATATTCTATAGCCTAGCTCTTCACTCAAAGATACTGCACTACTTTGAATATGCCCCTTAAAGCTATTAATTCCATAAGGATTAGTATCAATATAATCATATTTTGCTATAGAATCTACATAAATACCACTATCTCTTACATAAGAATAGTACAATGCGCCACTTAAAAGTTGAGAATCCATCTTACCCTCAGTTGTATTTATCCAGTTCATCCCATAGCCACCTGCTAAACCAATATAATGCATTGCCTTTTGAGTACGTATGCCATAATCATACCCACCCTGCGTACCTACATAAGTATTTTTTACTTCAGTTCCATAGTTTTGCATCACACTTCCACCATAACTACGTATCCAAAAACTATCAGGATAATCCTTTTCTCTACGCTCTCCTAGACGCTTATTAATGTTATTTGTAGCACTCAAATATACAAGATAGTTTATTCCTAACACGCTAAAGCTTTTTTTAGCCTCTTCAGGATCCATTTTTGAAAGATATGTCTTAATATAATAATTATCCACCATCTTACCGCTTTCTTTTTCTACACGCTTTTCAAACTCTGTATTTACTAGCAAATAACCTTGCTTAACTTTCGTCTCTTCATCAATATTAAAACCAAAATTATCTTTAGCACCTTCAGCTACACTAGCTACCTTGATCTTTTGTGTACCCTCATTATATTTTGTTGCATTTTTAAGACTTTCTTTAGAGTAGAAAACTTGCAATCTAGCGTTATGGGTTGGGGCTGTTTTTTCTGATCCTTTAATATAGATAAGATCAGTTTTTTTATCTACAGTATCAGTATAAAGGCGAAAAATTACATTATCTAAATTTTTTGTATTTTCTACATTAAACTTAGTATATAAATCTGGATTATCAAAGTTTGGACTTTTGGTGATATTATAATTAGTATTCACTCCCCCAGTAGCAATATCAATAATAGTATTTGGATTAATAAAAGTAGAAACTGGGGCTGTACTCTCATCATAAGTAATACCTTGACTACCTTCAAGCAACTTAACATTATAAGTGCTAATAGACCTAGGTAGTACGATCCAGCGTGCACCATTTTGCATATGTACATTCATATTGCCTGTATTACTATAGGTTATTCTAGCAGCTAATGCTGAATTTTCTTGGATAGTAATATCTGGATTTTGACTGATAGTAGAAGTCCCACTACCAGAATTTGTATTTTCAGAATCTAAAAATTCAAGCTTACCAATATATACCCCACTAAAACTAAATGTACTCTTATTTGCCATTTCAACAATAACTTTATTTTCTTCTAATCCACTAAAATAACGAAAATCCTTAAGCATTTTATTAGCATCTTCTGCACTTGGGGTGAGCAAAATACCATCATGATAAGTATTTCTTGTTTTAATTTGTTTTTTAGCCTCATTATCAGCAGTATTACTTCCTGCTAATAAAACTTGCGTATTCCCATCAATATAGCGAATCGTACTTTTAGCTTTATCTACATTCTGTACAACTAGAGTATTAGAAGCAAGAGCCAAAGTACTAACATCTACCCTAACAGTCTGACTCCTGTCTGTAAGACGTACACGAAGATCATTTACTCCAGATTTTTCTGCCCACATCAGACCACTAAGCGTGCCAACTCCATCTTTTCTTTGATTACCAGTGGATTTATCAATAAAATCATAGCTTACTAACGTATTAATAGAATCAGCTCCTATAGCACTCATCACACCAAAATCTAAATTCTTAGCATTAGATATCATTATCGTATTATGACCACGATTTTGAGCATTAATAGATGCGCCCATAAAGCTAAGATTGCTTAGATATATATCATTCACACCTGAATTTATCGCGCCAATATCAGATCCAATATTAGAATCTTGCTTGCTCCTGCCAATAATAGTATTTTTTGCATGCTCACCATCTGCTAGGATTGCATAGCTATAGTTTTGTGGAGAGGTAAGATTTGTCGTATTTTTTTGCCTATTTTCCCCTCCCATACCTCCATAGATAGGATCTGCACTAAAAGTTATCAGACTTTCTGCATTAAAATAAAGTTCATTTTCTGAATTTTTTCCAAGTGCATACACACCACCGCTAAAACTACCTCCATCACTTGGGGTTGGATTTGGCAATACAGGTATATATTGAGTATTAGGATCTGGGGTTGGGGGGGGGGCTGTGTTGGGTGGATTTTGTGCTGTGCCATCATTGCCTGTTGGACTGCCGATATTAACTATATTTTTTCCTGATAGCTGCGCTATAAGATTCCCCTGCATAGTAGTTTTGCCTATTTTTATATCATTTTGACCTAGATTGCGTGCTGTAATATTTCCAGATATATTGTTCTCTCCATCACTAAACTTTGTTGTTGTTATCGTATTTTTAGCACCTAAAGTATCAGCCAACACTGCGTGATTATCATTATCTTTACCAGTTATATTTATAGTGAGTGTTGTATCTGATAATAATGTATTAGTAGAATCAGCCCCTATAGCACGTATATAACCTTCATTTACTCTTAAAGTATCACTATTATGTATATCATTTTTTCCAGCATCAGAGGCATTAATATGCCCATCTACCTCACCTGTAATTCCTTTTATCGTATTACTAGCACCGCGACTATCTGCACTTATTGCAGTTTGATTGGCATTTTTTATCTCAAAATTTGATTTCTTAGTCATTGTAATGGTATTCACTCCAGTACCATCAGCCAAAACCTGCTTATAATTAAGATTAGAATCTGCAAGATTAAGAGTATTTCTTGCACTAGCAGTACTAGCTGAAATACTATCTCCCTTAATCTGATTAATATCTGCATCTGTGATATTATTTCCTGAAGTTACATCTATGCTATTAGAACCTGCATTATTAGCAGAGATATTCCCAGATATATTTAAATGTTGCAAATTAATTTTATTCACCCCAGCAGTGCTAGCAGAAATATTTCCAGTGATGCTATTTTTACCCGTGGTACTACCCTTAATATCATTTTCACCACCATTTGCATTAGCGCTCACTGCATTACCATTTTCTGCTGCACTAAGAGAGATGGTAGAAGTATCCTTAGCTTCTATTGTATTTTTAGCACTATCTCCTCCTGTGGCATCAGCTTCTACATAGCTTTTTTCAAGCTTTGAAGTATTATTTAGTGTTAGCGTATTAGCAGTGTTTGCCCCTCTTGCTAAAATATACCCTTCACCAATAGTAGAATCATTATGCAGAGTAATGGTATTGGTTGTAGCCTTTTGTTTATCTGTCTTATTATTTTCTGCGTGCAAAGACCCTTTCATAGTTAACTTTTTTTCAAAGTCATAAGTATTAGTCCCTTCATTAAAGGCAGTAATATTTCCATCAATATCCCATATAGTTTTTTTATCTACTTCAATATTATTAATTGCCTTCTCACCCTCTGTATAGATGGCATCATCACCAGTACCACGATTTTTATATGCAGCATCTCTAACCTGCGCTCCTCTAAGCTTGATAGTTATATCTGTAGCATTAGCATCTAATTTTAAAGTATTTTTAGCCTCATCATTTTTAGGTGTTGCTGTGATTTTATCCTCTAGACCCACATCCTTTGCAGTATCAGTAATAGCTACCAAATAACCCTCAAATGTACTCCTAGAATCTAGTGTTACTTCATTACTAGAACCTGTAAGTAAAGACTGCAAAGATCCCTCAAAGTCTAAATTAGATAAATTCATTTTATTCTCACCGATCTTTGAAATCGTATGTGCACCACTCATAGAAGATTTTGCCCCATTAGCAGAACCAAAATTAATAATATTTTTCGCATCATTTTGGGCTATGATCTTTCCTTCTTCAGTAACTTTTTTTAATATAAGGTTATTTTCCCCACCATCTAGCGCACGAATATTTCCCTTAATCTTATTATCCGTACCAGAGGTATTATCTATAATAGTATTACTGCCTTTAGCCTCTTTAGCTAGAATAACTGTTTTTTGTATATCAAGAGCTTCAATATCATCTAAATTATCTCCTCCAGCATCTCCACCCCCTCCAGCATCTAACGCATCATCATAATGAAAATTAATATGTGAAGTATTTTGATTTTCCAGTGTTATACTATTTTTAGCACTAGTGCCTATAGCACTCATCCTTATAGCCTCTAGCTCTCCACCTGTTATTTTTATTGTATTGCTTCCTGTGGTTAATGCGTTAATTTCTTTTGCAAATAAGCGCGTATTTATCTCATTTACACTATTAGTGCCTTCATCTTGTGCTAGGATTTGATCACTTACTTCCATATTATCAAAAGTCATGGTATTACTTGCACTCTTACCATTTGCTTCTATGCGCCCTGTTAGGATAGATTTAGCATTACTACCCTTATCTGTAATAGTATTTTGCCCCCCAGCATTGGCTAAAATATTTCCTACCAAACCTACATTAGTCACACCACCACCCATACCTGATTTAAAAGTAACCGTATTTTTTCCATTAGAATTTGCAGTAATATCACTATGGCTTTGATTATCTTCTGGTGCATCAATGCTAATATCATTTTCCCCCTTATCATTGGCAATAATCCCATCTGTAATACTAGTATTACTAAGTAAAATCGTATTTTTTCCACTTTTATCTGATTGTATAGAACCAGTCAAATTAGCGCGATGAGTATCATCTCCCATATAAATAGCATTTGTGCCAGAATCTGTTGCACTAAAAATACCACTTGAATTACCTCCATAAAGCTTGAGCTCATTATGCCCGCCAGCTTTACTTGCTATCATATCACCTATAATAGAAGTATCATAAAATTCCATTATATTTTTAGTATCTGGTGTTGTAGCACTTCCACCATTACCACCTGTAGCAGAAATATTTCCAGTGATACTAGATTGAGTAGTCTTATCCTTAGTGCCAATTTTTATCGTATTTATTCCATTTGTCTCTGCTAAAATATCACCATTTTGCGTAAGGCTATTCAGAGTAAGAGTATTCTTTCCTTTATTACTTGCTGCAATATTACCTGTAATTTTATTTGCTCCCATACCAGTATCTGTTATGGTATTTGTCGCTGTTTCTGATCCATCAGCATAAATAGCTGTATTATTTTGCCCATGATGAAGATCAATAAAAGCGGTATCTGATAATTCAAGTATATTTTGCCCATATTTTCCTGTAGCAGAAAGAAAACTTGTAGCTGATGAGCTACCACTCATTTTAAGCGTATTTTTAGATTCACTCCCTGCTGCTGTACCATTACCAGTGGCTGTAATACTTCCTGATATTATAGAATTACCTTTCATATCAAAAGTATTAGTACCATTTTCTTTAGCTAGCACACTACCACTGACTTCAGCAGTATCTGTAAGCGTAAAACTATTGCTAGAATCTTTACCAGTGGCAGTAGTGCTACCTGTTAGCTTTGATTTTGCATTCATATTAAAGGTATTGGTACCACCAGATTGTGCTAAGACTTCTTTAGTAGCTATTGCATTTTCTTGCATTGTAATAGTATTTTTACCACCATCTTTTGCAGTAATGGTGCCATTAATTCTTGATAGTCCTACAGCCTTTATTTCATTAACACCTTTTTTATCAGCTGTGATAGCATCTTTTATCTGTGTCGCATCCCCTCCACCTAAACTTCCCATCAAATATGTATTTTTACTGCCTTCTCCGCTAGCTGTAACCTTGCTTACATAGCCACCAGAGTTTAATGTAATATTATTTTGTCCCTTATTATCTGCAAGTATCTCTCCATCAATAGAGATTTTTTTAACATTAATGACATTAGTTCCAGAATCTGTTGCCCTCACATCTCCCTTGATTGTGCCTGAATTTGAATTTGGTGTATTTGCGCTAATATCATTCTTGCTATTAGCTCCTGTAGCTAAAATACCTGCCATTACTACCACAGTCGTACCCTGCGCCGTATTTGGTGTATCATGAAAACCAGAGCTATTATTTAATACAATCGTATTTGTCCCACCACTCTTAGCAGAAATATGCCCAGTAATTTGAGCTCCTTCACTCAAAGTAAGCTTATTTGTCCCATTAGAACTAGCTTCAAGATTACCCTTAATTCTATCACCATTGCCAGATATAGTTACCTCATTTGCTCCAGCTTCAGCTTTAATATTCCCATTTACCATACCATCTATCATATTAATAGTATTTTTAGAACCAGAATCTTTAGAGGTGATATTCTTGCTAGATCCATGAGTATTTAGCGTGATAGTATTCACTCCCTTACCTTGTGCGATAATATCTCCATTAATATCCAAACTACTTAAAGTGATACTATTTGTACCACTATCTAATGCACTAATACCGGCTTTCAAGCTCCCAGCATTAGTAGTATTACCTGTAATGGTATTAGAAGAATTTGTCCCTGTAGCCATGATAGAAGCAGTTGCATTAGTTGATGTTCCACCATTAGTCGTTTCTGTATTATTAGGACTAAAACTAGAGCTACCATTAAGCATAATGGTATTGAGCCCTGCATTTTTAGCTAGCACATAGCCTGTGATCTTTGAAGCATCATCTAACGTAATATTATTACTACCAGCATTATCTGCGATGATATTGCCAATATCTCCGGTTTTTAAGCTAACCTCATTTATGCCTTTATTTTCTGCGGTGATAGATTTAATTGTACCTGCATTATTACTATCTCCAGAAATATTATTTTTAGAAGCTTTGGCAGAACTACCACTAGCTGTTATTACTGTATCTTGAAACTTTGCATTATTATTCAAACTAATAACATTCTCACCACCATCCATAGCACTAAGCGTAGAACCGATTTTAGATGATGTATCTAATGTAATATTATTCTGTCCAGATTTTGCAGTGATTGTAGTTATGGTAGTATTTTTAAGATTAACAAGTGTATTTGCGCCACTTGCTTCTGCTGTAAGACTATTTAAAGAACTAGCAATAGCCTTAGCTGCATCTCTATTATCAGTAATTGTATTATTTCCATTATTTTTAGCCGTTAATGTCGTGATGCCAAAAAATGATGTCCCATTAAAGGTAATAGTATTAACACCTGCATCTGCACTAATTTGCGAACTCTTCACTCCTCCACTTGAAAAAGTAATGATATTCTTGCCACCAAGACTAGCTTCTAGGCTTCCTTGATTTAGATATCCAGCCCAATTAATAGTAGTTTGATTTGGTGTATTAGAGTTTATCCCCTCTGTTTTGATTGTACCATTACTTAAATCTCCACTAAATTCTAATTGCAAATCTGACTTGTCTTTATTATCTACATTTTTTGGGGCTTCTGGTGCAGCATCAAGCGGAACTAAAGTGAGTGCTAGACAAGCAACCATAGAGAGATGCTTAAAGCCTTTCAATCTCTCTTTTAGCCCGCCTATCTCCATCTATATTCCCCCTAGTTTTTAGCCTTATTATTAATCTTATAGATTTCAGCACTTGCGCTTGGATTTCTCATTAATGCCTGCACGATTTTATCTATTTCTGGCTGTTTTGCTTTTGCTTCTTTAAGAGATTTAAATGGTCCTATATAATAACCTGCTTGACCATTTTGAGCATTATGCACTCTATAATCGCCAAAACGTGCCAAATAGTTAGCCACACCAGCATTAGCGCTAGGTAATTTTACAACTTCAAGATAAAATCCTGATTCTGGATTACAGCCTGCACATTTAATTTTAGATGCTTCTATATTTAATGTTTTAAAATCTGCGCTTTGCTCTGTACTTACATCACCAAATGTACTTTCACGCCTCTTTGTACCAAAACTATAACGAATACCTACATTAGCTAAATAATTTTGATTGATGCTTTTACCAAGAAAGCCCATTTCAAAGTCAAAATACATACGCAAATGATCAGTTAACATCGTATTAATCCCAAGGCTTGCCATCACCATTTGGTTAAAACCTAATGCTTTGCTATCCTTTGCAATACCATCACCTACATCTAATTCCATTTTAGCTAATGCATAATCAGCTACATAGCTAGCTCCTAGACGCAAGTCAGTTTGATTTTTTCTTGACTTGATTCTATAGCCTAGCACACCACCAGCAATCCCGCGAAATACAAAACTATTTGGTATAGTTGATCTAATCTGTGCTTCAGCTAAACTTGATCGAGTTTGTAAAGCACTAACTCCTTTCATATAGCCACCCACACCCTCAATCTGTCCTTCAAAGAAGAAACGTTTTTTAGAATCAAAATATGCGCGGTAGCCAAACTCTTGACTAAGGGTAATTACCGAGCTTGTCAAATGAGAGTTAAGATCATCTACACCAGTTGGAGTTGTATCAATATAATCATAGCGCCCAATTGTATCTGAATAAAAACCAGAATCTCTCACATAAGAATAATACATTCCCCCACTTAAATAAGTAGATTTCATCTTCCAAGCACTAGATTTAAGATCATTACTACCATAACCAAAAACAAATCCAATTAAATGCATACCATCTTTCATTGGTAACCCAAAGTCATAACCAATCTGTGTAGAAATATAATTATTAGTTACAGCAATACCCTGATCTTGCATAATCTGCCCGCCATAGCCACGCACCCATAAACCATGGCTATAACTCGCATCCCTTACTTCACCCAAGCGCTTATTTATGTTATTAGTATTAGCTAGCCATACTAGATAATTTACTGAAATAATGCCATAAGAGTTGTTTTCCTCACTTGGCTTAATACGAGCATTATAACCTTTGATATAGTAATTATCTACCTTGCCCGTAGTACCATTAGTAGCGCCAGCCAAAGGTGTTTTATCCTCTTCTTTTTTAATAAACTCTGTAGTAACAAGTAAATATCCTTGCTCTACAGTACTAGACTCACTAATATTAAAACCAAATTTATCCTTAGCATCTTTATCCACACTAGCTACCAAGGTATTATTTGTAGAATTCACATCATCAAAGTTATATTCTGTCGCCTTGCGTAAAGAATCAGCTGTATAGTATGCCTGCAAATACACATCTTTGTTTGCACTATTTGTACCATCAGCCTTAAGAATATGGATCGTATCGCTCTTACGATTAATAATATCAGCAAACACACGGAAATTTGCCCCATCTAAATTTGATGCATTATTAAGTGTTAAATTTGTATGCTCATTTTTATATACACCATATTTTGTAGCATAACCACCTGTAGCTAAGTCAATAATAGTAGTTTGCTCTCGTAGCGTATCATAAACATCTGCGCGTTTATTCTCTAGCCCATCTCCTGAAAGCTTTTCCAAAATAACGCCAGATCCTGCGGTTGTAGGAGTTACAACCCATTTACTACCCTGCTTCATATTTAGTGTAAGTGATCCAGTAGAGTTTGTATATATCTTAGCAAGCAAAGAAGAATTTTTTTCTAAATCAAGAGTTACACCTTGATTAGTATTACCACTTTCTTTTAAAAAATTAATCGTACCTACATAATTTCCAGAGATACTATGATGTGTCTTATCTTTCATATAAATTGAAGCCAAATTAGTAAAAAAGCTCTGTAAATCACGGAAGTCTTTAAAAATACTATTTGCATTATTGGCATCTAAGGTTAAAAGTACGCCATCACTATAAGCTGTCGCGGTAATATCTCCGCCGGTATTACTGCCAGAGCTCTTAGATTGGCTAAAGACTATAGTCGTATCACCACCCCTATAAGTTACTCTAGCCTCTGCTGCACTCACGCCCTCTGCCACAGCCTTATTATTAGCATTAATACCAGTAGCAATATCCAAACGTAATGGATCAGCAGCATTAGGTGGGGTTTGACCTGCTTGATTTTGTGGTAGTTTTAAAAACAATCTATTCTCACCACCATGATCAGCTACCATCACGCCACTAGCAAAGTTTGTATCATTATAGTTTAAGATATTTATAGAGTTAGACCCATCTGCTAAGATTTTTTGTGTAAGCACGCTAGCAGCAGCAGGATCTTTAGCTGCTATGCTTCCTTTTGTGAAAGTGATCGTATTGGTACCACCAGAAAATGCATACACATCTCCAGCAAACTCTGCCTCTCCTATAGTAATAGTATTATCCCCATTTTTTTCAGCATAAACATCACCAGTAAGAGTTGTTTTCTTGCCACTATTATCAGTGATGGTATTTTTAGCATTGGTGCCAGAAACATAAACTGCATTATTATTGGTACTCTCATCCTTACTTAGGATAAGTGTTACATCTTTATTAATCATCAAGTTATTAACTGCATCTGCCCCTCTAGCACTAAGAGCTCCTGTGAAAGAAGATGTTGGCGTTGCACCACCTGCACCACCTGCACCACCTGCACCACCTGCAGCCTGTGCTTGACCGATAGTAATAGTATTAGCTCCAGCATCTGTAGCGATGAGATTTCCTGTGGTTTGCAAATTTTTTAGTGTAATCTCATTTTTTCCGCCATTATCTGCGTTAATATTTCCAGTAATGGTATTTTGTACACTAGATTCATTATTGTCTTTTATTGTGTTAGTTGCTTCAAATCCAGTAGCATAGATAGCATTTTTAGCACTATCAGATTTAAGTGTAATGCTAGATTGCTTAGTTACTACAATAGAGTTTGTAGAGCTATCACCCTTAGCCTGAATCGATCCATCCTTAATCGTAAGATAAGCAACTTTTTCAAGCTTATTGATCCCGCCATCAAGTGAGATAATATTTCCACTGATAGTAGATGCACTAGTTTCATTTGAGTTTTCAAATATATTAGTAGCTTCCCAGCCACTAGCAAGCAGAGCCTGTGTATCGGTATTGCTTATCTCAAAAGTCCCGCTAGATTTATTTATCCCTGTGCCGTTTGCATCATTTTGAAATTTAACTTGATTAACCCCTGCATCTCTAGATACAATACTCTTAGATACTAATTTAGAGCTGCCCTCTAGCGTTAAATTATTCTGTGAAGAATCCCCTGTAGTATAGAGGTCTCCATTAATACTCAATCCTTTTTGATTCTGATTATTTTGATTTCCTGTGCCTAGGCTATAGGTGATATCATTTGTTCCACCATCATAGGATGTGATATTTCCAGTGATACTATGCTCACCTAAGATAAGATTAATCTTATTACTTGCTGTAGTAGCACTAATAGCCGCACCAGTAGCCACATTAGCAGTTAATTTCATTGAGTTACTTGCATTAGGTTGTGCAGCTGTATTATCAACCTTAATATCATTCAGTGCAGAATCACCATTTGCTTCTACATAACCAGAATTAATATTTAAGTTTGCCACTTCAGTAAGAGTATTTTTTCCACTATTATGCGCGATAATATTTCCATCTATACTACCTTTATGAGCCTTGATTATATTGCTAGCACCTTCACCTTGTGCATAAACAGCTGCCATATACTTGTCTTTAGAATTGACAAAAGCAAAACTACCATCTTGACCTTCAAAAGTTACTATATTAGCTGCGGTAGAAACTTTAGTTACAGGAGGTGTGCCGCCACCTTGAGTGCCATCTTGTCCAGCATCAGCACCAGGATTAACAACTTCCTTCAAACTTTTAGCCTCACCTTCTTTAATAGCTTGTAAGCTAGAGCCTGTAATTTTTGCACTATCTTTTAATGTAAGCTCATTTTTTACTTCAGCACCCTGTGCTAAGATAATAGAGTTTTTAAGTTCAGAGGCTTTGTCATAAGAGATAGTATTAGATGCATCAGATTGAAGTGCGTTAATATTACCTTCTTGAGTACCAGCAGTAATTTTTATAATATTATTAGCATCAGTTGCGGTAGTATTACCGGTAATACTTGTATTTTTATTATCCTCACCAAAAGTTAAAGTATTTGTCCCCTTATTACTGGCATTGATATCTCCTGTTAATGTGAGACTATTTAAAGTAATCTCATTTTTTCCACTATTATTTGCAGTGATATTACCAATAATAGTATTAGTTGTGTTACTAATAGCTTCTTTACCACCTTTAATAGTATTAATACCAGAATCATCTGCTAAGATCGCATCACCATCTGCAGCAGTAAGGCTAATGGCATATTTATCTTCAAAGCTAATTGTATTTTTAGAATCTTGATTTACTGCCTTAATCAGACTTCCAGACAAAGAAGTCTCTTTGAGATTTTCAAGCGTATTAGATCCAGCATTACTAGCAGTAATAATAGTATTTTTAATCTCGCCTTTAGTAGTAATTTTAACTGCATTAGTAGCATTATCAGCAGAGATATTCCCATCGATATTTAGATTTGCTAGTGTAATAGTATTAGAGCCCTTTTGCTCTGCAGTAATATTTCCTGTGATACTATGATTTGCAGTACTAGATATGCCATTAGCCATTTCTATAGTATTTTTGGATTGTTCATCCTTAGCATACATAGCATTGCCATCTTCATTATTTGCTTTTAATGCCACAGAAGATGTTACATCATTTAACACTATCTTATTATTTGATTTCAAGCCAGTTGAGCTCATATACATATTACTTAGGCTAGATTCTTTATCTAGGGTGATCGCATTAACCCCACCATCTTTTTGCGCATCATTTGTAGCGATGATCCCGCGCACCTCATCTCCACCTACTTTCATTCCACTGAATTTCACAGTATTTTTAGATTCTGAATTGCGTGTATAAGCAGCTATATCTCCATAAAAAGTACCACTATCTTTAGCACCATTACCAAAAGTAATCACATTATTTGCATTATTATCAGCAATAATACTACCTGTCATAGCCACTTTTTTAAGCGTAATCGTATTATTAGCTGCTCCATAATTTGCGACAATATCACCAGTAATTATATTGCTGCCAGTTGCATTATCCTCTATTTTATTTTGTGCATATAAGCCGCTAGCAAGCACTGCAGCACCACCTGCATAGTCCACACCATTACCACCTATCGTTACATTTGCAGCATTTGCTACTAAGCTTAAAAATGAATTTCCCTCTAACTTGACCTCATTTTTAGTAGGAGTATTGCTATTTATATTTCCATTTGGACCAATCTGCACTTGTTGAGTAGCTGAAATAGCAGTATTTTGGATACTAGAAGTACCATTAAGCGTAAGTGTATTTTGCGTAACACCTGTATCTTGTTCTGTAGCAGAAGCTAAGATAAGATAATTTCTACCAGCCTGAGCATTCATAGTAGTAGAGTTTAGTGTAATGGTATTGCTAGAGATACTAGAAGCAGTAACATTACCATCAATACTAGCATTAGCAGCTGGCTGGGCTTGTGGTGTCTGCCCAAAGGTAATGGTGTTTTTAGATTTATTAGATGCGCTAATATCCCCTGTGAGGCTACCGCCTAAGCTAGCAAAAGTAATGGTATTTGAAGCCTCATTATCAGCTATAACTTTACCTGTCATCTCTATCTTTTTTAATGTAACTTCATTGCTAGCTTGTTTCCCATCAGCTTTAATATCACCAGAGATACTATGGCTAGCATTAGTGGCATTATCCGTGATTTTATTATTTGCATAAAGACCCTTGGCTAAAATGGCAGCAGTTGGATCTTCACCAGCTGGATTTGCTACTAAAGAAATAGTTGAGCTACCATTAAGTGTAAGTGTATTTTTAGCAGAATCATCCCCCTTAGTAATACCATCTGTAGCAGTCTGCACTGCAGCAATAGCGGTATTATTTATAGAGCTTGAGCCAGCTAGAGTAAGGGTATTAGATGTAGTAGCAGCATTTTTAGTGCTAGCCAAAATAGAATAATTTGTCCCATCTGTCTGATTTAGCTTAGTATCTGTGAGATTTATTGTATTTGTAGCGGTATCTGTAGCGCTGATATTTCCCTGTATACTAGAATTTTTACCAGTATGACCAAAAGTAACTGTATTTGTCCCCTGATCTCGCGCGCTAATATC
Source organism: Helicobacter anseris (assembly GCA_004368235.1). Classification (GTDB taxonomy): domain Bacteria; phylum Campylobacterota; class Campylobacteria; order Campylobacterales; family Helicobacteraceae; genus Helicobacter_H; species Helicobacter_H anseris_A. The sequence continues at coordinate 97,709 of JXTW01000004.1, read as the reverse complement.
ACCTACTAAACTAGCACCCTCTTCACCAAATTTAATGACATTTTTACCAGAACTATCAGCGATGATGCTACCTGTCATATTCACTTTTTTCAGCGTGATATCATTACCACTCTCAATATTTTTTATCTGACCAGGATCTACGCTATTATTCTTAGCATAGATATTCCCCGTGATACTATTCTCTCCACTCCCCTTATCTTCAATTTTATTATAAGCTTGAAGGGTTTCTGAAAATATCGCATCATTACCTGTACCTAATGCAGTACCTTGATTATCAGTAATAGTAATACCCTTTAAAGTAAGTTTAGAGGTATTATTAAGCGTAATTTCATTTCTTGCTTTCATCTCAACAGTAGTACCTTGAGCCTCAATACTACCTTCTATACTAGCACTACCATTAAGTATAATGGCATTTTTGGAATCCATATTACCAAATTCCAATGTAGGAGCACTACTAGCAGCAATATGCCCCTTGATAAGTCCAGGGGTTTTAGGTCCTCCATTGTTTCCAGCATTTGCAGTACCAATTTCAATCGTATTTGCGCCACCCCAAGCTGTTATATTTCCATCAATATCTAAGGCACGTATTTTTATATTATTCTCTGCTTTTTGTGTAGCAAAAATATCTCCAGTAATCGATCCAGAAGTGCTATTGGCTGCATTTACTTCTTGAAAAACATTCTTAGAGCCCTCACCTGTAGCTTGAAAAGCCTGTGCATTATTATTTGAAGAAACTTCAAAAGTCCCATTATTTTTTAGAGTAATAGTATTTACTCCCCCACCATCTACAGCAAAAGTACCACTCATTATTGCTTTTGCGCCATCTTGAAATTCAATATTATTAGTTGCTTTTGTTTGGGCTAGGACATTCCCACTAAGAGATGCATTAGTAAGTTTTAAAGTATTATCACCACCATTATAAGCATTAATATCACCAGTTAGTGTGAGGTTTTTTAATGTGATTTCATTTTGTGCTTTGGTCGCATTTTGATTATTCTCATCCCTGCCACTATCAGCGACGATAAAGCCATTTATTATATTTTTTCCACTACCTTTATTTCCATCCTGGATAGTATTTTTCGCGCCCTTACCATTTGCATAAACTGCATAGCCTACTATGCCATCATTTACGGGTCCCTGAAGCGCGATAGAGGAAGCATTATTTAAGGTAATAGTATTAATCGTCGTGCCATTAGTGGCATTTTTAGAAGCATCAGCAGTAATTGAGCCATTACGCAAGATAGAGTTATTATTTAAGGTAAGCTCATTTTTAGACCCACTCCCACTAGCGCTGATAGAGCCATCTAAGATTCCAGATTGAGTGTTAGCCTGGTTTGCATCTCCTAGCGTGGCGGTATTACTCCCGCCTTCTGTTACTGTGAGATTAGAATAAAGTGCAGTATTAGCATCTGTAGTAGAGATTTTTATTGTATTTTTAGCTCCCTCACCCTTAGCAGTGATTCCATTTACCACACGTGTATTAGCTAAAGTAATGCTATTTTCTCCACCATCTGCAAGAATCTGACCTTGGATAAAACTCTGTGTTTTAGTAGCCTGATCTTCTTTGATGATATTTTTCCCACCCTTTTGGGCTGTGATATCACCAAAAAGTGTGAGATTACTCTTAAATGTCACATCATTCTCACCACCATTTTTAGCAGTAATGTTACTTGTAATCACACCATCTTGTTTTCCCCCTAGATTAAGGGTATTTTTAGCACCTTGCCCTTCTGCTGTAATTCCTTCTGTAATAGTAATATTTTTTAAATCAATATTATTAGTCCCATGATCTTTAGCAATAATACCACCTGTGATTACTGATGGTGCATTGAAAGGATTCTCATCCTCAATCTTATTACTCCCTTGTTTTTCTGCAATTATAGACCCAGTAAGATTCACCGATTGGATAGTAATAGTATTATTACCACTATCTGTAGCTGTTATGTTTGATTTTACTTTACCTGTATATGTGGCATTACCCAAAATAATAGTATTTTGAGCACCTTGCCCTTCTGCAAAAATCCCCCCATCAGCATTGCCATTATTAAATTCAATAGTATTGCTACCATTGGTTTTAGCTCTAATCGCCCCTGTGATCCTAGCTTCTAATCCACCATTACCTAATGCTAGATGATTATTACCTTCATTCTCTGCAGTAATGCTTCCAGTCACATCCACATCACGTAAATTTAATATATTCTGTCCATTATTCTTAGCCTCAATGCTACCTTCAACCTTCGTATTGAGGAGCTCCATTTGATTAAGACCTTTGGTAGCCTTATTAATTCCAGCTCCATGATTACCTTTTGGATTATAATCTCCATTTTGTGCAATGATATTACCTTTGATAGTCGACTTATTCTCATTCCCAACTACACCAAGATTTATCTCATTAATCCCACTATCAGCATTAATATTTCCTGTCATAGTTAATGCAGTTAAGGTAATTGTGTTTTTCCCTTCAGTCTTAGCAGTAATATTCCCAGTAATCTTATGACTGCCAGTAGAATTTCCAGAAATGCTATTTTGTGTCTTTTTAGAAGTAAATATTGCTGAACCATCAGTATTGCCATTTCCATTACCATGCAAATCTAATTTAGATGTATCATTTAATATAATAGTATTATTCCCTTCTGTATCTAAAACAGTCTCAGAATTTGTAATAAAACCTTTTATAGTGGCATCACCATTTAATGTAACTGTATTTTTCGAACCTACGCCTTTGGTACGGATATTGGTTAAATAGCCATTAGTTAGCGTGATAATATTTGTCCCACCCGGACCTGCTTCCAAATCTCCATCTACCTTAAGACCCGTAAGTGTGATGGTATTTGTCCCGCTATTTTGTGCAAGGATTTTACCACTTATGGTACCAGAATCTGTGCTTGTCCCTGTGATGGTATTTGATGAAGCTTGTACGCCCTGACCACCATTACCTGCACCTGCACCATTGGCTGGCTTAAAGGCTCCATCAGCTAAGATACTAGCTCCTGTAGTAGCCTCTTTTGTGCCATTAGTTTCAAATTTTGCACCATTATTTAGCTCGATCGTATTTGCTCCGCCATTAAGCGCTGCGATATAACCTTTAAAAGTCGTGCCGCTATCAAACTTAATGTCATTTTTAGCATCCTTACCATCAGCGATAATAGGACCTGAAACCGTATGATTGCGAAGGTTAAAGATTGTATTTGCTCCGCCATTAAGCGCATAGATAGCTCCTGCTATGGAGCCTGTAGCCGTACCTGTAGTAATATCACTAATAATATTTTGAGCACCCTTATTTTGAGCAAAAATAGAATAGCCAGTAGCAATATTTTGACCATTTTGATTATTACTAGCTGTAAGAGTTAAAACAGAATTATTTTCTAGATGGATCTCATTCACCGCCCCAGCACCACCAGCACCTTGACCATTATTATTTGCAGTAGCGCTAATCTGACCATTCTCCATCGAAGAATTACCCAAAAATTTGACAATATTTTTAACACCCTGACCACTAGCCTTAATGTTCCCAGAAAGTTTATCCCCACCTGTAGCCGTACCAACAGTAACTTCTTTTTTAGGATCACTATTATTATCAAAACCATTTTCCTGGGCGCCCAAAGATGTAAGCATACCCACAAGAGATAACGCTATAAAAGACTTTCTACCTCTAAAACTCATAGTTCTATTTTCCTTAGGATTCCTTGTTTTGTTATAAAGTTATTAGATTCTATCTAAATTTTATAAGCAAAAGATAAACTTTATTATTAAAATTAAAAACAATCACAATTCTTCTTAACCACAAACCTTCATATTTACCAAAGCAAAAAATATTCCTAAGGGTTTACTAAGAAATTACCAAAGATAGCATAATCTATCCTAGAATCATTGCTCCTATAAGTCCAAAGATAAATAAAGGTACATTATAGGCTAAAAATGTCGGTATACAAGTATCCCAAATGTGATTATGTTTGCCATCAATATTTAGTCCTACAGTAGGTCCTATGGTCGTCTCTGCAGCTGGTGAACCCGCATCTCCTAATGCAGCTGCAACACCTAAAAGCAAAATGCTAGCACTTATGCTAAACCCAAGCTCCATGCACAATGGACAATAAAAGGCTGCAATCACTGGTAGGGTGCCAAATGAAGTACCAATACCCATTGTTATTAAAAGTCCAATAAAGAGCATTAAAAAAGCTCCTCCGAATTTACCAGAGACAAGACCTGCTGTAACCTCTACAAGCTCCTTTACAGCGCCAGATTCCTTTAAGACTTCGCCATAACCAGTAGCAATAAGCATTACAAATGAAATAAATGCCATAGACTTCACGCCACTATCAATAACACCATCCATCTCACGCCATTTAATCACACCAAAAGCAATCATAAGCATAATGCCTACAAATCCACCAAGTGGTAATGAAGATGAAAATATCTGAATACCAAAAGCAACTATAGCAGCTAACAAAGTAAGATAATCTCTTCTTTCCATACGCACTTCACCCAAAACCTCATAAGCCTTATCTAAATCACCATAATCTCTAGGTTTTCTATAAAGCACTAAGATAGCAACAATAAGCCCTACAAGCATACCTACACCACCAATCCACATCACACTAGCAATATCGCTAATGCTAACTGGAATACCATTTTGAATCATCTGATCTCTAATAATCGTATGAAAGATAAGTCCAAAACCAATAGGTATACATACATAAGGTGCCTCTAGACCAAAAGCCAATGCACAAGCTACAGCACGTCTATCAAGTTTCATAGCATTCATAAGACCAATAAGTGGAGGAATCAAAATAGGAATAAAGGCAATATGAATGGGGATTAGATTCTGTGAAAAACAGGCAATAAAAGCAATAAAAAAGCAAAAAAAGTATCGTTTTTTTCCAAGCATAGAAGTTAATCGATAAATAAGCACCTTAGCAAGATTGCCTTGTGAAATTGCCACAGCTAAAATCCCAAGAAATACATAGCTAGTAACAGTATTAAGATTGCCCTTCATACCTGATATGATTAAATCCATTGTATGTGTAATACTCATATGCGAAGTCAGCCCAGCAACAAATGCAGCCACCACAATAGACAGAAAAACATTAAGTCTAAGTAGACAAAGTATACTCATAGTAATTACAGATAAAACAACTGGATTAGTCAAAAAAATACTCATAAACAATACCTTTTTAAAATATCAGAATAAGAATCAATGCGTCTATCTCGTAAAAAAGGCCAGATTCTACGAACTTCTTCACTACGCTTTAAATCTATTTCTAGCATCAAAATTTCCTCATTCTCACTACTAGCTTGAGCAAGCAATTCACCTTGAGCTCCAAAGCCAAATGATCCACCCCAAAATAAAATACCATCACTCACACCGCTTGTATCTGGCTCAAACCCCACGCGGTTAATACTTAAAACAGGTATACCATTAGCAATAGCATGTGCTCTTTGAATAGCTATCCATGCTTCTTTTTGACGTACTTTTTCATCCTGACTATCTCCCCTAAACCAACCAATAGCAGTTGGATAAATCAAAATTTCTGCACCCTTTAATGTCATAATACGAGCTGCCTCTGGATACCATTGATCCCAACAAATCAAGATTCCTAAACGACCCAAAGAAGTACAAATAGGCTCAAAACCTAAGTCCCCGGGGGTAAAATAAAATTTCTCATAAAAATTAGGATCATCAGGAATATGCATTTTACGATACTTCCCTGCAATACTACCATCCTTTTCAAAAACTACAGCTGTATTATGATAGAGTCCTGGGCTTCTTTTTTCAAACAATGAAGTTACCAAAACCACTTCATACTCTTTGGCTAAAGTGCTATAAAAATCTATACTAGAATCAAAATCCTCCAAATCAAAAAAATCAGGATTTTCACTTTGGCAAAAATAAGGTGTATTATGCAATTCCTGCAAGGCTATAAGCTTAGCACCATCTAGAGCAGCCTTTTTAATTTGAGCAGCAACAAAACTCAAAGTCTGATTTAAACTTGGCTTAATAGCATGTTGAATAAGTGCGGTTTTAAACTTTTCTAGTCTCAATCCCTACTCCTCATAATCTAAATCTGGACTTTCATAATCATCATCATCGTAACCATAAAAGCTACCTATATCCTCATCCTCATCTTCTTCAAATCCTTTATCAAATACATCATCTTCATCTTCTTCAAACATTTTATAGACAACATTTTTTAGTGGATTTTCTAACATTTTTACTCCTTTTTAGAATCTAAAATATCACGTACGACTTCAGACCCTATCTGCAAACCAAAACTTGCAGTAACGGCTGAAAAACTTCCTAACCTTTTACACTTTGGAGGCTCTGGACTAAAGACAGCTTTAAAATTACCTCTAAAGCCTGCTTTTTTTAGATTATCTTTAAGTTTGCGTCCAAATTTATCACCATAACTCTTCCAGATACTAGCTACGCGTATTTCAAGAGGATTTAACTTTTTAGCACTACCAGTAGAACAAATATAACGCCCATAGGCAAAATGCTCACAAGCCTTAGCTAAGAGTACTTTAGCATAGATATCATCAATTGCATCAATGATATAATCATAGCTGTTAAAATCAAAACTTGCAATAAAATCAGAATCTACTCTAGCTTTAATGGTATGTATACCCGGGTAAATCTTAGCTAAAGCACTCACCTTATCCTCACCTATAAAATTTGAACCAATTTGGCGATTTTGATTTGTGATATCAAAAACGTCTTTATCAATAATACAAATCTCTCCGCCATTATGCCCAACACCCACACGATATAATGAATCTAATACAAACCCACCTACACCACCAATACCAAAAATAGCAACTCTTACTTTATCAAAAAGCTTAAAGTCCTCCCCAAACAAAAAGCGTGTCCTAGTAAAACGATCTACTATCTCCACAACACCCCCTTTCTAATCTAATATAAAGAAATGGTATTTGCCATTTCCTCTGAACTAGTACGAATTTTATCCATAAAATCTTTTGCTTCATTAGCAAGTTTAACGCTATTTTCTACTTCCACAATGGAAGCATTCATTGAATCTACAACTTGAGAGATGGCTTCATGAATAGAACCAATAGTCATTGCAATCTCTGTAATAGATCTAGAAGTGCGTTCTGCTAATTTTCTCACCTCATCAGCAACCACAGCAAAACCTCTGCCATGTTCACCTGCACGTGCAGCTTCAATAGCTGCATTTAAGGCTAATAAATTTGTCTGATCAGCAATATCTTTTATCGTCTGAACAATAGATTTTATTTCATCAGACTGTGTGCTAAGTGAACTAACCAAATCAGAGCTAGTTTGCATTTTTTTAGCAATCGATCGCACAATCTCTGTTGTCTTTTCTATTACTTCTTTGCCTTCAAAAGTAAGTTTATCATTACCCTTAACCAGATCACTTGCAAGTTGATTTTTTTGTCTATCACGCTCAATCTGATAGGTTACATCAGATGCAAATTTTACAATTTTAAAAATCTTACCATCAGTATCACAAATAGAGTTATATGTAGCTTCAAGATAGACTTTTTTTCCATTTTTAGCTATACCTATATACATTCCTGATTGGAATCTCCCTGCACGCAATTCTTCCCATAACTTTTCTCTTTCTTGATTTGAAAAGTCTTTATCACAAAGTATGGAATGTGGTTTACCCATAAGCTCATCATATTCATAGCCCATAGTTTTTAAAAAATTTTCATTTGCATCAATAATCTTACCATCCAAGCCAAACTCAACACGCATCATAGAATGATCCATTGCCTCAAGCATACCTCTTAAATTCAACTCTGTATTACAACGCTCACTCACATCATAAGCATAAACAACTATTTTAAAAACTTGATTTTTTTCATTTTTTAGTGGTATGAAACTTGTTTCAAGATAAATGCAATCATTTTTTGGTGCAACAAAACGAATAAGAAAAGTTTGAGACTCTCCTAAAGCAATCTTTTCTTTAATCATTTGAATATTTTTTAAAGATTTTGGATGAATAAGACTTTCAAAGTTACGTCCTTGTAAACTAGAAGCCTCAAAATTAAAAATACGTATAAAATTTTCATTGACTACAGAAATTTTGCCATCAGGCTCTAAAACAGCTCCTGCCATACAATCGCGGATACCACCTACTAGATTTTCTAAATAGTAGTTACGCTTTTTTAACTCTAAGAACTCTTTTTTTAATTTGCTACCAAACATCACGGGCTCCTAAGCTTGCTTGAGTTTTTATCAATTGTAGCAGAAATTTTAAAAATTTATAGATTGGCACGCTTTTCTTCCAACTCAAAATAACGAGAAACTTTAACTTCCAAAATATCTTTTAGCTCTTCTAGCTCACTAGATAGCTCTAAAAGTCCTTGAGATTGGTAAAGAGCTGGATCTGAAAGTATTATTTCAATCTCTTTGATTCTAGATTCTAGACCTTGAATCTCAACTGGCAATAAATCAAGCTCTCTGTTTTCCATATAACTTAATTTACTGATTTTTTTATCAGACTTAATTGGAATTTCATTTTTATCTTCAAAATCTTCTGGGCGCGCCATCTGTTCAAACAACTCTTCATATTCAGAAATTTCTTTTTGCATATCAAGATATTCGCTATAACTTGCATAACTCTCACTCACGATGCCATCACCTTGAAAGATTAATAACTTATCTGCAATCTTATCTACAAAATACCGATCATGGCTGACACTAATAACAGCACCTTCAAATAATCTTAAATGCTCTTCTAAAATATTAATGGTTTGAATATCTAAATCATTAGTAGGTTCATCTAAAATCAAACAATCATATCTCTTGGTAAAAAGCAATGCTAAAGCCACGCGACTTTTCTCTCCACCGCTCAAAGAGCCGATCTTTTGGGTTAAAAACTCTTTAGGGAATAAAAAATTTTTCAAATAACCATAAACATGCATACTTTTCCCATACACCTCAATATGATCTCCACCATTAGGACAAAATGTTTCAAGCAATGTTTTATTATCATCAAGCATAGATTTATTTTGATCAAAATAGCCAATATTAATTTCCCCATATAAAATTTTCCCAGCACTCGGCTCTTCTTGCTTTAAAAGCATTTTCAAAAGCGTGGACTTACCACTGCCATTTTTACCTACTATAGCTATTTTATCTCTTTGTAGAATTCTAAGATTTAAAGAATCAATAAGTATTTTATCTTCAATTTTTTTACCTACATTTTCTAGCTCAAAAAGCATTTTTTTATTATTTTTTGGTTGATTTTTAGGTATATTATTTTGTTCACGTTGCAATTCTAAAACCATTTTACGTATTATAGATGGATTATTCTTAGCCTTTGTACGTAACTCTAAAACCCTAGCCTTTCTACCCTCATTTCTTTTACGCCTAGCTTGCATACCTCTTGCTAACCATGCTTCTTCATTCTTAAGTAGCTTGAGCAGATTCTCATGTTCTTTGGAAAGATTTTTTAAAATCTGCTCCTTGGCACTTAAATAGTCCTGGTAACCGCCAGAAAAATTAGCAAGCTTAGCAGAATCTACTTCAATAATCCTATGAGCCAGACGATCAATAAAATATCGATCATGGCTAATAAAAACCACACTTGATTTCAAACTCAAAATCTGTTCTTCTAAAAATTGCACACTCTCTACATCAAGATGATTAGTAGGTTCATCTAAAATAAACAAATCTGCTTTTTTAAGCAAAATACTAGCTAGAGCTAAGCGCTTTTGCTCTCCTCCAGATAGGCTGACAGCCCTCCTATTTTTAAGACTTTCTAAATTAAAATGATATAAAATTTCATAAACTTTTTCTTTTAGATTCCATGCATTATGCTGTGTAATAAAATCTATCCACTCCGCCTGTTCCTCTAAAAGTATCTTATCTTGAGATAATATTAGCTCTTTTTCAAGTTCAGAAAGTCTTTTATGTGCATAACGCAAATCTGATAAGCTCTGCTCACATACTTCATAAACACTAATATAAGGATCAAACTTTTGACTTTGAGAGAGAGTAAGGATTTGCAGATTCTGTCTTAGCATACGCTCACCAGAATCTGCTTCTAAATCACCGCTAAGAATATTGCTAAGCGTGGACTTACCACTGCCATTTTGCCCAATAATAGCTACACGTTCTCCCTCTTTTATCGTGCAGTTTACAGAATCTAAAATAACTTTATGTTCAAACTGTTTGCTAATTTGTGCCAAAGTAAGTAAGACCATTTTATTATCCCAAAAAAACTATAATCTCTTTCATTATACCAAACACTAAGAGGCTTTATGCGTTTTGGAAAAATTGACTACCTTAATCTAGCACCCTTTGATGTATTTATTAAATCCTATCCTAGCAGTTCAGGATTTAAATATTTTATCAATCTACGCAAATCCTATCCAGCTAAACTAAACTCTGATTTTTTACTTGGAAGAATTGATGCTGGTTTTATCTCTTCTATTGCTGGATACAACTCCCATCTTAAAAACTCTGCAACTATGAGTGGTATTATTGCTAAAGGTGCTGTATGGAGTGTTATTGTCATGCCAAAAGATAGCAAAAATGACTATCAATCTGCTACCTCCAATGCTTTATGCAAGGTACTTGGTTTAGATGGGGAAGTCTTGATTGGAGATAGAGCACTTCAATATCGCTATCACCAAGGTAAACATATTGATATGGGGGCATTATGGTTTCAAAAAGAAGGCTTACCTTTTGTATTTGGCAGATTTTGTTTTACCAAACATAGAAAAATTTATGAAAATATTTCTAAAGCTTTTAATGCCAAACCTATTAAAATCCCTCGCTATATCTTAATGCAATATGCCAAACGTCTAGAAATTCCACCAAAGTATATCCTAGAATACTTGAAACATATCTATTACAAAATAGGACCAAAAGAAATCTTAGGATTAAAACGATTCTATCGCCATCTTAATCTAAGAAGAATCAAAAAACCTGATAGAAGAGAGTTTTATTCACGTGCCAAAAAATCATCAAACATCCACTCACAACACCAAACCAAAAATGCAAAAAGATAAAAACTATAACGTGCGTTAAAATAATCTGAATCTGCCAAAACACTCGAGGTAAGCAATATAAAACATAATACAAATACCAAAAATAAAAGATGGGCATATTCATAAAACCCAAATAAAAATTTCTTTTTTATAAAAACCCATAATAAAAGCACTAAAGCTATTAAAAAAACAAATAAATCTATATATAAGTATAGATTTGGCTTATCATAATAAGGCTGAAGAGCAGAGGCAAAAAGAGTCAAAATACAAACATTAATACTTGGAAAAAATGTATAAGCAAAACGATGAGCTAAATAAGTCAGATCAAAATATGCCCCTATAATCCAAAAAATTAAAGGTAAATAGAGAAAAAATAAAGTAAAAAAAGTAGTAATAATAATGGGAATAAACTTATTTTCCACTAAAGACCAAAAGTCTAAATATGCAATCTCATAAGTTTGTAATTGCAATTGAGTAAAAAAGTCTTGCTCTGGACCAAATAAAGAAAAAATCCAGATAAAGAAAAATATTATTGCAATAAAAGCAGCTACTAAAGTCTTCAATAAATGAGTTTTTTGAAAATCTTGTGTTTTTGGTGCAAAACCCAGATGAGAAATAATAATATAAAATAATGATACAAATATAATAAGACCATAAAGCAATTTAACAAAAATGCTATAAACCATCTTATCTTTACATAAAAAATAAAAAAGTTGATTAAAGCTCTTACTAAATTCAGAAACCCCGATGCTAAGCAATGTAAAAACTAGAAAAAAGAAAAAAATATAGGAGCTAAACACTCTTGTCATTCAAATACCTCAAAATTATCTCAAATTTTTTACCACAAAGCCATCTATGCCATTTGCTATACCTATGGCAAGACTTTTTTGATATTCTTTATTATTAATCCGTTTAGCTTCTATTTCATGAGAATTATAACCAATCTCTATTAGTACTGATGGCATCAATGCCCCTGCTAATACCCAAAAAGGACCTTCTCTCACCCCGCCATCCACTACACCTTCATATTGCTTTCTTAGTTCACGAAGAATATTAAATTGAATATCAATAGCTAACTTATTTGAAGCAATAAGTCTATGTGAGTTTAATGTATTTAAAAAAGAAAGCTTAGAAAAATGATTCATTGTTTCTACATCTCCCTTATTTTCTTGTTCGGCAACATCTTTGGCTCTTTCAGAACGAGCCGTAGAAAGAAAATAAGTTTCTACACCCTCTGCCTTATGATTACCACCCTTACCCACAGAGTTTGCATGGATAGATACAAATAAATGTGCATTTTTAGCATTTGCCATCTCTGTACGTTTTTTTAAATCAATATAAACATCATTATTGCGTGTCATATAAACAATATAGCCACGCTTTTTTAATTCAGCTTCTAGCATTTTAGCTACTGCAAGCACAATCACTTTCTCACATACTTTATTTATCCCTATTGCTCCACAATCTTTACCGCCATGACCAGGATCAATAACGATACGATAAGCATTACTAGCTTTTGATTTTATTTGTGCGGGTTTTGAATTAGCATTCTTTTGTGTCTTCTTACTAGTTTTTTCTTGAAGGAGAGGTATATCATCTATAAAACTAATATAAAGATTTTTATCAACAAAACGCAATTGGTAAGTCGTGCTTTTATTAGCTGAAATAACAATACGTACTTTTTGTGGAGTATTTTGTCCAATCAGTATTGATAAATTCTTTGGAAATACAAAGTTCTTTTTAGCAAAAGGGATGAGCACACCATCAAACTCTAAATACTCCTTAGAATCTCCAATTTTCACAACCTTAAAATCAGTTTCTCTAATAGGAGATTTAAACACTATCTTAAGACTTGTCGTGCCAAATGGTACTACACTCAAGATTTTAGCCTTATCTGCAGCATTTAGGCTAATAACAAGACCAAAAAATAGGCATAAAACTCTTATAAATCTACCCAGATTCCAGCTATAAGTATTATGTATCAAACTTCAATCTTGTACCAGCTCAGATATCAAATCTTTTACACTTAAAATTTTATCAATCCTATAACCATTAGCTCCGCTAAAATACAGCCCTTCTCTCTCATCTCCTAAATGTCCTTTACCCAAACTATCTGCAATACAATATCCAACAAGTTTTGCTTCCCGACCTCTTTGACAAGGCGCTACACAATTACTGATACAACGTACCTTTGGTGCATTACCCTCTTTAAGGCGAGCAATAACTCCTATATTAATCGCACGAGCTGGATAACCTACAGGAGATTTTACAAGCTCAATATCTTCTTTTTTGATATTTGGTAAAATCTTAGCATACATCTTTGCATCACATTCATATGTACCCAAAAATCGAGTAGCCATCTGCACACCAGAAGCACCCAAAGAAATCATTTTATCAATATCTTTTCTATCCCAGATTCCACCTGCAGCAATCACTGGAATATCCCCCCAATTTTTACTCTCTTTTACGACACTTGGTAAAACATTTTCCAATTGATACTCTTCTTTAAAGCAATCTTCATACTTAAAACCTTGATGTCCACCAGAAAGTGGTCCTTCGACAATTACAGCATCTGGGATTTTGTTATAGCGTTCTTTCCAGCGCTTACATAAGATTCTTAGAGCTTTAGCTGATGAGACAATAGGAATAAGAGCTACATCAGGAAAATTTTTTGTAAATTCTGGCATATTAGTAGGCAAACCAGCTCCTGTAATAATAAAATTTGCCCCTGCTTCGCACGCATCTTTTACGACACGACCATACTCATTTATTGCATAAAGAATATTTGCCCCTAATGGAGAATCACCGCAAATCTTGCGTGCATTCTTAAAAATTTCATTTAAGGCTTTTTTAGAGTAAAAGTTAATAGCCTCAAAAGGTTTACTTGAAACAATCTTTTCTACAAATTCCATTTTTTTATAATAGCCAGTACCTACTGCACTAATAATCCCTAATGCACCACACCTAGAAACATTCCCTGCTAGCTCATCCCAACTAATCCCTACTCCCATACCACCTTGAAAAATTGGGTATTTAATCGTATATTTTCCAATCTTTAATGGCTTTAGTGTTGTGTTCATTCTTTTCCTTTAAGAGATAATGATTTGGACAAATTTTCGCTTGCCTATTTGTAGCACAAAACTGCCCTCTTGGCATTTATAATTTTCATCCATAATTTTTTCCTGATTGATTCTTACTGCACCAGCTTTAATATCACGCCTTGCTTGAGAAGTCGAAGAGCATAAACCACAATCTAGTAGTACTTTGCAAATCCACTCCCCTTTTTGAAATCTAAACTCTTTTAGATTCTCCGGCAAGCTATGTTTTGAAAAGACCAAATCAAACGCTTCTTTGGCTTGAGTGGCTAAATCTTGAGTATGATAGCGTGATGTAATTTCCAAAGCCAACTTCTCTTTTATACTTTTGGGGTGTAAATTATGTAAAGCTACACCTTCTTTTAACTCTGCAATCTCACTAAGACTTCGCGCACTCAAAAGCTCATAATACTTCCACATAAGGTCATCAGAAATGCTCATAATTTTAGCATACATTGTCTTAGAATCCTCATCTACACCAATATAATTATTCAAACTCTTGCTCATTTTCTGTACACCATCTAATCCCTCTAAAAGTGGCATTGTCATAACAGATTGCTCTTTTTTTAATCCATAAGCCCTCTGCATGCTTCTACCTACAAGTAAATTAAACTTTTGATCATTGCCACCAAGCTCGATATCACAATTTAATGCCACAGAATCATAGCCCTGTAATAATGGGTATAAAAATTCCACAATACTAATAGAATCCCCCCTCTTATAGCGCTTCTCAAAATCATCCCTCTCAAGCATTCTAGCTACAGAAAATTTTGAAGTTAGTTTTATAAGCCCTTCTGCCCCCAGAGTATTTAGCCATTTGGAGTTAAAACACACTTCAGTATATTGAGGATCTAAAATCTTAAAAACTTGAGCGGCATAGGTTTTGGCATTCTCATCCACTTCTACTTGACTTAGAGGCTTTCTAGTCTCATTTTTCCCGGTAGGATCTCCAATCCTTGCTGTAAAATCACCAATAAGAAATTTTATATTTCCTCCAAATTTCTGAAATACAGCTAATTTTTGCAAAAGGACGGTATGTCCTAAATGTAAATCTGGCGCTGTAGGATCAAAACCTGCCTTGATACAAAATCTCTCTCCTGTTTGTAAAAATTTTTTGACACAAGTTTTAATATATTCTTCTCCAATAAACTCTGCACAACCACGCTTAAGCTCCAACATAGCTTCATTAAGCCTCATTTCTTCATTCTGCAACATTACTACTCCTTAGTTTTGATAGGCATCTGCAAGATTGCTAAAATCAATAATCCTATATTGACTAGATAAAATTTCTCGCAAAGATTTAACTTCCCCATTTTTAAGCTCAAAAAGCACTTCGCAATAAAATGAAGCATTATTGTATGCACTATAATGCAACCCTGTTACATTACATTCATATTTAGCCAATGTAGTGAGAAACTTTGCTACTGCTCCAACCTTATCTTGCAATGCCACAACAACCTTAAAAGAGCTAAGTCTCTTAGCCCACTCTACCATAGCCACATTTGTACCTTTTGTAATCTCTTCATAAAGTCTATCACAAAGCATATGATGCACTACCACACGTTGAGAATTTACAAGCCCCATAACGCGATCTCCATATTTAGGATGACAACAAAAATCAAATCCCACTTCATTAACATTTTTTGGTGAATGAATAAGAAATTTCTCTAATTCAAAGCTTTTAATTTTTATCAAATTAAGACGAATTTTTGCTAAAAATCCTTTTTCTGCTGCGATTTTCTCTTTAATTTGATCAATCAGCTCATTTAAAAGCTTTTTATCACTATTTGCTCGCCACAAACCATCTACATCAATCCCTTTAATAGATAAAAAACGTTTAAAGCCTTTAGGATTATGTCCAAAAGCAGATGCTAAAAAGTTTAATGTACCATAGTTTTGAATGGCTTTAATTCTTGCTTGACGTTGAGCTTTTAATGCGGATTTAGCGCTAGAAGTTTTTACTTCATCAATCCACGCATATTTTGGCATTGCATTTTTTGAAGTAATAATTCTTACTATATCTCCACTTTTAAGCCTTTGCAAAAGAGAAACCTTTTGGTTATTAACATAAGCACGTGTAGCAGAATTCCCAATCTCTGTATGCACTGCATAGGCAAAATCTAATGCTACAGCTCCTACAGGCAATGTATAAATATCTCCTGCTGGTGAAAAACAAGCAATATCTTCTTGATATAAATCATTTTTTGCTAACTCATAAAATTCTTCAATAGAGTGATTTTGATACTCAAAATTATAAAGCCAATCCATATTAGGAGTGATGCCCCCATTTTTATATTTCCAATGAGCCGCCACTCCATACTGTGCACTTTTATGCATATCAAAAGTACGAATCTGTACTTCATAAATAAGAGATTGCTCAAAAATAGTTGTATGCACAGTCTGATAGCCGTTTTCTTTAGGCAAAGCAATATAGTCTTTAAAACGCGACATAATAGGTTTAAAATTCAAATGTATACAACCTAAAATTTTATAGCAATCCAACTCACTTTTAGCAATGATTCTAATAGCTAGTAAATCAAGTACTTCATCAATACTGACCCCTTTTCGTTGCATTTTAAGATAAATAGAATAAGGTCTTTTAATTCTACTTTCAATTTTAAAATCACCCTCAGCAAAACCATTCTTCAAAAGTAAACTCTCTACCTTTTCAATAAATTGTGCTAAACGTGCAAAAAAAACTTGATTATTTTGATTTAAAAAAAGTTTGATTCTATGATACTCTTTAGGAAATAAATAAAAAAAGCTTCTATCTTCTAACTCATTTTTAATTGAAGAAATTCCAAGCCTATGAGCTATAGGTGCATAAACTACTAGGGTTTCTTCAGAGATTCTTTTTTGTTTACCTTCTGGTAGAGCATCCAAGGTTAACATATTATGCAATCTATCGCTAATTTTTACAATCAAAGCTCTAGAATCTTTAACTGCAGCAATAAGCATTTTTCTAAATGTTAAAGCGGTAGTTAAGAGCTTTTTTGAGTTAGTATCCAACTCTTCTTTACGAACTTCAGAAATCTTTGTCAAAGCATCAACAAGATTACCTACATCCTCTCCAAAATTCTTAAAAACATCTGTCATTTTATAATGCGTATCTTCCACCACATCATGCAACAAAGCAGCACAAATCATTGCCTCATCCCCACCATAAAATGCAACAATGCAAGCCACACAAATTGGATGCACAACATAAGGTTCGCCACTTTTTCGTTTTTGTCCATCATGAAAATTTATTGCTACATCCATAGCATTTTTAATCATATCAGTAGGTTCTATAATTTCAAAAAGCCTTAAGCGTGCAGAATCTATATCAGAAATTCTAACTAATGCATCAAAAAAAGATTCCACTTTAACTCCTAATAACTATCCAAAAAACTCAATAAATCAAGAATGATCAGCCTTTTGCCTATCCCCAAAAAGAAAGGCTATTCCAAAACCAAAAAAATTAAACCCGATATTTGGCAACCTTATTGATCCATTTGAATAGTGTTTGACAAAGGCTTCTAACTCTATATCAAAGTCATCATGAACTTTTTTAAATCGATAACCTAAAAAAACCTTTTCACCGAAATTAAAAGCAGAACCTATATGAGAATCTACCTGACTCCGAATATAAATCCCCAATCCCACACCAAAATAAAAATTATCCATAAAAAGTGGAAGGGCTATATCTTGAGAAATTCCAAAACTAATTTCACTAAAATTTTTAATATCAAAAAAGGTTTCTAATTCGGCATTCAATCTCCCAGCAAGGCGAAAAAAATGATTGGGTTGGGAATAATGCACACCGATATTACCAAGCCCAAAAAAGCCATATTCATCAAACCCTATCATACCAACAAGACCTAATCTATGCTTATAATCACCAAAAATCGGATTAATATCAAAGAGACTTTGTTGAGATTGTTGAGAATCTATTGTATCCTGAAGTAAATTTGCGTTATTTTCTAACGCATTTACTCTTAATGTCAATAAAATCAAACAGCAAAAAAGAATACTTCCTGCTTTTAATGTTTTTAAAAAATAAAACAAAAATGTGAAAAAATTAGATAATTTTTTCAACTCCAATTTTTCCTTCAGCAATTTCCATCATTGCAATATCTGAAAATTTATGAGTTTTAATATCTATATTCACTAATGGTTGCGCCCCATTTTCTAGTTGTTTTACACGAGTAAAAACCATATTTGCAAGCACATAACGATCATTTAATGTTTTCTCTAAAGCTTTAGCAATAATTTCTTCCATTCTCATTAACAAACTCCTTAAAATTTACTTTACTATAGAATAACTACCTGTATCTTTTGCTAAAATATCCACTAGATTATTCTCTTTAAACATATTACAAACTATAATTGGCAACTGATTATCTCGTGCCAATGCAATAGCCGTATCATCCATCACTCTAATATGTTCTTTTAACGCATCTTCATAGTTTATAGTATCTAATTTAACAGCATCTTTGAATTTATGAGGATCTTTGGTATAAATTCCATCTACTTTAGTTGCCTTAACAATAACTTCTGCTCCGATTTCTACTGCTCTAAGTACTGCAGCAGTATCTGTAGTCATAAAAGGATTTCCAGTTCCAGCAGCAAAAATCACTACTCGACCCTTCTCTAAATGACGAATAGCCTTGCGATAAATATAACTTTCACAAATTTCTTTTATCTCAAGTGCACTTTGCACACGCACATCTAAACCTATATGCTCTAGTGCCTCTTGCATAGCCACAGCATTAATAACAGTAGCTAGCATACCCATATAATCTCCACTTGTTCTACGAATAATACCTCCCGCTGAAGCCGTAACACCACGAATAATATTCCCTCCACCAATAACAATGCCTACTTCAATTCCAGTCTCAACTAAAAGTTGTATTTCTTTTGCAATAAAACGCAAAATCGTTGAATCAATCCCAAAACCGCCATCTCCAGCCATCGCCTCGCCAGAAAATTTCACTAAAACACGCTTTTTTGCCTTACTAAACATTACTGAAAAATCCTCTTTGATAGATAAACTCTCTGCTGTTATTTAATCTTGCTATTTTAAGGCGAAATTATACACTATAAAAACTAAATTTAAAAACTAATTTATGCTGCATGATTAGTTTGTAGCTTTTGCATCACTTTAAATTTTTAGTTTCTAACTTTTAACTTAAATTCCCTTATAATTCTACATATTTTTCTGATATAATCGCAAGAGCTTATAGGCTTGATTTATCCATAGATTATAAAATTTGAGTTTTATTTTCGAAAAACTCTATTGTTAAGTTTTATAAATTATACCTGCACTCATTAATTATAGATTGCAGACATTAAAACTTTAAAGCACCCAAGTGATAATCAATCTAAATTTAAACTAAAATTTAGGAAAAGGATCTAAATGCTAGAATGGATGCAACGACATAAAAAATGGCTTATCATCACCATTTGGATTAGTGTTATTGCTCTAATATCTGCCGGTATGGTAGGATGGAATCCAAGTAGTTTTTCGTTCTCTGGTGATCAAGTGGCTAAAGTAGGAAATATCAAAGTTTCACAACAAGAATTCCTTAATGCTTATCAACGCGTATTTAATGAGTACAACCAAATGCTAGGTGGAAATCTTGATCAGCTTGAAGCAAAGAAATTTGGTTTAGACAAACTTGCATTAAATCAACTTATACAAAGGGCTCAACTGCAAAATCTTGCTAAAGATCTAGGATTAAGAGTGGAAGATTCTGAAGTTATTGATACTATTACTAAAGATAATAATTTTCAACGTAATGGACATTTTGATAATGATCTTTATAGACAACTTTTAAAAGATAATCATCTATCTGTTAAATTTTTTGAAGAATCTGTACGAGATTCCATACTTGTTGATAAACTCATTAAGTTACTGCCAGTTTCTATTAGTTCTTTAGAGACTTGGTCAATAGGATCAAGCATCGCGCTTAATGACTTCATTACTTATCAAATCCTAAAACCAGATGCCCCTAAAACCACTATTACACAAGCTATGCTCAAAGCTCACTGGGAAAAGCATAAAAATAACTATATGCAAAAACCCAGTATTGAGCTAGCCTCTATTAGCATTCCTATTGCGACTCAAAAATTTAATGATGAAGATCTGCGCTCATTGTACAATGAAGATAAAACTTTATATCTTGATGATAATGGTCAACTTAAGAGTTTTGATGAAGTAAAAGCCCAGGTTCAACACGATTTTCAATCACAGCAAGCAAAAAAAGAAGCAATCCGTCTTAGTAATGGACTAAAAAATGGCAATAACAATACTAAGCAACTTTTGATAATAATGGATAATGATGCTCCTCAAGAGTTATCTATCCAATTTAAAGATCTTGCTAATGACCAAATTACAAAACCTTTTTTATACAAAGATCACTATGTTGTCGGCAAAGTCATAAAAAAAACACCTGAATATCCAAAAAGCTTTGAAGAAGCAAAAAGCCAAGTTTTAACCGAGCTAAAAGCTGAATTATCGCTTAATGAACTAAAAACAAAAGCAGAGAAAATGCTACCTTTAACTAAAGGTAATAGCACAAAAATTAACAATATCGATCATCCAAAAATTACTCCACTCAACACCCAAGAAGCACAATTTATAATACGTAATATTTTTTCAAATAATCAAAAATCTGGTGTAATCATGCTTGATCAAGGTGCATTTGTTTATACAATTACACATCAAGAGCTTCCATCTAAAGTCCCTGCTCAAGCGCAACAACTTGTCCAGAATATCAAATCACAAATCATTGATAATGCGCTAATGAATTATTTAAATCAAAAATATCCACCTAAATATTATCTTCAAAATCTAGAACTAGGAGTAGAAATTGGACAATAAAATTTTAGCTATTGACATTGGCTCAAGTAAAATATGCGCAACCATTGCTGAAGTGCGCAATAACGAACCCAGAATCATTGGCTATAGCAATCAAAAATCTCAAGGTGTCAGAAAAGGTACAATCGTAAATATCGAGCTAGCAAGTCAAGCTATACGATCTGCTATAGCAGAGGTTAAACGTATGTCTGGTGTAGATAATATTAATAAAGCTATCGTTTCTATCTCTAGTGCCTATACTAAAAATTTTAATAGCTCTGGTGTGGTTTCCATTGCTAATGGAGAGATCACAGTCAAAGAAGTCAGTAGAGCTTTAGAAACTGCGATCTACAACTCTGCCATCCCACCAGAATGCGATACAATTCACGTTCTACCCTATCGATTTAAACTTGATGATCAAGATTATATTGAAGATCCAGATGGTATGATTGGATCAAGACTTGAAGTATTTGTGCATATTGTAACAGCTAAAAAATCCATTTTAGAAAATATTAAAAAAGTTGTTCGTTTAGCAGGTGTAGAAACAGAAAATATTGTTCTCTCTTCTTATGCTTCAGCCATTGCTACTCTTTTGCCAGATGAAAAAGAAAGTGGTGTTGCTTGTATTGATATGGGTGGTAGCACTTGTGAAGCAATGATATACCTCGGAAATTCAATGCGCTATAATTACTTTCTTGGTGTTGGATCTCACCATATTACAAGTGATATTTCTGAAGCTATTAGCACTTCTCTTGCTGCTTCAGAAGATATTAAAATTAAATATGCTGATCCTATGAAATTTGATGAAAACCATAGCGATGATAATGCCAACTTAGAAGTCCCATCTATTGGTGATGATTCCAAACATCTAGCTTCATTAGAAACGGTGCAAAAAGTTGTTCATCTACGCATTATTGAAACTTTCAATATTTTATCTCAAGCCATCAAACGCAGTGGATTAGAAGAACATATTAGTACCATAGTTCTTACTGGTGGTATGACAAAAATGAAAAATATTAAAAAAATTGCAGAAATGTTCTTCAGCAAAATTCCAGTACGTATTGCTAAACCACTACCTATTGAAGGGATTGTTGAAGACTTTCAAGATGAAGCAAACTCAACTATTACTGGACTTATCCTTTATGGCGTGGGTAGACATACCAATTATGAAAAAGATTCTCAAAAAAATATTCGCTATAAAAAGAATCATATACCAGAAAATATAAGCTCGCCTAAAAATGAGGATTTTTCTCCAATGACTGACCTTAGAAATCTTGCTAACAATTATCAAAAAGAAGAAAAATCATCGCAAAAAACTGCTATAATGGAAAATACCAAACCTAGCAAAACTAGCTGGAAAAGCAAACTAAAAGAATTTGCTGATAAATTATTTTAAAAAGGAAAACCTATGCAGCAACAAATGCAATTTGACAATACAGAAACTAGAAATGAGCAAGGCGCTAAAATTATTGCTGTAGGTGTAGGTGGTGGTGGCTCCAATATGATTGCCCATCTTATTAATACTGGTGTTCATCAAGCAATTACTCTTATTGCAGCTAATACTGATATACAACATCTCTCAAATTCTCCAGCTAAATATAAAATTAAACTTGGTGAAAAACTTACAAAGGGTCTTGGTGCTGGGATGATACCAGAAATAGGTGCTCAATCCGCTCAAGAAAGCTATGATGTTATATTACAGCATCTATCTGGTGCAGATATCGTTTTTGTATCTGCTGGACTAGGTGGAGGTACTGGAACAGGTGCAGCCCCAATTATTGCTCAAGCTGCTCAAGAAGCAGGTGCATTAACTATTGCTGTGGTTACTAAGCCTTTTATGATGGAGGGTAATAAACGTTTAAAAATAGCTGAAGAAGGATTAAAAGAATTACGTAAACACTGCGATGGTATCGTTGTTGTACCAAATGATAAGCTCTTGACAATCATTAACCGCAATAGTGGCATTAAAGAAAGTTTCAAGGAAGTTGATTCAATCCTGGCACGTGCAGTTAATGGCATTTCTAATGTTATCCTTAATCATGGAGAAAATGATATTAACACAGATTTTGCTGACTTGAAAACCGTTATGCAAAATAAAGGTTTGGCACTTATGGGTATTGGTGAGGCTCAAGGTGAAGATGCTGCTACTGAAGCTACAAAAAAAGCTATCGAATCTCCTCTTTTTGATAATCTTTCTATTAGCGGTGCTAAAGGCGTTCTTATTAGCTTTGAAATCAGTCCTGATTATCCTTTATTAGAAATCTCTCAAGCCCTGCAATTAATCAGCGAAGCAGCTAGCGATGATGCTTCTATCATCTTTGGCACAAGCACATCATCTGATATGCCAAAAGATTATGTAAAAGTTACAATTGTAGCTACTGGCTTTGAAAAAGAAATTATCAATAATACTACTCAACCAGCCCAAAAACCTCAAGAAAATAATAAAATCTTCCAAAATATCAATATATCTTTTGCAAAAATTAGCGGTGGAGAGGATTTTGAAATGGAAGATCTTGATAAACCCACCTTTATGAGAAAAAGTCAAGATTAACACTTCCTCCTACTTCTCTTAAAAAGTAGGAGTCTATTCATTTCTCTTTTGGGAAATTTCTAACTCCAATTTCAAAAAAAATCCAAGGAAATACAATGATATCCATCACTCAAGACAATGTTGAATTAGCACAACAAATGGCTGACACTCTTCGTATTCTCTGTGCAGATATGATAGAAAATGCTAATAGTGGTCATCCCGGTGTAGCCATGGGATTGGCTGATATAGCTGTTGTATTATCCACGCATCTTATGCTAGATCCTACTAAAGTAGACTGGATTAATCGAGATCGATTAGTTTTTAGTGGAGGGCACGCCTCATCATTAGTATATGCCCTTTTATATTTATGGGGATTTGATATAAGCCTGCAAGATTTAAAGTCTTTTCGTCAACTAGGTAGCAAAACTCCTGGTCATCCTGAAATAGGACATACTCCTGGTGTAGAAATTACTACAGGACCATTAGGACAAGGTGTAGCCAATGCAGTTGGGCTTGCTATGGCATCAAAATATGCTAAAAATATTTTTCCTGATGCCATCTCTCATTATGTTTATTGTCTTTGTGGTGATGGGGACTTACAAGAAGGTATTAGCTATGAAGCCTGTTCTCTAGCTGGTCACCATACCTTAAATAATCTTATCTTAATATATGATTGTAACCAAATTAGCATAGAAGGAAATACCAATATAGCAATGAGTGAGGATATTTCCCTCCGTTTTAAAGCTCAAAATTGGGATGTTTTAGAATGTGATGGTCATAATTTCTTAGATATTAATCAAGCCATTGAGAATGCAAAGAAGCTTAATAAGCCGGTTTTAATCATCGCCCATACTCGCATTGGCAAGAAAGCTGTAGAGCTTGAAGGGAGTGAAAAAACTCATGGGGCACCATTAGGAGAAAAAATTCTAAAGGCCACAAAATCTGCCCTTGGATTTAATCCAGAAGCTATGTTTGTCATTCCTGATTCTATTAAACAAGCTTTCAAATCCTTATCCATACGTGGCTTAGAAGCTAGAAAAAAATGGGAATCTACCCATACTCAAAGTATACGAGAAATTGAAGAATTTTGTAAACCAGATCTTTCGACGATTGATTATCCTGTTTTCAAAAAAGGTGAAAAAATAGCCACTCGCACTAGTAATGGACAAATTCTCAATGCTGCTTCTAAAGTGATTAATGGGCTTATTGGCGGAAGTGCTGATCTAGCACCTTCTAATAACACAATCTTAAAAGATTCTAAAGATTTCCCGAATGGAAAAAATCTCCATTTTGGCATACGTGAACATACAATGGGCGCTATTAGCAATGCTTTTGCTAGCTATGGACTTTTCTTGCCATTTTGTGCAACTTTTTTTGTCTTTAGCGACTATCTATCCCCTAGCATTCGTATTGCCAGTCTTATGCAAGCTAAGGTTTTTTATATCTTTACGCATGATTCAATTGGTGTAGGCGAAGATGGAGCCACTCATCAACCCA
Source organism: Helicobacter anseris (assembly GCA_004368235.1). Lineage (GTDB taxonomy): Bacteria > Campylobacterota > Campylobacteria > Campylobacterales > Helicobacteraceae > Helicobacter_H > Helicobacter_H anseris_A. Next base: position 72,763 of record JXTW01000004.1, on the reverse strand, counting down.
TAGAGCAGCTTAGCCATTTTCGTGCAATGCCTAATCTCACGGTATTTCGTCCTGCAGATGCTAATGAAAATATCGCTTGTTTTAAAATGGCTCTTTCGCTCCAAGCTCCAAGTATGTTTATATTATCAAGACAGAATTTAGAAGTCCTAAGCGATACGCCAAATGAAAATATTTGCTTTGGAGCTTATATCTTGAAAGAAGCAAGTGCTGATCCCAAAATTACACTATTAGCTAGTGGTTCAGAGGTTTCTCTAGCATTAAAAAGTGCACAAATCTTAGAAAATGATGGCATCTCTACTCAAGTAGTCAGTGCACCTAGTTTTGATCTACTATTAAAGCAAAGCAGGGAATATCATCATTATCTATTTAAAGAAAGTAAAATCTTAGCCATAGAAGCTGCTAGAAGTTTTGAATGGTATAAATTTGCTGATGATATTATTATGATGGATAGCTTTGGAGCTTCTGGTAAAGGTAATGAATTATTCTCCCACTTTGGATTTACCTTAGAAAATGTTTGCACTAGAGCAAAGGCTCTTTTATGAGCATTGATTCTGATCAATACTTACATATTTTTCCATCTCATCGTGCCATTAAAAATTTTTACTCCCTTATACCCAATCCCATTAAACCAAAGGCTATATCTATAAAAGATTTTTTTGATCTTTGTCTTAGTATTAAAGGATACTACAAAATCCCAAAATATGCCCAAAAAATTCTTTTATTACAAACCTTATATAGTTATAAGAATCTACATCACCTCCTTGTTTTTGAAGAAAATTTTTTAGCTTACCTTGAAGGAAGTGAGTTTTTAAACCAATTTTTTAATGAGCTTGATAGCGCACTTTGTGATATAGAGCAAATACCAAAAGAAGACACCTATGGAGATTATGAAGATCATTTAAAGCTGCTATCTAAAATCTATCACTCATACTATTCTACATTGGATAAACTTAAATTTTATATTAATTATGACACTCAAAATTTTCAAATCAATTATAATTTACTTGCTCCTTATAAAGGCATAAAAATCCATCTCAATGGTATTCTTAGTCCAAGAGAACAAAAAATCTTAATACAGCTATCAAAAGTGCTAAATATAGAAATTTTATTTGATACAGATTGTTATAACCTTAGTTTTTTTTCATTCCTTGATCTTGCTATAGAGGTCAATCAAAGCTATCATATCAAGCTAGGAGAACCAAATCTTATTCTTAGCCAAAACTCAAAAAAACTTGAATCCCAAATCAATGCCTATCATTTCAGTACAAGAATTGATCAATGTTCACTAGTTAGCGCTAAGGCTCAAGAATGGCTCAAAAGTGGTAAAGAAAATGTAGCAGTCATCCTACCTGATGAAAACTTTGCACCATTTTTAAGAGTAATAGATTCTAACTTTAACTATGCAATGGGACTAGATATAAAACAAATGCCCTACTATAGTACATTAGCTAGCCAACTTCAAGCCCAATCAATCGCAAGTATAAATGAGCTGCAAACCCTAACCCAAGAGATCCTAAATGAACACTATCATAAAGAAATTGAAAATTTTAATCAAAACTTTTTTCTTACTTTAAACCAACTTGATCATCTACAAGCCCTAAATCTTAGTCCAGAAGACCTAAAAGATTTTTATATCAATGAGCTTTCAATGCTCCGCATTAGCGATAGTCATGGTGGAAAAATCCCTGTTTATGGTATTCTTGAGACAAGGGGGATGAAATTTGATTCTATTGTTATTGTCGATTTTAATGAAGAAAATCTTTTTGATCTAAAAGATAATGATTTATTCTTAAATACCCCTATACGTCAAAAATTACATATACCTACCCTAATAGATAAGAAAAATCTTAAGAAACATTACTATTATCAGCTTATGACAAATACAAAAAATGTAGATATAGCACTTATTAAAACCCATACACCTCAATATTTTTTAGAATCATTACATGTTAAACCTAAGAATTTTATACAAAGTATTTTTTATTTTGATACCCAAAAATCATATATAGAAGATACACCAAAGGCGATATCTTTAAATGACTTTACCTTTTCTGCAACCTCTCTAAAAACCTACCTTGAATGTAAGCGAAAATTCTATCTACGCTATATAGAAAAAATTCCAACTCTTGAAAATACAAAATTAAATCTTGGAAAAATTTTTCATAATATTTTATGTGATGCTTATACAAATAAAGCAAAAGATGGTATTCCTGCCATCAAACAATACTTTGATGATTCTTTTAATGCCCTAAGCTTTAACTCGCTTACAGATAAACTAGAAGCACAAGTTGAATATAAAAAAATACAAGGATTTTGGAAAAAAGAGCAGGAAAGATTTGAAATGGGTTACCAGTTCTTTCAAGCAGAATTTGAATTTGAATTTATTTATCAAGACTTAAAATTTAAAGGTAAAATTGATCGTATTGATAGAATAAATGAGGGTATTGTTCTTTTAGATTATAAATTTACAAAATCTCTTAAACTTCTCAAAAACAGAGAAAATCTGGATGACTTTCAATTACAAATCTACCGCTTAGCATTAGAATCGCTCGGCTATACAGTACAATCATCTGCACTTATAAATGGCTATAGTGGTGAATATCAGGAAGAAAAAGAGCATGAGGAAAAATGCGAACTTTTATGCTTAAAGCTAGAGCAAATCAAAAAAAATACTACTTATGAAAAATGCGATAAAATCTCTGTATGTACTTATTGTGATTATAAAACATTATGCAATCGTAATGAAAAAACTAGAATCAAAACCCTTTAATACCTTCTAATGCAAATAATTTGTGCTTCATTTCTAAACCTAATGCATAACCTCCTATATGAGTTTTTGCTACCACTCTATGACAAGGAATAATGATACAAATTGGGTTTTTAGAACAAGCATTTCCTACTGCTCGAAAAGATCTAGGAGCATTAAGTCTACTAGCCACTTCACCATAACTCAAACTTCTTCCATAATCAATCTGCATCAAATAATCTAATACTTGTCCATAAAATCCATTTACCCCATGAAAAATAGGTAGATCAAACCTTTTTAGCTTGCCCAAAAAATAAGCATTAACCTGTTTATGTAGTTCGCTCAATAAGGGGGTTTGAACCTCTTTTATTATTTTTATCCCTATGCGATTTGATGGTAAAAAACCTACAATATAATCTTGTTTTTCAATAGCAGTAAAATCTCCCAAAGGAGTGGGAAATCTATATGCTAGAAAATTATCATTCAAAATAAAACTTCTTTAGAGAAATTTCTCAATTTGCTTAGAATCTAGCTCTATTTTTTTTAACCCATCTTGACGTTGTGCTACAAGACTTTGGGCTAATTTATCATCATAAATAGCTAGAATCTGTATTGCTAGATAGGCTGCATTTATTGCTCCTGCCTTACCAATAGCCACTGTACCAACAGGCATACCGCTTGGCATTTGCACAGTACTCAACAAAGCATCAAGCCCATCTAGTGCACCACCAGGCATTGGTACGCCGATTACAGGTTTAGTTGTCATAGCTGCAATCCCACCAGCAAGATGTGCAGCCATACCAGCTGCAGCAATAAATACCTTTGCTCCCTTCTTTTCTGCATTACTCACATATTGATGCACACGATCTGGACTTCTATGAGCAGATGCCACTAAAATTTCATACTTCACATCAAATGATTCCAAAACCTTTAAACACTCTTGCATCAAAGTATAATCACTTTTGCTTCCCAAAATAACGCTAACAAAATCCATTAATACTCCTTATATATTTTTTACATTTTAGCAAACACGGTATAATTTTAATATTTCTGTAATCAAAAAAGGCAAAAAGTGCGTCTCATCTCTTTTATCTTATTGATATGTCTAATTACTCCTAGGCTTATTGCGGATGGAAATTTTACCCTAGCTATAGAAAATGATCGTGAATATTTAGGAGAGTGGAAAATTGATGGCATAAGCATAGATGGGACAATCCTAAAAGCCTCTGGATATCTCAAAATCTATCCTAATAGATATCAAGGCTTTGTAGGTTGTAATATCTTTTATGGTGCACTTAGAGTGATGGAACAAAACCTTCTTACCATCATTCCACAAGGAGGAACCAATCATATTTGCAAAGATAAACAAAATAGTATAGAGGCTCATTTTTTACGTTATTTTCTTGGAGCATTTGAAGTGCAAAAAACTCTTTTTGATAGCAAAGCTATGAAATATAAAATCATTCTCAAAACCCCGCGTATGAGTATATGGCTTTCACCTCAACGTAAAAAACGCTAGACTAGAGAATGCTTTACATTTAAAATTGAAGTATAATCATATTAAAAAATAAGGTGGTTATTTTGTCAAACAACCTTTCTGCTGGCATTTTCTTTATGTTTTGTGCTTCTTTCTTCTTTGCACTTATGAATGCCTTTGTCAAAGTTCTATCTCCTAATCTCTCTCCAGTAGAAAACATCTTTTTCCGGTCTCTTTTAATGGCTATTTTTATGGGTCTATTGATTTTGATTAAAAAAGAAAAAGTTAAGAAAAAAAATGGGGGTTGGCTTGGTCTATTTTTTCGTGCATTTGCAGGAGGAATAAGTCTTATGGCATTGTTTTACAATATTGCCACTATCCCACTTGGTACAGCTACTACTTTTGCACAAAGCACACCATTGTATGCCATCTTTTTTGCAGCACTCATTTTAAAAGATAAAATTTCTATACCAAGCCTACTTGCTACAATACTTGGCTTTATTGGCATTATTTTTATTTGCAATCCAAAAGAAGGGGATTTACATAGCATTAATGTTATTATGGGGATTCTTAGTGGAGGAGGAGCTGCACTTGCCCTTGTTACATTACGCACCTTGAAAGATTATTTTTATAATCACTTTATTATTTTCTTCTTTGGAGCTAGTATGAGTATTATTGCTCTTAGTATGTTTTTCATCCCCAATTTTTTTATTGATAATACTTGGAAAAATCCAAACTTACAAGAGTGGTTATTTCTATTTTTAATGGCTATGGCTGGAACTTTGGGTCAACACTTCTTAACCAAAGCTTATATGAGTGCTCCACCAGGTATTGTTGCGCCTATTGATTATGTAAAAATTGTTTGGGGAATTTTTATGGGTATTTATTTAGGTGATACACTACCAGATCTCAATAGTTTCATAGGCATTATTTTTGTAATCTGTGCTGGTTTGATCATTGCACTACCGATTTTTCTTAAAGAAATAAAATCCATAAAAAGATCAAAATAATGCTTCAATTTAGTAATCCACTTAAAATCATTTTTCTTTATCCAAAACTATGGATCCATTTAACCAAGAAAACTTCACGTAAATTTGATTCTATAGATGCACTTTTTGGGATTATCATATTAGGGATTTATACCTTTTTGATTTTTATGATTCAAGAAACCTCTATTAGTGAACGAGAAGCAAAAAATTTTTTCGAGAATCCTGATTTTTTATATGTCTTTGCTAGATGGCTATGTAGTATTTTTGGGCAAAATGACATAGCGCTCAAATCTCCAATGCTAGCCCTACATTTTATAAACCTTTCTTTACTTTATGGAATCTGCCGAAGAATTTTTCGCAAAAAGCAAGATAGTCTTTATGTTATTATTATTTATGGCTTACTTCCTGGAGCAAACTTTAGTGCCCTTATTTTTTCTCAAAGTGCATGGATTGCATCATTTAGTTTATTTGTAGGTTATATTTATACACGATATAAAAAATTTCCACTAGTATTAATTGCTTTAGTTAGTATGTTAGATTCTGGAGCATTTGTATTACTCTTAGGAGCGGGTAGTTTCTTTTTTATACGCAAAGATTTTAAAACTGCATTAACCTGTCTAGCTTGTCTTGGAATAAACCTATATCTATATGGTATAGATATAGGCGGAAGACCTCAAGCCTATTTTTTGGAAACATTAGGGCAAATTGCGATGCTTTACTCCCCTATTCTTTTTATCTACTATATTTATAGCATTTATTGGGGACTTCATAGAGCCAGTTTTTTATCTTATATTGCTGCTAGTAGTCTTTTGTGCTGCTTCTTGCTATCTTTTCGACAAAATATTGATTTTTACACTCTCATTCCCCAAAGTCTTATTGGTCTACCTGTGATGGTGCAATGCTTTTTAAACGACTTAAGAATACACCTTAAACCATTTAGAAAACCTTATTATTTCTTTGCTGCCTGTGCCCTCTTAGCATTAATTTTACAATCAAGCATTACCTTTGGTAATAAACTCACTTATATTTTTTCCTCTCGTCCCAATTTTGCATCAAGTTATTACTTTTCTAAAGAGATCGCCAAAGCACTTAAAACTCATGGGATCACAGCTATTAGCGCACCAGCAAATTTACAATATCAATTACGATTTTATGGAATCCCAAAAAGTCCTCATTTTTTTCTCACATTAGCTAAGGAAAATTCTAAAGCCGATATTACTATATCTTATGCTAAACGAGAAATTCACCGCTTTAAGATTACTAAAAAATGATTTATGAAAATTGTAATCAAAAAGCCTTTCTACTTTTTGAATGTATTCTTGCTATCACACTTATTAGCATTATTGCACTCTTTGCACATCAAGCCCTACTTTCACAAACTAGTCGAGCTGCCAATCTTTTAATACAGTCTCTAAACTATACCAAAATGCTTGCTCTTACTCAAAATACACACTACACAAATAAAAAGCAAACACAATGGCTAGTTGATAAATTTCCAAGCATCAATTCTGAAGCACTTATTGATAAACCAGGCTTTTGGCAGTTACAATTTCATCAAAGCGGTATCTATACAAAAAGTAGCTTTAGTATTTATTTAGATACTCCAAGAAACTCTAGCACAACACATTATGATGGTCGCCCTATGGCTGGAGATTTAATCGCAATAGAGGGTATTAATCTACATTGTCTTAGTGGTTATAATAACACCAATATCTCTGACTTTTGCAAAAATAATGCTGATAGTGGCGTGAGGTTATTAGAATCTTTTGGTGTCAATCTTAGCGTTAAAATCCAAAATACTTGTCAAGAAAATCAAACAGCGCGCATTAGTTTTGATTCTTCTGGATTTGCTTATTGTGGTAAACAAGTTAAACTACAAGAAGCATTTATCATTAAACTACAAAGCCCATTATCAACGCAATATATTTGTATTCTGCCACCTTATGGTCTTATCACTCAAGGAGAAAAATGCAAAAAATACTTGTAATGAATGACTTTGATATCATCAAAAGACCACGTCCAGCAAGACTACTAGATATGCTAAAAGGATATTATGAGCTTTATGCGATCGCTCCATCATTAAGTCCTATTGAAGGAGTGAAAACCTTTAGCTACCCTGCAATAAAACGTGCTAAAGATAGAAGCAGAGAAGAAAACTTAATTTTACATCAAAGACTTAAAAATAACGATTTTATGGCACTTATTTTTACACAAGAACGACTAAAAATATTAGATATTTTTAAAACTATACCCAAAATGGATCTTATTATTATTGAAGATATTACACTTCTACCTTTTGGTATTGAATATATTAAAAAGCATCCACAAACTCGCTTAATGATAGACTTAAGAGAGTTTTATCCACTAGAATATGAAAATGATGCAAAATGGATGGCAACTTTTGGAAAGTTTTTTCAATTTTTATGCGAACAATATTTAAAATATGTAGATATAGCCCTATGCGTAAGCAAAGGAATTGCAAAACGTTATAAAAAAGATTTTGGTTTAGATTCTAAAATTTTTTATTCTTTCCCACCATTTCATAATTATAATCCAAGTCCACTTAGTCAACCCATATCACTTATTTATCATGGTTTTTTAAGTACAGATCGTAACTCCCAAAACCTCATTAAACTAGCAAAATCTTTAGATGAAAGATTTCATATCTATATTATGGGTCTTAGCAATCAAGCAGGCTTTTTAGAATCCTTAAAGACAAACTTGACAGATAATATCAGCTTTATTGAACCAGTAGAAATGAATGAAATTATAAATTTCACGCAACAATTTGATATTGGCTTACTCACCTTAAGTCCAAATTCCTTTAATAATGCTAACGCTATGCCAAATAAATTTTTTGAATATATTCAAGCAAGACTTGCTGTTATCAGCACACCGATACCAAGCATTATTCCATGGATGAAACAATATAAATTTGGGAAATGTGCAAAAGGATTTGAGGCTAAAGATTTAGCTAGATGCCTTAATAAGCTTAGCAATGAAGAGATACTTGATTTTAAAATGTCCTCCAACAAAGCAGCCCATAAACTCAATACACTAGAAAATCAAAAGAAGATTCTTGATATCATCAAAAATCTTCTAGATAGCAATCAATCTATAAGTTAAATATTAAAAATAAAATATTTCAATTTAAAATTACAATATCATAAAATTATTTAATGACAACCACAGCCACCATGACCACCACAACATCCATCATCATTATGATCGTGATGATTATTACTTCCACAACCACAGCCACTTCCGCAGCCACAACCACCACCTACACTACCACTTAAAATCTCTTGTTCACTAGCCTCTCTTGTATCTAATACTACAACATCAAAAACAAGTGTTTTGCCAGCCAAAGGATGGTTATAATCAATCATTACAATATTGTCATTAAAATCCTTTACAATAACTTGCACTGTGCGACCATCCTCACCTTGACCAAAAAGCGTCATACCCTCTTTGAGATCAATTCCTTCAAACTGATCCCTTGGTACTTCTTGTAAAAAATCTGTACGATAGATACCATAAGCATCTTCTGGAGCAATCTCTATGCTAAATGAATCTCCTGCTTCCTTTTCTAAAAGTGCTTTTTCCAATCCTGCAATAATTTGCCCAGATCCATAAAGAAACTCTAGAGGCTGACCACCTTTATTACTATCAATCAACTCATTATTAACTTTATCTCTAACGCTATATTCTATTGCTACAACACTATTTTGTTTAATTTTCATAATTCATCCTTTTATTTTTTAATTATTTTTTTACACTCTTATCTGTTTTTTTCTGAGTCTTAGCATCACCATCTTTTTCTTGATTAACCAAAGCTTTCTTAGCTTGCTCAGAATCTGGATATAATCGTATTAAAAGATCAATAAATTTTTGATAATTCTCCTTATCACTAAGATATCGAAAAGACCATGCCGTCCTCCATAGCAAAACAGGCATATAACTTGCATGCTCATCAAGTGAGACAGACTTTTTATAATACTCTACAGCATGTTCATAATCTTTTTTTCTGTAAGCAATATCTCCAAGCATAAAATAAGATTCTGCACTTTTATAATCTTGCTTAATCAACTCATTTAATAAATATTCTGCATTCTTATATTCTTTTTTATAAATTAATTCTTTTGCATCATTGAAATTTTCTTTATTATTTTTTTTAAGCTTAATAGTTTTTTCTTGTTTTTCTTTTTCTTCTTTAGACTTATCTTGGGCATTTTCCTCTTCACTTAGTGATTGTATTTTTTGCGTTTTTTCAAGAAACTGGGACATAAGAGTTAATTGCTGAATAATGCTATTATTACTTTCTGTCATTACCCTATTAAGCTCTTGAAGTGATGCTTGTAATTTTTTAATATCTTCTTGCTGTGAAAGCAGTTGAGCCTTAAGCTCATCAATCTGTACATAACCTTGTTTCAATCTCCCATCAAAAGTTTGATTCTCTGCCTTAAGTTCATCAAAACTTTTTTGTAATGCAAAAAAAGAATCTGTAAATTTCTTAATAGTTAGATTTTGTCCCTCAATCAAAGATTTAAATCCATCCTGTGTTTGCTCTAATGAAGTAAAACGATTTTGTAAATCCGTAGCAATATTTTGGAGTGTTTTTGAGCTTGATTGCAAGGAGCTAATATCATTCTTTGTAGCTCCTGATTGCAATTCAAAAGCAGAAGGTTCTGCCCATATTAAAGAAGAGCAAAACAAAAATAATAAAGGAATATTTTTGTGCGTCATAGATTCTTACTGTGATTGTTTAGTAAGTCTAATATCGCCTCTGCGATTTTTTTGATAGCATTCATTGGTTTTTTCCTCACAAACCGGCTTAGATTTTCCTAGTGAGATGACTTGAATTCTATCTTTATTAATCCCTCTTGTTATTAAGGCTGTCTTTACAACAAGCGCGCGTTTATTACCCAAAGCAAAATTATACTCATCGCTACCAAATTCGTCTGTATTACCCTCAATTAAAACATTCATTTCTGAATTATCGTTAATAATTTTTGTTGCATCATTTAAAGTTTCTTGCATATCATTGCGAATTTCATATTTATCAAAATCAAAATAAATACTACCAACAATTGTGCCATCTTCAAGTTTTTCTTCTGGAGCCTCAGGCTCTACAATATTTGGCTCAATAGCTTCTTCTTCTCTTACAGCATTATCAGTATTAGCAATCTCTTTCTTTGCACAACCAGTTAAGAGCACAAAAACAGAAAGGATGAGTGATAGTTTTAAAATTAAAATCTTTTGCATAAAAACCCTTCAATAAATATCATAGAATGCTAGAACAAAATTTACAAAAACTAACTAAATATATTCACAATGATGTATTATTCTATAATAAAAAATCAAAATAGTCAATAATAATTACCAATCAAAAGCCTGAATCTGAACTCCCTTAAGTGGAAACAAAAATGTCTTATTATAGTTTAATCTAATAATACCTAAAGCACTCTGATCTGGCAAATGCTTTATAAACATAATGCTATTTCCATCAGATGAAAAACATGGCATTTGATTTACTCCATTTGCTGTCAAACGACGAATATAATCATTCTTTGTAGATATCAAATATAAATTAAAGGTATTATAACCAAAATCATTATTTGTCTCACGACTAGAATAGACGACATAATTCTGAAATGAAGAGGCGGAACTATTGTTTTTTCCATGAAAAACCATCTGTTCTACTGGGGCATTTTCATGTAATTCCTTCTGAAAAATATTAGGGTATCCGAGACGATCTGAAACAAAAATCATTGCCCTATCATTATTAATAAAATTAGCCGACACATCAATGCCTCTATAATTAGTTAATTTTGTCTTTTCATTAGTTGTAACATCATAAAGATAGATATCTGGCTCACCAACAGGCGCTAAAGTAAGAAGCAGCTTTTTAGAATCCTTGCTTACATCTGAAACTACAGCCATACCTTGACTAGCCACAACCCTTGAACTCACACCCGTATAAACATTGTAACGAACAATTGTTGGAGTATTTTTTATAATCTTAGTAAAATATATCTCTGTCTGATCATTATTTGCCCATTTTGGAAAAAGATTTAATCCATCATTAATAATCACTTTTTTATAAGTCAAAGTATAATCAGCAATAATCACATTGGTGCGCCCCGGTGAAAGATAGGTTGCAAATACTACATAACGTTTCATCCAGTCAATAGGCGGTGCTTTAATATAATTATTAATATCAATGGCGATTTTATGGGCAGCAAATGGGTAAAGATTTTCATCATCCACAACATAAACTTTATCAAGAATTAAGTTTTGCACATTAATATCAAAAAGCTTAATATTAATTCTATAGCTCTCATCAGCTTTTTGCACCTCTATGTTAACCAACAAATCTACTTTATTATTAATGTATTCCACATAATTTGGATTAGTTTTACCCTTATTGCCTTCCTGCACAATAAAATGCCCACTTACATTTAAATCTCCTATAAGTACCTTATAAACACGTTGGGCTTGTTGTGCATTTTTATTGTCTAAATAGGTTACTTGAATAATAGGTGTTTTTTGAATAGTTTTAACTAAATCAATTGTAGCATCTGCACTCCATAATATTCCGCAAAAAATAACTCCAAAAAGTCCAAAAATACGAAAAGTCTTACTCATCTTTTTCCTTTGATTTAAAGTTAACAACAATATTTATAGAATCACCTTTAGGATAAGGAGGAAAATATTCTTTCTCCAAACCATCAAGCATTATTTTTGCTTTCTGATTATATTCATCATATTGAGAATATTTTAAAATACTATAAGAAAAATCTCCATCTTTAGAGATTTTCACCAAAACACTAATCGTAGTTTTTTCATAAAAAGAAAAATTCCAATTTTTATATAAAATTTTATAAATCTCTGCAATCCATTCATCATATAAACCACTATCTTGATTTGGTAGAACCTCTTCAGCCTTAATATCAATACTAGCATCCATTTTTTCTAGCATTTTATTCATATTTTGTAAGCTTCCTTGCAAATCTTTAATTTTTTTCTGCTGTTCAGCAAGTGCTTGTTGTTCACGTCTTCTCTCTTCTTGTTTTTTAGCTTCTTGAAGTTTCTTTTCTTGATTACGCTTTTGTTCTAAACGTTTTTGCTCTTCTCTCTTTTTAGCATTCTTTTGTTCAAAATTAGGAATATCAGAAAATGCGTCTTTCAAGCTTGGTGCTACCTCCTGTTCTTGAGGATCCTCTGATGGCATAGAAGGGGTATTTATTTCTTGACTTTGAGGTACTTCTGGGGTTTTTACATCTGGTTCTGCAAGCAATGCTTCAATAGAGATAGAATCATACTGGGTATCTTTTTTAAGAATAAACCTATCTGGATCTTTAATATTTATTGCAGCAAAAATAACAAAAATAATTGCACAATAAAACAAAAAAGAAAAAAAACCACTGAGGTAAAAAAATCTATCTGATCTCATCGCTTTTCTCATATGATCAACTTAGTTTGTCGTTACAAGTGCAACCTTGGAAAAACCTGCTTCTTTGATACTTTTTAATAAATAAATAACTTCTTGATAAGCTAACTTCTTATCCGCTCGAACATAAACATTTATATCTTTATTATAACGATTAGCAATGAGATTTAAACTATCCGCAAAAGAAGTATAATCATATACTTGGTCTTTAATATATATTTTCTTATTAATATCCATTCTAATTTCAAGCTTTTTTTCTTCAACAAGGCGTGAACTTTTAGAACCCTGTGGAAGCAAAATTTGCTCTTTATAAGTAACAGCTGGAGTAGTTACCATCAAAATTGCTAAAAGCACAAGCATAATATCAACTAGAGGAGTAATATTAAGCTCTGGTTTTTCATCCCAATCAATATTATTATTCAAAATAATCTCCACTATCTAGAGTAGTCTTCTTTTCTGCTGATAGTATGTCTATCTCCATCTGAACCAAAACACTAATATCATAAGCCTTGCGCTTAAGTATTAAAAAAAATGAATAAGCTGGAATAGCTGCTAATATACCTGCTGCAGTTGCAATAAGTGCTTGAGAAATTATCGGTGCTATCACATCAAAAGAAACTTGTCCACTACTCCCTAAACGACCAAAAGCATCTAATATCTCCACAACCGTACCAAAAAGCCCTATAAAAGGTGCTGTTGATGAAATAACAGAAAGCACTACCAAACCAGTAGTAATACGCTTTTGTACTTGGGATCTCCATATAAGCAAAAGCTCTTTACTAGGCTTTTTACTTATATTCCTAAATAATCTATCATTAGGAGATAATGCATTACCTGTTAAAATGGCATTTAATGATTGCTTTTCTTGAAGAAGGGCTTTTTTTAGAAAAAAATATTTATATAAAAAAACCCATAATGTAGCAATAAAATATATAGACAACCAAAATAATACTAATAAAGAAATATAACTTGAAGCATGGATAAATCCCTGTAAGCTTAACATACCTATCCTTTTGTCATACTATCTATTTTTGAAACCACTGAGGAAAAAGCGATTTTATCGCTACTTGCCTCTTCTAAAAGTTTTTTAGCACTTTCCATAGCCTTGCTCATCTGTGAAGAATCACTATTTATCAATATAGCTTTATCAATAAGAATATCTACTTGATTCTCCTGAACTTTAGCATAACCCCAGTTAATAGCGACAAGTTCCTTATTTTTATTATAATTCAACTCAATTACTCCGGCTTTCAATAGAGCTAACATATCACTATGTCCAGCCATGATACCAAATTCACCATCAGCACCAGGTAAAGCAATATAATCTGCTTCACCATTAAAAATCATTCCATATGGAGTAGTAACACTCACCTTTAGTGCATTCATTTGATACCCTTAAGAATTCTTCATCTTTTCAGCTTTTTCAATAGCCTCTTGAATATTACCGACCATATAGAAGGCATTTTCTGGAATATGATCATATTTACCCTCTAATATTCCCTTAAACCCTTCTAATGTCTCATCTAAAGTAACATACTTTCCTGGAGCACCTGTAAATACTTCTGCAACAAAGAATGGTTGAGAAAGGAACTTTTCAATCTTTCTAGCTCTCTCGACAATTTTTTTATCCTCTTCTGAAAGCTCATCCATACCTAAAATAGCAATAATATCTTGTAAATCTTTATATTTTTGCAAAATTTGCTGAATTCCTGTAGCAATGCGATAATGCTCCTGACCAATAATATGCGGATCAAGAATTCTAGAACTAGAATCTAAAGGATCTACAGCAGGATAAATTCCCTTTTCTGCAATCTTTCTATTTAAAACTGTTCTGGCATCAAGATGAGAAAAAACTGAAGCTGGTGCTGGATCAGTAAGATCGTCAGCAGGAACATAAACAGCCTGTACTGAAGTAATAGATCCCTTCTTAGTTGATGTAATCCTTTCTTGAAGTTTCCCCATCTCACTTGCCAATGTTGGCTGATATCCAACTGCTGAAGGAATCCTTCCAAGAAGTGCAGACATCTCGGCACCAGATTGTGCATATCTAAAAATGTTGTCAATAAACATGAGAACATCAAGACCTTTTTCATCTCTAAAATATTCTGCCATTGTCAAGCCTGTAAAAGCAATTCTATTTCTAGCTCCTGGTGGCTCATTCATTTGTCCATAACATAAAGCGACTTTATCTAGAACTCCACCTTCTTTCATTTCGTGGTAGAGATCATTTCCTTCTCTTGTACGTTCACCAACTCCTGCAAATACAGAATATCCACTATGCTTATAGGCAACATTATGAATAAGTTCCATAATAACAACAGTTTTCCCCACACCAGCACCGCCAAAAAGTCCAACTTTTCCACCCTTTGAATAAGGAGCTAACAAATCCACTACCTTAATACCAGTTTCAAACATTTCTGTTTTTGTAGACTGATTTTCAAAGCTTGGAGCTTCTCTATGAATAGGCCAGGTAAGGGCATCTTTCAAAGGAGAACCACCATCAATAACATCTCCTGTAACATTAAAGATTCTTCCAAGCACTTGCTCACCAACAGGTACCTCAATCATTTTTCCTCTGGCATTAACTACCTGCCCTCGTTTTAAACCCTCTGTCATATCCATAGCAATAGTACGGACCACGCTATCACCCAAATGAGCTGCTACCTCTAAAACCAACTTTCTCTCATCGCCATCAATACTATAATTTACATCAATAGCCTCATTAATCATAGGCAGATAGCCCTGAAATTCCACGTCTACTACCGGACCAATAATTTGTGTAATTCTTCCTTCCATATTTTCTCCTTAATTTTACTTCATAGCCTCAACACCAGCATTAATCTCAACAAGCTCGGTAGTAATTGCTTCTTGTCTTGCTTTATTATAAGAAACAGTTAAACTACGCACAAGCTCACTAGCATTATTGGTTGCTGCATCCATTGCTTGCATTCTCGCACTATGCTCAGCTGCTAAAGAATCAATTAAAGCATAATACATATTATATTCAAAAAATTTATGAGCTAACTGTTCAAGTACCTTATCCTCTTCATCATCAGGCTCAATATAAATATTTTTTGTCTCATCTTTAATGGTTGCTTGCATCTGATCAATGCATAAAGGCAAAATAATTTGAGACCTTAACTCTTGGGTAAGCATATTCTTAAACCCATTGTGCAAAATGATGATCTCATCAGTAACATCATTTAAAAAATCCTCTATAACTTCATATATAAACTCTGCTGCTTTTTCATAACTAGGCAAACTGGAAAGACCCGTAACCCTACTAACCATCTCAATATTATTAAACTGAAAATAAGCAATCCCCTTTTTCCCAATAGCTCTAATTCTAGTAATAATACCATCAGAAAGATATTTTGTTCTCAAAGCAAGTGCTTCTTTAATTGTCGCCATATTAAACCCACCACAAAGTCCCTTATCTGATGTAACGACAATAATATCGACAACTCTAATCTTTCTATCTTTAGATTTAGTAAAATACTTAGAGCTGATACTATCAATACCACGCATAGAAAGCTTTTGAATAATATCCTCAAAAACCTCATTAAGTTTTTGAGCATACAAATGAGACTGGCGTGCCATCTCCTCTGCTTTTTTCAGCTTAGAAGTAGAAACAAGTTTCATAGCACGCGTTGTTTTCTGCGTATTTTGCACACTCGTAATTTTTTTACGAATCTCTTTTAAATTATTTCCCATCGCTTAATTACCAAAACCTGCCTTAAATTCTTCAATTAATGCCTTTAATATAGCCTCAATTTCAGAATCTAATGCCTTTTTATCTCGAATCTGACCAAATAAATCAGGTTTCTTATTTTCAATAAATCTATAAAGCCCTTCTTCAAACTCAACCACTCTATCTACAGATATACTATCTAAAAAGCCTTTAGCTCCTGCATAAATAATAACAATCTGTTTTTCAATAGGCAATGGAGAATAAGGTCCCTGCTTTAATACTTCCACCATTCTCTGTCCACGATCAAGCTGCTTACGGCTTACCTCATCTAAATCAGAAGCAAATTGAGAGAAAGCTTGAAGTTCTCTATATTGGGCTAAATCTAGACGCAATGTTCCAGCCACCTGCTTAGTTGCCTTAATTTGAGCTGCGCCTCCTACTCGAGATACAGAAAGTCCTACATTAATTGCTGGACGAATACCGGAGAAAAATAAATCTGTTTCAAGAAAAATCTGACCATCAGTAATAGAGATAACATTAGTTGGAATATATGCAGACACATCACCTGCTTGAGTTTCAATAATTGGCAATGCAGTTAAAGATCCAGCTCCAAGCTCATCACTAACCTTAGCAGCACGCTCTAACAAACGTGAGTGAATATAAAAAACATCTCCTGGGAATGCTTCACGACCTGGAGGACGACGCAAGATAAGACTCATCTCACGATAAGCAACTGCATGCTTAGTTAAATCATCATAAATAATTAAAGCATGTTTAGCATTATCTCTAAAATATTCACCAATACTCACACCTGTATAAGGTGCCAAAAACTGCATAGCAGCAGAACTAGATGCAGGAGCATTAACAACAACTGTATATTCCATTGCTCCATGTTCTTCTAACTGCCTAACTACCTGAGCCACAGTAGATTCTTTTTGTCCAATGGCTACATAAATACAAGCAACATCCTGTCCTTTTTGATTAATAATAGTATCAATTGCTAATGTCGTTTTTCCTGTTTGTCTATCACCAATAATAAGCTCTCTTTGTCCTCTACCAATAGGCACAAGTGCATCAATAGCCTTAATCCCTGTTTGAAGTGGCTCATGCACAGATTTTCTATCCATAATACCCGGGGCTTTTTGCTCAACAAAACGATACTCTTTAGCATCAATCGCTCCCTTACCATCAATAGGATCTCCAAGCACATTCACAACACGACCTAAAACAGCTTCACCTACTGGCACTTTCATCAACTTACCAAGTCTCTTAACGCTACTGCCCTCCTTAATATTTTTACCATCGCTTAAAACAATAACGCCAACACTACCTTCCTCAAGATTAGAAGCTAAACCCTTATCTCCAGTATCAAACTCTACCATCTCATAAGACATCACATCTTTAAGACCATAAACTTTTGCTACGCCATCAGCATAGGATATCACCTTTCCTGTTTGGGCAATATCAATCTCTATATCAAAATTTTCAATACGTTCTTTAATGACCTGACTAATTTCTTCAGATTTTAATTTTGTCACTTTTACTCCTTTTTAAAATTTAAATTGCTTGTAAAATATGAGTTTTAAGATTTTCAAAAAATCGATCATTAGAAAAACTTACTTCTATATCAAGTCCTTCAATGATAAGCAATATTTCATCTCTTTGAGAAATTCTTTCTTCTAATTGCAATTCTACATCAAAATGTCTCGAAAGGCTTTGCTCAATACGCATAAGCATTTTTTTATCTAGCGCCTCGGGTGTATATAACAATGCTCTATAACTCTTATTTTTCTCACTCAATTTTAATCTCAATCTTTCATGCAAAACTGGTATCAAAGCAATTCTAGAGTGTTCTACTAAAAGACTTAGTAAATTTTCTCCTTTTTTATCTAATGGAGCAACATCTTGTGCTAAATTACACAATAACTCCCTTTTCTTTTCTTGGCTAATATAAGGAGAATCTAAAATCTCTATTAACCGAGCAGATTGAGATAAAACTTTAATCTGCAAAGCGCTAGAAATGGCTCCAAGTTGAGTAAGCAATCTCTCCAATTCATTCATATTCCAAGAATCTAAAATAGCCTTAAGATAATTTTTAATAACCTTTTCCATCAGTATTACACCACCTTTTTCTCTATGATGCTACCATATTCAGAGCTACTAATCTTAGATTCTGAAAAAATCTCATCTAAAACTTCACTGACTACTGCCCTTTGCATACGTTTTTGCTCAAATTCCATAAGCAACTCTGTATTTTTTATCATCACTTCAATATCATGTCCAGATTGTTCTTCAATCTTTTGAACAACAAGATAAGATTCTTTTTTGGCATTAGCAAGTATTTCAGCCGCATTTTCTCTAGCCTCTTGCAAACGCCTCAAGGCTTGCTCTTTTTGATTCTTAGCATTCTTTAATTTAACCTGCACTTCAGAAAGTTGATCTGAAATAGCGCGGGAACGCTCATTAAAAAATACTTTTGCTCTTTTAGCTATAAGCATCCAAACAATTATGACAAAAATAATAAAATTAATTAATCTAGCGATAAAATCTGTATCAGAAATATCTACTGCAGCAGCATTCAAAAATACACAACACAATAAACTTAAGCTTAAAATATAACGCATAATCCCTCCTAAATTTGTCCTATCTTTGTTTTTAAAGTATCTAGCAGAGAGGTTTTATTAGCAAGAATCTGTGCTTTAAGTTCAGCTTTTTGCACATTTAGATCACGTAAAAATTCATCTATCTTATTTTGATTATCAAATCGATATTTTGCCATTTTGCTTTCATATGATGCACGAGCATCATTTTGTGCTTTCTCTATCATAAATCTAGCTTCTTTTCTAGCTTGATCTAGAATCTGAACAATCTCACGCTCAATCTGTTCTACTTCACTTGCAGAATCACTAATTTCTTGTAAATCCTGATGAATAGATTCATCACGCTTTTGCATAAAATTCAATAATGGCTGAAAAAGCCATATATTCAACAAATACAATGTAACCATAAAAACTAGAAACACTAGCGCCATCAAGTGCCAATTAATCTCGGTGGACATACTACTCCTTAAAAGGATTTTATAAGTTTTTTATTCTAGCAAAAAACTTTAAAAGCCGGGCTTATTTTTTAAAATCAAAAGCAAGTCTTGTGCTTCTTCTGAATTTTGCAATGTAATTATAATTTGATTTGACCTAGTTTTAGCATTTATACCATAAACATGAAGCTGTTTTAAAATATCTCCGAGCTCTGGAATATTTTTTTTTGCATTATTGATACTACCTGGCATATTTATAGTATGTGGTGTTTTATTCTTAAAACTACGAACTAATTTTTCTACTTCTGCTACACTCAAGCGCTGACCAACAATAGAATCCAAAATGACTTCTTGATTTTTTTTATCCAGTCCTATAAGAACTTTGGCATGCCCTTGAGTAATTCTCTCATCAATCAAGGCTTCTTGCACAGCAGGTATCAAACCCAATAAACGTAAGGTATTAGTAATTTGTGGACGAGATTTTTTTACTCGAAGAGCTAGCTCTTCATGTGTAATTTTGTAATCTTCAATTAATTTCTGATAGGCTTTAGCTAAATCGATAGGATTTAACTCTTCTCGCTGAATGTTTTCAATTAAAGCTAATTCATGAAGCTTAGCCATATCTACTTCTGCAATAATTGCTCTAATTTTTTCTTTTCCAGCAATCTTGCTAGCCCTCAAACGCCTCTCCCCAGCAATTAAAGCATAATCATCTCCATCGCGGTATACAATAATGGGTTGTAATAATCCATGCTCAAGAATAGATTCTGAAAGTTCTTTAAGGCTAGAATCTGAAAAGACCTTTCGTGGTTGAAATGGATTTGGGCGTATCTTAGAAATATCTAGTTCAACAATATTTTCACTACGACTAATATTTTTTTCATATGCTTTTTCCACATCGCTTAGTATTGCATCTAGCCCACGACCAAGTCCACTAAACTTCTTTGCCATCATGCACCACACAAAATAGATTGAGCTAAGTTTTGATAAGCAATAGATCCATTTGATTTAACATCATAAAGCAAGATAGGCTTACCAAAACTTGGAGATTCGGCAAGCTTCACACTACGTGGGATGATCACATAAGGATTCTCTTTATCGCCACTATTTTTAAAAAGCTTAGCATTAAAATGCTGTGAAAGATCTGCAAAAACCTGCTTAGAAAGATTATTTTGTGAAGAGTACATCGTTGGCAAAAAACCCTTAATCTTTAGATGAGGATTAATATTATCTTGCAAAAGCTTAATGGTACTAAGGAGCTGCGCTAAACCTTCCAAAGCAAAAAACTCACACTGGATAGGGATAATCACAGAATCTGATGCACTCAAAGCATTAATAGTTAAAGGTCCTAATGCTGGAGGAGAATCAATAATAATAAAATCATACAAATGCTTGATTTCCTCGATTGCTTTTTTTAGCAAAAGTTCTCGTCCAGATGTTCTTTTATCATAAAACTCTTTCTCTAATCCTACAAGACCAATATTTGATGGCACTAAATGCATATAAGGCATTTCAGTTTCTTGGATAATCTGTGAAAGCTTCTTACTTCCTACAAGTACATGATAAATATCAAATTCAATATCACTACGACGAAATCCAAGACTTGTAGTAGCATTAGATTGAGGATCAAAATCAATCAAAAGTACATTTTTCTCTGCTAAAGCTAAAGAAGCAGCCAAATTTACAGCAGTCGTTGTCTTGCCTACACCACCTTTTTGGTTAGCCACTGCAATAATTTCACTCATATTTACTCCTACCGAGAACTATAAATCTTTTGACATCCTACCAGCAAAGCACCATCCTCTAATAAAGTTGTATCCCTAAACTCTATGATACGATTTTGATAGTGAAAGCTAAAGCCAAAGTTTTTGTGAAATTCTATCTTATATTTGCTGAAAATTTCCTTCCACAAAGTAGCTTTTTTGATTTTCTTAAAAAACTTATCTAATATTTCTAGCTCATCAAGTCTTTTTCCTAATGCCCCAAAAGCAGAATCTGGACTAAAAAAATTAATTCCGATACCACATACTATAATCCCTGATTTTATACTTACCATTACACCACCGACCTTCTTATCACCCCTATAAATATCATTTGGCCATTTAAGCCATACCTCTCCTCCAAGCTCATTAATAACCTCTTTAAAATAGAAACCAAAATAGATAGAAGCACTTTGCAAAGCCAAATCCCGGGGTAAATCCTCTTGTTTTAATGCCAAAGAAAAGTACATCCCCTCTTTGACACTCTCCCAAATATTACCTCTTGAGCCAATACCATGACTTTGATGCCTTGCTACTAAACACAAAGAGGCTTGTGCTCGTTCTAAAAGCAAAGTCTGTGTAGAAGATAAACTATCATAAATCTCAACTTCAATACCATTGAGATTGCATTTTTGTATGTTATTAGAGATCATTGCAAGATATGCCCTATCTTGAGCTTTTGTCCATGCACATAAACATTTGCCCTCAATATCTGCTTACCAGGAGCTTGAATATAACCTATCCTTACAGCTTTTCCACAAGCACAAGCTATAATCACTCCAAAATTACCTATTTCTAAAATCCTTCCAATCTCACCTCTTTTATTCTCCATACTCACATCAAAAAGCTTTAATCCAGAATCTAAAAATATCCCTGGCCAGCCATCATAAGCACGTGCCTTACACACTAATCTTTCAGCATCGCTAAAATCAACAACACCCTCTTGCTTTTTAATCTTTTTACAAAAACTAGCCACAGCATGCATTTGAGCCAAAGGAGATATTTTTGTTTTAAAAATATCTAAGAGTAAATCTACCCCCATACTAGCAAGCTCTCTTGATAAATCTCCAAATAAGATTTGATAATCATTCTTTAAAACCTTTACTCCCAAAATCTCTCCACTATCAAGCCCCTTTCTCACCCTCATCGCACTGATGCCGAAAAATTCTTCATTATTTAAAATCATCTCTTGTATTGGACTTGCTCCACGATATTTTGGCAATAAAGAAGCATGGATATTAATACAATCTAAATCTAATAGGTCCTCTGGCAGAATCTGCCCATAGGCTACTACAATTATCATATCAGCCCTAAAAGCTCTTATCTCCTCTATACATTTTTGATCAAGCCTTTCTGGCTGAAAAATTGGTATATTTTTTCCTAGACTTTCTACATATTTTTTAGTTTCTGGAGCTTTAAATTCTTTTTTTCTTCCAAAAGGACGATCTGGCTGACAAAAAAGTGCCAAAAGCTCAACTTCTCCACTTTCTATCAATCCTCTTAAAATAATAGAAGCAAACTCTGGTGTACCCATAAAAATAATACGCTTTTTCATAATTATCCTAGATGCTTTGGTTTTATAAAATGACTTAAAAAATGCTTGAGAGGTTGAATATTTAATTGTGTAGATGATGAAATAGGCAGAACAAACTTAGGATTACAAGCTTTTATGGTATCTGGTTTTTTCTCCCAAACTTGTTTTTGTAAAACCATATAATAACCAAAATCACTATCACTACCAAATTTAGAATCAAAAACCCTCTCTAACTCTAAAGCATAAAAAAAACTATTTATCTCTCCATCATCTGCTAAGCAATCTATTTTAGAAATTACAATCCCAAAATCTCTTGTTTTAAGTATGGGAGAGAATTTCTCAAGCTCTAAACACAAATTTGTAAATTGCTGCATCAAGCTATAGCGATATGTACAATCTAGGACAAAAAGCAAAAACTCTGTGCGTTCAATATGACGTAAAAATTCAAATCCAAGCCCCTTTCCTTCACTTGCTCCATCAATAATACCAGGAATATCTGCCATAACAATACTTTTAAAATCACTCAAATCAATCACACCAAGCTTTGGAATTAATGTCGTAAATTCATAATTTGCAATTTCTGGACGTGCATTAGAAATACTAGAAATTAAGGTTGATTTCCCTACATTTGGATAGCCCACAAGCCCAACATCTGCTATAAGTTTTAACTCCAAACGAACATGAACGCTCTTTCCTTCTTGTCCACTTTTAGCAAAATCAGGTCTTTGATTAACCGATGTTTTAAATCTTGCATTACCAAAGCCACCATTTCCACCCTTTAGCACACGCACCCTCTGTCCTTGCTCTATCATATCACACAACACTTCCCCACTCTCTACATTGCTTATGATAGTACCTGGTGGAACTTTAATAATCAAATCTTTCCCTCTAGCACCAGTACGATTTTTAGATTCTCCTGGTATACCATTTTGTGCACGATAATGTTTTTTCCCACGAAAATTACTCAAAGTATCTGTATTTGAATCTACTTCAAAATATACATCTCCACCATCTCCACCATCTCCACCATCAGGACCCCCATTTTGTACAAACTTTTCTCTTCTAAAACTTACTGCACCATCCCCACCTTTACCAGAAAAAATAAAAATCTCTACGCAATCTACAAACATCTAACCGCCTATTTTAATTTCAATTTTTAAAACTTTTAATTTATAGCTTGATAATTGTAGCAAAATCTATCTTAAGACCCAGACAAAGCTTGTTGCATCTTTTTCACACCCACTATATAAAAAATTAAATTTTTTATTAACTTTTATTAACAAGAATCTTATTTTTTATTCTATACTTTAAAAGTACAAAATCACTTAGAAGGATTAACCATGCATATTACCTATACTATAACTGATGAATCTCCTGCACTAGCCACTTATTCACTCTTACCCATTATGGAAGCTTTTCTAAGCACGATTAATATCCCCATCAAAACTGCTGATATTTCACTTGCTGGTAGAATTCTTGCCTCTTTCCCAGACTATCTGCAAGATTCTCAACTTGTAGAAGATGATTTAAAAAAGCTCTCAGAACTAGTTAATGATCCATCAGCCAATATCATTAAAACTCCTAATATTTCTGCCTCTATCCCTCAACTAAAAGCTGCTATTGCTGAACTTCAAGATAAAGGCTTTCATATTCCCGACTATCCAGATTCTCCAAATAATGAAAAAGAAGAGGACATTTATATCCGCTATACTAAAATTCTAGGATCTGCGGTCAATCCTTTGCTCCGACAAGGAAACTCTGATCGTCGATCTACAAAATCCGTCAAATCCTATGCACAAAAAAATCCCTACAAAATAGTGCCTTTTGACAAAAATAGCAAAACGCGTATTTCCTATATGAATAAAGGGGATTTTTTTAGTAATGAAAAAGCTATACAAATTAAAATTCCAACTTTAGCAAGTATTGTATTTAGGGATCAAAATGGTACCAAGGAAGTTTTAAAAAATAATATCTCCTTAGAAAAAGATGAAATCCTAGATGCTAGTTTTATGAGTATTAAAGCCTTAGAAAAATTTTATGAAGAAGAAATTAAATATGCTAAGGATCAGAATATCCTACTTTCACTCCATCTTAAAGCCACAATGATGAAGGTCAGTGATCCTATTATATTTGGGGCATGTATAAAAGTTTTTTTTAAGGAACTATTTCATGATTTCAAGGATGAATTTATAAGTCTTGATATTAATCCAAATAATGGAATTGCCGAGTTATTGACTAAAATAGATAAGTCCCCAAAAAAAGAAATCATTATGGAAAAATATCACCAAATCCTACAAAATAGCGCTAATTTGTATATGGTAGATCCTATTAAGAAAATTAGCAATTTACATATACCCAGCGATGTTATCATTGATGCCTCTATGCCAGCAATGCTAAAAAATGGAGCAAAGCTTTGGAATGCTGATAACCAACTTCAAGATACCAATGCACTCATTCCCGATCAAACTTATGCAACTATTTATGAAGCTGTTTTAGAATTTATGCATCAAAATGGTTCGTTAGATCCGAGTACTCTAGGGTCTGTAGCAAATGTAGGTCTAATGGCTAAAAAAGCTCAAGAGTATGGCTCTCATGATAAAACCTTTGTAGCAAAAAGTGATGGTTTTTTTGAAATTATCACTCAAGAAGGAGAGGTTCTCCTAAGTTTTGAAGTGCAAAAGGGAGATATTTTCCGTGCTTCAGAAGCAAAGATTGAAGCTATTTTAAACTGGATTGATTTAGGCATAGAAAGACAAAAGTTGACCCAAGCCACTGCTTTTTTTTGGTTGGATGAAAAACGCCCTAGCAATAAGCTTATGATAGATATCATACATCAAAGATTAAAAGAAAAAAATACACAAATTGCTATACTTCCTCCAAAGCAAGCCTGTTTAGAAACTCTAAGATTAATTCAACAAGGAAAAAATGTTATTTCTATTACAGGTAATGTTTTACGAGATTATCTTACAGATCTTTTTCCTATTTTAGAGTTAGGTACAAGCGCTAAAATGCTATCTATTGTACCCATGCTTAATGGTGGAGCTATGTTTGAAACTGGCGCTGGTGGATCTGCACCTAAACAAGTACAGCAGCTTATAGAAGAAAATCATTTGCGCTGGGATAGTCTAGGAGAATTTTTAGCCATTCAAGCTAGTCTTGAGTTTTATGCACAAAAAAACAACCATAAACAAGCTCAAATTTTTGCTAATGCACTAGATAGTGCAACTAGTACTTGGCTAGAAGAAAATAAAGCTCCACTAAGAGAAGCAAAACAAAATGATAATCGCACTTCACATTTCTATCTGGCTCTATACTTTGCTAAAGCATTAAGCCAGCAAACAGAAGATAAGAAACTTCAAGCATTTTTTAAAAATATCGCTCAAAAATTAATAGATAATGAAAATGAAATCAAAGAAGAGTTTTTAAGCAAAGAAGGTAAAAAAATAGATTTGGGAGGATACTATAAATTTGATGATGCTAAAACCTCTAAAATTATGCGTCCTAGTGACACCTTTAATGCGATTATTCAAGAAATTAAACAATCAAAACTCTAGATCTAGATCATTCTAGATCTAGAATCATTCTGATTTTTCTTTAAGTTTTTTCAAACGAAGTTGTTTGATTCTAGCTCCATCCATCTGCATCACTTCAAATTCACAAACATCATCTTTAACCATATCACCTACAACTGGAAGTCCACCAAGTAAAGCAAATACATAACCGCCAATAGTAACTTGCTCTGCTTGATCATCAAAACTTATTTCACAAATCTCCTCAACACTTTCTAAATCCATCATTCCATCTAATATAAATGTTTCATCATCAATACGAGTCCAATCTTGAGTAGCATGCTCATCATGCTCATCAGAAATATCACCCATAATCTCTTCAATAATATCTTCCATGGTCAAGAGTCCAGCTGTACCACCATATTCATCTACAACCAAAGCTGTATGAATTTGCTCTTTATTCATCTTTGTTAGTATTTGAGAAATAGAAGCTGTTTCTGGGACAATTAGCATCTTACGCAAAATACTTTTTAAATCAGGTTCTTTTTGCGTAAAACTACTTTGCAAAAGATCTCGGATATGAATCATACCTAAAATATTATCCTTGCTACCTTCAAAATATGGATATCTCGTATGATGCGTTTCCATGATAATAGCAATATTTTCTGCATAATTCTTATCAGCACTTAAAGCTATCATATCTTTGCGCGGTGTCATTATCTCTTTTGCAATTGTATCTGAAAAATCAACAGCATTTTTAATAATTTCTCCCTCAATAGAATCAATCAATCCACCCTTAAGTCCCTCATCTACAATAATTTTTAACTCTTCCTCAGAATGAATAGATTCTTCATGCCCCAAACGAATTTTAAAAAGTTTTAAAAAAGCTGTTGCTAATAAATCAAAAAAACTAATGACTGGATAAAAGAATAACCAAAAAATATGCAAAGGTCTAACTATGAAAAGTACACAAACTTCAGCTTTAGCAATAGCAATAGACTTAGGGACAATCTCCCCTAAAACCACATGCAAAAGTGTAATAAAGATAAAAGCTATTACAAGGCTCAAAGAATGTAGCAATAACCCATCTAGACCCAAAAAGTTACCAAAGCATAACACCAAAAGCTTGGCTACTGCTGGCTCACCAATCCATCCAAGACCAAGAGATGAAAGAGTGATGTCTAACTGCGTAGCAGATAAATAAGTATCCAAATGTTGCGTGATTTTTAAAGCAAGCATAGCATTTTTTGTATTTTTACCATTAGATGTCTTAGCAAGCTCTTCTAGTCGTGTACGACGCACTTTAACAATTGCAAATTCAGAAACCACAAAAAAAGCATTAAGAAAAACTAAAAAAAGTGTAAGAATAAGCATAAAAGCCCAATGGGAAGGATCCAAAGATACTCCTTAGATTTAAAGAATAGTTGACATTGTAGCATAGATTTTAAATAAAGCAGGATAAAGGACTATATGCAGAATAGAAAATCTGCATATAGTTATCATTTATTAATGTAAATCTTTCCAAATTTTACGTTTCCAAGCATAGGCTAAAATAGAAAGTACTGCAAAGAAAATCATAATTTTGATTCCTAAAGAATCTCTTTCTGCTTTTTTGCTATCTCCTACATCTTGGATATATTTTACAATCTGCTTTTGAGCATCCTCACTTACACCTACACGTGGCATTGCAGTACCAGCAAGTTCTTTTTGAGGATCATTAATAAAAATATTAAGATAATGCTCACCCTTAGCTCGTATCATCATGGATAAATCAGGAGCTTTAGCACCTAAGTATTTAGATAAATCCTCATCAGGAGTTAACGCATGTACACCATCGTATTTCATACTATGGCAACGCTCACAAGCCTGTGCAAATACTTCCTTATCACTCAAGTTTGTCGGAGCTATAGATTTAAGATAGGCTACAATATTTACAATCTCAGAATCATCTAAAATACCATTAAATGCACTCATAGGATAGTCAAGCTTACCCTCATTATCCATTTCACATTTCTTGGTCTCTTCTTTATTCATATTCTCGCAACTCACTTTAAATTTATGAGCAACATTTGCTGCCCTTACTGGATCAGCAATAAAATTTGCTAGATATTTTTCATCAAATACAGCACCTGCATGCGATAAATCTGGTGGCACAACCCCAAACGAGCTAGCTGCACTAGCAGCATCCATAGGTGCATCAATACCATCTACAGCAATGCCATGACAAGAAGCACAATTATTCATTGTTAAGTCCTTGCCTTTTTTTGCATCTGCCTTGCTCATATCAAAATCTCGTAAATCTTTAAACTGGAAATCAGCAGGAGCTGCTGCTGGATGCATAATAGAGTGTGCTAATGGTTCTACTCCCCAATAAATAATCCCAATTACAACCACTAAGATTGCTAAAATTTTCAACTCTCTCATTTCGCACCTCCTTTATTTTCTGTCTTAGTAATTAAAGGAAGCACAATAAACATTAATACTAGGAATCCAATAGAGGCAACAAAACCAATATAAGTATTAATTCCCTCTGGTGGGAGCTTTCCAAAAATCGTAAGAACGACCATATCAATAATTAGCAACCAAAACCAAATAAAAAAGCCTTTTCTACGATGTGCTGGTGCAACAACAGAGCTTCTATCAAGCCAAGGTAGAACAAAAAATATTACTTGAGCAATACCAAAAGCAATCAAGCCCAAATCAGCACTGAAGAAAAATCCACGCAATACTTCATAACTCCATAAAAAATACCACTCTGGATAAATGTGAGTTGGGGTTTTCAAGTTATTTGCTGGTTCAAAATTAATAGGATCCATAGCAAAATCATAATGATAGCAAACAAGATAGAAGAAGAAAATCATAAACACAGAAAGTACAAAAATATCTTTTGATAAGAATACAGGCCAAAACGGAATAACTTTAGAATCTTTTTTCTTGCCTTCTAAATATTTTTTCTCTTCTTTTTCAAAATCAAGCACTTCACCTTCTTGATTATTTACATGAGGAATACGCAAAGAATAAAAATGGAAAGCAATCAATGAAAGAATCACTACAGGAAGTAAACATACATGCAACATAAAAAAGCGAGTAAGCGTGGAATCGGCAACAACATAATTACCCCTTACCCATTCAACAACATCAGCACCGATAAATGGAATACCACCAAAAAGATTAGTAATAACAGCAGCTGCCCAATAACTCATTTGTCCCCATGGCAACATATAACCACTAAATGCTTCAGCAGAAAATACTACAAAAAGCAGCATTCCACTAATCCAAATCATTTCTCTTCCACGTTTATAAGATCCATAATAAATAGCCACAAACATATGAATATAGATGATCACAAATACCATAGAAGCTGCTACAGCATGAATATGCCGCCATAACCAACCATAGGCTACTTCCTGCATAATTGTATAATTCACACTATCAAAAGCCAATTTTGCATCTGGCTTATAATACATCAAAAGAAAAATACCAGAGATAAATAAAAGAGCAAAAAGTGCTAAAAGCACTACACCCATTGCCCAAAGAAAATTTATATTCTTAGGAATCCAATACTTAGTCATTAAAACTTCAATAAGTTTTTTTAATCCGATACGCTGATCTAGCCAATCAGTAATACCATTTGCCTTTTTAATTTCTGCCATTACTATCTCCTTATGCCTTAGTCATCATTTCATATTCTGTGCCGCTTTCACCAAGTACTAATTTTGTACCATCTACTTTAAAAGGTGGAATATCAAAAGGTCTTGGTGGTGGAGTGCCGGCAATATTCACGCCATCAATATCAAATCGTCCACCATGGCATGGGCATAAGAAATCTTCTTTATCCGCATTATAAATAGGAATACAACCCAAATGCGTACAAATTTGAATCCCAAGAGTATATACACCATCACCAATTTTAAAATCTCTAGCTGCATTAAAACTAGCATCAGCTTTTTTGCGAATAATGTATACTGGCTTTCCTCTCCACTCTGTTGTAACAAAATCACCTTCTTTCATCCCTCCGATATCTACAGTGGTAAATCCAGCGGATACAACACTTGGAAGCGGATCCCAAGTCTTTTTCATCGCTATAAGCGATGCAACAGCTCCAGCGGCAGTCACACCACCAAGAGCCATGCCTAAGAAATCTCGTCTTTTGATTTCTGCCATCATTATCTCCTTAGTTAAATCTGATTTTAAAAAAGTAAAAATCCGCTTATTCTACCATTTTATACCTTTAAAAAATCTGATTTTTTAGATTCTGCGGATTTTCTTCATATTTTAATTAACTTTTATACAATCCTAATTCTAGATAAATTTTAATAGTAAAAACTATTCTTATTATGATACAATTAAGGTATAATTTTAAAGATTAAAATGAAAATAAGCCCAAACACTCATTAAGGAATAAAGATGGAATTTCTTAAAGAATATCTTGATATTATGATTTTCTCTGTACTTGGTTTTATGGGATTCTTAGCTATTTGGTTCACTATAGAAAGAGTGATTTTTTTTTCACGAATAGATGTGCAGGTCTATGATAATAAAGATCTATTAGAGGAGGATCTTACTCGTCATCTTACCGCACTATACATTATCTATTCTAATGCACCTTATATTGGGCTTTTAGGGACAGTTGGTGGAATTATTATTACATTTTATGGTATGAGTCTTGGTGCAGACATTGATGCTAAAAAAATTATGGCTGATCTTTCTTTAGCATTAGAGGCTACTGGTGCTGGACTACTTGTAGCCATACCTGTATTGATGATCTACAATATGCTTTTACGTAAAATAGATTTAATTTTAAATCGTTATAAAATTCTCCAAACTAAAGGCAAAAAATGAAAATCAAGCGTGGTGAAGGCTTAAACATTGTCCCCTTTATTGACATTATGCTCGTACTTTTAGCCATCGTTTTAAGCGTCTCAACTTTCATTGCTCAAGGAAAAATCAAGGTCGAAGTCCCACAAGCTCAAAATTCAGAGCAAGCTAAGGATGAAAAAAAGAGAGTTATTATTGTAGATTCTAAAAATCAAATTTATTTAGATGATCATCCTATTAATATTATTGATTTAAAAGAAGCTTTAAGAAAGGTTGATGCAAAAACACTTATTGAACTAAAAAGCGATAAGGAATCTAAATTTGATATTTTTGTACAGATCCTGGATGTACTCAAGGAAAAAAATCATGAAAATTTTGCAATCTCTACAAAACAAAATTAAAAATCCAAGCTTTATTGGATTTATATGTGCAACATTGTTATATGTAGGGGGCTTTATATGGTTTTTCTATACACCTTCTAATCGCGTTACAGCCGTTCAAATTAATGGAAATTCCACTGTAACTATGAGATTAGCCAGCATTAATAGCGGTGGAGATATCTTGCGTCATTCTACAGCTGCCCCAAAACCAGAAAAACCAAAACCTAAAAAACACAAGCCTAAAAAGCCAAAACATAAAAAACCAAGCATCCCTGAACAAACAGAACTCACCCAAAAGCCTATAACCGAGCCTGTGACTGAAAAAATCGATGAAAAAGCACAGGCTAGCAATGCCAATCAAGAAGGTAGCAATGCTGAAAGCCTAGCTTACAATCAAGGGGTTAGCGATGAATTTTTAAGCAAGATTCGCCTTGCTATTTCTAATAATAACGTCTATCCAAGGATAGCAAGGATACGAGGTCTTGAAGGCGAAATCATGGTAGAATTTATCCTCAATGCTGATGGCAGCATGGAGGGATTAAAAATACTACATAGTAATGCTGGTGATATTCTTAATAAATCAGCCTTGCGTGCTGTAGATGATGCTCATAAAGATTTCCCTCTCCCAAAACACCGAGTAAGAATCAAAGTCCCTATTGTTTATAGTCTGGCAAGAAGCTGATATATTTCTTTTTAATCCATTTAATATCCATATCTATCTGCTTTTTTAAAGCATTAATATTTTCAAAAACCTTATTTTCCCTTAGATAAGCCAAAAACTCCAACTGCATCTCTTTATTTAGCATTTCCCAAGAATCTGGCATATGCAATAAGTGAATCTCTATGCTAAAATTTTTATCCGTACTGCGAATACCAATAAACCCAGCTCCCAACAATCCATTTAAACGCACAGCATAAACACCATTTTTTGGTAGAAAATAAGGTTGACAATCCAAATTAATTGTAGCAAAAATCTCCTTTGAACCAATGCCCTGACCCGATATTCTCCATCCTCTAATAGAATAATTTCTACCGAGCAATCTCTGTGTTATGTGCAAATATCCCCTTTTTAGAGCCTCTTTAATAACCCCAGAATGAACAGAAATTCCACGATATTTCACCTCATTAATCACACGAACTGCAATACCAAACTCGGCACAAAATCTCTGCAAGTCTTTCTTATCACAACTACGATTTATTCCAAATAAAAAATCATATCCCACAACAATATCCCTAAGCTTAGGGTAACACTCCCTAAGAAAAGCCACAAACTCTAGCCCGCTCATCTCTCTAATAAAATCTAAATTTAAGTTAAAAAGTTTAATATCTTTAAAATTCTGCTTCATAAGAAACTTGCGATCATTTCCACTAGATAAAATATCATTTCCATCTTTTGAGATAACAAGAACAGCTCCGGGAAGCTTTAGATTATTAAATAATTCAAAATGAGCAATATGCATCCCATCAAATTTTCCTAAAGCCAGTGAACATATCTCTAAATCCATAAAATCCTTGTACAAAAGCTTACATTTTCTAATCCAAAAGAAATATTCCCAATTTCCTTCTTTACCACTAATACAAGCTCTTTGATGCAATAAAATCTCAAAACCCTGTGCAACTAAAAAAGTTTGAAAAGATTCTAAAGCAAAAAATAAAGCTTCAGAATCTTTTACAACACCTCTTTTAGTACGTTTTATACTACGATCTAATTCAAACTGTGGCTTAAAAAGCAAGATCATTTCATCTGCACAATTTTTTAAAACATTAAAAATATGCTTAATACTAATAAAGCTCACATCACATGTAAGCAAATCATAAGATTGATCAATTTTCATAGCAAAATCACGAATATCACAATTTTCAAATACTCTAATGCGATCTAAATCTCTAAGACTTGGATGCAATTGTTTGCTTCCTACATCTACACAATCTATACTCTTTGCCCCGAAACTCAAAAGCACTTCTGCAAAACCACCCGTACTCGATCCTACATCAAGTATACGCTTTCCCTCGATCTCTAGTTTTTTGTTTTGACCATCTCTTGCCTGATTAATAAAATCTATAAATCCCCATAGCTTTTCTCCTGCTCGAGATACAAATTGTCGAACTTCTTTAATCTCAATTTGATCATTCTTTTCAATCAAATAAGAAGGCTTGGTCTCCTCTCCATTAACCAGCACCTCACCTTTTCTAATCAACTCTTGAGCTTTTTGACGGCTAATATTTCTGACTTTAGCTATATGAATATCTAAACGCATTACATCTGAAGAGGCACTATTTTTAAGCTAAAATCAAAACTCATCGCCCCAACCTTTCCTACATTCATCTTTAAAATCATTTCTCGCGACTCTAGTTCGCTTATATCATTAAAAGCTACTAAATAGCAATGACTCCACTTATTATTGGGTCGCAAAATTTCATCAAACTCATCATTTTTAATCTCACGAATCCATAAAGGTTTCCTACCATTCAAGGTATAGTCAATCACATTGCTATAATCAATCTGATTTTCATTATAAATCTCAATAAAAAAATATTCACGATTATAATAAGCCAGTGCACTAACATTATTTAAATAAGTAGCAATAACCGTCATTACTACCTTATTATCTTTTAAAATGGCATCTTTTCGACTAGCTTGTATTTTTTTTTCAGAAACAATATCAACGCTATAACCACGATTAAAAAAACTATCGCAGCCAGAAAAAAATAACACGAAAATAGATATAAAAAAAGCTACACTACGCACATATGACCCTTAGGATTAAGCAAAAACATCAAAAGTAGATTCTGCTAAAATAATAACAAATTTTTCACAATGGAGACCCTTGGTACAATGCATCATCTTATTCAAACCAGTATGTTAAATACTCAAGAAATTCACACTATTTTAAGCCGTGCAAATACCCTTGCAAAACAAAATCTCTATCCACAAACTCTAAAAAACAAAACTATTATTACTGCTTTTTTTGAAAACTCTACACGCACTTTATCAAGCTTTGAGATTGCTGCAAAAAATCTAGGCGCTAAAGTTATTAGATTAGATGTTTCTCGTTCCTCTACTTCTAAAGGTGAAACAATTGCTGATACGGCTGCCAACCTCAATGCTATGCATCCTGATGCTATTATAATCCGTCATAAAAATGCAGGAGCTCCAGAGCATTTAGCACGTTTTATTACTTGTCCAATCATTAATGGTGGAGATGGGGCTCGTGCGCACCCTACACAAGCACTCTTAGACCTCCTTACCATTGCTAACCATTATCATCAAGAAAACCTCAATTCCTCATCTATTAATCTTAATCTTAAAGGCAAGAGAATAGGAATTATTGGTGATATCAAAAATTCCCGAGTTGCTAATAGTAATTTAGAACTATTACCACGATTTGGATTAAATATAACACTTATAGCCCCTCCACATTTTTTACCTAAAACTAATCTCCCAACTTCACATAGCCTTAAAGATTGTATTGATAAGCTTGATATTTTAATGAGTCTTCGCACTCAAACAGAAAGGCATAGTGCACAAGTTTATGGTTCTTTAAAAGACTATGCTAAGGATTTTTGTATCCGCAAAGAAATGCTAAAAGATCGTGATATTATATTACTGCATCCAGGTCCTGTGCATCATAATATTGATCTAGCAGATGATCTGTTCTTAGATAATAGATGCAAAATATTAAATCAAGTTAGCAATGGGGTATTAGTTCGAATGGCTGTGATTGAACATTGTTTAGGAATAAAAATTTAATAAAAGCGTGCTAATAAAGCACGCCAAAATTAAATTTTAAATGGATTTTCTACAACATGTTTTCTATCGATAATATAAGGAATCAAAGCCATATGGCGCGCACGCTTAATAGCTACCTCAACACGCTCTTGCCACTTTTTTGTATTACCTGTTAAGCGACGAGGCATAATCTTATAGCGCTCTGATAGAGAATGCTTAAGCATTTCAATATCTTTATAATCAATAAATTCAATTTTTGCTTCTGTATAGCGGCAATATCTTTTTGAATATTTTTTTCTTTCCATATTTTCTCCTTTAATTAAAACGGAACTTCATCATCATTATCAATATCAATCTCTGGAATATTACTTGCATAGCTCTCTTTTGGTGTATTGTTTGCATAGTTGTTAGTAGCAAAACTTTGATTAGATACAGGATCATAACCCTGCTCTTTTGAAGTAAAATTACTATACTCCTGAGTCATATTTTCACCATTAGATCTGCCATCTAGCATATTCATACTTTCAGCTGTAATAGTATGACGTGATTTTTTTACGCCATTTTGATCCATCCAAGTCTCATAGGTTAATCGTCCCTCGATTAAAACACGACTACCTTTGTGTAAATACTGATTGGCAATTTCTGCAGTACGACCAAAAAGCTTCACATCGATAAAACAAGGTTCTTCAACTTGGGTTCCATCTTGCTTTTTATATCGACGATTACTGGCTAAACCAATAGTAGCCAGTGCTGCGCCGCTTGGCAAATAACGCAATTCTACATCACGAGTTAGATTTCCAACCATTACAACTTTATTAAACATTTTTCAACCCTTAGAATTATCCTTCTTGAGTCTGACCCTCAACAGCTTTAACTTCAGCTTTACTTGTCTTTGTTTCAGGCTTTTTATTAGCACGATCAACAAGCGCTTGCCAAGCCTTTTGCTCTTTCTTGCTTTCATATTTAATGACAATAAAGCGCAAAATATCTTCATTAATTCTATAAAGACGCTCAAGCTCTAAAACAAGATTTGGATTTGCCTTAAAATAAATTACAAAATAATAACCACGCTTATTTTTCTTAATCTCATAAGCTAAGTTTCTCATACCCATATCTAGGTAAGTCTCAATACTACCACCATTCTTTATAATTGCATCTTTATAGAAATCGATCTTTGCTTTTATCTCTTCTTCTACTAAAGTTGGCTTAATAATAAACATTGTTTCATAATGTCTCATCAAAACTCCTTATGGTTTACGCCCGTGGGTTCTACCCAAGAGCAAGGTATCTTTTTATATTATTAGGCATAAAAAGATATAAGATTGTATCATAAAATTGCCTTCAATTGGATTAAAGCTTGAATATCCATCTCCTTTTTTCCATTCATAATTCCATTATGCCACCTATTAAAAATTTCAAAAATATGTTGAAAATCTTTCTCTTTAAAACGCAATGCCCTGCGTGTATATATTTCTACAACAAATTGTGGTGGCACATAACCTAATATTTCCTTAACATCACATTTACCATAGATTTTAGCATAAGCACAAAATAAAAATAAAATATAAAAATAGTGTTGCATTTCTCGCAAGAATTCCATAGATTCTAGTCCTTCTTCACGCATTTTTTCATACACAATCAGAAAATCATTTCGATCAAAAAAGACATTTAAAAAATCATCAAATTTAACACTACCAAGCCCATAAGAAAGCTCACGCACAATATCTATAGTAATCTGTTTTCCAACCATCATATATTTATCAAGTTCATTTAAAGCCAAAGCAAGATTATAATTTTGCATTTGTAATAAAAATTGTAATGCTCCTTCATCAAAACTCAAAGACATTGAGCTTGCC
Organism: Helicobacter anseris; assembly: GCA_004368235.1. GTDB lineage: Bacteria > Campylobacterota > Campylobacteria > Campylobacterales > Helicobacteraceae > Helicobacter_H > Helicobacter_H anseris_A. The sequence continues at coordinate 35,786 of JXTW01000004.1, read as the reverse complement.
CTGCTTTTTAAAAACATTATAGATTCTGTGGGAGTAGGTATAAAAAATCTTACATCTACACTAATTTTATCCTTAAGCATTAAAGCAAAATTTTTAGAATCTTGTATGTACTGGCTAAGTGTTTTATTATCAGCTTTATAAAAGCCGATAATAAGATGATTATTCTGGCTATGTCTAAGCGTTGTTAACAATACTTCACAATCCTTTTTAGATAACTTAGTATCTAGTTTTAATACAACTGTGCTAGCATCACCAAATAAACTACCTGAATCTAGTATATCCACAACTACTGACAAATCAAAATCGTCAAAATAAAATTGACTTATAGTGTGGGTTTGTAGTCTATTTTTAAGTTCTTGTATGTAAAAATCAATAAAAAAACTTCCTTCACCATACAATAATATAATCTGTGGAATATGATTTGTTAATAAAGTATCAAACTCTTTTTTGTACATTTTTAACCTTTTTTATATTTATCCTATGTTCCCATCCTACAAACTCTACAAAAATTTGACTTTTTAAAATATCTACCTCAACAATCCTTACATATATTCTATCTAGTAATTTTACATCTGGCATATTACGCATAAATAATCTTGCATTTTTAATTTTTTCACAAGCACTAGCTATCATTGATACATCATCAATCACAATAGCTAAAATCTCTAAGCCTATATATTTACTAGCATAACGTGCCATCTTTCTATCACAAAAATCCATCTCTAAATATGCAATATTTCTTTCTTGTATATTTAGATATCTACAAAGAGCATTAGCCTCATTTGCAAGGTAATTAGCATGTTTTTTGTGTCTAGTTTTTGCTTTTAATAACCTATGTAAAAACAAATCACTATAGCGCCTAATAGGAGAAGTAAAATGTGTATATTCTTTAAAATTTAACCCAAAATGCAAATCTATATTAGCTGCATACATAGCCCTACTTTGAGCTCTGATAATCATAGAATTTACCTCATCCAAACAGCCACGTTTTCTAGCCTCTTCTTGAATATATTTTATAATTTCACTATCATTTTTGCCCCTGATCTCAAAACCAAGTTCACTAAAATTACTAAAGAGTTGCTGCTTTTTAGCATAATCCATATCCATATGCACGCGATAAATACCTTCATCAGAATCTAATAATTTAGCTGCCTGAACATTAGCTAGCAACATTGCCTCTTCTATTAATTTTTGTGCTTCATTTTGGTATTTTATTTTGATTGTTTTTATAGACGTATCTTCATCAAGCTCCAAAGATACATCACTTATATCCAACATCAACGCTCCATTACTACGTCTTGTGCGTATATTAATAGCCACTTTATAAAACTCTTTAAGACTTGAATGCAATTGCTTTGGGATTTGTTTAGCGCTACCTGGCTTAGCAAGCAAAAACTCTTCTACTGCATCATAATTCAATGCTGCACATGATCTGATAATCCCTTCAAACAAACAAGATTCCTTAACATTATAATTTATATCAAAACAAATCTTCCATATATAGGCTAGACGTTTGGCATTAGGCTGAAGTGAACAAAGATTTTCACTAAGATTATGCGGCAACATCGGTATACATTTATGAGGAAAATAAATACTAAACCCACGTGCTCTAGCCTCAATGTCTAAAACACTATTTTCACTCACATATTCACTTACATCAGCAATAGCTACATATAAAATCTTTTTTTTAGCATCATAATAAATTGCATCATCAAAATCTTTAGCATCTACAGGATCTATAGTACAAAAAGGAAGATGACAAAGATTCTCTCTATCAGGATACAAACTAGAATCTATTTCTGTCCCAAAACTTTTAGCAAACTCAATAGCTTCAACTCCAAAACCATGATGAACCCCTCTAGATAAAAGAAATATAGGTAAATCAACTCTTTCATCCTCTAAGACTCCTAAAATCTCTTTTATTTCACCCTTAAAAATATCAACATAAATTACACAATGACGTGGCAGTTGAGCTAAAGATTTTTGCTTAATATTAAGATGAATTCGTTTATTAGATTCTAATAAAACCCCTACAATTTGACCCTTAAACTTCTCTAAATAGCAAAGTTTTAAAGAAGATTTTTTAAGCACCCTAAGTACTTTAACATTTGAATCAAATTTATTTTTTATCCTTTTTTGTATATCTTTTTTCTTTTTAATAAGGACAATATCTCCATTTGAAAGTATTTTTATACTAGTTTTAAAACACTTATCACTACCCAAATCCCTCAATAACCCTTTAGAACCAAAACGTTGTTGATAAACTGCAATACCAAAATCTTGTTTAAGCTTATACTTATTATTTGCGAACTCTAATACACCCATACCATCCAAGCTCTTAAAAAGCTCATTAAAACGTCTTGGGATAATACCTAGACCCAAAGCTAATTGGGAATAAATCTCTAAATCATTTTCCACTCTCTAGTCCACTCTTCATCAAACTAGCTACTTCTAAAAAATTAATCTCTTTTTTATTCTCATCCCCTTTATATTTATTTGATTCATTAAATAATAAAAATGCCAATGCACCTTGATAAATAAGCATTTCTAAACCATCTTTTATTTGACAGCCAAGCTCTCTGGCAAAATCTAAAAATAGTGTCTGTTTCCCATAAAATAAATCATAAGCCATCTTAGTATTATTTAAAAGCTCTTTAAGCTGAGTCTTACTGCAAGGTAAACAATCATGAATAGAGGCTGATGTACTATTTATTACTAAATCAAAATCACAACTTTTTTTAAACCCTTCAAAAGTATCACATTCAAAATCTCTAAAATTCTCTAGCCTCTTGGCACTACGATTAAGCAATACCACTCTCAAACCCTTTTGCCTCAAAATATAAGCTATAGATTTTGCACTCCCTCCTGCGCCAAGAATAAGAATATTTCTAAATCCAAAATTTTGGATACTTTTATAAAAGCCTTCTGCATCAGTGTTGTAACCAAAAATTTTATTCGAATCTAATACCCAAGTATTTACAGCTCCAATCTCTTTAGCAATACCACACACTTCATCACACTGCAAAAAAGCTTCTTCTTTAAAAGGCAGGGTAATATTTGCTCCTTTAAAACCATCTTGCAAAAATCTCTCTCTTAAAGAGTTACCATCTTCTAAAAGCACAGCTTCATAATGTCCCAAAAATCCAAGTTTATCTTGCAACCCCTTAAAAGCAAAATTATGCATTAAAGGTGAAAGCGAGTGTCTAATTGGATTACCAAAAACACCAAATTTATGCATTCAAACTATTCCATCTTCTTTAACCACTGCAATGATACATAGCCATGTAATCCATCAAGCTCTATCCTACCCCACCCATTGCCCAAATCTTCAAGCAACCATACTACCTGACCAAAATAAATTTTTTTAATCACACTACTATTTATACTAGGATTTTTCCTGATATTAAGTGTATTAATATTAACAAAATAAGTTTGTGCAGAACTTTTAAAATCCATTCTAATTGCATTAGTGGGATTTAAAAATACATAGCCTAGTGTATTTAAGTCTTTGTCAACAAGGCTACCCCAACTTTTTTCAATCTGATTGATTAAAATACTTTCCCCTTTATACAAACGCTTAATGATCTTAGAATCTACATTGGGCTCTGATCTAACATTTAAAATATTTGCCAAAACTAAATAGCGTGATGGTGTACTCTCTACTTTGTCTTGCTCTATTTCCTTATACTCTGCTTTTTTTTCATCAAAAATACCAAACCCTAAACTAATTGTTTTAAAAATCTTTTGATATTTTGAAGAATCATAAAAATAAAGCATTCCTACTCCATAACTAATACCAAGTAATAAAATACATAGCCAAGGTAAAGCATAAAGTCGAAAAAATTTCATTGCAAAATAATGCCCTTAATTGCGCTTTTAGTTTGACCAATAATATAACCATCTGTATTTTTAAGTACAAAATCAACTTCACTGGGATCCACCACTAACACCATACCCACTCCCATATTTAATACTCGAAAACGCTCGCTCTCTTCCATATGTTCACTCAAGAGTTTAAAAATTTCATAGCTTCTAATAGCATCTTTATCTACAATACCGCCAATACCATCAGGAAAAGCTCTTGGTATATTTTCTAAAATACCACCACCAGTAATATGAGCTAGACCTAAAATCCTTTCTTTAATTTTCTTAAAAGTTTTCACATAGATTCTTGTTGGCTCTAATAAAATCTCAATCAAACTGCGTCCATCAAAAGGATCTTCAAATTTCATCTTTAATACTTCAAAAAGTATCTTTCTTACTAAAGAAAAGCCATTGCTATGAAGTCCGGAGCTTGGAAGTGCGACTAAAAATTCTCCACCTTTTATTGCTTCTTTTCTTGATAAATCTTTTTTCTCGGCTATCCCCACAGCAAAACCAGCTAAATCAAAGTCTTCTTTATTATACATTCCAGGCATTTCAGCAGTCTCTCCACCAATAAGAGCACATTCAGCCTCTATGCATCCCTTTGCAATACTCTTAATAATTCGTGTAGCACAACCTCTGTCTAATTTTGCACTTGCATAATAATCTAGAAAAAAAGCTGGCTGACCAAAATCACAAATAAGATCATTAACACACATAGCTACTAAATCAATCCCGACACCATCAAAACGTCTAGAATCAATAGCTAATCTCAACTTAGTGCCAACTCCATCAGTAGCACCAAGCATTACAGGTTCTCTAAAACCACTGGGCAATGCATATGCCCCAGCAAAAGATCCAATTCCACCTAAAACATTATTATTAAATGTAGCCTTCACATCTGGCTTAATATCTTCAATAAAACTATTTCCCTCATCAATATTAACACCAGAATCCCTATAACTAATCTTCATCATCTTACCTTTTGTGAATCTTTAACTATCAGTAAGTTTGCGTATTCTACCACAAATACGAATTTTATGAATATTTAGAAAGATTTTTTAGTAATGTTTATGAATATCTATATGTTTGGGAATAAATAATGCAGAAACAAAAACAATAATCGCCATAAAAATTAAATATACAAAAAAGCCATTTTCAATTCCATGAGCCTTAAATTGCAGTGCAATATAAGGGGCTGAACCACCAAAAATAGCATTAGCTACAGCATAACTTACTCCTACACCTAACGCACGTATATGTTCTGGAAATAATGAAGCTTAAAGATTGCACCTACAGAGGTATAAATACTTAAAATTAGCCCTGCTGTTAACAAAAGTAACACTAAAATCAATGGACTTGTATAACCAATCATTAAGAAGATAGGAGTAATCAAAAAAATTGAGCCTGTAGCAAAAATCAAGATAGATTTTCTAAAACCAATCTTATCTCCAATCATTCCACAAATTGGTTGAGCTATCATTAAAAATACAAGTAAAATAAGCATATAATGATTTGCAGAAACATCGGGAATACCCTTAGATATCAAATAAAGCTTAGCATAAGTAGTAATGGTATAAAATATAAGACTACCTCCTGCTGTCACTCCAAAGGTAATCAAAATAGCACGATAATGCTTAAAAAGCTCACTAAGCTTACCCTTGTTATGATGTGTATTTGACGAAGATTCAACCAATCCTATGCGGAATAAAAGAGAAACTACGCCTAGTACCCCACCAATAATAAATAAAACCCTCCAGCCCCAACCCCTCATAGCTTCCTCACCAATTAATGCAATCAAAATACTTAAGCTTGCTACAGCAAGTAACTGACCACCAATCAAAGTAGTATATTGAAATGAAGAATAAAAACCGCGTCTAGTCTTACTAATTTCAGAAAGATAAGTAGCTACCACGCCATACTCGCCACCAGCACTCAAGCCCTGGATACAACGTGCTACAAGCAAAAATACCACTGCAAAATCTCCTACAATATCTCTGCTTGGCAAAGCAGCTATCATAAAAGATCCTAAAGCCATCAAAAGCACCGAAAGTACTAAAGATTTTTTACGACCAAATTTATCCGCAATACTGCCAAAAAAAAGACTACCAATAGGTCTCATAAAAAAGCCTATCATAAAAACTGCAAATGCACTAGCTTGTTGTATGGTCGGATTATTAGATGATGAAAAACTATGTGCAAAATATATTGCACAAAAAGCATAAATATAAAAATCAAACCATTCAATTAGATTCCCCATAGATGCAGTAATTACTGATGAAATCTTGGTTTTTTCTTTGCTAGACATTCCAGATCCTTATTGATATTTTTAATGTTATTAAAAATTCAATTCCTTAATAAAAAGAAAATATTTTTTAACTATACTTTAAAAATAATAAAAAATGTTACTAAATTTTACATATTAGTTAATTAATATGTAAATTTGTTAAAAATAAATTAATTACTTAGAAATAAGACGCTGATAAAGGCTAAGATATAGTAGTTTTATACCTAAAAGAAATTATTGTGCATATTTTGAGATTAAATTTTGCATTAGAGATTCTATTTTATCAACTACTTTTTGATTTTTAATACCATATTGCTTTGCTAGATTTTTAATCGATAGATAGCCGATATTTGCTATATTATTCTCATCTTGCCATATTACTAGTTTTAGTGGTAGTTCTATAGCTATTTGTTGATTTTCTTGCATTAGATAAGTGCCAACAGCTGGATCTCCAAATACAATAACAAAAGTAGGTCTTAAATCAAGCTTTACATCAAGTGCATTTTGTCTATGATCAAACTCTGCAAAAATTGTCAGATTTTTTGCTATTAAATCCTGCTTGATTTTTGTAATTAGCATATTTATATCAAGCGTACTACTTTTATATATTAAATCATTTCCAAATACTTTTCCTATAAATAAACCCCCTATTAAAATACATAAGGCAAATATTTTTCTCATTACAAATCCTTTTTGTAAAATACTTCATTACTGCAAAAATCTATTTATATTACACTTTTTGCTAGATTGCTAGGTATGTATGTGATTTGCTAATTTTAGTGCTACTTCTAATGAAAATATAAAGATATAAAATTTTAATAGCAATATTAAAGATTACTCTTAGAATCTAAGAGTAATAAATTACAGTGTGTTCATATCGATCACATAGCGAAATTTTGCCCTACCACTTGTAAGCTTGTCATAAGCTTCATTGATTTGATCTGCTCTAATAATTTCTGTTTCAGGATAAATCTCATGCTTGAGGGAAAAATCTAACATTTCTTGCGTTTCTTTAATCCCACCAATTAATGAACCATATACTTTCTTACCAGCATTAAAAACCAAAGAGGTGATATTAATATCAGGGCTTACATCTCTTGGTGGCAATCCAACAATAGCAAGTTCTCCACCATATTTTAAAAGTTGAATATAATCCATTGGGTCATAAGGAGTAGGGATTGTTGAGATAATTAAATCAAAACACTCATCTACACCATTTAAAGTAGTATAAAAATTTTTTACACCCATAGTTTTAGCATCTACTTTCTTATTTTCATTTCTAGCAAATACACTCACTTCAGCACCCATTTTAATAGCATACTTAACTGCCATCATTCCTAATCCACCAAAACCAGCTACTCCAACCTTACTTCCAGTTTTTATTTTAGAAAACTTTAAGGGGGAATAAGTTGTAATCCCTGCACATAAAAGTGGGGCTACTTTTTCTAATGGTGCGCCATCTGGTACTTTAATGGCAAATTTTTCACTCACTACAATATTATTGGAGTATCCTCCATAAGTTGGCTCATCACCATGAAAGCAATCTTTACAATCATAGGTAAAAACTGTCTGCCCTCTTTGACAAAACTGCTCTTGAGATTTCTTACAAGCCTCACACTCACCACAGCTATTGACCATACAACCAACACCTGCTAAATCCCCAACTTTAAACTTACTTACCTTCGAGCCTATTGCCACTACACGACCAGCAATTTCATGACCAGGCACCATCGGATAGATTCCCTCACGCCATTCACTTCTAGCACTATGAATATCACTATGACAAATCCCAGCATAAGCTATCTCGATTAAAATATCATTTTCACCTACAGGATGACGAGTAAAAGAAAAAGGTTTGAAGCTATCATCCTTATGGGCTACTGCATATCCCTTAGCAGGAATTCTCTCATTTAAATTATAATTTTGCATTCTAACTCCTTATTAATTTATCTACAAAATTATAATTATTTTTTAACAATTATTTTTAACATATCTGCTAGAGGCCAAGAGGTATTCTAAGGAGTATAATATATACAATTGCTGAAAAGATCATAGAAACAGGCACAGTAATGAGCCATGAAGCTAGAATCTTACGAATAGCAGATCTTTTAACAAGTTCTTTTTTATAAACTTTTTTAAGAGCTTTTTTCTTTTTCTTAGCCAGTAAAATATCAGATTTACTTTTCTTGAGAGATTCAAGCATAAGAGCCTTACGTTTGATGCTAGCTTTATGAAAACGCTCTAAAAATTGTGCTAATTCAGGACTATTATCATAAGCATCCTCAATTGTAGCTATCATTCTTCCATAACGCCTTTTTAAAAACTCTCTTAAAAATCCAACGCCAAAAATTGCACCAATTGCAATGTGAGTAGAACTTACTGGCAATCCCAATGCCGAAGCTACAAGTACTGTAATAGCTGCACTCATAGCCACACAAAATGCTCTAATCTTATTAAGTTCGGTAATCTCACTACCTACAGCCTTAATTAAACGTGGACCATAAAGTGCTAAACCAACTGAAATACCAAATCCACCAATGAGCATGATCCAAAATGGTGTAGCTACTTTATTGCTATAGCTATTTAAATCCCCCAACATTTGATTAATAGCTGCCAAAGGACCAATGGCATTTGCTACATCATTTGCACCATGAGCAAAACTTAAAAATGCTGCTGCAACAACCAAAGGAATGGCAAAAAGTGAGTTTACAGAATCTTTATCATTTGGCATTTTATGAGTCATAGAGGCAATCACTGGACGCATCACAAAATAAACTATAATGGCAATTATCAAACTAATTATATGAGCTTGAGCACTAGATAAAGAAATCACATTTTTTAATCCCTTGCTAATCAAATAAAGACTAAAAGAAAAACTCATAATAGCTACCAAAATAGGAATCATTACTCTAGCAGCCCTACGCTTATCACTCTTATAAGTGATACTTAGCTTAATAAACCATAAAAATGCGCCAGCAATAATACCACCCAAAAGCGGTGAGATAACCCATGAGGCTATAATAGTAAAAAGCACATCCCACTTTGCCACACCAAGACCTCCAGCAGCAATACCAGCACCTAAAATCCCTCCCACAATAGAATGAGTTGTAGAAACAGGTGCACGAATAAGAGTAGCCAAATGTAACCAAAGTGCACCAGAAATAAGTGCAGCCAACATTACTAAAATAAATACATTAGGGCTAGAGATTAAATTAGGATCAATAATTCCAGATTTAACCGTATCTACAACATCTCCCCCTGCTAAAACTGCACCCGCTGCTTCACAAATTACAGCAATAATAATAGCTCCTATTAAGCTAATAGATTTGCTACCAACAGCCGGTCCCATATTATTTGCTACATCATTTGCACCAATATTCATAGCCATATAAGCACCTACCACACAGGCAAAAACTACCAAGAATGGATGATGCTCAACATTACCAAATATAGCACCCATTGTAGCCACTAGAGCAATAAAAAATAAAACAACAGATAACCTTTGTATTTCCTTATGAGTCTTTTTTGCTTTTTTAAGTTTTGATTTCAAATGCTTCCTTTCTTATTAAAGTTTAATTGTCTTCTGAAGTATATATTTCACCCTCTTGATCATCCTCCTCATCATTTTCCTGATGTAAAACCTTATTGTTATCATATTCATTTTGTCCTTCTAGCGTTTTTAAACGCTCAAGTCTTAACTCTTTTTGCTTTTGAATACTTTTAAAAAGCTCTTCTGGTTTAATTTCCTCAAAATTATTTTTTAATGTCTTATAAATTCTATTATGATATTTGACTTGCGAATTCTCCAGTACTTCAGAAAAATATTTGCTTACCTTATTAGCATATTTTAAAAACAACATTTCAGTGCCAATGCCAATTGAATAACTCACCCAATCATATTGCAAATCACTGCCTAAAAGTAACCCATACTCTACTAAATAACTATTAGTTTTCCCAATAGAGCTAATAACATAAAAATTTTCCCTATCTTTTGGCTTAAGCAACATCAAAAGAGAAGGATTGTAATTAATCTGTGTAGATAAAAACATTAGTGGTTTATCTTCTAAAAAACCAATTTGAGGCAAAATCAGCCCTGTTTTAATAACAGGAATATTTAAAAGCACACTCCGCCCTGCTAATTTTTTTTCCTGATTCTTAATCTCTTGAGAAAATCGTGCAGCCCTTTCATTTGTGATAGTTTCTTGCAAAATAATATTTAAATTCTCGCGTTGTGCCAGAAATGCTAAATTAGCCCCAATAGCACTAGCATCATCATATTCTACGATCTCTTCATCTTTGGATAAGGAAGCTAATATTTCTATCTGCTCTCTATAATCAATCCCACCAAAAAATAATTTATCAGGGATAGATGCAATACTAATTTGATTTCTATTGACCGTAGGTATATAAGTAGGAAGCGAGATAGAACTTTCTTTTAATAAATTCTCTACACCCTCGGTAGTTAGCATAGCCACAATACAATTAAACTTTTTTTGTTTAATCTCCTCATAAGTTTGACGAATATTTTGCGCCTCTTCATTTTTACTATCAAAAACTTCAAAAGCAAAAGTGATATCCCTACTAGTAAGATAAGCTAGAATTGTATTAATTCCTATTGCAGAGTAGCGTCCTACAATATCCTTAGGTACCAGTAAGGCAATTTTTATTTTTTTACTATCTTGGATTTTTTCAAAGAAATTATCCCTCATAAAAAACCCTAACGCATTTAATGTTTCTGTCAGCTTGGCACGCAAATCCTGATCTTTAATCTTAGAATCAAACTTGGCTACAAATGAAAAAAGCTTTCCGCTATGATATAAGTCCCATAAGCAACTCTCATTACAAGATTCTGCATCAATATCAAGCATTTCCTGTCTAGGGGTGGATAAAGGTGAAATTATATAGCTCTTTGCACTTAGTCCTTGTGCAATTAGCAAAACACTTAAAAACATACAGATTCTATGAACAAAATACTTTGTCATAAAGCACCTTTTGCAATCAATAAATGCCCATATGTCTCGCGTTTAAGACTAGGGTTTCTTACCAAGTCTCTAAGTGGATGAGTAATAATTAATTGCTTATTTTTATAATCCAAAATTTTACCAAAAAGCATTGAATCTTTGAAACCAAAATAGGCTAAAGATTGCACTCCACCAAAGCATATCACTATATTGGCTAAACTTCTTGAAAGCTCATTTTCTAAATGTACAAAACAAATCTCAATCTCTTCTTTTTGCGGTAATGTTTGTCCACATTTTACAAAAGAGAAAAAATCCACATTAACTCCATCAAAAACACGATTTTTGATATCCATAAGCATTTGAGCTCTACGATTTTGCTCTATTATGCCATCATTCCACAATGGCATCTGTGTAACAAAAGCAATTCTAGAATTTCCACTAATGCCAGTAATTGGTGTGGATTGTTTGATTCTAGGGCATAAATTACATTCTTTAATACTCAATGAATTTAATATGGATGATTTTATATCATCAGACTTTTTGATATTTTTATCATCCATATTTACTTTTTCATCCTGCTTCATCACTCCATAAGCTTCTCCAAGACTCTTACGCAGATAAAGCATTCTTAGGTTTTTTAAATTTTCTAAGCGTGTATGCATAAACTATTTTATTTCTTTTTGGCTAAATGTGGGGAAATCATATTTTGTGGAGAAAGTATCTCATCTAAATCCTCTTTTTTCAATAAACCTCTACTAAGCACGATTTCATATACACTACGTCCGGTTTGTAAAGATTCTTTGGCAATAGATGCAGAATTTTCATATCCAATCACTGGATTAAGTGCTGTAACAATACCAATACTTCCTAGTACAAAATCTTTGCACACCTGCTCATTAGCACTAATTCCATCTACACATTTTCTTGCTAAGGTTTCCATAGCACGATTAAGCATAATAATAGATTCAAAAAGCTTATAGGCTATAACTGGTTCAAATACATTAAGTTGAAGTTGTCCACCTTCAGCTGCCATTGTAATAGTTATATCATTACCAATTACTGCAAAACATACCTGATTGACAACTTCTGGTATTACAGGATTAACCTTACCGGGCATAATCGAACTTCCTGGTTGCATCTTAGGCAAATTGATCTCATTTAACCCAGCTCTAGGTCCAGAGCTTAAAAGTCGCAAGTCATTACAAATCTTAGAAAGCTTGACTGCCACACGCTTTAATACACCACTTACTTGTACATAAGCTCCTGTACTCTGTGTAGCTTCAATCAAATCGCTAGCTGTAACAAAAGGATTACCTGTAACTTCTTGAAGCTTTTTCTCCACAATTTTTCGATAATCTGGATGAGAATTAATACCTGTACCAATGGCAGTCCCACCAAGATTAATCATAGCAATCCAATTTCTAGATTCCATAACACGTTCAATATCTTTTTCCACCATTAAAGCAAAAGTACCAAACTCTTGCCCTAAGGTCATCGGTACAGCATCTTGAAGCTGTGTACGCCCCATCTTAAGCACATTTTTAAATTCCTCTGCTTTTTTAGCAAAAGATTCTTGCAAGATTTTCATTGATCTAGTCATTCCTTCCAAGCGATCATATAGTGCTACTCGAAGTGCTGTTGGGTAGGCATCATTTGTAGATTGAGAAAGATTAATATGATCATTAGGATGGCAATATTGATATTCACCCTTCTTATATCCAAGTTTTTCTAATGCAATATTAGCAATCACTTCATTAGCATTCATATTTGTACTTGTGCCAGCTCCTCCTTGAATCATATCCACAACAAACTGGTCATAATATTTTCCAGCAATAACATCATCGCAAGCTGCACAAATAGCATCTTTTAGCCTATCATCTAAAAGCCCCAACTCATTATTAGCTAAAGCTGCTGCTTTTTTAACCTTTGCTAAGGAATCTACAAAAATTGTATACTCTCCTAATCTATGGTTGGTAATATTAAAATTTTCTAATGCTCTAAAAGTTTGAATTCCATAATATACATCATCATTAATATCTAGTTCACCAATAAAATCATGCTCTTTTCGAGTTGCCATCATTACCCCTTATAAGTTAATTATTCTTTTAATCTTTGAACTTCTACCCCGATAGCTTTTAATTTTTGTTCAATTTTTTCATAACCTCTATCAAGGTGATATATTCTATGAATTTGAGTAAAACCTTTGGCAACAAGCGCACTTAAAATTAATGCACTTGAAGCACGCAAATCAGTAGCCATCACATCTGCTCCCCTTAAAACCTCTCCACCTCTAATCTGGGCTACCTTACCCTTAAGACTAATATAAGCCCCTAGTCTTTGCATTTCACTAACATGCATAAAGCGATTTTCAAAAAGTCTCTCTTCAATCACACTCATCCCCTCACATTGAGTAGCTAAAGCCATAAACTGGGCTTGCATATCTGTAGGAAATCCAGGGTATTCTGTTGTAATAAGCTCAAATGCTTGACGCTTTTTAGCAGGTAAAATACTTAGAGAATTTTCTAAAATCTCAATTCCAAACCCAATTTCTTCTAATTTATCCAATATAGCTTGCAAATGAGAAGCATTAACATTACTAAGTGTAACTTTTGCATTAGCGATTGCTCCTGCACAAAGATAAGTACCAGCTTCAATTCTATCAGGAATTACTTTTATATGACAAGATTTTAAAACTTCTCCACCACTACCTCTTACTTTTAAAGTATCACTACCAATACCTTCAATCTCAATACCTGCACTTACTAAAAGCTCACATAACTGGACTACTTCTGGTTCCTTGGCAGCATTATTAATAATGGTTTCTCCAGAAGCCAGCGCTGCTGCCATTAATAGATTTTCTGTGCCTGTTACAGTGATTTTATCAAAGCTAATATGCGCTCCTTTTAACCCCTTTGGTGCACTTGCTACAATATAACCATTTTCAATAACAATCTCTGCTCCCATTTTTTCCATTGCTTTAATATGCAAATCTACAGGTCTAGCTCCAATTGCACATCCTCCTGGTAAACTCACCTCACATCTGCCAAAACGAGCTAAAAGCGGACCCAAAACAAGAATAGAAGCACGCATTTTACGCACAATATCATAGGTTGCTTTAGTATGCACTATGCGTTCAGCTCTAATTTTTACATTACCTATACTTTCTTGCTGGATATCACACCCTAAATACTCAAGCAATCTTAATAAAGTTTTTACATCAGCCACATCAGGGAGATTATCAATCTCTAATTCTTTAAAAAGTAAACTAGCTGCTAAAATAGGCAAAGCTGAATTTTTCGCACCACTAATTGTAATACTCCCACCGATTTTTTGCTCACCTAAAATTCTTAAATAATCCATTCTTATCCTTTCTTGCTTAATGTTATTCAATAGGGCGATTTTTCATAGCAGTTGTTACAATACTTTTAATTTCATCCTGATGCATAGGATTTGCTCTCTCTAACTTTTGACGTAATTCAATAATTGCCTCTAGTCTTAAAAAACTAGAAGTAGCCAATGATGAGATGCAATCTAGCCAATCTTTGAACTGACTAAGATCACTTGGTGCATTTAAAAAATGACTGATAAAAAAATTATAAATTTTTTGAGCAGAATCACTATCTTTTAAAGATTTGATCTGGAAGTTAAAATCCAAAAGTGTAAGAGGTTTTATTTTTTTAGGCGTAGTAGCAAGCATAACTAGCACAATAAAAAGTATTGCCAAAAGTCCTAAAACACCTACTATCACATAGGATAAAAGATAAAAATAAAAATTATACACATCAATCCTTAAGCTTGTTATACAAAGCATTAGTAGCCTGTATGAAGCCATCAATGCTTCCGCAATCATAACGCTTGCCTTTAAATTTATAAGCTAGAACTCCCTTATTTTGAGCCTGTTTTAATAAGGCATCTGTAATTTGAATTTCCCCTTTCTTGCCAGGCTTGGTTTCACGTAAAATATCAAAAATATCTGGCGTTAGAATATAACGACCAATAACAGCTAAATTACTAGGAGCTTCATTCATACTAGGCTTTTCAACCATAAAATCTACTTCATAAATTCCTTCTTCTATCTCTCTACCAGAAATCACACCATATTTGTCTACCTCACTCATAGCTACTTCTTGGATTGCTACAATGCTTTTTTGATATTTTTTATACAATCCCACCATTTGAGCTAGTACACCATCTTGCTCACTTACACATAAATCATCTGCCAAAATTACTGCAAAAGGTTCATTTCCAACTAAAGTCTCACCAGTCAAAATTGCATGTCCAAGTCCTAGCATCTCTTTTTGGCGTGTATAAGAAAAAGTACAAGATTCCATAATACTTCTAACATCTTTAAGATAGGCTTCTTTATCTGTACCTTGAATTTGATGCTCTAACTCATAGCTAATATCAAAATGATCCTCAATAGCTCTTTTGCCTCTACCTGTAACAATCGCCATACAATGACATCCTGCATCTAAGGCTTCCTCTACTCCATACTGTATTAAAGGCTTATTTAATACAGGTAACATTTCTTTTGGCATCGCCTTTGTTGCAGGTAAGAATCTTGTACCATATCCAGCTGCTGGAAAAAGGCATTTAGTGATTATTTTTTTCATTTTTTCTCCTTATTTTGGAATTTCAATGTATCATTAAGTAATGTTTGTACATCCACCTTTTTTCCAAGCATTTGAGAATAAATAACATAATTTGCTAATACTTTCATCCCATAAAATCTTGACTCCTCATAAGCTAAAAGCTCCATTGACAACCAAGGCTCATACTCTCTATCTTTCAAAAATAGCTGATTTTTAGCCAATGTGCGACGCAAAAATCCCGGTCCACCATTATAAGCATAGGCTACAAAAAGAGGATTTTTAAACTCTCTTTCAAGCTCTTTTAAATAAAAATTACCAAATTTTAATGCAATCTTTGGATCAAACATATCAAATAGGGTGATATTTTTTAGACCCATGCTTTTAGCAAAAGGCTCTACATTAAAAGGCATAATCTGCATCATCCCTAAAGCATAAGAAGTTGATACTAAAGCTGGTAAAAGATTAGATTCTTGTCTAGCTACTGCATAAGCAAGCGCTTTTTGATGAGTATTTTCAAATAGTTTTGGTTCATCATAAGCAAATATAAAATAATTATGCTTATAACGATACTCTCGATTTAAAAAATAAATAAGATGTGGAAATGTCTCTTGATGATAAAGCAAGGCTACCTCATCCTCATATGCCTTATCTTTTAATCCGCTAATTTTTGTACGTAAAATCTGCCAAGCAAATGGATCTTTAATATCTAATTTATAGGGCTTGGCACTAGATTTAAAATCTGTAATAAGACTAAATTTAGGTGTGGTATTTAAAATCTGATTAGCCGTAATTGAAAAGATATCTACAAAACCACTTTGAGATAACGTTTTTAAATATTGTCTATCCTTTGAAACCAAATATTGCCACCACAATGCCCTATCTTGCATAAATGGATCATTAGTCGTGTTTTCAGACTTCTTAAAATAATTAAAAGCACGATTAGCATATCCCTGATCTTTTTGCATAATTGCATTAATGCCTAGCAAGAAAAAGGTATTACTATCTGATTTAGAAACCTCAACCTTATCTAATGCTTGCTTAATGTATTTAAATCGGGAATCTAAAATTAGATTCCCGATGGTGCGATTTAAAACTATATCATTACCATTCATTGCATTTAATAGCGCATTTTCAGGAACTGGTACAGAATCTAGCAATTCTAATTTCTGCTGATAATTAAGTCCAGATAAAATTGCACCAACATTCTTAGATCCAGCGCTAAATAACACTTCTAGGCGCTTAGCTGGCTTAAGTTCTTGGACTGATTTTAAAAGCTCAATTTGTTTACCCAAAGAGGCAAACTCTGTATTTATTAATTTATCAGCAAGCTTTTTTGCCATCTTAGATTCCATCTGCCAAACAGAAGAGAACTTTAATCCCATAAAAATGCACTCTGCATCACTTGATATTAGCTTTTCTAACAATAAATTCTTGCAATAAATATCTTTAGGAAGCTCATGAGGTGCTCCCTTATCCTGCATAGCCTTCTCAATACGCTGGCTTTTTTTAAATACAAGCTCATAGGCTTCTTTTGCTTCTTTGATGCTAACAGAATCTTGATTGATAAAATACCAAATATAAAAGTCTCTAGCATAACCTGCTGGTTGAGACTTCAAAAACTCTAGGCTAATCTCCTTAGCATAAAGCAATAAATTTGAAAAAACTAACCATAAGGTTAAAAAAAACCTCATATTAAACTCCAAATAATCCTATCAATAATTCCTAAAAAAATTAGCAAAACAAATGGAGTAAAATCCATCCCTTGATAAACCAGATTAATCCTTGAAGAAATAAAACGCAAAACCGGATCACTTAAACGATAAAAAAATCTTGCAAACTCATTGTTCAATCGAGCTAAAGAACAAATCCCTGCCAATACAATAATAAGCATATACAAATTAATCAGATAATGCAAAATAATCATTTTCCCTCATTATTTTAGTTTTAAAATTTCATTTAAAAACAATCGCAAATAGACAAAAATAGGCTCTAGCTCAAGTCCAGAACTAGATCCTGTAAGCAAGATTCTAAATGGCTTGAAAAATGCCTTACCCTTAAGACCACTTTTTTGCATAGCAAGCTCTTTAAACTCTGCATAGTCCATCTTTTTATAATCCATCTGCTCTACTATCTGTCGCAAGACTAAAAAAAGCTGATTACAAGAAGCGCTAAAATCTTCATTCTCATAAAGCCTATTAATATCTTTGGGCTTAAAAATTAAATCTAGCTTTTCTCTAATCTCATTAAGTGTACTAGCCTCTTGAAGCTTTGCTAAAGCACCAATACTTAAATCCTGCACCCCTAATAAAAGCGCAAACTCACTTTCATCTAGCCGCTTTAAATGCTCGCGGTTTAAAAATCTTAGTCTAGCTAAATCAAATTTAACAGGAGATTTAGCAATATTTTTAATATCAAACCACTCTATGGCTTCTTTGAGAGTAAAAACCTCTAAGGGTGTTTTATTGCCCATAGAAATAAGATAATTCACTATTGCTTGTGGTAAAAACCCTTGTTCTAAAAGATAGCTAACTGAGGAACTAGAATCCCTCTTACTCATTTTTTTACCATCCTCACCTAAGATAATAGGCAAATGGGCATATTGTATCTTTTTTTCATATCCTAAATACTCATGCACCATCATTTGCTTAGGAGTATTGCTCACATGATCTTCCCCACGCACGATAAAAGAAATATCATAAATCATATCATCTAATGCACAGGCAAAATTATAGGTTGGAATTCCATCTTCCCTGATAATCACAAAACTATCTAGCTCATTAGATTCGATATTAATCTCGCCTTTAATCTCATCTTTAAAGCTAATATTTTTAGCACTACCTTTGATTCTGATAGCTGGTTGTTTTTTTTCATTTTTTTGTAGCTCTGCCCATTCATCCATATAACGAAAAGCTCTTTTTTCTCTTGCTGCTTCATCTCGTTTTTTATCCAAAAATTCTTTAGTGCAATAACAATAAAATGCCTTATTTTGTTGCACTAAAACCTCGGCAAAATGACGATGTTTGGAAAAATTTTCACTCTGATATGCCAAATCATCCCACAAAAGCCCAAAGAGATTTAATATAGATAAGATCTCTTTATCCTTGCCCTGTATATTTCTTGCAGAATCTGTATCCTCAATACGTATTAAAAATCGTTCATTACGCTGCTTGGCAATAATGTAATTAAAAATAGCAGCACGTAGATTTCCAATATGCATATCACCTGTAGGAGATGGCGCAAAACGTAGCATTTAAAGCCTTTTATACAATGTAAATTGCTGGGCATTCTAGCACAAAACCCTAATCAAAAACAAGTATCAAATAGCAAGTTTCACTCAAGAGTTTTTAACACGGGTTTATCCCATACATAAGCTATCTTTCCTTCTATCCTATAACTAGGCAATATCTTTTTAACTACATCAATATATTTTCTTAATTGATTTTTATGCTCATCTGATTCTACTCCGCTTTTATAATCTAAGATAACAATTTGCTTTTTGATATGGTCTATAGCCATCAAATCTAAACGATAAAGTCTATTATCTAAAAATATAGATACCTCACTCCTTAATTCATCCCAATCCTTAAAAGTAGATATTTCTTCATAGAGCTTATCCTTGCGCATCAAAATCCTATCTAGCTGCTCATCCCCAATAAAAAAGCCATAATAATTTGCTATCTTATCTCTTAGAGTATCATCATCTAAAAACCAACTATACTCCATGCATAAATGCAGTGCCTCACCAAAAAGAACATTTTGTGTTTTAACCCCATAGTTTTCTACAATATAATCTTGCTCTTGATAGCCATAATCATGTTGGATAATTGGGATTATTTCTTCTTGTTTATTAGGCTTTTTAAATGTCTGATAGTTTTTTATCTCTCCTATTTCCTGTGCTTTTGGAAGTAGCAATCCCTCTTCTTGATTAAAAGAATAAGAAGGGATAATAAAAAGAGAATCCTTAGCACGCGTAAAAGCTACATACAAAAGATTATTCTGTTCACGTAAAGTCTGAACTTCAGATTTGCTAGAAGCATTATTATATTCAGAATCAAGCTTTAAACGTAAATTATGAATATCCTTCTTTTTCTTACAAAACGCCCTAGAATCATCTAGTAAAATAGGAGCTCTATCGCCTGCAAAACTTTTCACTCTATCACAAAAAATCACATGATCAAATTCTAATCCCTTACTTGCATGAATAGTCATAATGCGAATTCCTTCCAAACTCGCTTCCCTCTCTTGTGTGATCGACATATGGGCTAGCTCATCTAAAAATTCCTTCACATCATAATGTTTAAAAGAAACTTCAAACATCATTTTTGCAAAATCATCACATAATTCAAAATGACGCATCAAACTCCAAAGATATTGAGATAAACTTCCTGCCTTTTGCGGCATATCTAATTTATCTTGAAGGCTTTTTCCAAGCAATTTTAAGGCACATTTCTCATAATATTTCTTACTTTTTTCATCTTCTGCATAAGCATAATTTAGGCATACAGATAAAATCTTTACTTCGGGCATTTCAATTAACTTTTTATTTGCATCTATGATAATATCAATACTTTTATTTTCTTTTAAAAAATAAGAAAGTAAGTATTTTTTCAAATCACTAATACTTTGATTATCATAACAAAGGATCGTGATTTTATCCTGTGAGACTTGATTGGCAAAAAGCATCTCTAAAGATTGCGCTACACATAAAAATGCTTTTGGTATCCCATCACACTCCCCATTACTTAATTCATAAACCTTTACATACCCCCCAAGTCTAGTTGATGAGCTAGGTAAACTCTGTGAATAATATTCATCCTTAAAAACTTGAGAGAAATAGTTGTTATTAAAATCAACCACTACTTGACTACTACGATAATTATTAGGTAAGTTCTCTTTATTTGTAATAGTTAATACTTTTTCAAATACTCTAAAATCTGCTCCTCTAAACCGATAGATACTCTGCTTAGGATCCCCAACAAAAAATAAACTCTGATATTCTTTAGTGCCCTGTCCACTTTTAATCTCATCAATTAGTGGCTTTAAAATTTCATACTGCCTAAGGCTAGTATCTTGAAACTCATCTACCAAAATATGACTAATCCTAGAATCTAGTCTGAAATAAAAGAAATCTGCATCCCCTAAGTTATTTAAGAACCGATGTGTTTTTCTCTCTATATCTGCAAAGTTTAAGATTCTCTCTTTTTTATAATACATCTCAAGTGCCTGATTATAATCTCTGCAAATACGCTTAATACTCACAAAATCCATAGCCTCCATAACCCTTAGATAAGCAAGAGCTAAATCATAAATTTCTTTAAACTCATTTTGCAAATCAAGTTTTTGTATATAACGATGTTCTGATCCTTTAAGCATCCATTGACTTGATAAAAGCTCTTCTAATTGCACATTTAGCTTAATCAGCTTTTTAGCACTATCACTAGCTTGAGGATTATTTATAATCTGCTCTCTTAATCTTTTTATACTATCTAAAAGCTTTTCTTGTAATTTCCTTGCCATTAAATCTATATTTTCGCTAATCTGTTTTAAATTCAAATCCTCCAAACAATCACAATCTATTTTTAAATCATTTTTTATAAAATTTAAAAGTCCTATACTAATGAGATCTTCAAATTGACTTAAATATGTAATTTTAGAAATATTGGTTTGTTGAGAGCTTAAATAATTAAGCAAAGCCTTATATCTATCATTATCATTAGTTAATCTTTGTAAAAAAAACTCATGAACTTTCTTTAAATCAATCTCGCCAACCCTATAATTTGAAGAAATTCCCATATACCAACAAAACTTATGCACAATAAAAGATAAAAATGCATCGATTGTTTTTATTTGTGGATTTTGGACAATAAAGCGATCTTGCACTTCTTTAGCTTTAGCCAAAATTTCATTTTTTTCAAAACCATAATCTTTGCACAGAGAATCTAATATAACCTCACCAAAAGTTTTATCATCTATTTCATTAAAATGCGCTAAATCATACAATGCAGAAACGATTCTTTCTTGCATCTCACCTGTGGCTTTTTTAGTAAAAGTAAGAGTTAAAATCTCACTGGCATTTACTCCTAAAAAAAGTAAACTAAGATAACGTATTGTAAGTGCAAATGTCTTTCCACTGCCAGCAGAGGCTTCTAATGTAAGATATTGTTTTTTTTGCTTAATATGATCTAGATTTTTCATCTGCATACCTTAAGAAAATAATACACTCTATTAAATATATCTAAAAAATTACCGATTTATCTTACACTATTATATTCCTAAATTTTAAGGAGAGTTGATGAAAAAATTTCTATCCATGATTGCAACTATTCTAATATTGGGTAGTGCATTATATGCTGCGCCTAGCAAATCTACAAGCTCCACTAAAAAACCAGCAGGTAGTAGTACCTCAAAGTTTACTAAAGGTACTTTTGTTAATGGCACAACTGGTACTGGTAGTGCTAGACGCTGGTTTTTCTTCAATGAAGGCTCGATAGGCAGCTCTTATAGCTGGCTTGGTAAGAGTCAATATGTATCTGTAGATTTAGGTTATAGTGCTTATTTACGCAGCATTGAATCTGTGCTTGGAGGAATGAACTTTATGATCGGTACAGAGGTAAGTGCACCTATTTTTATCCGTCCTATGGTTGGCTCAAAATCTAATATCTTAAATGACCATCGCTTTTTAGAACGCAATGAATTTGATGGAGTAGCTGGAGGTGGGTTACAATTACCTATTATGATGGGATTTGAATATCGTGGATTCTACTTTGTAGGTTTTGCTGGCTATACATGGCTTTGGATGAATGATACCTATCAAAGCACCACAGCAGGCGCACATCCAACAGTTAAAAATATGTATGATGGAGTCATCTATGGTGGTGGTATCGGTTATAAAGTTAGCAATATTGTAAATATTGGCATACGCTATACTGGTGGCTCTTTAACTAATAGACTTGAACAACTAGAGCCAGATGCTGTCCTAGCAAATGATACTATCAGCCATATTACTGGCAGAAGCGTCTATGATATCCCCTATCATAAAATTAGCATCTTTGTTTCTCTAATCTACTAAAATGTTAGACTAAAACATATCAATATAAAAAATATCTAGCATCTTTAGCACAAAAAGTGTGCTAAAGCCTGCTAAGATTCCTGCTAATGCATCATCAAGTATAACCCCCCATCCACCCTTTACCTTTTTATCAATATATCCAATAAAAGAAGGCTTACTTATATCATAAACTCTAAAAAATATAAAGCTAAGCACTACCATTAAGTAATTAAATCCAAAAATAGCTCCTATACCCATAGCGATCCACTGACCTACTAGCTCATCAATAACAATAGCTTTGTTGTCATGCTCTCCACCATTTTTTTCATAAATATCAATTTGCCTTACTGCAATAAGACCAACTAAAATAGCCAAAAGCACAATCATTTCTGCATTCCACATCACAATAGGTAAGCCAATTAATGCAGCCAAAAAAGAACCTACCGTGCCGGGTGCTTTTGGAGACATCCCAGAATAAAACAATGTCAAAAAACCCCAACGCATCTCAAAAACTCCATAATTGATTTAATTTTTAATTTGGTATAACTCCATTAAGGTATTATAAAAATCCTTCTGAATATCTTCAGAAAATATCCCCTCTGATGGCAAAACATTATAATAAATTTTTTTCATCTCTTCAATCCTATGTGGGAAAAGAGTCTTAAGCACAAGAATAGACACCTCTTTACGTACTAAAATAATAGGTGGCAAGATACCCATCTTAAAAAATTGTAAAATTGCTGGTGAATTATAAGCAATATGGTGATGCTTACCATGAGGGCAAGATTTTGTATTTAATAAACATCTACACTGCGTGCAGTAGGCAAACTCATCTAAGATTTTCACCTCAATATCTATCCCACACATAGTATCAAAAATACTATGGCGCTCCTGATTAATATAATACACTCCTAACTGACTACTATTTTGTCCCAATAAAATCTTACTACAACCATAATTTTTAGCGATCAAAGAATACAAAATCATTTTATTTTGCCCAGCAAAAAGATAGGTGCTATCTAAAGGAATAATACAAATTTTTTCTTCGTTTAAAAAGTTTGATAGCACCAAATTAAGGCACATCTTTCTTAAATCATAACTCAAAAATCCATCATGACTATAACGTAATAAAAAAATTACAATCAAATCTGTATCATTAAATTCTTCTCTTAAAATCTTTTCATGTACACGATGTATAGGATTAGCATTAAAAATAATGCCTGTTACCCTCTTAGCATTTAGTTTTTTCTTTTTTTCTTCTAAAATCTCTTTATAGGGATTTGTAGGGATATTAAGTTTTAACTCTCCACAAATTGCATATTCTCCAATCCTCTTGGCAATATGATCTTGCTCTTCCAAAATAGCACCTATTTGAGCTAATCTTTCTTCTTTATTAATCTGAAAAACACTATCTGCAATTATACTCCCTACACTTTGCATCTCACATATCAACTCAATTTCTTCTCCTTTTTTAATAGACCGCAACACTTTTTGATTTCTCTTACCAGATGGACTTAAAAGTAAAGGACAAGGATAAGAGCATCCTTTATAAAGTCCAGTTTCACTAACCTCTCTTGCTTCTTTTTTATCCATTAGCTTAACTACAGGATTTAATAAACCATCATTGAGCAATCCTAAAGCGCTAATTGCCTCTCTATCAAGATAAAGCTGCTTATTTTTTTCTTGCGATTTCATATTTTTTCCTTTTTTCCCACAAACTCTTACGACTAATTCCAAGACGCTTAGCCAACTCAACATCTGGGTACTTGCTCTCAAATTTAGCAATAATCATTTTTTCATACTCTTTAATTGATAATATCTCTCCGCCCAAGTCCTGATGGCTTGTAATATGTGTTATATCTACAACTTGAGCAAAATTTAAATCATCTCTTGATACAAAAGAAAAAATAATATTTTGCTTTTGCAAGTTTCCTAAAAGCTCTTTAATTTCTGAAGTACCCAAAAGCTCTAAATGTGTCAAATAATAACAATTCTTCTTATCTGCGGGTTGTTTAAAAATATTTCTATATTCTTTCTGACGCACAGATAAAAACCTTACATGCATTTTACGATCTCTAGCATATTTCATCAGATATACATCAGCACTTCTTTGTGAATTACTTTTAATGACAAAGGGCGGAGTATATTGCATTAATGTGGGTGTTTTTAACTCCAATTCTACAAATCTAAAATAAGAATCATAAAAATCTAATCTTTTCAAAACCTCTTTATAATCCTTATAATGAGAGATTTTACGCACTAATTCATCAATCATAAAAGGCTTTTGAATATAATCACTTGCCCCTGCTCTCATAGGCTTAGTAATCGTATCATCACTAATATAGCTAACCAACATAATAATGATAGATTTTTTATGATTACTAATAAAATTTTCATAATTATCGCCACAAGCACTACTAGCCAAAAGTATTACATCAAAATCTTCAACTCTGGCATTTTGAGCATCTTGTATTGATGGTTCTATTACACATAAATAGCCAAAAGATTCTAGCTTATTGGCAATACTTTGTGCTAAATAAATCTCATTCTCAATAATCAAAACTCTCATACCTCATCCTTTTAATTTTGTCCAATCAATAAATTTCACCCCCACACTTGCCATCACGCACACACCTTCACCTCTTCCTATAAATCCCATTTTTTCACTCGTAGTTGCCTTAATATTAATCCTATGCTTTGGCACATCAAGTAGGCTGGCTAAACTATTTTTTATAGCATCTTTATAAGGAGTTATTTTTGGTTTTTCTGCAAGAATACTTATATCCAAATTGCTAACCTCATAGCCTACATTGGCAACAAACTCTGCTACTTTTTTTAAAAGTTTTTTAGAATCTACATCCCTAAACTCCTCTCTATTATCTGGAAACCACTCACCAATATCCCCTGCACCTATTGCGCCTAAAAGAGCATCTATAATGGCATGCAAAAGCACATCCCCATCACTATGTGCCTTAAATCCCATATCCGATTGTATTTTCACTCCTCCAAGCCACATTTGCTTGTCTTTTTCAAAACTATGGATATCAATACCATTTCCTACAAAAATATCGTCTATAGGTGGTAAAAACTTATCACTATTACGCAACAATATCTCTAAATCATGTAAAAAAGTAACTTTTTGCATTTTGGGACTACCAAGTACAAACCTCACTATGGCTCCGTTCTCTAGCATAGCACTACTTTCATCTGTATAATCTTTCACAGATAGATATTGTCTTATTAGCTCTGTTTTTGAGATTTGGGGGGTTTGGATTAGCTTTAAATTCTCCCTAGGAATGCATTCATTCTCATAAATTGCTGTATCAGTACAAGGCAAATAAGCTACACTACAATCCCACTCCCAAAATCTATCTAAAAGCTCTAGACAAACATTTCTATCCAAATCACACCGCGCCACATCAGTTACAAAAATATAATCACTTCTTACTTCTTTAAGCACGGATCTAAGACTATCAGCACGGCTATCCCCTCCACATACTAATCTCTCCTCATCACAGAAATTCTGCATATAAAATAGTTCAGCGCCATCTCCACATATGATAATCTCATCAAAATCATAATATTTCTTGGTCTCATCTGCCACCCTTTTCCACAAAGGTAGCTCTCCTACTCTAAGCCACTGCTTTTTAATGCGTTTAGATCTAGCTAGCCCCTCTACAAATCGCGTAGAACTACCTGCAGCCATCAGCACAAGAGCTAGAGTATATTTTCTAGACATTTTTACTCACTCCTTAATTATTAATGTAACAATATTATACATTAATGGCTGAATGAATAAATCTAATTAACCTAACTAGGTAATATTTTTCAAATAATCTATAAAACTTTAAAAGAATATAAAATACAACACTTATTAATATCAAGCTAGATACTAAAAATCTAACCTAAAATCTCTCTTACCCCTTTAGCATTTGGAGTGGATAGAAATCCTTGATTTTCGAGTTGCTCAATGATATTTGCAGCCTTATTAAAGCCCACTCCCATTCTCCTTTGCAAATAACTCACTGAAGTTTTTCTATCATTTAAAATAATCTCTTTAGCTCGCAATAAATCTGCATTATCCTCAATATTCATATTAGGCATTGAAGTATCTAAAGCTTCTTTTTCTTCTAATAAAAACTCATCATCATATTCACAAGTTCTTTGTGCTTTAATTTCAGAGACAATACTCTCTATCTCTTTTTCACTAGTCCATGGGGCATGAAGTCTAATCACTCCTCCTTGACCCGGCGGGGTAAAAAGCATATCCCCTCGCCCAAGTAAACTTTGTGCACCCTCTATGTCAATAACAACTCTAGAATCAATTTTATTACTCACTCTAAAGGCAATTCTTGATGGTAAATTAGTCTTAATAATCCCTGTCACTACATCCGCACTTGGTCGCTGTGTAGCTACAATCAAATGGATCCCGCAAGCTCTACCCATTTGGGCAATACGAGTGATAGGAAACTCCGCTTCCTTGCCCCCAGTCATCATCAAATCTGCTAATTCATCAATAATAATCACTAAATAAGCAAAGCTCTTCTCTCCATGCTCTATACACTTCTGGTTATAAGATTCTATGGTCTTTACTTTAAGTGTGCTCATAAGCCTATAGCGTCGCTCCATCTCTCTGACAGCCGCACCAAGAGCGCTAATAGCTTTCTTAGGATCTGTGATGATGGGGGTAAGCAGATGAGGGATATCCTCATACATACTAAACTCCACCATTTTAGGATCAATCATAATAAACTTTAGATTTTCAGGAGAGTTACGATAAAGAAGAGAAACAATCATCGCATTAACACCTACAGACTTTCCACTACCCGTAGTGCCTGCGATAAGCAAATGTGGTAACCGCTTTAAATCCGTTACAAAAGCCTTCCCTACAATATCCTTACCCAATGCCAATGTCAATGGCGATGCACTATTTTGAAACACTTCACTTTCTAAAATCTCACGCATATAAATTGTATCAATCTTCATATTAGGTATCTCAATACCTACAACATTTTTTCCCGGTATTGGTGCTTGTATCCTAATACTTTGAGCTGCCATTGCCATTGCTAAATCATCACTAAGTGCAAGAATGGACCTTACTTTAATATGCTCTGCTGGACGAAACTCAAAAGTACTCACAAGCGGTCCTGAATAAGTGCGTACAATATCCCCATCAATTTTAAACATTTTAAGCTTCGCTAAAAGATTTTGTATCTTAGAATCTAGCTCATTTTCATCCACCTCACCTTTTGAGGATGGATTTGGTGCTAAAAGCTCAAGTCTTGGCAATCTATAATCATGTGGCTTTTGTATTTGACCTTTTTCCAAAGATTCTAAATGCTCTTTATTCTCACTAAGCTCATGCACAATAGTTGTTACTCCACTAGTTTTTAGCAACTCATTTTTTTGTGCAAAATCAATCTCTTGTAAGCTTTCAGGGGTAATTACTTCTTCTTTTTCGCAATCCATTTGCTCAATCAAATTTGACTC
Source organism: Helicobacter anseris (assembly GCA_004368235.1). Lineage (GTDB taxonomy): Bacteria > Campylobacterota > Campylobacteria > Campylobacterales > Helicobacteraceae > Helicobacter_H > Helicobacter_H anseris_A. The sequence continues at coordinate 7,544 of JXTW01000004.1, read as the reverse complement.
TAAAAGCGGTTTTTTTGGTATCTTATTTTCTGGTGTTTTTGGCAAATCTAAATTACTTATTGATATATCACTATCATTACTATCTATAAGATCTTCTTGTTGTTGACTAGCTAGCTTTTCAAAAAACTTCTTATTACGACTTAAAACTTTTTGACTATAATCTTTAATCTCACCTTCTGCACCACTAACCAAATTTACTTCGCTACGAGAATCGAAGTTTTTTTTCATATCCTGATAAAAAATTTTAATATTATCCTCTGGAATATCTGGTACCTGTGTATATGGCGTAGGTGGTTCTGGATGAAATTCATAATATTGCGCCTCTTGTTTTAAACGCTTCTTTTGATTATTTATCTCTTTATATTTAGTCCATAACCCACTGACTAATTGCCCCATATCTCCAAGTATATTGATACTTATTTTTAACCCTTTAAAAGCCCAACTCCAAGTTTTACTTAAAGTTGTTTTAAAATGCTTAATAGAACACAACATCCAGGCTCCACATCCTATAAAAAGAAGAATGATATAAATACCAAAATAGCCTATCATAGGTTTAATCCACTCAAGCAAAACATATGCAAACTCACCAACTCCAAACCACAAATACTGTAAACATAGCAATACAAAACCTATTAATAATGAGCCTAATATCTTTATATAAGTCTTACTAGAAAGAACTCCTTTATAACACCATAAGATAGATATATAAATTATTCCTAATGGCCAAAAATAAGCAAATATGCCAAAAATTTCTAAATTTAATAAAGCCAAAGATCTGCCAATATTACCTGCTAAGCTATAATTATCAAAAAAAGTAGCCAAAGAAATAAAAAGCATAACAATACTAATAATGATACATACAAGAAAGCGCCTAATCATTTTCCCTCAACATTTTTATGTTATAATGTGCGGTTTATTATACCTTAAAATTCAATATGATATTTTGAGCACTTAGATGCTCTACTTAATAGTAAAATATAGAGATTTGGAGAGCTATTTGCACGGCAAAATTTTACGCTATTCTCTTGCCACTGGAGTAGGTGTCATCACCAATCAATCCAAAAAAATCTTTGAACTTCGCAAAGAAAGCTGGCATGATACTCGATATCTACCAACACCAGGAATGTTTGTAGAGTTCCGATGCAATAATGGTGGCTATATTGTGGATGCAAAAGCCTCGGAATATCAAGGTTTCCCTACTGATTCTTTAATCAAAGAAATTGATTTTTGGAAAACAGAAAATGATGATGAATTGAAATACAAAGAGCAGGGTATTCGCGATGCAATTGTGCAAAAAATATTTAAAGAAACAAACTATTTTACCATTAAAGAAATACCCCTAAGTATTAGTGTTAATAAGTCTTTAGAAAAATATTTTTTTCAAGAATTAAGTGCTATTAATTTCAATACAGAGGGACTAAAACCGCGAGATACAAGCTCTTATTTAATTGATTATGTTGAGCTAAAACGATTTTTAAATAAGGCTATTGATTTCTTAGTTTTTACTGATAAAAATATCACTATAGATTCATTTGTCGATCATATCCAACTTCTAAATAAACTTAATTATTCTTATAACTATTTTATGAAAAATATCAATATCAATCCACAAAAAGTATTTCTAGAATATTTCCTAGAAACACAGCTTCACTACCGCGCTGCCTATAAAGCAGAGACCGGTCTTAAAGAACGCATTATGGAACTAAATACTAGAATTAAAAATAGTGTTAATGAAATAAAAAGCATCTATATTAAAATGGAAAGTAAGGCAAAAAAAGACTCAAAAGCTGTGCTAGAAAGTAGACTAAAAACCCTTAAAGAGCGTGTCGCCAAATCAGATGAAGAGCTTAGGCTCTTAAACTCCTGTTTAAGAAATCTGGAAAAATGCCTTGATAATTTCCGTAAAAAATACAAAACGGACTTTGAGACTAGCTTTAAAACTTTCTATGAAAATATCATTACCCAAACTACTCATGCACTTAATATCTATGCTACAGAACTAGATGATAGCATCTGGAAGCTCGCTATGGAATCAATCCCTATACGCAATACTTTTTTCAAGCAAGATATAATTGGGTCATATTGCACCATGACTTTTTTATGGCTCTATCTTCAAAAACTTAATAAAAACAAACTAAGTCCCAATGATAAAAAAGCCTATGATGGTTATTTGAAATATAAACAAAATTATGAAAAAGTCTTTCTTGTATTGACTACAAATCATAGGCTAGAAACTCATCTTAAAATCCAAATTATGACAGAATCTAAATATCATGCTGTTGTGATTGCTAAAACAAATGCAGAGTTTTTCTCTCAAATTCATAATCTCAAACTTCATGGCATCTATATTGATTCTACTATTTCTATGGCGATACCACCGCTCATTGCTGAAATTAAAAAAACAAAATATAATACCAATTCTGATATTATTCTTATACCAAAAGAGAAAATTGATACTATCAAAGATTAGCTTCTAACCTGGAGTGATTTATGGCATTTTTTTCTATCATTATTCCTATTTATAATGTCAAACCCTATTTA
>JXTW01000004.1:746-4993 GCA_004368235.1 Helicobacter anseris | reverse complement strand
TGGTAGCAATGATGGCAGTGAAATGATTGCTAAAGAATATGCTAGCAAAGATTCTCGCTTCATTTTAATCAACCAAGATAATAGCGGAGCTGGTGCTGCCAGAAACACCGCATTAAACTTTCTTACAAAAACAGAAAAAACTCTAGGGGGGGGGGGATATATTCTTTTTTTAGATTCTGATGATATGTTAATGCCTAATTTACTTGAGACACTCTATATCACATTAACTAAAAATAACAACCCTGATATCTTACTTTCAAACTATCATCTTGCTAATGAGAATGGAAAAATTATACAAACTAAAGCCAGTCATTTACTACGCCTATTTCCTACAGGTCTTTATAAAACCAAAGATATTCTCACCATAAACAACCGTGCCCCATCCCTTATTACTACGATTATTCATTTTGTTATTAAAAAATCCTTTTTTACTACGCTTAATCTATCCTTTCCTACCAGAATCTATTATGAAGATGTATACTTTTGCACTCTCCTAACCGCCCATGCCAAAGAAATCTATATTAGTGATATTTGTGGATATTACTATCGCCAAAGTCCAGATTCTATTATGCGCGGAAAGATAGATCTTGCTAAGCTTAATTTATCCCTGCATAGCTATCTGTTTTTAATTGATTATTTCTCTAAGCTCAAAGATCCTAACCCCATCATCAATACACTCTATAAGCGCACTGCTCTTTTATGCTTTAAGCATCTTATTCGTATGGTGCAAAAATACGGCTATACTAAGGACTTTCCCTTCAAGCTTACCACTCCTTACTGGCATATTCTCACACCCTATTGGCGTATTCGCTATATTCTAGCTCTGCCTATTAGTATTTTTAGACCAAAGCCTAATCTCAAAGCCTCCATCCATAATACCAAACTCGCGCCCAACTCGTAATCTCCTCTATCATTTATCTATCGTGCATCCACTGGATTATCTTAGGATCTCTATGGTCGAAAAACTGGCTAACCCCTTGATCTAACTTCCCAATCTGCTCCATCTCTTCAAATGAAAGCTCAAAATCAAAAATCTCAAAATTCTCTTTCATTCTTGCCTTGCTAGTTGTTTTAGGGATTGCGATGATCTCTTTTTGAATAAGCCATCTTAAAATCACTTGAGCTACACTTTTATTATGATTCTCCCCGATTTGCATCAGCAAGGGATTAGCAAACATATTTCCTCTGCCTTCAGCAAATGGTCCCCAAGATTGATGTTGAATATTTTGCTCTTTAAGAAATTGATTCTGTGAGATTTGCTGGCATAAGGGATGAGTCTCTATCTGGTTAATTGCAGGTTTAATTTTGTTATAAAGCGTAAGATCAAGCAAGCGATCAGCAGAGAAATTACTTACCCCGATACTACGAATCTTCCCTTCTTCATACAACTCTTCCATCGCTCTCCAGGCTCCAAAAACATCATTATAAGGCTGATGAATAAGATAAAGATCAAGATAATCAAGCCCGAGTTTTTGCAAAGATGTTTCAAATGCTCTCTTAGCTCCCTCATAATTTGTATCTTTAACCCATAATTTTGTAGTGATAAAAAGCTCTTGGCGTGGGATATTACACTCTCTAATAGCCTCTCGTATAGCCTCTTCATTAAAATAAGATGCAGCCGTATCAATAAGCCTATACCCACACTCTATTGCATCTAAAACACTTCTTTTGCATTCTTGAAAATCTGACATCTGAAATACCCCAAACCCTAGAATCGGGATTGAAACTCCATTATTTAAAGTGATTGTTTTCATTCTTTCTCCTTGCTTTTAAGATAGAAAATTATAAAAACAAAGACCATAAACCCTATAGATTAAAACTACTTTTTTCTTGCCTAATCCTGCAAATATGATAGAATCTTTGCACTTTAATACTAAGAATAAAGATGCAAAACCTAAAAGAAAAGCTCATCTCTTTTATCCAAGAGAATACACCTCCTAATCAATTATTTCAAACCATTATAAATTCTCTATCTTTCTTCACTACTTCTGATCTCCAAGAGATGGATAATGTCCTTTATGAACCCTCATTATGTGTGATTTTACAAGGATGCAAGAAAGTGTGTTTAGGTGAGCACACCTATGAATACAATCCTCAAACCTACCTTTTATCTCCAACTTATATCCCTGCAAAAATATCTATTTGTGAAACCTCTCCTCAAGCTCCATTTATCTCACTCAAAATCACTTTTTCTTTGGAGCAGATTTATGAGACTTGGAAACAAATAGACTGCAATGAAACTAAAATAAATAATCAACTTCAAAAAGGAATGTTCTTTGCAGAATTACAATTTGACTTACTTGAGGCAATTTTTCGTTTAGTAAAACTCTTAAAAAAACCTCAAGATTATAGGAAATTACTAGCCCCTTTAATACTCAAAGAAATTTTATATATTCTTTTTTGCTCCGAAGCAAAAGAGTTTTTAAAACAATATACTCTAGAAGGAAGCATAACCTCTCAAATTGCCAAAGCAATCCTAGAGATCAAAAATGATCTTACTAAGCCTCTAAAAATTAAAGAATTAGCCCGCAAAGTATCAATGAGTCAATCCTCTTTGCACCATAATTTTAAAAAACTCACTGCTCTCTCTCCCTTGCAATTTCAAAAAAAGCTTAGATTGCAAGAGGCAAGACAAATACTGCTAAAAAAACATACTGATATCTATCAGGTCGCTTTTGATGTAGGCTACAAAAGCCCATCACAATTTAGCCGAGAATATAAACAAATGTTTGGCATCTCACCCAAAATACATACTAAAATGAAAACTTGATTCCTAGAAATTTTAATGAATTCTAAACTCTTAAAGATACTTAGGATTTTTGCCCTAAATTTATTACAAAAAAGATTTTAGTAATAAATCCTGCTAAAATATACCCAATATTTTACTCTAGGATCTTTTATGCTTGCCTCTTTGTTTCTCCCTTCATCTATCAAACACAATATATTTAATATTATTTTTACCCTGGCTTTAGTTATCATGTTTGTATTTTTTAGCATTCGAACTTCCATGCATATTTCTTATATTTTAATGCTTATAAGCCTTATTATTTATACCTTTTTTCGACCTAAAAAGTATCGCCTAAATACTGATATTAAACTTCTATTATTAAGCTTTGCTATTTACGCGCTAGCATCTCTCCCTCCACTATTTCTTAACCACGGATGGGAAGGATCACTTCGCTTCCAAGAAGCATTTTTAAAATTTTTCCTCTATGGTTTTATTCTCTTTCTTGTCTTTAAATTTAATATTAATATAGTTTCTAATATTTTATTTCCCTGTATTTTTATAGGCTCTATTATCACCTGTTTATGCGCTATTTATATGAATATAGCTTATCATGAAACACGTATTAATCTTGCTAATGGTGTATTTCAATTTGCTTATTTTTTAGCCATTATCTCAATCATTGCACTAAATTTATTGCTATCACCCATTACTAAAATAATAAAAAATCTAGCTTTTATAGCCCTATCTCTTTGTTTTCTCTGTCTTTTAATCAATGCTTCTAGGGGCATCATTTTAGGCTTTATAGCAGCCCTTATTTTTAGCATTCTCATTCATCTAGCCCATCACAATCTAAAATATATTCTCAAAAAGATTTTCACTCCTATTCTTATCTCTATTACCCTATTTGCCCTTATCCCTTCATTCCATTCCTTTCTTAATATTAAAACCAAACAAATAGAAAGCGAAACAAGCAATTTTGATGGCACGCAACAAGAAACTAGCATTGGTTATCGCTTTAAAATCTGGGATAATGGTATTGCTATGTGGAAACTCTCACCTATTTTTGGTATGAATCCAAAAACTCGTATAGAAAAAAAAGAAGAGATCACAGCTACAAGTCAATTTAAAATCCCTATCAACAATGATGAACATATAGGTGAAAGCCATAATGAAAGCATAAATGCTCTAGCCAAAAATGGCTTAGTCGGGCTTTTTGCACTTTGGTTTTTGTATTTTATCTGCACATATATCTTTATTACCAAGCTTAGAGAAAATAACTATTTATGGTCATCTATGGGTCTTTCTGTCTTAATCTTATATATCACTGATGGTTGCTTTAACACACCTCTTGATTCTAAAATAGAAGCGCCTCTTTTTTGTTTTTGCTTAATGATTTTTTATAATCTATTTTTACAAACTAAAAATAGATTATAAATAAATCCTACAAAAGTAGATAAATTATCTTATCTCCCTTCTTTCAGCAATGCTTAAGCAAATTTTATTTAAAATCATGCAGATT
>JXTW01000004.1:0-736 GCA_004368235.1 Helicobacter anseris | reverse complement strand
GGGGGGGGGGCAAAATAAACTTAATTATTCTCATCTAGCAATCTTTCTAATCTTTGGCTCTTGTATGCAAGCAGCTACATTACAAGATTTACAATCTAATCTATCAAATCTACAACAACAGCAAGCACAAGCTAATACTCAATTGCAAAATACACTTGATAAGCAAAAAGAAGAACAAGATCGGCTTAATCAAATACTTCAAGAACAACAAAAAGAACAAGCCCAACTTGATAATAAACTTGATCAGCAACAAAAGCAAGATGATGAAAAACAAAAACAGATAGATCAATTTATCAGGGATGCTTTTAAGCTATGGCAACAAAAATTACAAAATAAAACCGACAATATTAATAGTGAAATAGAAAAGAAAATTAATGAAAATACTGAAAAAATTAATCAAGCCAAAAAAGAGCAAGAAACCATTAAAAGCGAAATTGAAACTACTAAAAAAGAAATTGAAACCAAAAAACAAGAGCATCAAGAAGCTCAAAAGAAAATAGAAGAAAACATTAATACAATCAAACAAGAAGTTCAAACTATTCAAAAAACTATTGATGATACTAAAGTCCAAATTAAACAAACACAACAACAAACAACTGCGATCCAAAATAATATCTCTACAAACTCTAACCTAGTAGCAGCCACAAATACAGCTACCTATGACTTATATCTAGCTAATATGAATTCTCTTAATAAAAGAATGGGTGAATTAAGAGATAATCCTAAAGGTCAAGGA
>JXTW01000031.1 GCA_004368235.1 Helicobacter anseris | reverse complement strand
GTGCTTCTACTTCTATTAAAGCAGATAGAATCATTATTGAGGCTGCAGGTAATGGTGCTACTAGTGTAAATAGTGCTGCTAATGGTGTTAGTGTTGTAACTGCTGCTGTAGGTAGTGCTTCTTCTTCTACTCCTACTCATTATCTAGCCATTACAGGTGATGCTTCTAGTATTGTGGGTAAAGAGCTTTATAAAGAAGGTAGTGATAATAATATAGCTCTAGCTACTGTTAAGAATGGTAGTAATGGTAGTGGTGATACTCCTGTTGTTAATCTACAAACTACTAATGCTATCTCTGGCTTTAGTGTGATTTCATTTGATATGGTTAGTGAGAAGACAAATAGGGATGGTAAGGTAAATAATAGTGCTATGGCTATTACTACTGATGTTACTAGCGGTTCTAGTGGCACCAATGGCTATACTACCTATTTCCTAGGATCTGCTAAATTAGATGGTACTTCTATTTCTGGACAAAAAACATTAGCTGCTGCTATGGGAACTACCTATGACTTATATCTAGCTAATATGAATTCTCTTAATAAAAGAATGGGTGAATTAAGAGATAATCCTAAAGGTCAAGGA
>JXTW01000030.1 GCA_004368235.1 Helicobacter anseris | reverse complement strand
CTATGAATAATTTCTCAAAACTCGGTTTTATATTGGCTACACTAGGTAGTTCAATTGGGTTAGGGCATATCTGGAGATTTCCATATGTAGCTGGCACAAGTGGTGGTGGAGCCTTTGTGCTATTATTTTTAGCTATTACCTTTATTATTGGCGTATCTATGTTAATTGCAGAAATGATTATGGGCAATAAAACTAAAACTAATGCTCAAGATGCTTTTGCAATGCTTGATGAAAGCAAGGGTAAAAAATGGAAATATGCTGGAATTACTGTTATTGGTGGTCCATTGATTCTTACTTTCTATTGCATCGTTTTAGGTTGGGTTTTATATTACTTATTTTTTATAAGCTTCAACCTACCTAGTGATGCCAAAGCAAGTGAGGCTGGATTTTTACATCTTTTACAAGATAATTTAACAGCACAAATTTTAAGCTTTTTTGCCATTGTTGCCATTACAGCTTATTTTGTAGCCAGAGGTGTTAAAAGTGGTATTGAAGCATTAAATTTTATTTTAATGCCCTTATTATTTATCATCTTTATTGGTCTTTTTATCTATGCAGCTACACTGCCTTCTTTTAGCAATGGTTTGCATTTTATGTTTGATGTAGATTTTAGCAAGATCAATTCAGAAGTATTTGTTAATGCATTAGGTCAAACTTTCTTTTCTCTTTCGCTTGGTG
>JXTW01000029.1 GCA_004368235.1 Helicobacter anseris | reverse complement strand
TATATTTTTCTACATTATAAACAGGAATGATGATAGAGAAAAAGGGTGAGGACATAGGAGATGACATTTATTTTCCTTAAATATCTAATATATAGTATTAAGAAATTATAACGTAGTTAAGAGCTATTTTCTTAGCATCAAGATACATTTAATAGTCGTAATAATGGTTTTTAGAATGCTTGATGGATGGGTTTGATATTTTATAGATGAGAGATTAGCATAAACAGAAAGAGCGACTTGCTTGATGCGACTTGGATTTGGCGTATAGATTTTAGATTTAAAAAAGACAGAATCTATATAAAGGCGTTTTAGAAAAAACTCTTTGGCTTGTTTGGTGGCTTTTGTAGTAGAAGGGATTTGATTGACAAAGTCTAGTATAAAGCAAAAATCTTGATAACCACGTTTCTTTTTATTTAAGTCTTGAGTATTAGTTAAGGAAGAGGTATTATCACAACGATAATGATAAAGGATTTTATCTATATAGATTCCACGTTTAGCTAAAATACCTACAAGGAAAGTTTTAAGACAATCTTCTGCCATATTGAGATATGGTATAGGGGGTTGTGTAGCAATGAAGTTATGAGTAGTTTTTATGAGGTCTTTATGGTAGGCTTTATTCCATATAGACCAACTTGCCATCATAAAAATACTAAGCCATGGATTGTCATTTGGATTAAATTCTTTGGGTGGATTTAATTGGAGGAGAGTGCCAAAATTACTTGGATAAAATGCTGCACCAAAACATACAATATCTGGCATTAAATAAGATTTATCATACCCCCCCCCCCTGTAATAATTATTTATATTTTCATATAGAGTATT
>JXTW01000003.1:144508-146032 GCA_004368235.1 Helicobacter anseris | reverse complement strand
GAGGGGGGGGGGGGTATATAGATATTTGCTGTTTTGATGTAGATATACCTAATAGAGCAATAATATCTAATAAAAATAAGCCTATATTTTTTGATGATCAAAACTCTTGGCTTGAGGTCACTAAAATGGCAAGCTGGGCAGTCTGGAATAAAGTATATAAAAAAGATATAGCTCTAAAATCTATAGAGCTTCTTGATAGTCTTGGTAACATCCCTCATATTAGTATGGCAGAAGATGGACTAAAGACTTTTATCATATCAATTTTTATCAAAAATGGTATGTATATAGATTCTAAGCTTTATCATTATAGCTGTGATAATGATAACTCTATCACAAGAACTAATGATCTTTTAAGAAAGCAAAAATCATATAAAGACCTCTGCTTCATACTTGATTTCATAGACAAAATCCCAAATATCCATAAGGATCTAAAGCATAATAAGCCAAAAATGAAACGTACAATCTTTGTAGAAGCTATGAGGTTTAAAGCCAATCTTGATAATAAATATAACTTTTTTACTACGCCACTTATTCATCTCAAATCTATAAAATACGATAAAAGTTGGAAGCCATTAGCTAGAATTGCTCTATACTTCCTAAGTTTTGGCAAAATGAAATTTTATTAAAATAAGGAAAAATATGGATAGTCATGCACCAAAATGTAAAATTTGTCATCATCAAACTAAAAAGGCTTTTGATACTAAAGTGATATATTTCCATAAGGCTATATTTTATAAATGTGAACATTGTGGCTTTTTAGCTACTTATAATCCAGACTGGCTAAATGAGGCTTATACTCAAGCTATCAATGCCACAGATACTGGGATTTTAATACGTAATCACTATTTTTGTGCCATCACTGCTACTCTTAGTGTTTTATTTTTTGGCAAAAAAGCAAATATTTTAGATATGGGGGGGGGGGTATGGCATCCTTGTAAGACAGCTTAGGGATATAGGGCTTAATGCTTATTGGCTAGATAAATATGCACAAAATCTTCTTGCACTTAATTTTGAATACAATCAAAATATCACTCCTGATCTGATCACTTCTTTTGAAGTTTTTGAACATCTTGAACATCCAAAACAAGAGCTAGAATCTATGCTTAAGCTTTCACGCAATATTCTCTTTTCTACGCTTACTATTCCAGAGGATATCCCTATTTATGAGGGGGATAATAAATGGTGGTATTATAGTTTTCATCATGGTCAGCATATTAGCTTTTATGATACAAAAACTTTAGCTATCCTAGCTAAAGAATACAAGCTTAATTATTATCACTACAAATCACTGCATTTCTTTACGGATAAAAAATTATCCCCACTACTATTTAAATTTATTATCCTATGTGCACCTAGAGGGCTTAATAGTATTTTAAAACGCTTTTTAAAAAGCAAGACTATTGAGGATTCGAAAAATATTGATGCAAATAATTTTCTTAGATTAAAAGCTGATTTAATCAAAAAATAAGCAAGATCAATGTAAGATAACGCCTGCTATTTTAAAGGATTATACCTAATGCCAAT
>JXTW01000003.1:141119-144453 GCA_004368235.1 Helicobacter anseris | reverse complement strand
GGTTTTGATAATTCTATTAATATTGCTAAGGAGTATGCTAGTAAAGATAAAAGAATTAAGATTTTAAAAAATAGTGAGAATAGGGGTACATTTCATACACGAATTAAAGGGATGTACCAGGCTAAGGGTCATTATCTACTTTTTGTTGATTCTGATGATTTTATCACCTCTAATGCATGCGAGGAGATTTATAAAACCATCAACCATCAAAATCCTATAGCCACTAAAAAGACTAATAATCGCTGGGGGGGGGGGCAAGATTTAGATATTATTTGTTTTGGCGTGGAATTCTATCCGCAAGAAAAATTTTCATTTATGCCTAAAAATGCTCCAAGATCCTTTAAACCTAATCAAAATATATGGAAAAAGCTAATAAGAATGAATGGCTGGAATCTTTGCAATAAAGCTTTTAAAAAAGAATTGATAACAAAAACACTAGCTTTTATGGATACTCTACCCCCAATCCCCCATCTTAGAATGGCTGAAGATTGTTTACAGACTTTTTTATTTGCTATCTTTGCAAAAGAAGGAATCCTAATTAATAAAACGCTTTATTACTATCGTAGAAATAATACCTCATCTATCACGAAAACAAAAAATCAAAATAAAGTTACCCAATCTTTAAAAGACTATCAAGCTATCATAGATTTTACAGACAAAATCCCTAATCTAAATCCCACTCTAAAATATAATAAAACAATGCTAAAAAGGCTAATGTGTATTGAAACCTATATTTTTACAGCTAAAATAAATAAAACCTATAACTACCTAAGCCCAGCAATAGCCCATCTCAAATCATTAAAATACGATAAAAGCCATCGCCCTATATTTCAAGCAATTCTACATATATTAAAACTAAGTATTCTAGTGATCATAAAACCCTTTAAAATACTCTCTAACTATTTTTCCAAGAAATAGTGATTTTAGTCCCCTTCCCCATTTTGCTTTTAAGTTTAATATCAAACTGATGCAAATTAGCAATATGCTTGACGATAGAAAGCCCAAGTCCAGTTCCTTCAATCCTTTTTGAATGACTTTTATCCTCACGGAAAAACCTTTCAAATACGCGCTTTTGATTTTGTTTTGCAATCCCTATTCCACTATCTTGTATACTTAAACTATTTTCTGTAATAATAACTTTAATACTTCCATTCTTTTTATTATATTTAATGGCATTTTCACAAAGATTAAAAATCATATCTTCAATCAAAGTTTTTACTCCATATACCTCTCCATATCCTTTTACTTCTACTTGTAATCCATTAGTTGGCAACTGCTCTAAGATATTTTGCACACTCTTAAAAAGATCTATCCTCTCTTTTATATTCTCATCACTTTTACTCTCATCAAGCTCTGAAAGTTTCATAATATCATTGATTAACTCCAAAAGTCTTTTTGCTTGATTCTCTATTTTTCTACCAAATTCATTTACATCACAAGGCTGCACTAGGTTATTTTTCAAAAGCTCTGCATAACCCGATATAGATGTAAGCGGTGTCTTAAGTTCATGAGAAACATTTGCACTAAACTCTCGTCTAAGGTTTTCTCTCTCTTTTTTTTCAGTAATATCCAAAATAAGCAAAACCACTCCTCTAGATTTAAATTCCCTAGACTTTTCACTTCCTATTTCTTCATCTAAAATTCCACTAGCCAAAATCTGATAGTAAGTCCCATCAATACTTATATCACATTCACAACGTTTAAACCTTAAAGCCTTATTGGCGGTATCTAAAATCTCTTCAGACTTAAAAATCTCTATTAACTTTTTGTGATTATCCAAGTTTTTAAATACTAATTTTGCCATTTTATTAAAAGACACTACTCTTAGATCCTCATTAAGCAGGATCAGACACTCTTGCATATTTTGTGTAATTGCATTAAATTCCTGATTTTTCTGACGCAAAATTTTAAGCTGTTTTTGTATCGTTTTTTCTTGTTGAGATATTTTGTTCAAAAACGGCAAAAATTCATCATATACACTAGAAAGATTTGAGAAATTCTTAAGATTAAGAGATTCTAAAGGAGATAAAATAAGACGAGATAAAACACGTGCTAAAAGAATACAAACAAGGACACTAAATACAAGTAAACCTATCCACCAAAAAATAGAATCTAAAAAAATCTTAATAAAATTATCCCTACTACTGGCTATGCGCAAAATCTTCCCATCTCTTAGCTTTAAAGCATAATAAAATGTCTTTTGATGAAGATTAGCAGAAAAGCGCTTAGCCATACCCTCCCCTTTTTTTATAGCATCTATGATTTCTGGACGATTTGAATGACTTTCTAATACTCCTTGTAGCACACTATCAAAAACCACCTCTCCATTATCCTCAATCACACTTAATCTTGCAGGAATTTTTATAGCTGAAATACTCATAGAAGTAGAATCTAATATTGTCTTGATAGAGTAAGCCTGATTACGCATAGAAAGTAGAATATTTTTTTCAAATTCTTTTTGCAAAAAATAAACACAAAATACCACTCCAAGCAAAAATATCAAAAAACTAGCACTAAAAATAGCCCAAAATATTCGTCTAGTCAATTATCTTCTATCTCCTCTTTAAGCAATGCTGTATTAAATAAATAGCCTAAACCACGAATGGTAGAAATCATTACTCCATACTTCCCGAGCTTTTGACGCAAAGTTTTGATATGCATATCAATGGTTCTGCTAGTGCTAATAAAATCATCCCCCCATACTTCAAGTGCGATCTGATCGCGGCTAAAGACTTGATTTTGATGGCATAAGAAAAGATGTAATAAATTAAATTCTTTAATAGTTAGCTCGATATTTTTAGAATCTATGCTCACCTGATGACTTAAAACATCAAAACAAAATCCCATAAACTCAAAATGATCTAATCTATTACCCTTCTTTTTTCTAAGATTAGCCTTAACTCTAGCAATCAGCTCCATCACACCAAAAGGTTTAGTAATATAGTCATCTGCACCCATATCCAGCCCTTTTACTTTATCAAACTCACTATTTTTAGCTGTAAGTAGGATCACAGGAATATCACAAAATCGCTTATGACGCCTTAAATGCTCAAGCACACTTAATCCATCAATCCCAGGTAGCATAATATCTAAAAGCACCAATTCCGGTAAAACACAATCTAAGCTTTTAAAAAATTCCTCCGCACTACCAAATCCCATAGAATCAAAATTCTGCGTTCGAAGTGAATATAAGATTAGCTCTCTAATACTCTCATCATCTTCCAAAACAGCAATCATTTTTACCCCTTCATTTATTAGCTTTAATCTTAACTACAAAATGTTAAAAATTTACAAGATTATTTTTAACACAAAAGATATAATAACCTCCAAAAAT
>JXTW01000003.1:36777-140805 GCA_004368235.1 Helicobacter anseris | reverse complement strand
GGGGGGGGGGTATGATAAATCTTATTTAATGCCAGATATTGTATGTTTCAGAATAGAATTTTATCCACCTAAAAAACAAAGTTTTTTTCCAAAATACCCTAATACTAATTTTGACAAAAATAGTAATTTATGGCTAAAGATAACCAATTACAGTCATTGGAATATGTGCAATAAGGCTATTAAAAGAGATCTTATAAATCAAGTCTTAAACTTATTAAACTCCCTGCCTCCCATTCCACGACTTAATATGGCAGAAGACTGCCTTAAAACATTTTTAATCTCAATATTTCTTAATAATGGTACATATATTAATCAAATCCTCTATCATTATTGTTGTGATAATTCATCATCTATTACAAAAACTAATCACATCCAACAAATTCAAAAATCCTATCAAGATTATAATTTCATCTTAAGCTTTGTAGATAAAATACCAAATCTAACACCCATCATAAAATATAATAAAAAAATATTACAAAAATCAATCCATATAGATACCATTGCTTTTTTAAGAAAGCATGCTGATTTGCTCCTATATAATATCCCTTTATTTTGGCATTTAAAATCTGTAAAATATGATAAAAGCTTTAAGGGCATTCGACATACTATAAAGATTTTAATGCTTGCCATTTGGATT
This sequence comes from Helicobacter anseris, assembly GCA_004368235.1. Lineage (GTDB taxonomy): Bacteria > Campylobacterota > Campylobacteria > Campylobacterales > Helicobacteraceae > Helicobacter_H > Helicobacter_H anseris_A. The sequence continues at coordinate 140,168 of JXTW01000003.1, read as the reverse complement.
AAATCCAAACATAAAATCAACCAAATTTACCATTAACATATCCAGCTGTCCGTTCATCTTTAGGGTTGCTAAAAATTTGCTTACTCTCTGCTACTTCTATCAACTCTCCATTCAAAAAAAATGCCACCCTATCTGATATCCTACGCGCTTGATGCATATGGTGAGTGACCATTAATATTGTATATTCTTTCTTTAGCTCACCTAAAAGCTCTTCAATTTTAAGAGTAGAAATAGGATCAAGCGCACTAGTAGGCTCATCTAAAAGCAATACCTCTGGTCTAATGGCAATGCTTCTAGCAATGCACAAGCGCTGCTGTTGTCCACCAGATAACTCTAGGGCATTTTTATTTAAACGATCCTTAACTTCATCAAAAAGTGCTGCTTTTCTTAAAGCAGTCTCTACTATCTCATCTAACTCTCTCTTATTAGTAATACCCTGTACTCTAGGACCAAATGCCAAGTTATCAAATATGCTCATTGCAAAAGGATTTGGCTTTTGAAAAACCATGCCTACTTTTTGACGTAACTTTTTACAATCCATACTATATACATCTATTCCATCCAAATAAATCTTGCCACTTATCTTAGAATTTTTAATCTCATCATTCATACGATTAATACAACGTAAAAGACTACTCTTTCCGCAACCACTAGGACCAATTAGTGCTACAATCTCATTATTACCAATCTCTAAATTAATATCCCTTAATGCTTTTGCATCCCCATATTCTATGCTTAAATTTTTGATAATGATTTTTTGCATTCTATATCCTTATTTTTTAATCAATCCTGAAAATACGCTAAATACAATTGCTAGCAACACCAAAACACTAGCTGTAGCATAAGCCTGTGGAGTATAAAGCCCCTCAATCAAAAGTGCATAAAGATGGACGCTTAAACTCCTACCTGAACTAAACATACTAGAAAATATTTCTGCTAATGTACCTGCTGTAAAAATAAGAGCAGCCCCTTCTCCGAGAATACGCCCAACTGCAAGCATAACTCCGCTACTAATCTCTCTTTTTACACTAGGTAAAAGTAGATGAAAAACAACATATATCCTACTAGCCCCAAGTGCTAAGCCTCCTTCTTTATAAGCTATGGGTACTGCCTTTAATCCTTCTTGAGTAGTTTTTATAATCAAAGGGAGAATCATCATAAAAAGCGTTAAAACTCCAGATAGCAAGCTAAAACCAAAACCACAAAAGATCGTAAATACTAAATAACCAAATAGTCCAAAAACAATAGAAGGCACTCCAGAAAGAGTAGAAATGAAAATTTCCATAGTAGCAATTATCCAAGACTTTCTAGCAAATTCTGCAAGATAAATACCACAAGCCACACCTAATGGTAATGCCAACATCAAGCTTAAACACACTAGTATCAAGCTATTAATAAGTGCTGGTAATAAAGAAAGGTTTTCTACATTATATTGCCAATTAAAAAGATCTAAATTTAATGCACCAAAACCCTGAAAAAAAATTACCCCTACTATTCCTACAAATAAAACTATCATAAAACATATGCAAAAAAGTGATCCAAACCTCACTAAAATATCTAAAATACTAAGATATGTTTTTTTATTTTTATGCATTCTATCCTCCTATCCTAACCTTTATCACACCAAATATAATATTTAAAAACATAGTAATGATAAAAAGGATAAAAGCTGTGCTTAAAAGTGCTTGATGATGAAGCCCACTTGCATATCCCATCTCAAGGATAATATGACCACTTAATGTTCGCATACCATCTAGCAAACTTTGTGGAATCAAAGGCTGATTACCAGAAATCATTAAAACTGCCATACTTTCACCTAAGGCACGAGAAATAGCCAATATCAATCCACTTAAAATACCCCCACTTGCCGCCTTTAATAATACTTTGATAATACTATATTCAAGACTTGCACCAAGTGATAATGAAGCTTGTAAATACCCATCTGGTAAGGCTAAAAATGAATCCCTACTTATAGTAATAATTGTAGGTAAAATCATAATACTTAAAATGATACTTGCACACAAAAGACCTCTACCACTAGCATCAAATCCTAAATTAATAATACTAGCTACTATCATAAGCCCTAAAAATCCATATACAACTGATGGGATAGAAGTCAATACAGATAAAACAATATCACATACATCACTAAGCCACTTAGGGGCAAAATAAACTAAAAATATAGCGCTATATATGCCTAAAATAGCAGAAAAAAGCACCGCCAAACCCACAGTATAAAAACTAGCAACAATCATTGGAAAAATACCAAATTCCTTATTTTGAGGGGACCATATATCTCCAAACAGAAATTTTAATAATCCGATCTCTTTAATCCCATCTACGCCATTTTTTAATAAAAAATAACCGATGATTGCCACACACAATATGCATATAAGTGCGCTCAAATAAACTAATAAAACAGCTATTTTTTCTATCAAATCCCTATTAAAATTATTGAAATCTAAATTCTTTGTCATAACTTTATTCTCCATCATCTTAACTCCTCCCATCTCGTGATTTGATGAGTATAGATTTTTTGTATCTGACTTGAATCTAAGTTGCTAATAGGATTATTTGGATTAACAATAATAACAATCGCATCCTTAGCGATACTATTTGCTATAAATCCCCCTTCAAGTTCTTGATCTAAAACTTTCCTAGATACCATTCCCATATCACTTAGTCCACTTTTAACACTAGATAGTCCTGTGGTTGAATCACTCTGCATTAAAGTGATTTTTACTCCATTATTTTTTTTCATATATGCACTAATGAGTACTTCCATTAATGGTGAAATTGATGAAGAACCTGCGATAGCTAAACTACCGCTAAGATTTCTACTCTGATAATTTGATACTTGATCACTCAAAGGTATATAACCCATTGCTTGTATAATTTCTGCCCCCTCCTTGCTTGAAATAAAACTTAATAAATCTTTTAAAATATTACTACTCTGCTTGTGATAAACCACATAAAAATCCCTCATAATAGGATAAGTCTTATTTTTGATATTTTCAATATTAGGTTCTATCCCATTTATACTTAATGCTTTTAATCTAGGATTAAGACTACCCATTGAGATATATCCTATAGATCGCAAATCCCTCATCACTGCACCCATCATCACTGCAGTCGCATTGGTAATTTCTATATATAAAGAAACATTATCAATTTTTTTTGCATCAACTTTTCTAACAATACCAAATAACTCTACAAAAGCACTTCTAGTACCTGAACCAAGCTCTCTACTTAAGGGGTGTATTTTCCCACTTATTGCTTTGCTTTCTATTTGCTCTGCTGAAAGCAAATTGATAAAAAAGAAGCAAAATAACAATATGGCTATTTTTTTATAATCTCTATTTGATAAGCTCATAGTTACTTTTTTTCTTAGTTTTAACATTTTTCTCCTTTTATTTTTGGGTCAGTATAAAAATACATTGTAAAATCACTCTATATGCTTTGTAAATTCTTTGTAAACTACTAATATTCTTAAATTATTTTCTTTAAATAAATTTTATTGTTTACTATATATTATTTTTTTATAATAATAATTCCTATGTCAAATCAATAAAAAGGACAAATATGAAACATCTTACTTTAACCAACGAATTTGGTGCACCTGTAGCTAATAACCAAGATAGCTTAACTGTAGGTCCAAGAGGTCCAATGCTTTTACAAAACACATGGTTTTTAGAAAAACTTGCTCATTTTAATAGAGAGCGTATACCAGAACGCGTGGTACATGCCAAAGGGAGTGGTGCGTATGGAACTTTTACTGTAACAAATAATATTACAAAATATACTAAAGCAAAAATCTTTAGTAAAGTAGGTAAAAAAACACCTTGCTTTTTTAGATTCTCTACTGTAGCAGGCGAAAGAGGAGCTGCTGATGCAGAGAGGGATCCAAGAGGCTTTGCCATGAAATACTATACTGAAGATGGAAACTGGGATCTAGTAGGCAATAACACTCCTATCTTTTTTATACGCGATGCCTTAAAATTCCCTGATTTTATCCATACTCAAAAACGTGATCCAAAAACAAATTTAAGAAGTGCCAATGCAGCATGGGATTTTTGGAGCCAATGCCCAGAATCACTCCATCAAGTAACTATTTTAATGAGTGATCGTGGTATCCCCGCTTCTTTCCGTCATATGCACGGATATGGTAGCCACACTTTTAGTTTTATTAATGCAAAAAATGAAAGATTCTGGGTGAAATTCCATATGAAATCTATGCAAGGCATCAAAAATTTAACCAACAAAGAAGCTGAAGCCCTTATAGCAAAAGATAGAGAATCTCATCAAAGAGATCTATTTGAAGCTATTGAAAAAGGTAATTTTCCTAAATGGAGAATGTGTGTACAAATCATGCCTGAAAAAGATGCAAAAACCTATAGATTTCATCCTTTTGATCTCACAAAAGTTTGGAGTCAAAAAGACTATCCGCTTATTGAGGTTGGCATCGTAGAGCTTAATAAAAATCCAGAAAATTACTTTGCAGAAGTAGAACAATCAGCCTTTGATCCTGCAAATGTCGTACCTGGTATTGGCTATAGTCCAGATAGAATGCTTCAAGGTCGCCTATTTGCATATGGAGATACAGCACGCTATCGCCTAGGTATCAATCACTCTCAATTACCAGTTAATGCACCAAAAGTGCCTGTACATAGCACACATCGTGATGGCTATATGCAAAATGGTAATTATGGAGGATATATGAACTACAATCCAAGCTCTATACCTGGATATACAGAAGATAAAAGCGCTAGAGAACCTAAGCTAGATCCTACTTTATTTGAAAAAGAAACAGCAATTTATGATTGGGATTATAGAGCAGAAGATAATGATTATTATACTCAAGCGGGAGATCTTTATCGCTTATTAAGCGCCGAAGAAAAAGAGCGTCTATGCCAAAATATCAAAGAAGCGATGGAGGGTGTAGATATAAAGATTAAAAAATTACAAATTGAACATTTCAAAAAAGCTGATCCTGCTTATGGAAAGCGAGTCGAAGAGCTTGTGCTCTAAAAATATTTAGCAGGGATTTTCCTTGCTAAATATTTTAATATTATCACCAAATCAATATAAGGAAATAAATATGCAACGAAGAGATTTTCTTAAAAATAGCTTGCTTGCTACAGGAATCATTGCCTCCACTCCCAGTCTATTAGCTTCATCTAACAAAGAAGAAAAACAATTTCTGCTATCCTATGAAGCTGAAATACCCTTTAAATCAGCTCAAGATCTAAAACTATATATACCACTACCTATGCCTACGCATAATCAAAAAATATCTAATCTTATTATCAATGGAGACTTTCAGCATTATCAAATAGAAAAAATACAAGATGCTCCCTTCATCTTTACACAATTAGATTCTAAAAAAAATACAAAACACTTCTCTATGCAGTTAAATCTCTTTTTATCTCCATACAAACCGGTTAAAACCAGCAAAAAATTCTTGCAAAATCATACACTAGAAAATCGATATATACGCACAGATGGTGCTATTGCTGAAATCGCAAATAAAGTAAAATTCTTAGATGATCAAAAAAAAGTTGCTTATTTTTCTGATTTCATTAAAAAAGAAGTGCAACCAGAAGCCCTGCAGCTTAAAGCACAAATTAGTCGTATATCAGATTCTAAGCAAACTTTGCTAGTTGGAGAAAACCTCAATGCTAATTCCGTTTTAGTAGCTCTATGTAATGCTTCTAATATACCTGCAAAAGAAATTTTTGGTCTTGATTTAACATCTTGCCCTCATAACCAAGCAGAAGTATATATCAATAATTCTTGGCATCGCATAGACTTAGCAAATAGAGATAATTTTATTGCCTTTAATCGCCTTAGAGATGTACGCATTGATGGGATCTTACAAAGCAGTGCCCATACTATTTTAGGCAGCATCGATGGCAATAATCTTCAATATTACAAAAGCTTTAAAACCCAATTAAAAATGATACAAGTTTAATTCAATAGGGCTCTTTACCCTATTGATCTCCATAAACCTGTTTACAAGAGTGCTTATCCCCATACATACAAGATTTTTGCAATTCTCTTGTTTTTTCTAACTCTTCTAATTGAATCCTATTTTCTTTTGATATGTCTTTATGGGTTTGATATTTATTTACACTCCACATTAATATACACATAACTACTATCCACAAAAAATCCCATCGCTTGATTTTAGGACAGAATTTGCACGCCATTAATAATCCTCTTAAATATCAATAATATTTGAAATTTTTAAATTATAACAAGAAAGATGCTACAATATCAACAAACCATAAAAACAAAAAAAGGAGTGCTCATGGCTATTTCACGACGTAATGTATTAAAAGCTGCTGCAGGCATGACAGCAGTTGCCAGCGTGCAACCACTTGGCGCTGTAGGTGCCTTCAAACAAATCGAAAAAATTCCTCATGCTACTCATTTTGGTCCATTTTATGCAAAAGTAGAAGATGGTATTTTAAAGGGAATTGAACCTCAAAAATCTGATGCTAATCCTTCTATAATGATTCAAGGGATTATAGATAGAACCTATTCAGATACTCGAGTTAAATACCCTTGTGTTCGTAAAAGCTATCTTGAAGGTAGACCTGGTCATCAAGCCCTTCGTGGCAAAGAAGAATTTGTAAGAGTAAGCTGGGAAACTGCACTTGAACTTGTAGCCAAAAAAATACAATCCACTCCAAGAGAAAATATCTATAATGCTAGCTATGGTGGATGGGGACATGTAGGAAGATTGCATAACTCAAATATCGTGGCAGGCAGATTTTTCAATACTGTGCTAGGTGGGGCTGTAGGTACAGATGGGGAATATAGCAATGGTGCTGCTGGGCGTGTAAATCCCGGAATTGTAGGAGATATGGAAGTTTACTCACAACAAACAACACATGAACAAATGATTGATAATTGCAAGGTTTATGTAATGTGGGGAGCTGATCTATTTAAATGCAATCGTATCGATTATGTTGTGCCAAACCATATCAATGATACCTATTATCCTAAATACAAAAAAGCAGGTATCAAATTTATCAGTATTGATCCAATTTACACAGAGACTGCCCAAATGTTTGATGCAGAATGGATCAAAATACGTCCCAATACAGATGTTGCACTAATGCTGGGTATGATGCATCATCTATATAAAACCAAAAAATATAATAAAGGCTTTATTACTAAATATACAGATGGTTTTGATCAATTCCTCCCTTATTTACTAGGAAACACAGATAAAACACCAAAAACTCCGGAATGGGCAGAAAAAATCACTGAAGTCTCGGCTAAGAAAATTAGAGAATTAGCAGATCTTTTTGTTTCCACACGTACTTTCTTAGCAGGTAACTGGGCTATGCAACGTGCCCAACATGGTGAGCAAGCTGATTGGGCATTAATCACATTAGCAGCTATGATTGGTCAAATTGGTCTTCCTGGAGGTGGTTTTGGTTTTTCAATGCATTATGCTGGTGGTGGTCAGGCTAACTCCGGCTATAGAACTACTCCTGGTTTGGCTCAAGGACGCAATCGTGTCAAATTAACCATTCCAGCATCTAGAGTTGCTGAAGCGATTTTAAATCCGGGTAAGGAAATTAATTTTAAAGGCAAAAAAATTACTTACCCAAAAATTGATTTAATTTATCTTTGTGGAGCCTCTCTTGTAGGACATGAGCCTGATACTAACGAACTCATTTCCGCCTTACGTCGTATTGATACTTTTATTGTACATGAACCATGGTGGACACCGAGTGCAAAAATGGCTGACATTGTATTACCATCTACCTCTACACTAGAGCGAGATGATATTACTTCTGGCAGCACCTATTCACGCAACATGATCTATGCAATGAAAAAAGTAATCAACCCTGTATTTGAATCAAAGGATGATTTTGAAATCTTTGCATTACTAAGTGAAAAAATAGGTGGAGAGCAAGTTAAGCATCGCTATACAGGTGGCAAAACCTATATGGAGTGGATTAAGGCTTTTTATGAAAAAAGCGATGGTCCTGCCTTTAAAGAATTTGATCAATTCTGGAAAGATGGCTTTGTAGAGTTTGAAATACCAAAAGATGCTTATAACTTTGTACGCCATGCAGATTTTCGAGAAAATCCTATAGATAATAAATTAGCTACTGAAAGTGGCAAGATTCAAATCTTTTCACCTAAATTTGCTAGCTTCAATCTACCTGACTTTAAAGGACATCCGACATGGTTTGAACCTGCAGAATGGCTAGGTAGCAAACAAATACAAAAGTTCCCATTTCACTTACTTTCTCCTCATCCACGTTATCGCGTCCATAGCCAACTCGATAATACTTGGGTACGTGATATGTATAAAATTCAAGGGCGTGAACCAGTTATGATAAATACACAAGATGCACAAAAGCTTGGCATTAAACATGGAGATATAGTAGAAGTATACAATGACAGGGGAAGGCTTTTGGCTGGAGCCTATGTTACCGATAATATCCGCAATGGTGTAGTAGCCATTCAAGAAGGTGCATGGTATGATCCAGAAAATCCACAAGAAGACAACCCACGCTGCAATGCTGGTCATGTTAATGTTCTTACCTCCTCTCGTCCAACCAGCCAAATGGCACAAGCCACTTCAGTTAATACGGCACTTGTTGGTATACGCAAGTTGAGAAAAGATGAAGTTGTAAGCCCTTATCACTCTACTCTACCACCAAAAATCCTAGGAGCATAACTATGAAAAAAATTTTTCTCTTACTAACACTACTCTATACCAGCATTGCTATGAGCAAAACACTTTATGTAACTGGGAATAATGTGCCTGTTTTTGATTCCAAAGGGAAACAAATCGGTGTTATGGCTCGTGGTACTTTCGGTGAAGAAATCTCTCAATCTGGCGATAAGACCATACTGAAAGTTCAAGGCTATCTTAAAAAAGATGATGAAAAAACACTCTATGCTACTAAAAATCTTATGATGCCACTTATTAGCTTTGATGGCACAAATAAACAAGCAAGTCTTGAGGTAAGTATTGCTACTGCTAATCTTTCAGATGATCAAAGTAAAGCATGGGCTGATGCTGAATTCCTCTACTATGATACTTGCTCAATGTGCCACTCTGCTCATGCACCAAAAGAGCATACTATGATTGAATGGGATGGTGTTTTTAATACTATGCGTGCATTTGCGATGCCTACAGATCAAGAAGCAGATACAATCATACAATATCTACGTGCTCATGCTACCGATGGCTATGCCACTGATGATGAGGATGATGAATGAAAATTTGCATAATGTGCAATTCTACTTTATTACAAAAGTCGCTAGAATACTATCTTAGTGAATTTCTATGCGACCTTGCTGAATGTGATTTCATCATTGCTGATATGCATATAGATGCACAAAAACCTGTATGCGTAATCAGCTCTGTCCCTAATGCTAATATATTTAAACCATTTACACCTATTAGCTTATTTCGCGGTATTCAAGAGTTTTACCACACAAATATAAAAAATCCAAATAATGATCCCTTAAGTTTACTTCCCAAAGAATTACTTAATATTAAAGACCCAAAATTACAATCTAAAATAGATTCTATTTTACAAGAGTTTTCCACAAAAATCTATCAAACACTTAATAATCCTACCAATAACAACTGATTGCAACAAACTATGCATAACAAAAAATCTACATTAAAAATCCAAAGTGGTATATTAAAAGGTCATAGCCTTAAAATGGTAGAATCTCATAAAACCAGATCATCTAAATCAATTCTTAAGCAATCTCTATTTAATACTCTAAGTCCCATATTAAGTCATTATTGTTTTATTGAAGTGTTTGCTGGTACTGGCTCTATTGGACTTGAGGCTATTAGCAAAGGTGCACCTATGGCTTATTTTATAGAAAAAGACCCATATGCCTATAGCATACTTGATGAAAATATAAATACAATTAAGACAAAAATGCCTAATATAAATTTAAAAACTTTTTTGGGAGATAGTTTTAAAATACTTCCTCAAATATTACAACTCATACAAAAAGATCAAAAAATCATCCTATTTTTTGATCCACCCTTTCCAATTAGAGAAAATTTTACCGATATCTATGAGAAATGCTTTGCATTAATAGAAACGATTGATATAAATTGTCTTATCATATTTGAATATTTCTCATCCTACCAGATGCCTAAAAATATTAAAGATTTTAGTATAATAAAAGTAAAAAAATTTGGTAAAAGTGGCTTAATTTACTATACTAACCATATTTAAAGGAGAAAAAATGGCTGAAGAAAATACCACAGAACAAGAAGAAAAAAAGGGTAATAAAGCCCTTTTATTTATTATCATTGGTGCTGTAATCCTTTTAATTCTTATTGGAATAATTGCCATTATACTTTTATCTGGAAATAAAAAGCCTGAACTTCAAAATGAAGAAATAACTACAACTCAATCAAAAACTAACACATATTCTTCCAAAGAAACTAGTCTGCTTAATATCGGTCCACTCTATCCTATCGACAAACCATTTGTTGTTAATCTTATTACACAAAATGGTCGTAGATATCTCAAAACATCCATTAGCCTTGAGCTAAGTAATCCAAAGTTGCAACAAGAAGTGGATAATAAATCTACTATTATGAAAGATATCATTATTGATGTTTTATCATCCAAATCTATTGAAGAAATAGTCACTACCAAAGGTAAAGAAAGGATAAAAGATGAGATTCTCCAAAGAATTAATCAAATTCTTATAGATGGTCATATTAAAAATATATTCTTTACTGAATTTGTTGTTCAATAAATCCAAAATCTATGCCAAAACCAGATATAACAGAAAATCTACCTCGTATTGGCATTGATATTATCTCTATATCTCGTATACAAAAAATTACTCAAAAATATGGTAATGACTTCTTGGAGCGCTTTTTATCCAAAGATGAAATTACCCTTACCCGTCACATACCCCAAAGTATTGCGGGATTTTGGGCAGCCAAAGAAGCTTGTGCTAAAGCCATTGGCATAGGCATAGGTGCAGATCTTGGTTTCCTAGATATTTTAATCACAAAAGATTCTTATGCACGTCCGCTCCTTACACTTCGTCAAAATAAATTACAATATTTTGGTCTTCATCACTTTAGCCTTAGCATCACTCATGATTGTAATTTTGCTATCGCGGCAGTAATCGTGCAATGATAAACTTTCATTATATTTTTTTAAATATAATGCAATTACTTCATCTTGAAGTTAATTAATCTTTAAAAAATAATCTATATTTACCAAATCTTAGGAGACAAAAGATGCAAAAACGCATTTACTTAGATAATAACGCTACTACAATGGTGGATGCACGCGTAAAAGAACTTATGCTTCCTTTTATCTGCGAGCATTATGGCAATCCAAATTCTCTACATAAATTTGGCACTGAAGTTCATCCTACACTTCATGAAGCTTTCAATAAGCTCTATGATGGTATTCATGCTAATGAAAAGGATGACATTATCATTACTTCTGGCGCAACAGAATCCAATAATTGGGTTTTAAAAAGTATTTACTTTGACCTCATAGCTACAGGTAAAAAAAAGCATATTATCACTACAGAGGTAGAACACCCTGCAGTGAGTGCAACCTGTAGATTTTTAGAAACTCAAGGCGTAAAAGTAACCTATATCCCGATCAATAAAAATGGTCGCATTGAAGCCAAGGATATAGAATCTGCCATTACAGATGAAACAGCGCTTGTATCTGTAATGTGGGCGAATAATGAAACTGGTCTGATTTTTCCAATCAAAGAAATCTCACATATCTGTATCCAAAAAGGTGTGCTATTTCACACAGATGCTACACAAGCAATCGGAAAAATACCAGTAAATGTACAAGAATGCCCTGTAGATTTTCTCTCTTTTTCTGCACATAAATTTCACGGACCAAAAGGAATTGGGGGACTTTATATCAAAAAAGGTATATCTTTAACTCCATTTTTTCATGGTGGAGAGCAAATGAGAGGGCGTCGAGGGGGGACTTTAAATGTACCTGGAATCATTGGTATGGGTGAGGCTATGAAATTAGCTAATGACTATCTTGATTATGAAAATTCTACTGTTACCAAAATGCGTGACTATCTAGAAGATGCTCTCTTAAAAATTCCTGATGTTATTGTAGTTGGAGATCGCAAGCATCGGGTACCCAACACTACCTTAATTAGCATTAGGGGTATTGAAGGTGAAGCAATGCTATGGGATTTAAATAAAGCAGGTATTGCCTGCTCAACAGGCAGTGCTTGTGCTAGCGAAGATTTAGAAGCAAATCCTGTAATGGTAGCTATTGGTGCAGATAAAGAGTTAGCTCACACAGCAGTAAGAATCTCTCTTTCTAGATTTAATACTCAAGATGAAATAGATTATACAATCGAAGTATTTAAAAAAGCTGTAGAAAGATTACGCAAAATTTCAAGTTCATATGAGGGAGGATTATAATGGCAAAGCATGATTTAGTAGGTGGTGCACTATGGGATGCATACTCAAAAAAAGTAGCAGAAAGGATGGATAATCCTACACATCTAGGCGTTCTTACTCAAAAAGATGCAGATGAGAAAAATGCCAAACTTATTATTGCTGATTATGGCGCAGAATCTTGTGGTGATGCTGTTAGGTTATACTGGCTTGTTGATTCTAATGATACTATCATTGATGCCAAATTTAAAAGCTTTGGTTGTGGGACAGCCATCGCAAGTAGCGATATGATGGTAGAGTTATGCCTTAATAAAAAGGTGCAAGATGCGGTTAAAATTACCAATATTGATGTTGAAAAAGCCTTGCGCGATGATCCAGACACACCAGCAGTACCAGGACAAAAAATGCACTGCTCTGTTATGGCATATGATGTGATTAAAAAAGCTGCTGGAATGTACTTAGGTAAAGATGAGAGTGAATTTGAAGATGAAATCATTGTATGTGAATGCGCACGTGTGAGTCTTGCTACTATACGTGAAGTTATCCGCCTAAATGATCTAAAAACAGTTGAAGAAATCACTCAATATACCAAAGCTGGTGCATTTTGTAAAAGCTGTATTAAACCTGGTGGACATGAGCAAAGAGAGTATTATTTGATAGATATACTCAAAGATGTAAGAGCTGAAATGGAAACTCAAAAACTTAAAGAAAATGCACAAAAAATTGCTTCTGGTGAAAATATCCCCTTTGATCAAATGACTGTAATACAAAAAATTAAAACCATCAATGCCACTATTGATGAACATATCCGCCCTATGCTTATGATGGATGGCGGGGATATGGAAATTTTAGATATTAAAGACTCCAGCGATGGTCATATTGATATATATATACGTTATATGGGGGCTTGCAGCGGTTGTGCAAGTGCATCTACTGGTACTTTATTTGCTATTGAAGGAATCTTACAGCAACAAATTGATTCTAAAATCCGTGTTTTACCTATTTAAAACACCATGGGCTTATGGATAATCATAAGCCTAGCATTTACTTTATACTCTGGTTTTGCTACAATTGCACTACAAATTCTTAGGAGTAAATTTGATCAAAAAGCTTATATTGCTAGTTATTTGCTTTATGCTATCTATGGCTCAAACTCCTCTATCACCAATAGCCAATCCAAAAGTACAAGATATAATCAAAGGAAAAAATAAAAGTGGCATCATAGTTGGTGCATCATTAGGGTTACCTTCTACCCCTATCCAATATCTGCATGGTCAACGCTTTAATAACACCACTTCTTATGGATATGGTTTTATTATTGGGTATCAAGATTTTGAACGCATTATTAGCCCACTACCATATAATTTTGCGGGTGCACGTGCAAGTCTTGAGTTTAGTGATGTTTATCACATATCTAGCACTACTACACACTCAAATTCTTTTTTACTTAGTTATGATATCTTAATTGATCCAATGGCTAGAGGAAGAAATCTTTTTGGCTTTATTTTCGGAGTAAATACTGGTCTAACCTATATACAAAATTTTCAAGGCTATTCTTTTAGTGTTGGTCTAAAATTTGGCATCAGTGCCAACTTTAATAAAGATCATCGCTTAGATATTACCTATCGAATTGGTCAATCAGGACCACTTCAAGGTAACCAACTCTACTTCTATAGCCCCTATACGATCAATCTTGGCTATACCTTTCGCTTTGACCTACCAAAACCACCTCTAGCTCCACCAAAAGAACCTGACTTTGATAATACAAAACTGCTTATTAAGGCACAATGAAAACTAACGTTTTGTTTTCTTGTGCACCATTTCTACCAATTTGATCGCATTTTCACGTGGCAAATCTGGCAACATACCATGCCCCAGATTAAAAATATGTCCTGCACGCTTCCCCATAATTGAAATAATTTCATCTATACCCATCTCCATAGCATCTTCATTATAAATTCTACATGGTTCTAGATTTCCTTGTAGTACATATCTACTACCAAGTTTACTTTTTGCTAATTCTAATGGCGTACCCCAGTCAACACCAAAAACATCAAACTCTCCATCAATATCATCCAAATAGGCTCCAACCCCTTTTGGGAATAAAATTACTGGTATTTCTGGATATTGCTTTTTAATCTCACGAGCAATATCTTTCATATATCCCCAACTAAATTCAAAAAAAGCTTCCTTTTCTAAAGCTGCTGCCCAAGAATCAAATATCATAACACAATTAGCTCCTGCTCTAATTTGTCCTAGTAAATAATCTTTGAGTTCATCAGCAATTTGCTTTAATAAATAATGCAAGGTTTGTGGACTCTGATAAAGCATTTTTTTACTCTTAGCATAGCTTTTTGTACCTTGCCCCTCTATCATATAAGTAGCCAATGTCCATGGAGAACCACAAAATCCAATTAAAGCCTTATCCTTTGGTAAACGAGCTCTCACCTGACTAATCGTATCATATACATAATCCAGATTCTTGGCAATATCTTTTTTAAGCGAACAAACATCATCATAATTTGAAATAGTGCGCAAAAATCGAGGTCCTTCACCAGATACAAACTCTAAACCCAACCCCATCTCTAATGGGACCACCAAAATATCGCTAAACAAAATAGCAGCATCTACATTTAAAATATCCACTGGTTGTAAAGTAACTTCACTAGCCAGATCAACATTTTTACATAAATCTAGAAAGCTACCTGCTTGCTTTCTAACTTCTTTATATTCACTAAGATATCGACCTGCCTGACGCATCATCCAAACAGGAGTATAGGGTGTTTCTATTCTTTTGCACGCATCAATAAAAATCATTTTCTTCCTTTCATTAAAGTTTAAAATTAACTATGACGCAAAGTATCATATTCTTTAGGGATAAGAAAATCTTTGCAATCAATCCTCGCATCATATACCCCAAATTCAAAACCTAATTCAAACATTTTGTTTAAAGCTCTGATTTGAACTTCACTTAAAAATGCAGAATCCTCATTAGCATACATTTTAAGATAAGTATTTAACTTTTCAGAATCTACGCGAATAAGGTTTTGCTGCATTAACATATTTGATAAGATCTTTTTACCCTTCAGAGCAACTTTTACTGCCTTTATTAAGGTTTCTTCTATATCAATAGCACGATTTAATGGAATGGATCTCCTAAGTGCCATACCACCTAAAGGTAGTGGTAATTCCTCTCTGCTCAATTCACACCATATATCCCAAATCTCACATTCCACCTCTAAAGCAGAATCAAATTCTAAAATACTCTCATGAATAAGCACTCCAGCATCAACTTCACCATTTAATACAGCTTCTTCAATTTCTAAAAAATTTTTATATATAATCCTAGCTTCTGGATAAGCTATTCTAAATAACAATGCATTTGAAGTATGCATACCTGATAATGCTACCTTAAAATTGCGCTTTAGCTTTGCTCCACGTTTTTTAATGAGTTTAGGTCCATATCCATCACCAAAACTCATTCCTGTTCTAAGTAAGGCATACTCTTGTCTTATCAGAGGATAAAGCCCAAAAGAAATCGCACTTACATCTAGTTGATTTTTCAAAGTCATTTCATTGAGTGTTTGAATATCTAATGCATTATTTTGAAACCTAAGTCCAAGCGCAGAATCTACCCATCCAAACACGACAGCATAATACATAAATAAATCATCAGCATCTGGACTATGCCCTACACTTATCACTATTGCTCCTTATTAGGGTTATTTCAAAGTGCATTATAAGGCATTTTTTATAATAACAATTTAATCTGCTATACTAAAAATAAAAATCTTGATAAAGGAATTTCATGCTAGTTTTTATTACAGGTGCAAGTTCTGGTTTTGGTGCAGCAATAGCAAGAAAATTTGTTAAAGAAAATCATCAAGTAATCTTACTCGCACGTAGAGCCGATCGTTTAAATGCTCTAAAACAAGAATTGGGTGCATCCTGCGTACAAATACTAGCCAATGATGTAAAAGATACTGATATGATCAAAGTTAAATTAGGAGATAAAATCGACCAAATCGATGTTCTTGTTAATAATGCTGGATTAGCGCTAGGTGTTGAATCTGCTGAACTTTGTAATTTAGAGGATTGGGAGCAAATGATACAAACCAATATCCTCTCTCTTGTAAAGCTTACCCATCTTTTTATCCCCTTTATGGTAAAAAGACAAAATGGGCATATTATTAATATTGGTTCAATTGCTGGTAGCTATCCATATCCAGGAGGTAATATTTATGGAGCTACCAAAGCATTTGTCAAGCAATTTAGCCTTAATCTTCGTGCAGATTTTTATAATAAAAATATTCGCGTAACTAATATTGAGCCTGGATTAGCAATGAGTGAATTTTCTCTTGTTCGCTTTAAAGGTGATATCAAAAAAGCCAACCAACTTTATGAAAATGCAAATGCCCTCAAACCAGAAGATATTGCTGAATCTGTATTTTGGGCAGCGACACTACCACAGCATATTAATATTAATAGAATCGAACTTATGCCCACTACACAAGCACCAGCTGCGCTCAATGTCTATAAAGAAGAAAAATCTTAAATAAGCTTATGATTAATGGCTTAATATTTCAGTTTTAGCAATAATAATTTTATATTTCAAAATTTTATAGTATCACTTACCTATTTTAAGATTCTCAATCTATCCTCTCTAAGAATATTGATACAAAAACTTGATACCATATAAATGACTATCCTTTATATTAAACTTCTTTAACATAAAGGTGGCTTTGATTTTTAGGGATAGTCTTCTGATTAGGTATTTGCAAGACCAAAAAACTCTTACTACTATCCAAATAAACCATTTCGATCACTTCACCAACCTTAATATCACGACTTGGCTTAATGCTCTTGCCACAAATCCTAATTGCCCCATTTTCACACATATCTTGAGCAATAGCACGACGCTTAACTAAATTAACTATATTCAAAAATTTATCAGCTCTCAAAATCCACCTCGATTTTATCTAACCTTTTTTATTCTTGTATTTGAAAGTTTGTAGATTCTAGATGCCCTCATTTCTTTTAAGCCTCTAGAATCAATCACTACCACATCACTCACTTCTTTAGCCCAAGAAAGTTCAAAACTCTCATTAGTTTTATTTGCTGAAGTAGAATACATCCATCCAAAAGGTTTTAAAAATTTCAAATGCATTGGATCTTTTACTACACGCAATGCCTTATTATTAGGATAAATAAAACTTGTCTTTTGAGCACGCCTCACACAATTCTTAAAACGAATGGGTATACGAGTATGGGATTTTAGGATTGCCAAAGATGCAACTTCAATAAGTACTTTTTGATCTATTCTTCTTTGCTTAATTTGATTAAGCTTTTTAAAATCCTTACTCAAGAAACCAACTGTTGTATCACTTTGAGCCAAAAATACTAAGCAATCCAAATCTCTACACCAAAAAATCTTGCAATGCACATGGTGAAGATACACTCTTAGTCTTCATAGATTCTAATGCCTTAATTGCTACACGTGCTTCTTCAATAGTAGTAAAATAAGGTATTGAATTTTTTAATACTTGCATACGAATAAGTCTTGTATCTTCTTTATTTGACTTATTATCTGATGTATTAATGGCTAGTGCTATTTGTCCATTTGTCATCATATCTGCAACATTGGGGCGAGCTTCTGAAATCTTGAAAATCTTTTGTGCCTTAATACCAGCCAGCTCTAAAACCTCATAAGTCCCTGCAGTAGCACATATCTCAAATCCCTGCTCTATAAAATCCCTAGCTAATTCTGGCGCATAGACTTTGTGCTTATCGCATAAAGATAAAAATAGCATTCCAGAACTTGGTAAAGCATTTTTACACGCAATTTGAGACTTAGCAAAGCTAAGCCCTAAATCCTGACTAATACCCATTACTTCTCCACTACTGCGCATCTCTGGTCCAAGAATAATCTCAGCACCAAGCTTATTAAATGGAAAAACAGATTCTTTGATAGCAATATGATTATGAAGTCTTGGCTCATAAATTCCATTATTTTGCACTACCTCGCAAAATGCTCCATAAAATTCCAAAGCTTCTTTAAGATTACCCTGCCACATTACTCTTGTAGCCACCTTTGCTAATGGCATACCAGTAGCCTTACTTACAAAGGGTACTGTGCGTGATGCCCTAGGATTAACTTCTACAATATAAAGCAATCCATCACAAATTGCATATTGCACATTCATAAGCCCTATTACCCCCAGTTCTCTTGCAATCAAAGCTGTAGTATCTTTAATTTCTTTAAGCATTTTTTCTTCAATACTAATAGTCGGTAATACAGAAGCGCTATCCCCACTATGAATTCCAGCCTCCTCAATATGCTGCATAATCCCACCAATATATACATCTATGCCATCACAAATGCAATCTACATCTAATTCAATAGCCGAATCTAAAAAACGATCAATTAAAATTGGAGAGCTAGCACTTACCTTTAGTACCTCATCCATATAATTTTCAAGCTCACTTTCATCATCTACAATCTTCATAGCTCTGCCACCTAAAACATAGCTTGGACGCACAAGTACTGGATAGCCCAGACTTCTAGCTATCTTATAAGCATCTTCTCTGGTGTTGGCTATACCATTTTCTGGTTGGCGAAGATTATGCATCTTGACAAAGTTGGCAAACTTCTCTCTATCTTCTGCTATATCTATCACTCGTGCTGAAGTGCCGATGATTTTTGCTCCAAATTTTGTTAACTCGTGAGCTAATTTTAATGGTGTTTGACCGCCAAAATGCACAATCACACCATCTGGTTTCTCTCTTTGTAATACAGATCTAACAAACTCAAATGAAATAGGTTCAAAATAAAGCACATCACTTGTATCATAATCTGTACTCACAGTCTCTGGGTTACAATTATACATAATGCTTTTGATACCCATATCAGCTAAGGCAAAGCTTGCATGCACACAAGCATAATCAAACTCAATCCCTTGACCGATTCTATTTGGACCACCACCAATAATCAAAACTTTTTTATCATCACTCTTATTTTCACAAGCATACAAAGAAGAATCATAAAATCCAGAATAATAATAAGGTGTAAGACTAGCAAACTCTGCTGCACAAGTATCTACCTCCTCATAATTACGTCTTATATTTAAATCAAATCGTTTTTGAGCTACCTCGCTCTCGCTAATTTCTAATCCCTCATTTTGATTAAGCAATTTAGCAATCATCTTATCACTAAAGCCAAATTTCTTAGCCTCTAACATCAGATCCTTATCACTTAAGATCTCAACTTTTATTTTCTTCTCAAATTCTATAATCTCTGAAATTTTTTGTAAAAACCATCTATCAATCTTACAAAGCTCATAGATAGCCTGTATATCCATACCTAGCCTAAAGGCATCTGCAATATAAAGAATCCTATCGCTATTTGGACGTCTAATTTCTTTTTTTATCCATTCTAAATCTAAACTCTTAGAATCAAAACCACAAAGCCCAGTCTCAAGGCTACAAAGAGCTTTTTGGATGCTTTGATAAAAGTTTGCACCTATTGCCATTACCTCTCCAATACTCTTCATCGAAGTAGTTAATGTGGAATCTGCTTGTGGAAATTTTTCAAAAGTAAAGCGAGGGATCTTTGTAACAATATAATCAATACTAGGCTCAAAGCTTGCTGGTGTACCAGTAATATCATTTTTCACTTCATCTAAGCTAAAGCCAACTGCTAGAAGTGTTGCGATTTTTGCTATCGGGTAACCTGTAGCCTTGGAAGCCAAAGCAGAGCTTCTAGAAACACGAGGATTCATTTCAATAACTATCATACGACCACTTTCAGGATGAATAGCAAATTGCACATTGCTACCACCAGTATCTACACCAATCTCCCTTAAAATTGCAAAACTAGCATCTCTCATCCTCTGATATTCTTTATCTGTAAGGGTGAGTGCTGGAGCGATGGTAATAGAATCTCCTGTATGCACGCCCATAGGATCCAGATTTTCTATACTACATACAATAATGCAATTATCATGCTTATCTCGTATAACTTCCATCTCATATTCTTTCCAGCCAAGCAATGATTCTTCAATCAAAATTTCACTAATCGGACTTGCTTCTAAGCCCGCTTTTGCTAAAGTTTTAAACTCATCAATATTATAAGCTACCCCACTCCCGCCCCCAGCAAGAGTAAAGCTAGCTCTAATAATTAAAGGAAAGCCGATTTTTTGGGCTGCTTGTAGGGCTTCTGTTTCATTATAAGCATAAAAAGATTTAGGTAGATCCATACCGATTTTTAGCATAGCTTCTTTAAAAGCCTGTCTATCTTCACCTTTTTTTATCGCTTCTGGTTTAGCACCTAAAAACTCTATGCCATCTAGCATTCCTTTTTCAAACATACTCATAGCGACATTGAGCGCAGTTTGTCCACCCATTGTAGGCAAGATAGCATCTACTTTTTCTAGTTCAATAATTTTTGCAATTATTTCTTCAGTAATCGGCTCAATATAAGTCCTATCTGCAAACTCTGGATCTGTCATAATAGTAGCTGGGTTTGAATTTATTAAGATAACACGGTAACCAAGGCTTTTTAATGTTTTAACTGCCTGTGTACCAGAATAGTCAAACTCACAAGCCTGACCGATAATAATCGGACCTGAACCAATCAAAAGAATAGTTTTAATATCATTGCGTTTTGGCATATAAAAATCCTGCATAATAAAATTTTATTATTTTATTATATTTTTTACTAAAAGCGGTATTATACCTTTGGCATAGCTTTTGCTTTAATTGCTCTAATAACTTAGATTCTAAATTATTTTTTAAGGATGATAACTTGCGTAAGCTTATGGCTTTATTTGCGCCATTTCTTTTGTCAATATCGCTATTTGCTGCTACTAATGGCACTGTAACGCAAGTACAAGAAAGCTATAGCAATGATACTACGCTAGATATTAACATCAATCTAAATCAAACTCCAAATCCAACGATCGGAAATTTAAATGGACTAAACGGTCCATGTGGTCCAACTGAGACTAATTGTTATAGTGGGGCTATTTGGTCAGGCTATAATAGTCTAAAACTACTTAATAACTCCAAACTTACTATTAATCTCACCGCGCTTGGCACATATAGTGGCTGGGCAGCAGTATTTTTCCGCGGACTAGGTGGAAATACCTATACCATAGAGGGTGGCACCTTTCAACTCAACCTCATTTCTTATCCTGATGCTGGTGGGAATCCTCCCATAGAAGGTGTTTTTATGACAAGAGGTGCTCATAGCGATCAGAGTGTCAATTTTGTTTTTAATTCAGATATTATCGTTACAGCAACAGATCAATTTTATATAACAAGAGGAATCTTTAATGTCAATGATGGTAAAGGTGGCTATCAATTTAATGGCAATACCTATATTGATGTCTCACAAATGCAACCCTCAAAAGGAT
The DNA here is from genome assembly GCA_004368235.1 of Helicobacter anseris. Classification (GTDB taxonomy): domain Bacteria; phylum Campylobacterota; class Campylobacteria; order Campylobacterales; family Helicobacteraceae; genus Helicobacter_H; species Helicobacter_H anseris_A. The sequence goes on along the minus strand of JXTW01000003.1, from coordinate 118,334 downwards.
GGCATGGATCTGGAGTAGGATTTAAAAGTATCACTAGCCTTGGAGAATCTGGGCAATTTTATATCAACTATAACCCTAATACAAAAACTACTTACAATCCTGATAATATCATCCAGCTAAAAGGAGATATTTCTGTTGAGCTTTCCTCTAAAGCAGATGCTAATGCTATCATTCACCTTACTAATCCACAAAGTTTCTTTCAAGGTAGATTCTCCTTGCAAGGGCAAGCTAATGCAGAACTTTTGCTAGATAGGGGTGGAAAGTGGTTTTTAACAGCCAACTCTGCTGTGCGCACGCTCAATGCCTATAATTCCTCTAAAGATATAGAAAATCAATATGGTAATGTAGAAAAAATTGCCGTTGTAGACTTTACTAAAGTCGCTGATGATGGGACAGATTCTAGACTGACTAATGGCGCAAACTTTGCTAAACGCACGCTAAATATTGATACCCTTAATGGAAACAATGGTGTTTTTAGGCTAATGGCTGATGTCCCTCTTGGGCAAGTTGATTATGTAAACACAACTAATCTAAATGGTTTGCACTACATCCAAATTTACCAAAATGGCAAAAGGCTAAGCTTTGATGTAGCGGGTAAAAATATGATAGTAGCCCATGCAGATCAAATTAATGGTAATTTTATCGGACTAGCTACTATTGCTGGAATCTATGACTATATCCCTACTATTACGCCTATAGCAGGACAAAATGGTGGTATAGATTGGATTCTTAGTGCACTTGATTACAAACCAAATCAAACTGCCAAAACCCTCTTTAATCTTCTCTCTATGCCCTATCGCATATTTCGTACCCAAGCAGATTCTATCAATCATAGGATTGATGATTTACTCTACCCGCCTACACAATTTGGTGCATGGGCAAAAGTGTATGGAGGAGGAATATATCAAAAAAATGATTTTGATAAAGATATGACCTCACAAAACCTATTTTATAGCCTTCAAGGCGGATTTGATTATGGGAAAAATAGAGGAGATATGCGTTATTTTTATGGAGGCAGCTTTGACTTCCTTCAAATGTATGGACATGATGATGGATACAACGGTACCTCTAATAGTTATGGCTTAGGTGCTTATGCTGGCTATATTAAAGATGATACAATTTTCCTAGATACTAAATTTAAATACATCATTACAAGCTTTAATAATACTCTTTATCAATCTGAAGATCCTGTTAATTTTTTAGGTCATATGCTAATAGCAGACTTTAGATTTGGCTATAGCTTCTTTCCCTTTAGAAATGCTAGAAAAAAGACAACAGAAACCTGTAAAAAAGGAAGTGATGGGATGCTCTTTTGCCGAAATGGTACAGCCACTGGATATGTGAGAGATCCAAGCTTTTTTATCCAACCTTACTTATCTCTCACTCCTGGTGTAATATTTGGTCATCATTTTGACTTTATAGATGTTACCTCCAGATATCGTGTTTTATCTCGATTAGATACCTCATTTGCATTCATCACTAAACTAGGAGTTTTAGGCGTTAAACGCTATGAATATGAAAATTTTGCTGTACGTGCTAGAAGTTTTTTAGCCTATAGCTATGATCTCAACCTTGGAGGGAATATTACACTAGTAGATGATGCTAATATACCATTATATAATGATGCTAAAAAAGGCAGTCATAGAATCTCATTGGGATTAGGAACAGATGTTTTATTTTTTAATGATAGTCTAAAACTATTTGCTGACTTTAGCACAGAATTTTTAAGCAGACTTAATACCTACTGGTTAATATCAGCTGGTATACGCTATAAATTTGGTCAGCCGCCGACCAGGAGAAAAGGTTCACTAAGCTATCGTCCAAAATCACCTGCACAAAAACGTAGTCTAAGAAATACATTTAGACCATATCAAAATATAAATAGAGCAGAAGATTCTAGCTTTAATAGCCAAAATCACTTTAATGAAAAAAATAATGGCTTCATACGCCCAAGCCCAAGAGTTAGACGCTAAAAATTCTATAGCTAGCTTTATGGGGCTAAAATTAGTTAATAAAAATTAGATGTGATATTCTAATATCCCTATCCTCATCAAATTTTATGATTAGGTTTACTTGATGATAAAAACACTTTTTAGTATGGCATAAATGAATTTTATATTTTGATCATATTTATGATACTTATATCTAATTTGTGATTTTTAAACTAAGATGAATAGCAGAGAGAAATTTATGAGAGCTTAGCAATTTTAGATAATAAATAATCTCACAAAATCATTAAAAGCTTACCTATATAAAATTTATAATAGCTAATAAGCTCTACATTTAGACCAGATATTTATCTAAGGTATTTAGAATACAAAGTGGTGCCGAAGGTCGGAATCGAACCGACACGGGGTTACCCCCACCAGATTTTGAGTCTAGCGCGTCTACCAATTTCACCACTTCGGCAATAAAAACTATGGTGCGCTGGGCGAGATTTGAACTCGCACGAGTTGCCTCACCACCCCCTCAAGATGGCGTGTCTACCAATTCCACCACCAGCGCAAACACCCCTAAAAAGGGGAAAAGATTATCCTAAAAAAGGATTCCCATAAAGAGCAATTGCAGCAAAGACTAAAGTATAAATAACCTGAGCTTCAATCATAGCTAACGCAATAAACATTGTTGTAAAAAGCTTACCACCAATGCCGGGATTTCTAGCAGTACCAGAAATAGTAGCAGCAGCCGTATGACCCATACCAATAGCACCACCAAGTGCTGCAATACCAAGACCTACAACAGCACCAAGTACTGAATATGCCTGAACCATACTTGTACCCATCTCATCAGCAAAAGCCAATCCCATTAAACCAAAACACAAAGTTAAAAAAAACTTCATACTTACTCCTTTGCAATTTTATTTCTTTCGGATCTATCCCCTACTTGAAAATTTGAAGCTCCATTATATCAAATTTATACAAAAATAGATTATCTTAAAATATCAAGATCTATTTTACCCTTATTAAATCCACTAATAATACAACGCACACGCTGACCTTCTTGAAAATATTGCTTAGGCTTTTCTAGTTTATTTTTAATAAACTTGCTCATATGCAATAATCCATCTCCTCCTTTTGGTAAACTGACAAATACTCCAAAATCAACTACGCGTTTAACATGCCCTTGGATTTCTTGTCCTATTTTGTAGGGATTTTTTTCTCCTACAAGCTCTAAGATAAAATCCTTTGCTTCTAACACTAAAGAAGAATCTAGACCAAAAATCTTTACCCTACCATTATCTCGATCCAAATCAATACTTACATCAAATCTCTCGATAATTTCCTTAATTACCTTGCCACCAACACCAATAACATCAACGATTTTTGAGGATGGGATATCAAACTCCTCACTTTTTGGCAATACCAAATCATTGATAATAATCTTTTCTTTAGCCTCCTGCATAATCTCTAAAATATGCTCACGACCACGTTTAGCTTGATATAAAGCTTCTTTTAAAATATCTATGCTAAGACCACCTAGCTTAATATCCATTTGCATAGCTGTAATATATTGATTATTACCAGCTACCTTAAAATCCATATCCCCATCATGATCTTCCAGTCCCATAATATCTGTCAAAATTGCATACTGATCTTCTTCAACAACAAGACCCATTGCCACTCCAGCTATAAGACTATCTGTTTTCACCCCGCTAGCTGCCAATGCCAAAGATCCTCCACATACACTTGCCATAGAGCTAGATCCATTGGATTCTAAAATTTCTGAAACTAGACGAATAGTTTGAGTTTTATCTACAATACAAGATTCTAAAGCCTTCCTAGCTAAATTACCATGTCCTAATTCACGACGAGAGGGAGATCCTATCATACTTGCTTCCCCTACACTAAAGCCTGGAAAGTTATAATGAAATGTAAAATAGTCTTTTTGCGCGCTAGATCCTAAAATCTCTTTGCTTTGTGCATCACCTTCACTACCAAGTGTAGCTACAACTAATGCTTGTGTTTGTCCACGTGTAAATAAAGCACTTCCATGTGCACAGGGTAAAATATTTGTATCTATACTAATAGATCTCACTTCATCAAGTTTTCTGCCATCTATACGTATACGCTCTTTCAAAATTTGATTACGTACTAACGATCTTTTATATACTTCAAGCGTATGAACAATCACTTTAGAATCATACTGATCACCAAACTTATCTATTAATTTATTACATAAGCAATCTAAATCAGAATTTCTTTCACTCTTTGCCATCTGATTTAAAATTTTACTCAACTCCTCTTTATAACAATCTTTAAGAATTTCCTCTAACTCAAGACTATAATAAACATCTTGCAAATCTAAATCCAAAATAGGTTTCTTATGCTTAGCAATATGGGTATGATATTCCTCGCATAAAGCTTTAATCTTTGTTTTGGCAACACAAATTGCTTCTAAAAACTTCTCTTCATCTATGCCATTGCTAGAAGCTCCCTTCATCTCTATCATTAAAATATCATTAAAACTACCTGATACCAACAAATCTAGAGTACTATGCATTAGCATCTCTGGAGTAGGATTAAGCACAAATGAATTATCTATATAACCAACCCTCACACCTGCTATAGGCAATGCAAATGGTACTTCTGATATTAATAACACATTTGCTGCAGCATTTAAAGCATCAATTTGTAAATCACTTTTTCCATCATAACTCAAAACAAAAATAGTTAAATGCGTAGCTCTTCTGTAGGTTTTAGGAAATAAAGGACGAAGAGTACGATCAACAATCCTTGATGTAAGAATCTCAAATTCAGCCGGCTTACCTTCACGCTTTACAAATCCTCCGGGAAATCGTCCTACTGCATAAGCTTTCTCAATATATTGAACACTAAATGGCACAAAGTCTCCATCGCTATCCTTACTTGCAATAGCAATACTTGCTAATATCACTGTCTTACCATTTTGATAAAATAAAGAAGCACTCGCCTGTTTAGCTACATAATCAAGTTTATAAAGCTCTTTTGTTTCATTATGTATAATCTGTATTTCTTGCATTACTTAACCCTTAAAAAAAATACATTATATCGCAAATAACCCCTATTATCCAAAATTTAAAAGCCCTCTATTGATTATAAAATCGATAAGTAAGACCACTTTGTGCCAAAGGAGAAAAACTAAATTCAAATTTTAGATAAGTATTATTTAAAACACTAGTAGCAAACCCTCCAGTAGCCGTGGAATCATTAGTCAGAATAGGCGTCCTAGTGGAAGCTAGCTTTAAGCCAAAACCAAAACAACGAATATTTTTAAAAATTCCAATTGACCAATTCGTAATGATAGATGAAATATCCCCGTTATACTGCTTGAGATTATTAAAATTTAAATTCAATGATGCTGCAAGACCAAAATAACCAAAGTCATTGCTAAAGGAAAAACTTAAGTTATTAGCAGTTGTTTCTTGCTTTAGAGTTGTTAAATCAGAAAACTGATTTTTAATATAGTAAGTAAGAGAGCTGTAAAGATATTTATGGCGATAGCTTGCACTTAGTGAAACTTCTTGGAAATTTTGCCAAAAAAATGAATAAGAAATAATGCTAGAAATATCTAGTCCATCTATTGGAGAAAATCCAATCTTATTCTCTAGAGGTAGTCGATAAAATGAAATAGAATCATCTAAATTCAATCTTTCATACATCCTCCAATAAAAAAGCTCCCTGCCTCCAGCACCATAAAAATACTGGTAGAATTTAAGATCTATCACTCTAGATCCAGCAGCATAATCATTAATAATAATTGGATTCCAATAATCATCATAAATTCTACCATTAATGGTATAGCTACCATCTTTATTAGCTACATAACCAGGTGCACTATTAAGAAAAACAGGATTTAATAATCCATTACTAAACCTTAAATAAGGAGCACTAAAAGATACATCAAATTGCATAATATGGAAAACTTTATTATAGTCTTTTGCCAAATCCATATTAATGTTAAAAGTATAATTAGCCGAAAGATAATTACCTGTTTTTGAATTCTCAAAACCTGTGCCAATAAAACTATTTTGCTGATTATATATTGCTAAATTACTTACATAAAAATCACTCCATGCACCAAAGGAAAGCCACTTATTAAAAAGAGATAGCTGGATACCAATAGGAATGGAAAGGCTATTTTCTACATAGCCATACCCTACTGTTCTAGCTATATTTTTCATCTCATAATCAATAGAATACAAAAGCCCCTTATAAAAAAGAGGCTTTAAGTATTTATGATATTGCAAAGTTGGTAAAGTTTGGAATGTTGTATCATTGTTAATTTTATTAAGATTTAAAAAATAGCGAAAATTAAGTCCATAGTAATGATTTTCACTCTGTAAATAAAGATTAATTTTAGAAACTCTTGTACCATCAGTAATCAATGCATTATACTTATCAAAACGCAAATAATCCAAGTCGTTCATATATAAAAAATCAAGATAAATTCCATTATCAAGACTATTTTTTAATCCAAAATATTTTTGCAACACATTAGCGCTAGAGTGCAAAAAATCAAAACCAAATACATGTTTATTTCTTAGATTCCAATAATTTCTATAAGCATCCTTGCTATAAAGATATTTTATGTTAAGTAGAAAATTATCATTAGAAGAATTAACTGCTCTAAGCTCTAAAGAAGCACCTGCACCACGACTTGTACGCACTTGAGGAGATAGTGTCATATCCCAAAAACTTTGTGGAGCAATATAAAAAGGTTGAGTTAAAACAAAACCATCTCGATTTGATGAACCAAATCCTGGAAAAAGAAAACCACTTGACCTTTCATTATTAGTTGACACCCTTAAATAGGGAAAATAAAAGATAGGAACATCACCAAGATATATAGTTGGATTCCAAATACTAAGCCTAGACTTATTACTATCAAAATATCCAGAACTGATATTCATATGCCAAATGGGACGCTCAATACTACAACCAGAAATTATTGCTTTTTTAAAACTATAAACACCATCTTGACTACTTGCACTAAGTGCACTGACCCACATTCCACTAGTAGTATCTTGTATATAAAATGGTTCAATAAGGGCATATTTATCATTAAGACGAATCTGTGTCTTTTCTGAACTAGCAAAAAGATTTCCACCTTTATAAATCTTAACATTCCCGCTAATATCTGCAATCTTTTTTGATCTATCAAAAACAATTTTTTTAGCTATTATATAGGCATCATTATTTAATAAAACAGCATTACCTTCTGCATATACTTTATTACCTTCTGCATATACTTTATCTGCTAAAAGCTCAAATATCTTATTACCATTTGAATCTTTTTTTTGTTCTGCTACTTGTGCTAATAGGCACGTGGCTAATATCAAAAAAACAACAAAACCCTTCAAGAACTAATCCTGCATAATGACCACACTCTTTACAATTCTATCGTGCAATGTTCTAACAAGTGGATCATTAATAGCAAAAAAATATGTAATATATAATAGTGCTTGTCCTATCTCTTTAAAAAAACTACGCGCTAGCGCATTTAACATATCTGGGGAATCTAAGCTATCTATTTGCAAAATCTTAATATGCATAATCATCTTTCCAATACTAGCACCATAAAGATAGGTAAAAATACTCTGATAGAAAAAACGTAATATAACTGCATAAATAGATAAGCTACCCACAAGCTGTGTCAAAGCTAATTCATTTCCCCTCAAACTAGAGAATTGAGAAAAAAACATAATAAAAAAAATGAATGCGATTAATAAGTCATCAATCAAATAAGCCAAAACACGTTTAGAAAATGGGGCAATTTTAAGATTCTCTCTATAAAGTATTTCTTCAATTTTATCGCTATCTAACCTCATTTTAAAGCCCTATATCCAATGTCATTACGATAATGCATACCATCAAACTCTATACTTTCTAAAAGCTTATAAGCATTATAATGTGCTGTTTTCAAATCTTTAGCTACACCGATACTAAGAAGTACACGTCCACCACTAGCAAATAAAACTCCTTCTTTATTTTCAACCCCTGCAAAAACAAAATGCCCCAAACTACCATCATAATCTTTAAAAGAAATTTTTTGAGCTATTGGCTTATTATATGGATATTCTTTTGTTGCTACAACTACTGCCATTGCACTTTTATTATGAAAATCAACCTTAAGTTTTGATAGCTCTCCTCTTAAAACAGCTTCACAAATATCAATAAGTGGTGTCTTTAAAAGTGGCATCAAAACCTCACATTCTGGATCTCCAAAACGTACATTATACTCAAGTAAATAAGGCTCAAACTCATCTCCCAGTTGCCTCACCATAACCCCAGCAAATAAAACACCTAAAAAAGGATTATCCTCATTTTTCATCCCTGCAAGCGTAGGGGCAATAAGACGTGTTTTAATTTTCTCCATCAATTTATCATCACAAAGAGGAGAAGGGGCATAAGCACCCATTCCACCGGTATTAGGTCCCATATCTCCATCTAAAAGTCTCTTATGATCTTGACAAGCTGGCAAGAGGATAAAATCCTCACCATCACAAATAGCAAATACAGAAAGCTCAAAGCCATCCATGAACTCCTCAATAACCACTCTCTTCCCACTTTGACCAAAAGCCTCTCCACTAAGAAATTTTTCTACAGTCTTAAAAGCCTCATCAATGTCCTCAACAATAACTACTCCCTTACCAGCACACAGACCATCGGCTTTAATCACATAGGGTGATTTTAAAGTTTGTAAAAATGCCTTAGCAACATCTAAGTTATCTGTTTGTACATAGCGTGCTGTTGGTATATTATAGCGTGTAACAAAATCTTTCATAAAAGCCTTAGAACTTTCTAGCTTCCCAGCTTTCTGGCTTGGGGCAAAAACTTTGATACCAGCTAATCTTAAGGCATCACTTACGCCATCTGCAATAAAATTCTCTGCACCAATAATAACAAAATTAATCTCTCTTTTTTGTATTTCCTTAATTAACTGATCCACATTTATAAAATCTATATTTTGTCCAAGTCTTTGTGTAGCACCATTACCAGGAGCAAAAAACAAAGTCTTGATACGAGAATCTTTTAAAAGATGAAGCCCAATTGCATATTCTCTACCCCCACTACCTAGTATTAAAACCCTATATTCCATTACTCTCCTTAATAATATGATAAACCCAAACAACCGCTATTTAAAATGTTTAAGCCCAATAGCCATAAAACAAGGCAAAGGAAGACTTATTAGGCGGCAGATTCTAAACTCTTAGAGTCTCAAGCAAAAATACCGAACACACAAAGCCATTACACCTCGCCTAAAAATATATTATTTAACGGACGAACAATTAAAAAACACGAATCATTCAGGCTTTGTAATTATAAAGTAAAATATATAAAATTTATAAAGCAAATAACTAGTTTTAATCAATTAAGATTAATTACCATCAAAATACACCAGTGCAGATCCCCAGGTAAGTCCACCACCAATAGCATCTAAAACCATCAAATCCCCATTTTTTAATTTTCCAGATTCATATACATCATTCATAGCCATAGGTATACTAGCAGCAGATGTATTACCATATTTTTGCACAGATAAAATAATTTGCTCTTTTTGGAAACTTAAACGCTCTCCAACAGCTTTAATAATTCTTAAATTTGCTTGATGAGGGATAAAATAAGTTACATCCTTTGAAGTAATATTATTTTTCTGCATAATATTTTCAACATCTGTAACAAGTGTCTTAACAGCGATTTTAAATACTTCATTACCTCGCATCTGCAAACATTGTTTTGCATCATTTTTTAAAGAAGAAATCGGCGTCTGCAATAAAGAAGAAAAATTCCCATCCCCAGAAATATGCACATCTAATATACTCTTTTTTGGATCATCAGTAGTGCTAATCACAGCAGCTCCAGCTCCATCTCCAAAAAGCACACAAGTGCTTCTATCACTAAAATCTAAAATTTTACTTATTTTTTCTGCGCCTATAATCAATACTTTTTTATATATACCAGATTCCACAAAAGCCTTAGCTGTTGCAAGCAAGTAAATAAATCCTGTACAAGCAGCCGTAATATCAAAAGCTGGGCAATTACTCAATCCAAGTTTTCTAGCAACCAAACAGGCTGTAGATGGCATACCTAAAAAATCTGGGCTAAGTGTACCAACTAATATCAGATCTATATCACTAGGCTTTAATCCCGCACGCTCAATAGCTAAAGCACCAGCCTTCGCACCCAGATCGCTCGTATCCTCACCATCTAATGCAAAATAACGCGTAGAAATACCAGTACGCTCAATAATCCATTCATCAGAAGTATCCAAAATCTTTTCAAAATCATGATTACTCACACACTTAGTGGGAATATAAGAAGCGATAGATTTTAGTGCTGCATACATGGTTTATCTTTCCTTAAGTTTTAATTCCTATACTTCTTGCTCAAAAGCTCGTGCAATTTCTTGATTAATCTCTGTTTTTTTAGTCTTAAGCGCTTGATAAATCGCACACTCTATGGCTCTAGCATTGCTTTTGCCATGACTAATAATCACATTGCCATTTACTCCAAGAAGTGGTGCTCCACCATACTCTGCATAATCTGTTTCTTTTTTCAAAGCCCTAAAGGATGGTTTTAACAAAAGTGCACCCAACATTGCTAATGGTGATTTTTTAATTTCATCCCTAAGAAGAGCAAATACAGAACTTGCAACCCCTTCGCTAGCCTTAAGTACAATATTTCCACTATACCCATCACAAACAATTACATCTACACTACCATTAAAGATATCATTCCCTTCAACATTTCCTTTAAAAAAACTATAAGGACGCAGAAGTTTAAAAGCTTCTTTAGTCAATTCATTCCCCTTAGAATCTTCTTCGCCATTAGCTAAAAGACCAACTCTAGGATTTGAATAACCCAAAACATTCCTTGCATATTCATACCCCATAATAGCAAAGTGTTTCAAAAACTCTGGTTTGCAATCAGTATTAGCACCAGCATCAAGTATCAAACTTGGTCGCTTTTTAATTGTAGGCATCATAGTGCAAATTGCTGGTCTTAATACACCAGCTATGCGACCTAAACGCAAAGTTGCTAAACTCATCGTAGCACCACTATGCCCAGCAGAAATAAGGACATCTGCTTGCTTATTCTTCAACAACTCCATAGCAACATAAATCGAGGATTCTTTACGTCTAGTAGTCGTGCTAGCCTGCTCTTCCATACGAATATAATCATCACAGTGAATAATCTCTATATTCTTATGGGTAACCTTAAGATGCTGTTTGATTAATTCACGATCTCCTACCAAATAGGCAAAAAAAACCTCTCGCTTAAAAGCCGCAAAGAGTCCATCAATAATGGGCTGGACTCCATGGTCTGCACCCATTGCATCAATGGCTATTTTAATCATTTAGCACCAAACTAGTTATATAAACCACTAAATTTATTGCGATGGTGTGGCATTTTCCAACTACCATCTTTATCTCTCACTGGCATTGCCAAGTTAACCTTATAATGAGTTCTTCTCTTTGCTGCTCTTGTTTTGCTCACTCTTCTCTTTGGTACTGCCATAACTTACTCCTTAATATGATAATCAGATTTAATAGATTCTATCTCACTATTTAAAAAATATTCTATATCAATAAAGCCATCAAAAAATTCAATGACATCAAAACTCATCAGATCTGATTGGCTTTGTGTATCCCACATACCATTTGAAATATACAAAACCAACTCTTGGTTAATATGCTTGTTAAACTCCTCTCCACTTAGATCACATCTTAAAGTAATATCCCCTCTAATAACACCAGAAAGAAAGGCGATATTATGACTCTTTCTACTAATATCGCATTCTAAAACCATAGAATCTTTTTTAAATACAAAATGCTTAGGCTGTGAAGTAATTTTACTAAAAATAACCTTCATTGATTAAATCAAATACCTAGCATATCTCACGACCAGAGAAAAAGAAATCTATCTCAATCTTTGCATTCTCCATACTATCACTACCATGCACTGCATTTGCCTCAATACTATCAGCAAAATCAGCACGAATTGTCCCAGCAGCTGCTTCTTTAGGATTAGTTGCACCCATAAGTTCTCGATTTTTACTTACAGCATTTTGCCCCTCTAGTACCATTACCACTACAGGACCACTTGTCATAAATTCTACCAAACCATCAAAAAACGGTCTATCTTTATGAATAGCATAGAATTTCTGCGCATCCTGTTTGCTTAGTTTAATCTTTTTTATAGCAGCAATCCTCAAATTATTGCTTTCAAACCTTGTAATAATACTTCCAATTACACCCTTCTTAACAGCATCAGGCTTAATAATAGATAAAGTTTGCTCCATAACAAGCTACTCCGAGTTTTAATTTTAACTTAACAGAATTTATAGTATCTTTATAGAATTACATGGTATCCTCGGCGGGATTCGAACCCACGACCTTACGATTAGGAATCGTACGCTCTATCCAGCTGAGCTACGGGGACATACCTCTTGGAATCCAAGAGGAAAAACCTTACTTAGCCTTAGCTACAAGATCTTTAAGACCTTTTCCAGGTTTAAATTTAGGAACATATTTATCTTTTGTCTTATAAGTTTTGTTGCTACCAGGAACTTTTCCTTCCTTTCCCTTTTGCATTACTGCTTCAAATTTACCAAAACCTACAAGTTCAATAGTCTGCTTCTTAGAAAGTGCTTTTTCAACAGCTGCTACAAACCCATTTACAGCCATTTCAGCTTCTTTTTTAGTTGAAAAATCGCTAACTTCTCTTACCAATTCGATAAATTCTGCTTTATTCATTTTAAGGAGACTCCTTCCGGTTTTAATCTGTTTTCTGTTTCAGAAACTCAATATTCTACAGATTTTTTTTCTAAAAAGCAAGAAAAAGCACAGGGTATGCTCCCATTTCATCAAGTTTCTATAACTAGTATATCTATAATCATAATAAAACTTTAAAATATTAAGAAATAATTCTATAATAGCATTTCACAAATTTAAGTCAAAATTGACTAGTACATTAAGTTTTAAAAATATCATTAAATGCGAAAATTAAGATTATAAATAAGTGTATCAAAAATATAAACCTAGGAGCCTGTAATAATGAGAAAGATTGCTATTAATGGAACCGGTAGAATTGGTCTATGTGTTATAAGAATTGTTGCCCAAAGAAATGATCTAGAAATTGTTGCTATTAACACAACTACAGATATTAATACACTTTTACATCTTATCAAATATGATTCTGTTCATCGTTTTTTTGATGTCCAAAAAATTGATGATACCACTTTACAAATTGGAAATAGCAAAAACATCAAAATCACTAGCAATCGTGATATTGAGATGCTAGATTTTAGCACATATGGAGCAGAAGCAGTTATTGAGTGTACCGGTAAATTCAACTCATTTGATAAATCAAAACCTCATCTTAAAGGAAATGTAAAAAAAGTTATTATTTCTGCCCCTGCTGATCATACTCCGACCTTTGTATATGGGGTAAATCATACAGAATATGCAGGGCAATCAATCATTTCTAATGCCTCTTGTACAACAAATTGTCTTGCACCTGTTATCAAAATATTACATAAAAATTTTGGCATCAAACATGGACTTATGACCACTATTCATAGCTACACAAATGACCAAAATCTACTAGATGTCAAGCATAAAGATATAAGAAGAGCTCGTGCTGCTGCACTCAATATGATTCCCACTTCCACTGGTGCTGCAAAAGCTATTGGTCTTGTGATGCCAGAGCTATCTGGCAGGCTTAATGGCTTTGCTATAAGAGTGCCCACTCCAGATGTAAGCATCATAGATCTAAGCGCTACACTTAGCCAAAAAACTGATGCTGAAAGTATCAATAATATCTTTAGACAAGCGGAATTAGGTAATCAAAATATGCCCCAAGGTATTATCAAGGTCGATGAAGAAAAATGTGTCTCTAGCGATTTTATTGGTTCTAGCTATAGTGCCATTATTGTCCCTGATAAAACTATAGTTATAGAAGATAGCATCAAAATCCTAGCTTGGTATGACAATGAAATGGGATATTCATATCGATTAGTAGATATGTGTGCCTATGCTCTAAATCACTAAAAGAAAGTCAATGCTTAAATTTTCGCACTTTAATACCAACTTTTTAGATAATCAATTAGCAAATCCTAGTAGTGCGGCGCTAAACAAAGCCTTTGAGCTTATTACACAAGAAATTGCACAGAAAAAAACGGGGTATTATGATCTAGTTTATAATCAACAAGCTCTTCTTGATTCTAAAGCCTATATGCAAGAGAATATAAACTTTCTAAGTCAAATTCAAACTATTGTGATTATAGGTATTGGTGGTAGCTCGCTTGGACTAAAGGCAATTGATTCTATGCTTAAACACCTTCCTAGTCGCAAAAATATTAAACTAAAATATTTAGAACATACCGATCCTATTGCCATTCAAGAAACTCTAAATAAAATCTCTTTAAAACATACGCTTTTTATCACTATTTCTAAATCTGGCACTACAATTGAAACCTCATCTCTCCTAAAATTTGTTATCCATAAATACCGCCTTTTTGATCACAAAAAACACCTTATTTTTATTACAGACTATTATTCTCCATTATGGCATTTTGCTAAAGAATCAAATTTTGAGTGTTTTGGGATTGATAAAAATGTTGGAGGTAGATTTTCGGTATTAAGTACTGTTGGTATCCTACCTTTATGCCTACTTGGTTACAATACACAAGAACTCTTAGATTCTGCGCGTTATTTCCAAAATTCTTTTTTAGCAAGAGAACAAGACCATCTCTTAAGCAAGGCTATCTTTTTTGCTAAAAATAAAGAACGCTATCCTATTAATATCCTATTTTCTTATTCTAATGTTTTTAAACATTTTAATGCATGGTATGTCCAGCTTTGGGGGGAATCTTTAGGAAAAATTGATGCTTATGGTAAAAAAGTCAGTCTAACGCCAATCGGACTTATTGGCAGCATTGACCAACATTCATTTTTACAACTTATTACACAAGGCATCATGGATAAAACCATCACTTTTTTAAGTCTCAATCAAGCAAAATATACCAAACCCAAAATCCCTAAAATATCCTTGCCTCATTTAGAAAGCACTAATTTTGTAAACAATACATCTTTTGCTAAACTACTAGGGATGCAGCAATTAGCTACTATGCAGACTATTCAAAATGAAGGCATACCTACTGATCACATTGAGATTTCTGAACTCTGTGAACAAAGTGTTGGTAGACTTATTATCTATTTTGAATTACTCACCTCTGTAGTGGGTGCGATTTTAAATATCAATACCTATAATCAACCAGGCGTAGAGTTTGGTAAAATTCGACTTAAAGAAATGTTTTAAATCTTTATAAGGAGTAATCATGCTAGCTGGTATCCATTTTATGCAACAAACTAAGAGTATTAAAGATATTGATCTTAGTAATGCTAGAGTTCTTATCCGTGTTGATTTTAATGTCCCGATGGACAAAGATTTTAATATTTCTGATGACACAAGAATTAGAGAAGCACTCCCAACTATTAATCATTGTATAGATTCTAATGCTGCATGTATCACATTGATTAGCCATCTTGGTAGACCAAAGGGTAGAGATTCTAAGTTTTCTCTTCAACATATATTAAAACGTCTTGAAAGACTTTTAGGTCGCAGTGTTTTATTTGCAGAATCAATTGAGCGTGCTCGTGATTTGCAAAAAAATAAAGGCGCTATCATCCTTTTAGAAAATATTCGCTTCTATGAAGGGGAAGAAAAAAATAGTGATACCTTTAGCCAGAATCTAGCTACACTATGTGATATCTATGTAAATGATGCTTTTGGCACAAGCCACCGCGCACATGCTAGCACATATGGCATTGCTAAATTCACACAGCAAAAGGTAGCTGGAATTTTACTTAAAAAAGAGATTGATTCATTTGCAAAAGCGCTAAATAACCCTATTAAGCCGATGCTGCTTATCATCGGTGGAAGCAAAGTAAGCTCTAAGCTAGCTCTGCTTTATAATATCCTTCAGGTCGTGGATAAAGTCATTATTGGTGGAGCGATGAGCAATACTTTCTTAAAAGCCTTAGGCTATAATATGCAAAAATCCCTAATTGAAGATGCCCTAATTGAGGATGCTAAAAAAATCTTAAATCTTGCTAAAGAGAAAGGTACAAAAATCTATCTACCAGTGGATGTTATAGCTACCACCTCTCTTGATTCTAATCGTCATATTAAAACAATTCCTGCTCAAGATGTTCCAGAAGGCTATATGGCTGTTGATATTGGTCCTGCAAGTACTAGACTTTTTAATCAAGTTATCCGAGATAGCAATACAATCATTTGGAATGGTCCTCTTGGGATCTATGAAGAACCTCAATTTTCTCGCGGCACATTTTCTATAGCTCATGCTATATCTGATACTTATGCCTTTTCTTTGATTGGAGGAGGAGATACTGCTGATGCTGTAGATAAGGCTGGTGAACGCGATAATATGAGCTTTATCTCTACTGGTGGTGGAGCTTCTCTAGAACTCTTAGAAGGCAAGATTCTACCTGCATTTGAAGTATTGGATAAAAAAGAATGATGAATATATTTATCAAAAAAAATACTTTTGTAGTACGAGAAAATTTTAGTAATAGCACACAAATTAATCTAGATCACGCACAGATTTTATGGATTGATCTACTCCATCCCACTACTGATGAAGTAGCCTATATTTCTAAAACCTTTAAACTAGATATTCCTACCAAAGAAGAAAGAGAAGAGATTGAACAGAGTGCTCGCTATTGGGAAGACAATTCAAGTATTACAATTAATAGTTATTTTCTTATGCGCACTGCGCAACTAGAGCTAAAAAATGAAACCGTAACCTTTTTATTACACAATAAAATCTTATTTACAATCCGTTATGGAGACTTTAAAGTATTTGATGAGATCCAACAACGAGTCTTAGCCAATCCCAAAAACTTTGAGAATGGTGCGGATATTTTTAGCAAAATTTATGAAGTGCGTGTAGAAAAAGATGCTGATATGCTAGAAAATGTAGGACAAGAAACTAGAATCTTACGCAAAGAAGTATTTGATAAAGATCAAGCTGACTATAATAATATCCTTCAAAGACTATCAAATCTGCAAGAGATCAATATGAGTGTGCGTGATTCTCTATTTGATAAACGTAGAGCTATTACTGCGCTTTTAAAAAGCGATAAAATTAGCTCTACTATCAAAAAAGATATCAATATTGTTTTAAAAGACCTCAATTCTCTAGTCGAGTTTACAGCTGTTAATATGAATATTCTTGATAATGTCCAAAGTCTTTTTACTAATCAAATCAATATTGAGCAAAATAAAATTATCAAGCTCTTTACTGTTGCTACAATGGCTATGATGCCCCCGACACTCATTGGCACAATTTATGGAATGAACTTTAAAAATATGCCTGAACTTAATTGGGATCTTGGTTATCCAATTGCTATTGGTATTATGGTTATTTCTACAATCTTACCTGTGATTTACTTTAAAAAGAAAAAGTGGCTATAAGGATTCTATAATGTTTGAATGGTTGGCAAATCCAGAAAGCTGGATTGCTCTTTTAACATTAATTCTATTGGAAGTTATACTTGGAATAGATAATCTTATTTTCATCTCTATTGCCACGGCTAAACTACCTAAACATCAACAAGAGATCGCAAGAATTTTAGGACTCCTTTTAGCTATGTTTACACGCATTGGTTTGCTTTTTACTATTGCTTGGTTAATCACATTAACAAAACCAATCCTATTCTATCTATCAGGTAAAGATATTTTTTTACTTTGTGGTGGAATATTTTTGTGCTACAAAGGGCTTATCGAGCTCAAGGATCTAAAGTTTGATACCCAAATCAAAAATACTTCAAAATCCGACAAACAGGCAAATCTTATATTTGTACTTTTTGAAATAGCTATTCTAGATATTGTCTTTTCTCTAGATTCCATTATTACAGCTGTAGGTATGCTAGAAAGCTTAGCTGTTTCTCATCATTCTATGTTATTTCTAGCTACTATAGCTATTATCATCACAGTTGGTATGATGCTCTTTGTATCTGGATATATCGCTAGATTTATCCATAACCACCCTAGCATCAAGCTTCTAGCATTATGTTTTTTGATTTTAATCGGCATAGTTTTAATATGCGATTCTCTTCACTATCACATATCAAAGTCCTATGTTTATATTACACTTATTTTTAGTCTTATTGTTGAAGGCATACGATTATTTAAACAAAAATAATCATTTTTCTCAATTTGATTAGTTTTTTTGGCTTCTCATATTAACCACAATCTTTTTATTACAACGCTCAATCGTACTCAATCGATGAGCAATAACAAGCAAGGTTTTATCTTTTGCGATCTGATAAATTTCATCCATAATTTTACTTTCCGTCTCTACATCCAATGCACTTGTAGCCTCATCTAAAACAAGAATATCTGGATCATGATAAAGTGCTCTAGCAATACCTACTCTCTGTTTTTGTCCTCCACTAAGATTTCCCCCACCATCGCCCACTTGCATATCAAAACCACCATTTTCTTGTAAAAACTCATAAAGATTTGCCATTTTTGTTACTTCTGTAAGACGTTTTTTATTTATCTTTTCTCCAAAAGCTATATTCTCTGCTACACTCCCATCAAAAAGATAAATATCTTGAGGTATATAGCCAATTTTAGAGCGCCAAGACCGAATATTCTCAGAATCTAGCTCTACATCATCAATTAAAATTTTTCCCTTTTTTGGTCTCAAAATACCAATGATCAAATCCACTAGGGTTGATTTTCCGGCTCCACTTTTACCTATAAAAGCTACCTTTTCCCCTTTTTTTATCTCCAAATTATAGTCTTTAAAAATCTCTTTTTTATCTTGATAGCCAAATGTCAGTTTAATAAGTTTGATACTTCTTTTAAACTCTATTTTTTTATTACCCTCAATTATGATACTTTCTTGTAAATTATTATAGATACTCTGTACTGCTTTAGCATTAAAAAGCATGGTATTATAATTATCCAGAATCTTACTTACTGATGGTAAAACACGATAAAGCGCCAAAGCATACATAGACACAATGGGTAGTACTGCCTTAGCATCTCCATAAGCATACAAAATATAGCCCACACAAGCCACTAATAAACAAAAGCCGACTGTCTCTAAGATATTTCTAGGCAAAATTAAAAAAATATGGAAAATCGTTTGTGCCCTAGATCTACCTAAAGATGCCTTTTCAAATCTCTTGAAATTCTCCTCTTCCTTAGCTCTAAGTTTTAAAATCTTAAAATTACTCAAACTTTGAGAAATAATTTTAAAAAATTTTTGCTCACTCTCCTGACGAGCCTGCCCTTGCTTTCCCATAACTTTACCAACACCCTTAGCAATCAACAATACATTAATACTCAATAAAAATGTTAATACCAAAGTCATCTTCCAGCTAATAAAAAGCAAGATTAAATACAAAATAAGCATCACGCTAATTTCTGCAAAAATATTTAAAAAACTAGATAAAAACTGGGAAGCTTGCAAAGACTCTTGAATGATTCCCTTTCTAATATCATCCAAATTCTTGCGTGCAAACACTTCATAATCAGATTTAATTGTGTTGCAAAAAATATGATAGGAAAAATAATGGTACTTGCGATATACAAAACGATTCAAAGCATAATTATATAAAATATTATAAGCTGCACGAAAAATATAAAAACAAATTAATGCTATACAAAAAACAAGCATAAAATTAATTGGACTATTAAATCCAAAAAAGCTATACACAACATTGACAAATCTATTTTCTAAAATCAAGTCTGGATTAGTAGCTAAAGTAACAAATGGCATAATCACACTCACACCAAAAGTTTCAATAAAGGTTAGAAAAAAAGTAGCTCCCAACAATAAAACAAGAATAATTCTATCTCGACGTGTAATAAGAGATAATATCATTCTTATACTATCTAAAAAGCTAATATTTATTTTTTTATTCTGTTTCTTTTTCTTATTGAGCGACATTAGTTATATACCATTCATAAGTTTGTTTAATACCATCTTTAAGCGTAATGGTTGGTCTCCAACCCAAAGAAAATATCTTAGAGCTATCCATTAATTTTTGAAATGTGCCATCTGGCTTGGTGGTATCAAAATATATTTTCCCCTTATATCCCACTATATCACATACAATCTCTGCAAGCTCGGCAATGCTCACATCACTTCCATAACCGATATTTATATGCGTATTCCTTATTTCTCCCTCACCTTTGATATGTTCAAAATCAATATTTTCCATCACATATATACAAGCTTTAGCCATATCACTAGAATGCAAAAACTCTCTTCTAGGACACCCACTACCCCAAATCTCTACGGATTCTAACCCTTCTTTCTTGGCTTTATGAAATTTCGCTATCAAAGCAGGAAGAACATGAGAATTTTGTAAATCAAAGTTATCATTTTCACCATAAAGATTAGTAGGCATCACACTTAAGAAGTTAGTATTGTACTGCAAATTATACGATTCGCACATCTTTAAGCCTGCAATTTTAGCAATTGCATAAGGTTCATTTGTATATTCAAGAACACCTTTTAGTAGTTCATCTTCAGTAATTGGTTGTTTAGCATTTTTTGGATAAATACAACTTGATCCCAAAAAAAGTAATTTTTTTACTCCATATTGATAAGACAAATGGATGGCATGATTTTGAATCATTAAATTTTGATAGATAAAATCTGCCCTATAAATATTATTAGCCATAATCCCACCAACTTTAGCTGCAGCCAAAAATACATACTCTGGAGAATAGGTTTTAAAAAAGTTTTCTAATGCCACATAATCACTCAAATCTAGCTGGTTATGTGACATTAAAAGTAAATTATCATATCCCTTAGCCTTTAATTCACTCACAATGGCAGATCCTACAAGCCCCCTGTGCCCTGCTACAAAAATCCTAGAATCTTTTTGCATCTAACAACTCCCTTAAATTCAAGATTCTAGCAATTTTGGGTTAAAAACACGAATGCCAGCCCTTAATGCTTCAAAAAACTTCTCAAGATCATTTAAACTATGGGTATAATGTAAACTTACCCTAAGCCAACCATAAGGATTATTTTCCCCTCTATAAGCATTGTCGCTAAGATCCAACAAATCATGCCCATATGGTCCAGCACAAGAGCAGCCAGCACGAGTTTGGATTTGATAATTCTGGCTTAAAAAATAACTCATTTCAAAAGGTGAAACTCCATGAATATTAAAGCTAAGCAATCCAATATGGTCCTTTTGTCCATATACTTTAATATAGGGCATTAAATTTAAATATTGCATAAAAATTCTCATTAAAATAGTTTTTTTTTGCATAATCATTTTTTGACCAATCTCTTCTTGCAGACCTATAGCTAGAGCAGCCTTAATAAGCTGTAAAATAGGTGGTGTACCAGCCTCCTCTCTTACTTCAAAATCATCATCATAAATTTGAGTATGTCTATCTACATATTTGACAACACCCCCACCAGCAAAACTAGGTGGCATACTAGAATCTATCAAAGCCTTTTTAATCACTAAAATACCACATGAGCCTACCCCACCAAGTAGTTTATGAGGAGAAAGAAAGCAGGCATCAAACCAAGAAGAATCTATTTTAAAATGTGCTAAACTTGTAGCCATATCCAATGCAACAATTCCATTAAATTGACGCACTATATTAATAATTTCCTTATAAGGAGCAATATTTCCTGTAACATTAGAAAGCACATTTAATGAAAGAATAATTTTTCTATCTGCACTCTGGGCTTGTAATTTAGCTTGCAGGGCATTTAAATCAAAACCAAAATCATCCAAAAATGGAATCCTCCACACTTCGCATAAACCTTCACGAAAACTAATCTCATTAGAATGATGCTCAAAACCACCTATAACCACGAGTGGTAAATGCTCTTTTTTAATGCAAATATGAGTGCGTGTTGCTGGTGGGATATAAATACCCATTAACTCTTGAAATTTTTTAATAGCTCCACTTGCTCCACTGCCACAAGCAATCAAGCCAAATTCTTCTCCTAAGCCTAGGGCTTTTTTAATAAATTTCTTAGAGTTTTTATAAAGATCTTCAAAAAGTAAGGCATGCTTAGAGCTTTTGGAATGTGTGTTAGCATAATATGGCAAAATATCACTGATACGTTGCTCAATAATCCTACTAGCAAGCCCAGAAGCTGTCCAGTCAAAATAAAGAGCACCTTTTTTTAGCACCATCTGCTCATAGACAAACTCTATTTTATCCTCATAGCCAGTATCTAGTAACGGTCGCAAAGCATAAGCAGAAAAATTTCTCAAATTAATCCCTATTAAGCCAAAGAATCCCACCTTAATTTACCACCACCTAAAAGATGATAATGAAAATGGGGGATCTCTTGTCCACCATCTATACCAACATTAGTAATTAAACGATAACCCTTATCTTTGATTCCAAGAATAGAGGCTACCTCTATAATGAAAATACTCATTCTACCAAGCAAATCTGATGGCATCTCATTAAAATCCTTATAGCAAACCTTAGGGATCACAAGTACATGAATAGGTGCTTTAGGATTTATATCATGAAAAGCTAAAAACTCCTCATTTTCTAATACCTTTTTAGATGGCACTTCCCCTTTTATAATTCTTTCAAAAATATTCATATCCGCTCCTTAATTATGACAACTTGTTGCTATGCTTAATCCATAGGATTGCAACTCATTAATATCATCTTTTGGTGTACGTCCTTTTGTGGTTAAATAATTACCTAATACAATTGCATCAATGCCACTCTCATACAAATCTCGCTGATCTTGACCAAAAACAAGCTCTCTACCTCCAGCAATCATTAACCTTGCTCTTGGTAAGTATTCTCTAGCCATAATAATACACTCAAGTGCTTCATCCCTACTCATAACAGATTCAGTAATTGGCAAAGCAGGATTATTAATAAAAAAATTAATAGGAGTTGAATGCGGATTAAGCGATCTAAGAGAATCTAAAAGCTCCATTCTTTGAACCCAACTCTCACCTAACCCAAAAATCCCTCCACTGCAAAGTCCAAGACCAGCTCTAAGCGCATTTTGACAAGTCTCATAGCGTTCTTCCCAAGTATGTGTAGTGCAAATTTTTGAAAAAAAACTTTGAGAAGTCTCTAAATTATGGTTATAGCTATCTATTCCATTTTGTTTTAAATATCTTAAAGAATCTTCATCGGCTCGCCCACAACAAGCAATAAGATGCAAATCTAGTCCATCATCTTTTAATGCTCTAGCAGCTCTAGCAATATACTCACATTTTTCATGATCTAAACCTCTGCCAGAAGTTACAAGACAAAATCCAAGCATACCATATGATTTTAAGTTTCTAGCTTCAGAGATAATAGTTTCTATGGGCTTATATTTATAGGTTTGTACATTAGTTTTATAATGCACACTTTGTGTACAATAGGCACAATCCTCTGCACAATTTCCACTACTAACATTAGAAATTGAGCACAAAAAAATCTCTTTTTTAAACATTGCCTTTCCTTGATAAAATTAGTTCTTGCTATAATGTATACCATAGTAGTCAAAAAGATCCAATAAACGACCCTCTTGTGTATTTTGTAAATACAACACTATATCCAAACTATCTTGTGTTTTCCTATAAGCAAAGTGTATATTTTCCTCCTTTAAAATCTCACGAAGACAGAAAAAAGTCTCTTCATCAACATTTGATATTACAATTTGATTTTTTTGCTTTTTATACCCATCTTGAAAAAAATTTATAGAGAATTCAACTTCAGTTGCAGGATAAGCAAAATCCTTATGAGTAGATTTTATATCATTAAACCATTTTTTTTCATGAGGAACTTCTATTTTAATATCATTTTCTGGATAAGCAGAACTCAATTTAGTTTTGGGTTTAATAGTCAAGCTTTTAAAGGCATAAATAGCTAAAATAATACCTACAAGGAATAAGACTAAGAATATAAATTTTATAACCTTTGACATCTATTTTTCACATAAATAATAAGAGATAATAAGGTCTAGCTAAGCTGACCTTTAAGTTTATCTCCTAATGTCATTTTCTCATCAGAATTAAAATTTTTTATCTCTTCACGCTCTTTTTGACGCTCTAATCTGCGCATAGATGCACGCACTTTTGCATTCGTATAATCAATGAATGCAATAGAAGCCTTGAGTTTAAGACCCTTGCTCAACTCCTCTTTATTTACTCCCAATAAATCCTCATTTCTAATCAAAACATCAACACCATCAACACCTATAAATACGCCAAAATCTTTAATATCTACAATTTCTCCTTCAATTACACTATCTATACCATACTTCTTGGCAAAAATATCTACTGGCGATTCCTGAAGTGCTTTTAAACTTAGTGAAATACGTTCTGTTTTAGTATCAATTTTAATAAGTTTTACCCTTACTTCATCTCCTACCTTTAATACATCCTTACAGCGCTTTCCCTTTTCCCAAAATGCATCCTCATTGCGTAATAATCCATCAATATCACCAAAATTAACAAAGGCTCCAAAGTCAGTTAAAGTAGCTATCTTACCTTCTAGGATATCTCCCTCCTTATGAAGCTTGGCAAATTTGCTAAAAGGTTTTTCTAATAATTTCTTCAGTGAAACACGCAATCTACGAGTCTCTGTATCAATTTCAATCACCTCTACATCAATCTCTTGACCTATGCTTAAAACTTCTTGTGGATGCTTAATATCTTTATTCCAAGAAATCTCAGAAATATGTAAAAAACCTTCCAGATCATTGCCAATATCAACAAAAACGCCATAAGGCTCGATATTACTAACATTAACTTTGATGGTATAGCCTACCTTAAGTTCTTTTACAATTTCTTTCCAAGGATCTTCTTGTAATGCCTTAATAGAAAAGCTTAATCTTCCCTTATCTTCATCATAAGCAATTGCTTTTACCTTAACGCTATCACCTTCTTTGTAAAGTTTAGCTGGATTAATTGGTCCACGATGCGCAATTTCTGTATAGTGAACCAAGCCTTCTACATCATCTACAGCTACAAACATACCAAAATTTGTAATCCGCTTAACTATACCATCTAAAGCACCATCACGCTCCATAATCTTTTTGGCACCTTCACTCTGATTTTTATGATTAATTTCAAAAAAACGTTTTCTTGATACAACAATACTATTCTGATCAGGCTTTATATTGATAATACAAACATCAACTATTTTACCCTTCTCTTCTTTAAAAGATGCATGAAATTTAGGCATAAAATACTCAACCCCATCAGCCTCCAATACTACTCCGCCTTTATTTTTTCGTATAATTTTGGCTGTAACTACCTTATCTTTATAATCCTCACCGAGCTCTTTAATCTTTGCTTGAATTTTTTCCAACCTAATAGCACGTTTATAAGAAACACTAAAACGCTCTCCAAAACCTTTAGAAACAGATACCTTAATCTTATCGCCTTCTTTAAATAAAAGCTTACCATTCTCATCTTTGATCTCTTCTACAGGAAAACGACCTTCTACCTTTTCTCCAACATCTACCATCACATTCTCATCAGTAATTTTAATAATAAATGCTTCTTGAATCACACCATCATCATTTTTTTGACTTGCTTCAAACAATGTTGCAAAATCCTCATCACCATCCAAGTGTTCCATATTATCCAAATTGATTCTCATTAAAATCCTTAAATTGCGGTATCTAGCCATTTTACACTTTTTTTACAAACTTTTTGACAAGTTTTTATGAATTTTTTATGCTAATACCCCAAAAGACGCAACTTTAATCATTATTTTTAGTAAATTTAGCAAATTTCTGTACCAATACCACTACTTGTAAAAAGCTCCAATATGATACTATGTTCAATTCTCCCATCAATAATATGTGCTTTTTGCACACCATTTTTTATACATTCTAAGCACGAACTAATTTTTGGAATCATCCCTCCTGTAATCACACCATCCTTACGCAATCTTTCAAACTCTACTTGGTTAATAGATGAAATTAAATTCCCATGAGAATCTAACACTCCTTTTGTGTCTGTCAAAAATATAATCTTAGAAGCCTTCATAGCCTTAGCTATCTCACAAGCCACAAAATCTGCATTAACATTATATCCCTTATGACTTTTACCCTCTCCATAAGCTATAGAAGAAACAACTGGGATAAAACCTCCTTGCAGCAAAAGCTCCAAAAGGCTGGTATCCACCTTTGTAATCTCTCCTGTATAATGCCCATTTATTCCCTCAAGAGGCATCTCTCTAGCTCCAAAAACTCCCCCATCCTTACCACTAATACCAACAGCCTTTGCCCCATAGGAATTTAAAAAACTACTCAACTCCTTATTAACAGACCCGCTAAGCACCATCTCAACAGCACCAATAGCTTCCTCTTGTGTCAATCTTACACCATTTTTAAACTCACTTGGAATATTAAGTCTCTCCAGCATTGCATTTACTTCCCTCCCTCCACCATGCACGATTACTACCTTAATACCAAGCATATATAAAATAGCTATATCTCTAGCAAACCCCTCTTTTAGCTCAAGATTAAGCTGCGCTGCACCACCATATTTAATCACCATAGTTTTATGACGAAATTGTTGAATAAAGGGCAAAGAATTTAAAATAATTTCAGAGATATTTTTAGTATTCAAAATATTATCCTTGAGCTATTTTTTTCGGCATTCTATCACATTAATCTATACCTATGCTTTTCAAGTCTTGATTATTTCTTCACAAAGTTTAATTATGATAATCATTATTATATTAATAAAATATTTACTTTATTAAGGAAGACCATTATGAAATTGCCTTACTATTTACCCATTCCATTCTTATTGCTATCAAATCTATCTCATGCTAATGATAACGATCAAGCAATAACACAAAAACAACAAACAAAAGAAGTTTTAAATCAAACACAAACAAAAGATAATAGTCAAAACTATAATCTTGATTCTATCATCACCTCTGCAAACGGCTTTGCACAAGACAAAAAAGATGCTTCAGCTAGTATTAGCGTCATCACTTCTGAAGAAATTCTCACTCGACCTATAAAAGATCTGGGTGATGCCATCCAGGATGTCCCCGGCGTATATGTCGAGCAAACAAAAACCGGTCAGAATCAAATTTCAATGCGTGGCCTTGGCAGTGCCTACACATTAATCTTGATTGATGGACGCAGACAAAATGTCAATAGTGGATTTAATAGCAATGGTTTTAATGGTGCACATTCAAGTTTTATGCCTCCTGCTTCTATGATTGAAAGGATTGAGATTATCCGTGGTCCTGCTTCTATAATTTATGGTACTGATGCAATGGGCGGTGTCATTAATATCATCACAAAGAAAAATCCAAAAAAAATCACTGGATCTATTCAAATAAATAGCACTATTCAAGAACAAAGAGCTAATTTTGGTGATAATTATGGTATTAATCTCTATCTAGCTAGCCCATTAATCAAAGATCGTCTATTTTTTGACATACGTGGTGCCTATCAACATAATGGAGCAAATTATTTTTATTCACCTATTGCAAAACCTGGTAATAATCCCTATACCACACATTCACCAGGCAAATGGTATAGCTATAATACCGGAGCTCGGGTAAGCTATGTAATTGATGATAGCAATACCATCTATTTTGATGGTGAGTATTATCATATTACAAACACAACACTCAATACTTCAAGCAAAAGCACAAGCGCCACTAATGATTTTAATAAAACTAATCTTGTAATCAATCATGATGGTAAATATTACTGGGGAAAAACACAAAGCTATCTTCAATATACACTAACAGATAGGATCCCTCAGCAAACCTCTGGTTATGGCAATGTTACTGGACCTCTTAATTATGCAAATCTTATGCGCAATCAAGATATTATTCTTAGTTCTACTATCAATAATGATATTGATCTTGGTAAAGCAGGAGAAATATCTGTAACTACAGGTATCTATTATCTTTATGAGAATCTTATTATTAAATCTCAAGATTTTAATCGTGGTATGCATCAATTTGCAGTATTTGGCGAAGGACAATATTTTATTAATGATTATATATCAACAACTATAGGTTTACGTTATAACTACGCAAATCTTTATGCTGCAAGACCAAACCCTAGATTCTATATCAATATCAATCCTACTAAATGGCTTACCTTAAAAGCTGGTATTGCTAGTGGTATGAGAATCCCCGCTCTTACTCAAAGCTATAATGGTCTTTATAACATTGACAATAGTGGTTATTACTACTATGGCACCAAAGATTTACAGGCTGAAAAAAGTTGGAATTACGAGCTTAGTAGTATCTTTGACTTCAAAAAAGTTTATATGATATTTACAGGCTACTATACAGACTTTACTGATCAAATCCAAACTAATACCACTACTCAAAACACTAATATCCCTGGTGGCTTTACTTGTGATTCTACAGTTGGATGTTATTACTTTAGTAATATTGGCAAGTCGATGATGGCAGGTTTTGAAGCCAGTATCCAAACCCAAGCTTTTTATGGTTTTAGCTTTGATAGCACCTATGCTTTTACATACACACGTCAACTCTCTGGTACCAATTATGGCTTGGCTGTCAATTCTATTCCTAAACATAAACTTATGGCAAAAATCAACTATCGCTATAAAGATCTATCTACTTATTTAAGGCTACAAGGAAACTTTCAAACTCCTACTCTACCTAGTAAAAGAGGTGGTGATCCTTATGCGATCTTAGGTCAATATTACAAAGACTATGTTTTATTGGATTGGGCATTAAGTTATAGATTCTTAAAGTTTTTTACAGCAACTTTTAGCATCAATAATCTCTTGAATACTAATTTTATTGATTTTGCTCTAGATGCCAAAGGAACTAATTATGTTAATAGTTATCAACGTTATTTGCCTGGGCGCAATTATTGGTTTTCTCTGCGCATGGAATTTTAAAAATATAATGCTATAACAATTCATCAATTAAATTTTATGGATTTAACTAAAGTGGTGATCACGACTGGACTTGAACCAGCGACCACTACCATGTCAAGGTAGTGCTCTACCAACTGAGCTACGCGATCATTTAATTTGAATTATAGCAAATTTCCTTATTTTGTTTTTAAGAAAACCAGCTTTTTATCTTTTTACAAGCTTCTTCAAAAATATTTTTATAAGGTGTACTTTGATGTCCAAAACTTTCATGCAGTTTTTGCGCTAACTCCTGCTGCTCTTTATTGAGCTTAGTTGGATATGTAATTTTTATCACTGCTACTAGTGCTCCTAAGCTTCCAGTATGAATATTTCTCACACCTTCATTCTTAAATATAAATTGTTCTCCATCTTTAGTACCTTGAGGGATTTTCAACTCTTTTTCTCCTCGTAAAGTTGGTAAAGTGATATTCTCACCCAATATAATTGAAGTAAAAAATACTGGCACTTCCACAAAAACATTATCACCATCACGCAAGAAATGCTCATCCTCTCCTACATTCATGATAATGTATAAATCCCCTCGCCCATTTTTTGTAGCATTGCCGCGCCCAGATATACGTAAACGATTCCCTTCATCCACACCTTCAGGAATATTAACTTCAAATTTCTCTTTTAAAGTTTCATAGCCAAGCCCACTACACTCCTTACACTTTTGACTAACCTTACTACCTTCACCTCCACAATTAGGGCAAGTCTGCCCTACAGCCATAAACCCATGCTGCACAAATACTTGTCCCTTTCCGCCACACTGCTCACATACACTAAGCTTTCCATCTTTTGACCCTGTAGCATCACAAGCCTTGCAAGCGCTCTTATATTCTATTTCAATTTCTTTTTTACAGCCAAATATCGCTTCTTTAAAACTTAATTCTAACTCTATAGCAAAATCAGGTGGAAACTTCTCTCTCTGCCTTGTTCTTGCGCTTCTGCCACCAAAGCCAAAACCTCCACCAAATGCTTCAAAAATATCGCCAAATAAATCACTAAAATCAGCACCACTAAAGCCACTATATCCACCATTTTTTAAGCCGTCCTTGCCATAGCGATCATAAATTTCTCGCTTTGAATCATCGCTCAAAACTTCATATGCCTCATTAATTTGCTTAAACTTTTCTTCTGCATGTTTATCTCCAGGATTCCTATCTGGATGATATTTAAGTGCCATTTTACGATAGGCTTTTTTTATCAAATCCTTATCTTTTGTTTTTTCAATCTCCAAAATCTCATAATAATCATAGCTTTCCATATCTATATATCACTCCATAATCTTAACTACATCAAATGGGAATCTAAAGTAAGGATTTCTATTTATAAAGACTATAAAACTAGTTAGAATATCCAATCTAAAATCTTGTGAATTCTACCAAAAAATTTTATAATTCCTAAATATACTACCATTTCCCTAATTGAAAATCAGGTTTAACAAAATGAATAAAAACTATAAAAATAAATTAATTACCTTTAATGCTCTCATTGAAGCTTTAGAGCAAATTCCTACTATTGGAAAAAAAAGTGCTCTAAAAATGGCTTATACGCTAGGAGTAGATAATAAATTTTTAGGCATTAAAATAGCACACTGCCTAGAAGAAGCCATTGCTCACATACGCACTTGTGAAGTCTGTAATGCACTTAGTGAAAGCCAGTTATGTGATATTTGCTCTGATGAGCACAGATTAAATGGGCAATTATGTATCGTCTTGCATCCACGTGATATTTTTATCCTAGAAGAAAATACAAATTATGAGGGACGCTATTTTGTATTAAACTCTGTAGAAAACTTTAATCCTTACTCTCTACGCGAAAATATACAAAATAACCATATTAATGAAATCATCTTTGCCTTCTCCCCTACCTTAGCTAATGAAGCGATTATGCTATTTATAGAGGACAAACTTTCTGATCTTAATCTTAGTTTTAGCAAAATCGCTCAAGGCATACCAACAGGCATTGGATTAGACAATGTAGATTCCCTTTCTTTATCACGTGCTTTACAATCACGTACTAAACTATAAAAGCTTTTTTTAATTTTTGTAGTATAATGGCTAGATGTCTTGTCGTTTTGGCTTGACAAAATCTTAAACATAAAAAAGGGTCGAGAATGAAAAAAGTTATTATTCTTGCGCTATTTGGTGCTGCCAGTCTTTGCCTTGGTGCTGAAGCTCCTACTGTTTTTAATAAATGCAAAATGTGCCATGGACCAGATGGTCAAAAAGTAGCTCCTGGTCAAAAAACTGGTCCTATTGCTGGTCTTCCAAAAGACAAACTTCTTGAGGATCTTAAAGGTTATAAGGCTGGAACAGCTGACAATGGTGGTAATAAGGCTATTATGTATGCTCAAATGAAAAATATATCTGATGCAGATATAGAAGCACTTGCTGAATACATCTCTGGCTTACCTCCAAAAAAATAAGCCTTAACTGCCACCTTCATGGTGGCTATAACTTCTATTAAAATTAATAATATATGGCAAAAATCCTAATTAATACAAAGCATTACAAAGACAATCTTGACTGCATAAGTGCACATATTGGCAATAAAGATAAACTTGCTCTTGTGCTAAAAGATAATGCCTATGGGCATGGACTATCTACTATAGCCCCATTAGCTCATCAATATGGAGTGAAAAATGTTTTTGTTAAAAATATTCAAGAAGCAAAAATTATAGAGAATTTATTTCCGCATATCACTATCTTTTATGGACGTTTTCCAAGTTTTATTCCGACAAATTTTCATCCAGTAGTCCACGATATAGAACAACTTGAGTATATCCCAAATTATGCAAAAGTTGAACTTAAGATTAATATTGGAATGAATCGTAATGGCATTAATGAGGATAAGCTTAATATAGTATTTGAAAAAATACTAAAAAAGAAATGTGAAATTTTTGGTATATTTGGGCACAATGGCTATGGGGATGATGAAAGTGAGGATTTTTATCATTCACAAAATCACTTTTTTCGTATAAAAGAACAAGCTATTAATTTATCTCAAAAATACTCTATTCCTACTCCTCGCTTCCATTCACTTAGCTCATCAGGAGCATTACGCACATCAAATATTCAAGATGATCTTGTCCGCATTGGTATTGCTGCTTATGGATATGTACCCTATAATTTTCCTATTGAAATAGTAAATAAGCTAAAGCCGGTTCTTAGTCTTTGGGCAGAAAAAATTACAACAAAACATCTTCCTAAAGGATCAAAAATCGGATATAGTGGTACTAGTATATTACAAAAAGATGAGATTATTAGTACTTATGATATTGGATATGGTGATGGCTTCTTTCGCTATGATGGCAATAAAAAAAATGGTGAAAAAGCTAGACTATTTAGTCGAGATGGGTTTGAAATCTTACCTAAAACCTCTATGGATTGTTTCTCGGCTATCTGTGACCAAAATGAAATCTGTGTTTTTGAAGATGTAAGACCATTATGCGATTTTTTTGGCACAATCCCGCATGAAATCCTTACTAATCTATCCAGCTTTTTGCCCCGTATTCTCATCTAGCAATGAATAAAACTTTATTAAATAACACCAAGTCTATCACCCCGGTACCTCAAATTTATGCTTTAAGCCATTCCCCAATTCCCTTTTATTTTTCTCAAAATTCTCGTGATTTCTTTGTAAGAGAAATCCCTCTTTATCCCTTTAGTCAAAAAGGTGAGCACCTTATTTTAGAGGTGCGTAAAAAAGGTTTAAGTACTCAAGAAATGCTTAAAATTTTATCATCCCATCTTGGTTGCAAAGATTTTGGATATGCCGGTTTAAAAGATAAAAGCGCCACCACTATTCAATACATTTCTATCCACAAAAAATATGCCAGAAGCCTAGCAGCTCTACTTCCAAATTTAGAGCAAATAGGAATTAAGATCCTCTCTCAAACCTATCATGACAATAAAATTAAGTTAGGGCATCTAAAAGGTAATTCTTTTTTTATCCGTCTTAAAAAAGTGCATCCTAGTTCTGCTTTGATACTAGAAACTGCTGCGCAAAAAATCCTAGAAAATGGCTTACCCAATTATTTTGGCTATCAACGTTTTGGAAAATTTCAAAATAATCACCTAGAAGCCATTGAAATTTTGCAAAAAAAACGTGTATGTCGCAATAAAACATTAAAAAATTTTCTTTTTTCAAGTTTACAAAGTTATCTTTTTAATATGTATCTTGCTAAACGCATCAAGCTTAATCATATTTTAACCTCATTTCAAAAATCCGAACTTAGCACTGCTCTTAAACTTGAAGGCTTTAATCAGCTAAATGATGCCAAACTTTTGAAAGAATTAAAAAATCAAAATCACTTTTTTAAAATTCTTCCGGGAGATGTAATGGAACATTATCCTAGAGGCAAATTATTTTGCACTCAAGATTTAAAGACCGATTCTGAACGTTTTTTAAATAAGTCTATTTGTCCATCTGCTCCACTTTTTGGCTCAAAGCTTTTTAGCGCACAGAATTTAGTCTTAGAAATGGAAAACGAAATTTTACACACACACTGTCCATTAAATATACCTGCACCCGGAGCAAGAAGATATGCTTGGATTTACCCAGAAAATCTTAAGACTCGCTATATCCAAGAAAATGCTCATTTTGAACTTGAATTTTTTTTACCAAAAGGAAGTTATGCTACAATTTTTATCCAAGAGCTTGCTCATCGCGATATCCTACTAGATTAGAGAATTATATGGAATTTAGCCTTATTATTGCTAGAAATCGTTTTAAAAGTTTCTGTGTTATTCTCACTTATATTTTCATATTTTTTCTCATTGGTTTTTTAATAGACATTATCCGCATTGATGCTGATAGTCTATCTAGTGGATTTTATAAGCTCATTAGTTTTCAAAATACACCTATTGCTAGCATTGCTATGGTCATCATTGCTATGCTTATTATTTTTTTTAGTATTGCTAATTTTTCAAATATTGTATTAGCTGGTAGTCTATATAAAGAAATTAGTCATAAACAAGATAATACACTAGAATATAGAATCTATACTATTTTAGAAAGTCTTACTAAACGTGCTAATCTTCATTTTATTCCAAAACTCTATATTATTGATGCTCCTTATATGAATGCCTTTGCAAGTGGCTGGAATGAAAAAAAATCTCTCATTGCCCTTACTACTACACTAATACAGAAATTAGATATGCTTGAACTTGAAGCAGTCATTGCTCATGAGCTTAGCCATATCCGACATGGAGATATCCGCCTAACCCTATGTGTCGGGGTTTTGAGTAATATTTTACTCCTAGCCTCTAATTGGGCTGTTATTGCTTTTTTTGGCAATCAACGCAAAGAAGGAGCTAATCTTGCGCGTAACATTCTTTTAATCTTGCAGTTTATCTTACCTATTTTTAGTCTATTCTTACAAATGTATCTTAGCCGTACTCGAGAATATATGGCAGATTCTGGTGCAGCTTGGCTTATGAAAGATCCAAAACCACTCATACGTGCATTACAAAAAATTGAACAAAATTATGCGCAAAATGATTACAGCAAAATAGATTCTAATCCAACTCGCAAAGTTGCTTATATTTTCAATGATATGTTTAGTACTCACCCAAGTACCAAAAACCGCATTGCCACCTTGCTTAACAAATATTACTAAGGAGTATCAATGATTGATTTTGAAGCATTTTGCAAAGAAATTGGAGAAAATGCAAACAGGGAAGGCTTAAAAGATACGCCAACAAGAATCAAAAAACTTTATGAACACCTTTTTAATGGTTATCAAAAGGATCCAAAAATAGCACTAGGCAGCACTTTTAATCAAGAAAATTTTGACGAAATGATTGTATTAAAAAATATTGAGTTTTATTCAATGTGTGAACATCATATGCTGCCCTTTTTTGGACACATTCATATAGGCTATATCCCTAATAAACTACTAGCAGGCATTGGGGGACTAGCACGTGTAGTAGATATTTTTAGCAAACGATTACAAATTCAAGAACGTCTCACATCAGAACTTGCCAATATCTTAATGGAAATTTTACAACCAAAAGGAGTAATGGTAATTTGTGAGGCTACGCATTTATGCATGAGAATGCAAGGTATAGAAAAACAACATGCAACTATTCATACCTCTGCCTTGCGTGGAATCTTTAAAAGCGATTCTAAAACTAGAGCCGAATTCATATCATTACTGAAAAATTAAACAAGATATCAAATAATAAAAGAAGGCTAGGAAAAAGCTAAGGCTCTCCTAGCAAAAAGTTATTTTAATGTAGTAGTTATATACTTAGCCAAATCAGCGATATCAGTATCACTAAGTGCTGCTGCTTGACCTCTCATAGTAGCTCCAAGACCATGCTTGTTTAATGTACCAGCTTTATATCCCTTTAGCGCTTCTTCAATCTCTTGGGCACTCATAGTATTAACCATTGCGCTTTTTCCTAGTGCAGCTTTTTCCATTTTCTGACCATGGCAAGCAGCACACTTACTCTTAATAATTGTAGCAGGATCTGCATATAATGCAGCCATACCTAAAGTAGCTATCAACATTAGTTTTTTCATAATTCATCCTTTCTGTATAAATTTAAGTTATAATTATGCTATAAAAATTATTAATAAAAGTTCACAATTACAATGACTCTTTATATTCATATTCCTTTTTGCTCTTCACGTTGCGGTTATTGCACTTTCAATTCTTTTACAAATAGCGAGGAACTTTATGATGACTATATCAATGCACTTATCTTAGATATTTCTAATAATTCATGCAAAGAACCACTTAATTCAATTTTTTTTGGTGGAGGTACACCAAATATCCTAGGAATCAAATTTTATGAAAAAATCTTTTCTGCTATTTGGAAAAACTTTACTTTAAATCATAATTGCGAGATTACTGCTGAAGCAAATCCCAATCTTATTACACAACAATGGTGCAAACAAATGCTAGATCTCGGTATAAATCGCCTTAGTCTTGGAGTACAAAGCTTTTTTATCGACAAGCTAAGTTATTTGGAACGAGAACATGGCAAAAAAGATATTTATTATGCTCTAGAGTGTGTACAAAAAGCAGGAATTTCAAATATTAGTATTGATTTAATCTATGATACGCCTTTTGATAATCCAAAACGTCTAAAAGAAGAAATTACATTAGCTATGCAATTGCCTATTACTCATCTTTCTGCTTATAGCCTTAGTATTGAGGATGATTCCAGACTTAAAAATCGAGGGGAAAAAGAAAGTCAAACTCCCCAACATAAAATTTTAGTTGAAACCCTAAATAACTTTGGTTTTTATCCCTATGAAGTATCAAATTTTGTATCAAAAAATGGAAAAAAATGCAAGCACAATCTAGCCTACTGGCAAGGAATGGATTATATAGGATGTGGGGCTGGGGCTGTAGGCAAACTTTCTAAAAAAACTCTTAGAGAGAGTAACTATCAAGATATAAACTTGAATCATATGCTAGCCATTCGACTCCAAGCCACAAAAAATCTCAAAGACTACATTGCCCATCCAAACAAACGTTCTATTGAGTACCTAAATGCACAAGATATACAATTAGAAAGTCTATTTTTAGGTCTAAGATCTGAGGTCGGGGTAGATATATCATTACTAGATTCCAAGGCTTTGAAGAATCTAGAAATGTTAAAATCTCATAATTTTGTAGAAATTAGAAATAACAAAATCTATGCCCTAGATTATTTTTTAGGCGATGAGCTAGCCTTACGACTATCATAAAGCATTGTTAATATCACTAATCCCACTCCTACATCAATCATAATATCTGCAAAATTAAATACGGCAAATTCAAAATAAAAATGCCAATAAATATAATCTACCACACCACCATATATAAAACGATCTAGTATATTACTCATACCTCCAGCGATAATAAAACCAAAGGCTACAATATGCCTAGCAAAAAATTCTCTCCCATATCTAAAAAGCCAGTAAAACACGCCAATAAGCAATAATATTTGTAAATACTTTAGCCCTTCCCCCAAAAAACTTAGCAAAGAGAAAGCCACTCCCTTATTAAATACTAATACCAAAGACAAAACATCACTACTCCAAATCAAGCAAGTATTCCATCCGCATTGCTTTAAAATCCAAATTTTGATTATCTGGTCAAAAATAAAAGTTAAAAAAAAGGAAAAACAAAAAATAACTATTTTTTTCATTGTCCTTACCTTAGAGTAAATGGGCTCTTAAAAAAGTACTAAAATCTCCTAAAACAGAATCTAGCATTTTAGAATCCTTACCTTCAAGCAGAATT
Organism: Helicobacter anseris; assembly: GCA_004368235.1. Lineage (GTDB taxonomy): Bacteria > Campylobacterota > Campylobacteria > Campylobacterales > Helicobacteraceae > Helicobacter_H > Helicobacter_H anseris_A. Next base: position 81,171 of record JXTW01000003.1, on the reverse strand, counting down.
CTTAACTTATTTTCCGTACCAGAATAGCGCACTAAATGCCTCATGCCACATTTTTGTATATCCTCTAGCCACTTTGTATAGCCATGAATAGAATCTAATGGTATTTTTTGAGAAACATTAAGATTTAAAAGTTTTTGAGGATAAAGAGAAAAAGGATTTAATACCTTTGAACTCTTCATATTGCTAGATTTTAAAAGTCCCATAACCTGCAATGCGCTAACTAAACCATCGCCAGTCTTAGCAAAATCACTAAAAATAATATGCCCACTCTGCTCACCACCAAAATTAAGATTTTCCTTCTTCATTAAATCACTTACATATTTATCTCCCACATCGCAGCGCAGAAGCTCAATACCTCTTGTCTTTAGGTATTCTTCCAAAGCTAGATTACTCATTAAAGTAGCTACAACTTTTGGCTGTGCCAATCTTTGTGTCTCTTGTAAATAGACACTCAACGCTCCAATAAGCTTATCCCCATTTACAATATCCCCTCTATCATCTACAACCACAAGTCTATCTGCATCCCCATCAAAGCCAAATCCAATATCTGCTCGATAACGTTTCACTTCTTCACTAAGATTTTGCGGATAAATCGCCCCACATCGCTCATTAATATTATAACCATTTGGTTTGTTATTAATTACCATAACATCTGCACCAAGCTCACTAAAAATAGTAGGCGCAGCCTTATATGCTGCACCATTTGCACAATCTAAAACAACTCGTATTCCCTGCATTGTAAAATTCTTAGGAAAAGAATTTTTAATCTGTACAATATAACGCCCAATCACATCATCAATACGCTTTGAACTACCAATTTCTGTATGAGTTTTAAAACTATTATTAATTAAAGTCTCATCACTTAAAATTGCCTCTATTTCTTTTTCAGCATCTACATCAAGTTTAAAGCCAAAACGATCAAAAAACTTAATTCCATTATCTTCAAATGGATTATGACTAGCGCTAATCATAATCCCGCCATCACAACGCATATCTTCTGTCAAAAATGCAATAGCAGGAGTAGGCATAGGTCCAATTTGAATCACATCATAGCCTATAGAAGTTAAAGCTGATACAAGTGCATTTTCAATCATATAGCCACTTTTTCTCGTATCTTTACCCACTAAAATTTTATTAGTAATACTAGATTTCTTAAAATATAAACCAGCAGCAATACCAAGCCTAAGAGCTAAAAATGGCGTAATATCCTCACCTGCCATCCCCCTCACACCATCAGTACCAAATACTCTTTTATTCATTTTTCCTCCTTAAACTAGTATGACAAATTCAAAATCAAACCTTGCCATACTCAAACAAATTAAACACAATTTAAGCGAAATTATGGCATAATCGCGATTTAAATTTGATTAAATTAAAAGGAATTAAGCTATGGCAAATCACAAATCTGCAGAAAAAAGAATCCGCCAAACCATCAAAAGAACTGACCGAAACCGCTATTATCGTACTAGAATCAAAAATATCATTAAAGCTGTACGAGAAAGCGTAGCAGCAAATGATGTTCCAAAGGCTCAAGAAGCATTAAAAATTGCCAATAAAGAGCTTCATAAATTTGTTAGCAAAGGTATTATCAAAAAAAATACTGCTGCACGCCGTGTAAGTCGACTTAATGCTGCTGTAAAGAAAATTGCCATTTCCGCGTAAACTTCTATATAATCTATGCTTGAATCAAAGCTTATCCCTATTATTAAACGTTATGATGAAATTTCCGCCCTTTTGGCGGATCCAGAAATCATCTCTGATATCAAACAACTAACCACACTTAGTAAAGAACAAAGTGATATAACTGAAATTGTCGATAACGCAAAAATTTATCTACAAACTATAACTTCCATACAGGAAAATAAAACTCTCCTTGAAGATAAAGAACTTGGAGATTTGGCAAAAGAAGAATTAAAAGAACTTGAAAGCAAAAAACAAGAATTAGAAACCATTATACAAACGCTGCTAATCCCGAAAGATCCTAATGATAATAAAAATATTTACCTAGAGCTTCGTGCTGGTACAGGTGGAGATGAGGCTGGTATTTTTGTAGGAGATTTATTTCGAGCCTACTGCCGCTATGCGGATATGCAAAAATGGAAGGTAGAGATCATCAGTTCAAGTGAAAATAGCGTAGGTGGGTATAAAGAAATTATTGCTCTCATACAAGGCAATGGTGCATATTCTAAATTAAAGTTTGAAGGTGGTACTCATCGCGTACAACGTGTACCAGAAACCGAATCTCAAGGCAGGATTCACACCTCTGCTATTACTGTAGCCTTAATGCCAGAAGTAGACGAAGTAGAGGTTAATATCAATCCAAATGATCTTAGAATAGAAGTTTTTCGAGCTGGTGGACACGGAGGACAATGTGTCAATACTACAGATTCTGCAGTAAGAATTACTCATATACCAACAGGTATTAGCGTATCCATCCAAGATGAGAAATCTCAACATAAAAACAAAGATAAGGCAATGAAAATACTAAGATCTAGAATCTATGAAGCTCAAATTGAAGAACAACAAAATCAAAATGCTCAAGCACGTAAAAATCAAGTAGGTAGCGGGGATAGGAGTGAGAGAATCCGTACCTATAACTATCCGCAAAACCGCCTTACTGATCATAGGATAAACCTTACCCTATATAATCTTGAAGAAATTATGCTTTCTGGAAATCTTGATATGATTATTTCTCCACTAATTGCTCATCATCAGAGCGAGCTTATGGGAGCAAGTAACGCATAAGCTTGCTTACTTATTAATTCTAACTTGCGCAAAAAATATTTTCAATACTTAATTGCATCAATAAAACTATGAAATTCCTTGAGAGAGGTAATTTGAAAAAATGCTAAATAAAGTTCTTTTATCAAAAATCTTAGGCTTATCTGCATAAATCAACTTACTTTAAAATTCTCCTACTCCAATATATTGCAAAGAACGATAACTATAACAATAAATAGAATAAAAAACTAAGCTTTTGGCTATCAACTAGGTAATATCATAAGACAAAAACTTCTATGGCACTCATTTTTTTATTAACTGGATTTGATCTATAGACTCTTTTAACTAAATACTAATATAATCAATGATTTTTAAATCAAATCCACTTAATGCACTAAACTCCCGCTTAGAAGAGGTTATAAGATAAAATTCATTGATATTTAAACTCTTTAAAACCTGCGCACCAATACCAAAATTCTTAACCACACCATCTTTTACTCCACTATCCTGCAAAAAAATTAGCACACCACCTTCTTTAGATAATTTATCAACACAACGTAACAAATATGAATAACTAGCCGAATCACTTAATCTATCAAAATCACTATGCATAATCTCAAATCTCACTAGAGGATTCTTCTTTCTATTTTCTACAAACTCTAAAGCAGAATGTATCCTCCCCAAATGATCACTAAAATCATAACGTTTCACACAATGGGACAAAAATTCTGCTGGTTTACTCACCAATATTTTAAGGAGATTTTCATTCTGCATTCTATAGGCAATAAGATCAGAAATATAAAGTATCTTAATTTGATGTTCCTTAGCAAAATCAAGCAAAAACTTATCTCCATGTCCAGCCATCGTCCCATCATCTTTCATAATTTCGCAAATAACACTCACTGGTTTTAAACCAGCTAATCTACATAAATCAATCCCTGCTTCTGTGTGACCAGTACGCACTAAAACGCCACCATCTTTAGCTATTAATGGAAAAATATGACCCGGACGTACAAAATCATCACTCCTAGCATTATCATCGCATAATAGACCTATTGTCATATCTCTTTCAAATGCTGAAATACCAGTTTTAGCTTCACGTGCATCTATACTAACAGTAAATGCTGTTTCATGATTAGAATCATTTCTGGCTACCATTGGAGGAAGGTCTAATCTATGAGCCAAATCAGGGGTGATACACACACAGATTAACCCTCTTGCATATTTAGCCATAAAATTAATCTTCTCTGGGGTAGAAAAGATTCCAGCCAAAACCAAATCTCCTTCATTCTCCCTATCTTCATCATCCATTACTATTAGCATCTCACCATTTCTATAAGCTACGATAGCTTCTTTTACTCGTCTTAAGCTTTCTTCCAAATTAATATTCATTATCTATCCTTTAAAATTATTAAATTATAACTCACAATTAATCCTATTGACAAGCTTTATAAAAAATATTATAATGGGACTTTAATTTTTAGAAATATTGGGGTATCGCCAAGCGGTAAGGCAGCTGGTTTTGGTCCAGCCATTCAGAGGTTCGAATCCTTTTACCCCAGCCACTTCAACTATATTTCCATATTTTAAGTATATCGCGGGATAGAGCAGTCCGGTAGCTCGTTGGGCTCATAACCCAAAGGTCGGCGGTTCAAATCCGTCTCCCGCAACCATTTTATCTTTCTATAATCTCTGTTTTTACCTCACCCTTATTAAAATGATAGATTTTATTGGCTAAAGCAATTGTGCTTGGGCGATGAGCAACTAAAATCACAATCTTATCTTTCGCAATTTTTGCAATCGTATCCTTGATAGCCTCTTCTGTATGCATATCTAATGCACTTGTAGCCTCATCCAAAATAAGAATTTCTGGATTCTTATATATGGCTCTAGCAATAGCAATCCTTTGCCTTTGTCCACCACTAAGATTTGTACCAAATTCATCTAAAATAGTATGCACTCCATCTTTAAGTGCACTTACAAAATCAAGTGCATCAGCCTGCTTAAGTGCCCAAAGTACTCTATCCTCATCTACTTTATTACCATAAGCCACATTAGCTACCACGCTATCATTAAAAATAAAAATTCTCTGGGTAACAATAGCTACTTTTTCTCTAATACTATGTTGTGTAAATTTACGTATATCTTTACCATTGATGCAAATTTTCCCTTCATCAGGATCATAAAGACGCATAATTAAATTTACCAAACTGCTCTTTCCACTTCCAGACTTACCCACAAAAGCAGCAATATCATTACAAAATAACTCAATATTCACATCTCTTAAAGCTCTTACTCCGCTATAGTTTAACCCTACTTGTTGAATGCTTAAATGATTGATTTTTTCTTCAAATTTCTCATTTCCATCTATAATCAATGGCTTTCTATCCAGAATTTCAAAAATCCTATCACTAGCAACCAAAGCTTCTTGAAAAGAAGAAATCATACCCACAAGACGCTTTATAGGTGTATAAAGCATAAAAAGTGCCGTCATGAACGAAAAAAATGCCCCTGCACTCAAATTACCAACAACAACCTCACGTCCACCTAAAAAAATCACAAGACCAATAGCCAACGCTCCTAAAAACTCCATTACTGGGGAGTTTAGCTGTGATAAAAAAGCATTTTTTAACCCTAACTTGAAAAATTGCTGATTGTGTTTTTGAAAATCACTAATTTCTATATTCTCTCCATTACTAGCCTTAATAATTTCAATATTATTAAAAATTTCTGAAAGCTTTGCGGTAATATCTGAATTTTTTTCTTGGTTTTTACGCACAATTTTCTTTATTCTTTTAATAATTAAGCTAAGAGGATAAATAGCTAAAGGCATAATCACAAGCCCAATCACCGCAAGTTTTGGGCTTTGATAGATCACAACACAAATTAAACCTATAATAGTAAAAAACTCTTGAGCTGCTTGAGCCAGATAATTAGAAACACTAGCTTTAATAAGCCCGATATCATTTGTTGTACGTGCTATAAGCTCACCATTGCGCATTTGATTAAAAAAAGCCATTTCCATAGTTAGAATCTTTTCTAACATTTGATTACGCAAACGCTTAATAATATCAAGACCAATATAGTTAATAAAATAAGTCTGCACTAATATACCTATACCCTTACCTAAAAAAGATAAGATCAAAAGTGCAGGTACAATATAGAGCATCTGCATATCTTTTTTCATAAAAATATCATCAAGCACTGGTTTAACTAGATAAGTCCCCCATGCTGTACAGGCTCCAGTTAACATTGTCGCTAAAATAGCAACAATAAAAAAAAATTTATAGTCTTTAATATATGGCCAAAAACGCTTAAAAAAAAGCTTCATTATTCTACTTCAAATCCACTATCTAAAATAGCTTCCTTAATAGAGCTAATACTCACATAATCCTCAGCTTCAATCTCTACCATTTTTGTCTTTAAATCTACATTAATAGATTTTATTCCATCAAGCTCACCAATAAATTTCTCTATTTTATCTACACAATGATTACAATTCATTCCTAAAACCTTAAGTTCTATTTTCATAATCTCTGCTCCCTTAAAAACTTAAACAAATATAAACGTTGTGCAGAAAGAACTACACATATACTACTTAAACTCATAGCAAAAGCTGCGATCATAGGATTAAAGTTTACTCCAAATTTTATCCCCACGCCAGCAGCCAAAAGAATTGCAATTATATTATAAAAAAATGCCCAAAATAAATTTGCTTTGATGTTTTTTAATACACCCCTAGACAATCTAATTACATCAACAACAGAAAGAATATGATTATTAAGCACAACTATATCTGATTTTTCTTTACTTAAATCATTACCCATACCCATAGCAAGTGCAATATCTGCTTGAGCCAAAGCAGGTGCATCATTTAGTCCATCTCCCACCATCATTACAAACTTACCTTCTTTTTTAAGGCTTCTAATCTGATCTAGCTTATCTTCAGGCTTAAGATTTGCTCTATAATCATCCACTTTCAAAATCTTAGCTACACTCTCTACCACACTCTGTCTATCTCCACTTAAAATCATAGTTTTTATGCCCATATCTCTTAGAAGGTCTATGACATATTTAGATTCAGATTTAATCCTATCTTTTAGTAAAAATGCTGCTAATAATTCATTCTTATCCTGATTAACCATGGCTAGTAAAATCACCATTTTATCTTGATATTGACCCAAAAGCTCTAAAGCCTTAGAATCTAAATTATTGAAAAAATCCAATCTACCAAACCTGAACTCTATATTATTAATCTTACCTCTCACTCCATAGCCTACCACATTTTCAAGCTCATCTACCTGCAAACTCTTTATTCCTGAAGTATATTTTAAAATTGCCCTGGCTATGAGATGATCATTACCCTCTTCTAAACTTCTAACAATTTCTAAAACTTTTGTACTATCAATTTTTTTAAAATCTATGACCTGATCGACCTCAAGAATACCCTCTGTAAGAGTTCCTGTTTTATCAAAAAGTATCATATCTACCTTATTAGCATTCTCCAATACCTTAGCATTTTTAAAAAGAATCCCATTTTTAAGCCCCTTGATTGAGCCTATTAAAATAGCCATAGGTACGGCTAAGCCAAGTGCACAGGGGCAACTAACTACCAAAATACTTATAAAAGCATTCATTCCAAATGCAAAATCCCTCATCCACCACCAAAAGATAAATGCCATAAAAGCAATAAAAATAACAGTAGGTACAAAATATCCTGCCACAACATCAACAATCCTAGCAATAGGAGCCTTACTACCTTGTGCTATTTTAGTAAGACCAAAAATCTGCGTGATTGTACTAAGAGCGCAAGACTTACTAGCTTTAATAATTAGCACTTGATCAATATTAAGACTACCTGCATAAACTTGTGATTGTTCTTTCTTTGCCACAGGTAAACTTTCGCCCGTAAGCATAGATTCATCCACACTGCTTTTGCCTTGTATTATTATCCCATCTACAGGTATAATCCCCCCACTTAATACCTTAATCATATCATTTTCTTTTATATCCTTAAAGGCAATTTCAATATAGCCATCCTTATCTAGTTTTAAAGCTCTTTTTTCATAAAACTCATTTAAGATATTTAATTCTTTTAAAGATACATCCTTGGCATAATCTTCCAAACTCTTCCCTAAAAGAATAAAAGCTATAATCACACAAACGCTCTCAAAATATAAATGCGGTGCTAAATCTAGTCCATAAAACCCAAATATCCCTCCCATCACATAAAGACTATAGATAAAAGATACTCCACTACCTAAGACTATTAATGTATCCATATTTGGCATACCAGATAAAAGTGCACCAAAACCTTTAATATAAAAATTCCTACCAAGATGCATCACACAAAGCGTGATAACAAGCTGTAAAAAACTATTTAATTTAGCTTCTAAAAGAATATTTGGCACTAATTCTGGATAAAACATTGGCATCATAGATAAATATAAAATCAATATACTTAAAATAAGAGAGGCTAGGAGACGAAATTTTGCTGATATCTTCAAATCAAGGATTGTCAAATAAGTAAAAAAACTATTTTTCTGCTTGCTATTTTGATTTAGTTTAATCTGATCATCCAGATTCTGCTCTTTACTTTTAACTTCATCAAATGTCTGCATTCCAGGCTTATAACCTAGCTTCTCAATAAAAGCAAAAATTTCAGAAAGTGTGATAAGTGTAGAATCAAATTCTACACTTGCAGTTTTAGAAATTAAATTAACAGTTATATCTTTTATCCCTTTTTTTCTGCTTAAAGATCTCTCTATCCCTGAACTACAGGCAGAGCAAGTCATCCCATCAATACAAAAATTTACCTTTTGCATATAACCTCTATTTAATGAAATAAACTATAAAATCAATCCTAAGCAGTTTTTTTGAATAAAATTTTTACAAATACTACAAAAATCCAACGCGCAATCCCCCAAAGTACATAACCACTCATTAATATTCCAAATACTTCACGTGGTGCAATATAGACTGCTGCCAATATAATTACAGTAATAACAAAAATCTTTAGATTCCATTTAAGTTTTTTAAAGCTAGGGTAGCGAATATTACTTACCATCAAAATACCAGCTATAAATCCTAAAATTAGTAAACACCAATTCATTTGTATCTTATCAAGAAAATGATATTTTAAATCTATTAAAATCCATAAAACAACAATTGCTGCAGCAGAAGGGATTGGCAATCCAATAAAAACTCCGGGCTCAGAGCTAGCAGTACTGATATTAAATCTAGCCAATCTAATCGCTCCAAAAATTACAAACATTGCGCTAACCACAACTCCATAACGCCCATAATCCATACCAACATAAAACCATAATAAAAATGCTGGGGCAACGCCAAAAGCCACAATATCTGCTAAAGAATCAAACTCTACACCAAACTTGCTAGCCGTATTTGTCAATCTTGCTACACGTCCATCTAGTCCATCTAGCACCATTGATATTAATACCATCCAGCACGCTCCCTCATAAATCCCTCTTGATGCCCAAATGACACTCAAAATACCAAAAAATATACTTCCTGCCGTAAAAAGATTAGGCAAAATATAAAGAGGATTAATATTCATTTTCTATATCCTAATATGGTTTCACCACTTTTAATTTTATCACCTGTATTTACTTTTAACTCTATAATATTTTGTTTTATTTCTAAAATCAAGATACCAGCCTTGCAAAACCCAATTCTATCTCCACCATATACTTTTACACCACCATATGCCCTACAACGCAAAAATTCAGGGTAAATTGTCATATCAAAACAATCAGCGCTCCACTTTACAAAAAGATTAAATCTGAATTTAATTCTATCTGATATAAAGCCGCCAAGAAACCCAAATCGTCTAAAAATATTGATATTATCGCTTCCATAAGGTGATCGGATAATACCTACATCATAAGGTGCTATTTGCATTTTAATAATCACCCTATCTTTTTGGTAATCAATATCAACTATTTTACCATCGCAAGGCGATAAAAATGCTTCTTCTAATCTAGGTATAATGCGCTCTGGATTACGAAACATAAAAAGCCATAAAAAAAGCAAGAAGACTATCGTTATAGCTAAATATTCTAATTTAAAAAAACAGCATAATACAAACAAAATAGTCAAAAAAATAGCACCACTTCTGCCTTCTTTTGCTAATATTTGTATATTATCCATGCCTAACTCCTAAAACTCAAATCTCTTCGCGCTCTACAAGTCTACTTTTCATACCTTGTTGCTTCTCATATTCACCTAATATCTCACGCACACGCATACCATCAATCACTTCTTGCTCTAAAAGCTCACTCACCATCTTTTCAATAGCATCTTTGTAATCTGATAATGTTTGCTTAACAGCCTGGTAACGAGAATCTAAAGTCTTTTTAATATACTCATCCATACTCTCTGCAATCTTTTCACTAAATTCACGATTAGATCCCAATCCTCCGCCCAAAAATGCATTGCGGGGTTTCTCTAACACCATTAAGCCGCTTACCTCACTCATTCCATAATAGCTCACCATTGATTTAATAATATCTGTAGCACGCTCCAAATCATTGCTAGCACCAGTGGAAATCTCTCCTAAAAAAACCTCTTCAGCAGCCCTACCACCAAGTAACACATCCACTTTAGCAATCAACTCATGCTTTTGAATAAGATATTTATTCTCTTCAGGAGTATTTAACGTATAACCAAGTGCTGCCATTCCTCTTGGAATGATAGATACTTTATTTACACGATCAGATCCAGGTGTTAGTTCAGAGATAACAGCATGTCCACTTTCATGATAAGCAACAATCTTTTTTTCTTTTGGCGAGATTCTGCGAGATTTTTTTTCTAATCCTGCAATACTACGCTCTACTGCCTCTTTAAAATGCTTTTGAGATACCTCTTTTTGATTTGCTCTCCCGGCTAAAAGTGCAGCCTCATTAATAATATTTGCTAAATCTGCTCCAGCCAACCCTGCTGTAAGTTTAGCTATTTCTTGCAAATCAACATCTCGTGCCAATTTTACAGATTTAATATGTACTTTTAAAATTTCAACCCTTCCATTAAAATCAGGCTTATCAACAAGCACCTGTCTATCAAAGCGCCCCGGTCTTAAAAGAGCTGGATCTAAAACTTCAGGGCGATTTGTCGCAGCAAGAACTATTACTGGAGCATTCTCAGAACCAAAACCATCCATCTCAGCCAAAAGTTGATTTAATGTCTGTTCTCGCTCATCATTCCCGCTAATCATCCCTCCAGCTGCGCGTGACTTACCAATCGCATCAATTTCGTCGATAAAAATAATGCTAGGAGCATCTTTTTTAGCCATTTCAAATAAATCTCTAACACGACTAGCTCCTAAGCCCACAAACATTTCAATAAAGCTGCTTCCACTCATTGAAAAAAAAGGGACATTAGCTTCTCCAGCCACAGCTTTTGCAAGCAAAGTTTTACCAGTACCTGGAGGTCCAACAAGTAGCACCCCTTTTGGTATCTTTGCTCCCACAGAAGCATAGCGATCTGGATATTTAAGAAAATCTACAATCTCTACAACCTCTTCTTTTGCCTCTGCATTACCAGCCATATCATCAAATTTAACTTTCGGTTTCTCGGCATTAACTAGTTTTTTTGAACTCCCGATGCCAAAAATTCCCCCTCCCATACTCTTTTGCATTCTTGAACTAATAAAAATCCAAATTCCAAAGAAAACTAAAATAGGCAGAATCCAACTTAGCATTTCAGTAAAAAAGTTTGATTCGCTAAAACCGCTATAATTAATATTTTTCTCATCCAAAAGAGGTACTAATGATGTATCTTGTACTTTCTTAGCAGTATAGTATACCTTCTGCCCATTGCTAATACCTTGAGCTTTAATAATCGTCTGACCAATACTAACAGAACTGACCTGATTATTCTTAATCAACTGCTTTAATTCATAATAATCAATATTCTTGCTCACTCCCCCACCAAGCTTATCTAAAATACCACCCTCACTACCAGTAAATCGAGCCAATAAAACTGCTGCGATAACAAAAATGATAAGAACAAGTAGTGGATTTTTGTTAGTTTTGTTGGGTGTGTTTTTTGGTTGATGTGCCATTTTTATCCCTTATATTTTAATTAACTTGAGAGCAACCCATTCATCTTTTTGGAGCTTCTCCATTAACTTAAAGCCCTTAAAACATTCTAAAACTCCATTCTCATATATATCTAAAATTCCAGATAATATCAGTATGGAAGAATGTCTTGTAACTTGGCAAAAATCATTATATAACATTTTGATAATATCTGCTAAAATATTAGCCACGATCACATCATAACTTCCTTTATCTAGACTAATACTCCCTTGCCAAATTTCTTCCATTTCTTGAGAATTATTAATAAAATTCTTTTTGCTCTCTTCTATAGCCAGCAAATCCGTATCACATAATGAAACTTTTGCACCACACATTCTAGCCACCAAAGCCAAGATACCACTACCGCAACCAACATCAAGTACATTCTTGCCTGATAAATCCATTTTTGATAGCAATTCTATACACATAGAAGTTGTAGCATGATGACCTGATCCAAAAGCAAGTGCTGGATTAATAACAATTTCCCTACTTGCCTTAGGGGTAACTTCTAAATCTAGTAGCGGGGTATGCCAGCTAGGGCGAATATAAAAGTCTCCTATATGCAGAGGTTCTATACTCTGACGATACCTCTCAATCCAATCCTGATTTTTTCTTTTTGAGATAGAGTATTTAAAATCTACAGAAAATCCCATGCGATTAGATAATAAGACAGCAAAATCTCTTAAAGCCAAAACCAAAGAATCTAATTCTAAATTACTACGTACCAAAATAGCCGATCCATCTGAATACTCGATTTTAGCGCTAATAGTTGAATTATCCTGCGATGAGAAGCTAAAAAAATCTAAGTCCTTTGGAATCTCTTTTATAGGAAACTCTTCAATCGCCTCTTTTGTATAGTCTAAAACAAAGTCAATAAAAAGCTCATCAAATGCACTAGGAAGGATATAAAGCTCGTTATAAAATTCAGTCATTCAAGCCTAAAACAGCCTCTAATTTTTCTCGTAAAACTTGAGGAGTAAAAGGCTTGACAATATAATTATTTACACCAGCCTTAAGAGCAGTGATCACTTCAGCCTTCCCGCCCTCTGTTGTTACCATGATAATAGGAATATCCTCATAGCGAGAATCTGAACGTGTTTTTTTAACAAGTTCTAACCCATTCATTTCTGGCATATTCCAATCTGTTATTAAAACATCAATATTATCACTCTTATCTAAAATATTCCAAGCCTCAAGTCCATTGCCAGCCTCTAAAACATCATCATATCCTAAACGCTGGAGCGTATTTAAAATAATTCTTCGCATCGTTGAACTATCATCTACAACTAATAATCTCATAAATTTCCTTAAATCTTTTACAATGCTAAGTTTTGAAATTTTATCACAAAAATTTATTTTTGAGCTTTAACTACTTTAACTCTAGACCAACTGGACAATGATCGCTTCCAAAAATTTCTGGGTAGATCTTTGCATCCTTAAGCTTTGTACACAAAATTTGAGAACATAAAAAATAATCAATCCGCCAACCTGTATTATTTTCTCTGGCTCTGCCCATATAGCTCCACCAACTATAAGCTTCTTTCAAATCAGGATAAAAATATCTAAAGCTATCGACAAAACCAGAATCTAAAAGCACACTCATTTTTTCACGCTCTTCATCAGTAAAACCTGCGTTTCTACGATTTGTTTTTGGATTTTTTAGATCTATTTCCTTATGAGCAACATTTAAATCACCACACACTATTACTGGTTTTACCTTCTCAAGATTTTTAAGATATTTTCTAAAATCATCTTCCCATTCCATACGATACTCTAATCTTTCCAGCTCTCTTTTAGAATTTGGTGTATAAACATTCACAAGATAAAACTCTTTATACTCTGCACAAATAACCCTGCCTTCTTTATCATGATATTCAATACCCATATCATAACTAACCTTTATAGGTTCTTTTTTACTAAGGATAAGCGTACCTGAATACCCTCTCTTTTGGGCACTATTCCAGTAATCAAAGTATCCATCAAAGTTAAAATCTGCTTGTTCTTTTTGCATTTTTGTTTCTTGTAAACAAAAAATATCCGCATCTATAGCTTTAAAAAAATCCATAAATCCCTTATTCATACAAGCACGCAAACCATTAACATTCCAAGAAATAAGTCTCATTATGTTTCTTCCTTAATATTCCATTATTTAAATAAAACTATAAAAATTAAATTTAAGTTATAAAATTATACCTGCTTTTATTTTTAACAAGGTTGATTTTTTATTTTTTTTTAGCTATAATTATAGTTTAGCATTTAAATTATTTCTAAATATGGCTTGATAGCTCAGTCGGTAGAGCAGAAGACTGAAAATCTTCGTGTCGGTGGTTCGATTCCGCCTCAAGCCACCACTTTTTTAATTATTTTAAATTCTTTTTCTCTTCTACGATAACATAAACTTCTTTTAAATTTAAATTTTGCAGCACATCAAAAATCTGTATAAAACTATTTAAATTACTCTCTCTATCTCCCCGTAACACAATTGGCGTATCTTTAGGATAGGTAGACATAATGCGCTTTAGCTCACCAAGACTTATTTTTTTCTCATCGATAAAATAATCACCATTTTCATCAATGGTAATACCTACTTGCTTTTTTTTCAACTCTTGATGATTTTTAGAAGAGTTTTGCTCTACTTGTGGCACAGCAATCGGAATGCGTGAAGTGGTGATAAAAGATGCGCTAGTTAATACTATCACCAAAAGCACAAGCATAATATCAATAAAGGGGACAAGGTTTAAAGAATCAATTTTTTTCATTCTATCTTATTTATCCAATCTTTTGGGCTTAGTATTCTCACTTACAATTGGGCTATTATAAATATCCCATTTTGTCGCTATGATCTCGCTTTTTCTAACTAATAGATTATAAAACACTATAGAAGGGATAGCTACTAAAAGTCCCATAGCTGTAGCCTTTAGAGCCAATGCTAAACCCTTCATAATCTCACTTGTATCCATAGCAGAAGCATCGCTAATCCCCATAAAAGTAATCATAATCCCAGCTACAGTGCCTAAAAGCCCTACATAAGGTGCATTAGACCCGATTGTAGCAATCAATGTTAAGCGACGTTGTAAGTCTAATTCAAGTTTCCTTTTATCATCATAATCCTCTATTCTCACTACCGCATAAAACCATATACGCTCAATCCCGATGCTAATAACCACTATGGACAAAAAAAGCAAAAATCCAAGAACCCCATAATCAACCCATTCTTTCACGCGCACCTCTTTATTTTTTAAAATTATAATCCTTTAGCGTAATTTTTAAGACTTGCTTGTGCTTCACGATTTAATATCTTTTGTTTTAGGCTTTCTCTCTTATCATAGAGTTTTTTTCCTCTCACAAGAGCAATCTCAAGTTTAGCAAAATTGCGAGAATTGAAATAAATTTTTAAAGGTACAATAGAAAGTCCTTGCTCACTCACCATTCCCAAAAGCTTATCAATCTGCTTTCTATGCAATAAAAGTCGTCTTTCTCTTGTCTCATTTGGACGATAGTACATATAGGTAGTTTCCAAACAAGAAATATGCATATTAAATACAAAAGCTTCATTTTTTATAATCTTTATGAAACTATCCTTAAGATTTACTCTTGATTTGCGCAAAGCTTTTACTTCAGAACCTAAAAGCTCTAATCCAGCCTCATAGTTCTCCAAAATTTCATAATCAAAAAAAGCTTTTTTATTTTTAGCAATAATATTCAAAATTACAACCTTTATAGCTTTAATTTAAAAAAACTAGCACCACTACCGCTAAAAAACCACTCATCTCCAAGATCTTGCTCCACTTCCCTAAGTTCAGGATATAGATTTAATGCTGGCTTTAAAAGATCATTTAGCTCTTCTCTATTATAAGCTTTTAAAATCTGTAGGCTTGTTTTAGTTTTTATTATCTCAACCTCACAGCCAAAAGCCTCTCTCTCATCACCTAATTTATAAAAACGATCAAAAGCATTATAAACAGCTCGAGTATCACAGCATATCTTAGGTGTAAAAACCTCAAATTCTAATTCTGGCTCTATAAACTCCTCTATCACTTCGCCAATCCCACTAACATTAGCACTCATAACTTGTGAGTAAAAAAAACTAACATCAGCACCTACTTCCTTGCATACCTCAAACATTATCTTATCAGATAGATTAAAATATTTTGCATTAAGATGATAAAGGATATTTCCTGCATCCGAGCTTCCCCCTCCAAGTCCCCCACCTTCTGGGATTTTCTTATCTACTTCAATCTTTAGATAATCCAATAGGCTAGCATCTTTTATTGGGAGTCTTTTTTTTAAAGCTTTTATAGCCTTCACAATCAAATTGTTTTCCATAGGACATGAGAAATCACCGAGTAAACTAAAACCACTAGCTTCTTTGACAAAAATATCATCACTCACTCCACTAGCTAAGCAAAATCTAGAAGATAAAGAATGATAGCCTTTTTCATCTCTTCCTAGAATTTTTAAAAAAATATTTAACTTACCAAAAGCTTTAAACTCCACAATCAATCTCTATTCTTAATGTTTAATACGTTTACTAAGCACATCTAAGACATCCTTGCTGGCTTGAGATGTCGCTTTTTTATTCTCTTGTTCAATTGCCTCTTTAAGTTCAGCACGTAAAATCAAGGTTTTAGGTGGTGCCTCAAAGCCAAGCTTTACATTCCCTCTATCTATTGAAATTACTTTTACAACAATATCATCGCCAATGACGATGCTCTCCTCAGCCTTTCTTGATAAAATCAACATTTATAAATCCTATTAAGACGATAAAAAATATTATTTTCTTTAATCTCAATTATAGAAAAAAAATCCTCAAAATCAAGTATATAAGATCCATTTTCTTGATTTTTTAAACAGATTTTTTGTCCATTTACTATTCTTTTTTTAAAAGCTTCTCCACCAATGTGATCCCCATATAAAATTGGCAATTTGAGCACCTCTAAAGGATTTAACTTCCTTTCATATCCATCAGTTAAAATTCCACATTCTTCTATACGCTCTAAAGAGGATAATCCTCCACAAACACCCAATCTTTTAGCTATTATCTCTCCTACACTCCGTACATAACCTCCACCACTTAGGGTAATTTCAAAATACACAAAGGGGTGATTATATTTTAAAAGCTTAAGATCAAAAATTTCCATCTCTACTTTTTTTAACTCAAAACTCACACCAGCTCTTGCAAGCTCATATGCGCGTTTACCATTGATATGTTTAGCACTAAATCTAGGTGGCACATAACTATGTTTACCTATAAGCTCATTAAAAATAAAACTTAACTCCTCATTACTACTTTCTCTAACATCCTTTTGTATTTTAATGATATTCTCTATATCTAAACTTTCACTCTCTAATCCCAACCACAATGTCGCACGATAAGTCTTTTTAGCTTTAGAAAAATAGGGAAATAGGCGAGTATATTGCCCAAAAGCCAAAATCATCATACCCTTAGCAAAAGGATCTAATGTCCCTAGATATCCCCCGCTTTTCTCTCCATAACGTTGTTTTAATGCACTAAGATAAAAATTTGAGCTTTGAAATATAGGCTTATATCCTGCTAATAATAAATTTGCCACCTTATAACTCCAAACTACTTAAACCTAGAATCTAATTCTAAGGATAAGGCTCTCAAGGCTCTGGCTCTATGAGAAATTAAATTCTTTTCTTGAAAATCCAACTCTGCTATTCGAACATTATAACCATCTGGCTGAAACATACTATCATAGCCAAAACCATTCTCACCTTTTTCATTATCAAATATCATACCCCTACATTCTCCAGATGCTTGTAAATTAACATCTATTATCTCATTTTCAAATTTGATTCTACCCATAAGCACAACACAAGCCACAAATCTAGCTGGCGAGCTAGACATTCCTTTGGCATGCAATCTTTTAATTACATAAGCACGATTTTCCTCATCACTTGCATTTTCTAAAATTCCTTTTTCTATATTTGCATAGCGTGCTGAAAATATTCCAGGCTCATCATCCAATGCTTCAATACAAATCCCACTATCATCAGCCAAAACTAAAAATTCTTCATCTCCTAATTCTATAAGTCGATTTTGCAAAGCAGTAGCCTTTATTAACGCATTCCCTAAAAAATTATCAGCACTCTCTTCTAGATTAATATAAATCCCAGCCTCTTTCATCGATATAACATCAAAGCCTTTAAGAATCTGCTTTATTTCTGCAATCTTTCCTTCATTACCACTAGCTACAATAATTTTTAATTGAGATTTATCTCGCATTTTTACCTCAAATTTTAATTTCCAAAAGTTATAATTCTAGCTAAATTATTATTAAGGAAAATCTAATGTTTAAAAAAGTATTGCCCCTTACTGGCATTATTATGTTACGGTTTTTTGGGCTTTTTATTGTCTTACCCATTATTTCTTTATATGCAGATAGTTTTGAGCAGAGCGCTCCTTTTTTAATCGGACTAGTTGTAGGCGGCGCTTATCTTACCCAACTTATTTTTCAAACTCCATTTGGCATCTTAAGCGATAAATTTAATCGTAAAATAATTACTGCCATTGGTCTTTTTATTTTCCTAATTGGATCACTCATTTGTGCTTTTGCCACTCATATTGAACTACTTGTAATAGGTCGCTTACTGCAAGGGGTAGGTGCTATTGGGGGAGTAGTAAGCGCCCAAGTTAGTGATTTAGTTAAAGAAGAAGAGCGCACCAAAGCTATGGCTATTATGGGTGGGGGAATTTTTTTAAGCTTTATTTTAGCAATGATTGCCGGTCCTTTAATCGGGGCTAGTCTTGGAGCAAAATGGCTTTTTTTGATTACAGCCTTTTTTACATTTATCTCACTTATCGTACTCTTTATATTCGTACCAGATTCTCCTAAATTAAGTTATAAATTTGACCAAAATCCATCAATATTTGAAAGTCTAAAAGATAAAAACATATGGCTGATGAATCTAAGCTCATTTCTAGAAAAAATGCTTATGACTCTTATTTTTGTCATTATCCCTCTTATACTCGTTGATCACTTTAACTTTTTAGAATCTGAATTGTGGAAAATCTATCTACCAAGTGCTTTAATTGGGATTTTTGCTCTTGCTCCTGCTAGCATTTTAGCTGAGAAAAAAAATCGCCCAAAACTTGTTCTAACTTTAGGTATTTTATTCTTTTTAATTTCATATATAGCCATTGCTATTGCAGATAAAACCAATCTATTAAGTTTATTCATATTTGCAGTATTAATATTTTTTATCGGCTTTGCGATGCTTGAACCTATCATGCAATCCCTTGTAAGCAAATATGCCAAAGCCCATATCCGTGGTGCAGTACTTGGAAATTTTACTACAGCCTCCTATCTAGGCTCATTTGTAGGTGGTATGTTTGGTGCACTATTTTACCACCACTATGGACTTTTGCACATTTGCATTAGTGTAATTATTATCTGCTTATTTTGGCTTGGATCTATCTTAATGCTAGATAATCCTCAAACTGCACACAATATTTATCTACCTTATACGCAAGAACCAAATATCATCCTTAATAAAATCAAAAATATCAATGGTATCATTGAAGCCTATATCAATGAAACCGAAAAATGCATTATTATTAAGTATAATACAAAGCTTATTAGCAATGATGAAATGTATCGATATATCAAATCACTATAGGGAAATAGTCTAATGTCACAAAAACCAGCAAAATATGAAATTAGTAAAAAAATCCTCAATACCGTAGGAAAAACAAATGCAGAGTATAATCTCATCACCGAAGGTGATAGGGTTTTATTAGGATTAAGTGGTGGTAAAGATTCTATTCTTTTAGCCTGTATTTTAGAGCGTATGGCTCGCCATGCTCCATTTAATTTTGAGTTTAAAGCACTTACCATTCACTATGGCTTAGGTGAAAACTTTGATTATCTAACAAAGATCTGTGATATTCAAGGAATTCCTCATGAAATCTATCATACAAGTATTGCCAGCACCATTAAAGAAAAACGTAGAGAAGGGAGTTCTTATTGCAGCTTTTGCTCACGTATGAGACGTGGTGCACTCTATTCTTATGCATTAGAGCATGGATATAATAAAGTTGCTATCGCACATCACCTAGATGATGTGGCTGAAAGTTTTTTTATGAATCTTACCTACAATGGCTCTTTACGATCTATGCCACCTATCTATAAAGCTGAAAATGGACTTTATGTCATCAGACCTCTTATTCATATTCGTGAACGTCAAAGCATTGATTTTGTCATATCTCAACAAATTACAACTGCTCCTGACTGCAACTGCCCTGCAAAGCAACCAGATTCTGATAAACCACCAATTGCTCGCTTAGCTACAAAACATTTTTTAAGCGATATGGAAAAAACAAATCCAGAATTTTTTAAATCATTAAAAAATGCATTTTCTAACCTTCATGCTAATAGCTTTAGCGATCCACGCTTTTTAGATGAAATAACAAAAATTTGAAGAAATAAGAAGTTATAAAGTTATAAAATACTTAAGGTAGATCCAATCTACCTTAAAACCAGAAAACAGAATATAAAATTAAGCATTAATAAGTTTACTTTCAACATTGATATAATAATCTGCAATAATGCCATAGCCCTTAGCCCATGCTTCTAAGACCTCATCAGTAGGGTTTAACACTTCCTTAATAGCAGCCAACAAACATTCTCCAACTAAAGGGTAATGCTCGGGTTTAACACCCAAATTTACATGAACTTTAGCTATGGAATTAATAGAAGCAGCAATCCTATCAAGATTTTCTATATTTCTAGCTGCATTTAAAACTGCAAGTGCCAACGCCTTTGGCTGGGTCCCATTAGCTTGTTTTTCCATATCAAACATCCCCTTCACTTCTGGATACCTCTTAAAAAGTTTATGATAAAATACCTTGGTAATCTCCTCTCCCCGATCCTTCAAAGCCGGAATCGTACTATTAATTAATTCCTTAGTTCTTTGGTCTAACATTATTTATCCTTAAAATAAATTTATTAATTTATAAAGCCCTTTAGGGCATTAACATTATAGGATTATCAATTTCTTATTTTCTTGATATAAATTAATTTTTTAAACTATTCCCTTAAGCACAATTATCCAAACAATAAAATATCTCAAACCATCATATTTTAGGATAAAATAAAAATTCAATAAGATTAACTAGGGGCATACTTTGTTTAAAACGCTTACATTGGCTAGCATATATGAACTTCAAGGTTTCAAAGAAGAAGCATTAAGTATTTATGAAGAGATTCTAAAAAAAGATCCTGAAAACTTCGAGGCTAGGCAAGCTATAAAGCGCCTTAAAAAAACAAACAAAAACTTTAGTGGTGTTAATCAAAAAGCTAAAGACTTTTTTATTCGTGCTCATAGTAATGATGATCTAAAAACTTTTGAAAGGTGGTTAATGCAATGGAACTAAAGGATTTAATCAAACAAACCTTGGATGAATTTGCTATAGCACCAAATAATTCTACCATTGAGGATAATTTTCCAAAAAAAACGCCCCTTAAAGAGACTATCGAAGAAAAGGAGCAAGAAAGCAATATTACTCTTCATATAGATTCTAAATTTTTAGAACTTTTAAGAGAGAAGACTTTGGTACTTTTTGAAGGATTGCAAAATAGTCAAACTAAAGATTTGAGCTCAAAATTAGATTTGGTAATCAACTATCTAGAGTATCAACTCTCATTAATTGATGAAGCATTACAAAATTAATAGTAGTTTTTATTTTTTAATGCTAATATTTTAGGTTTGATACGGCCTTTAGGGTAAAAGTTAAATTTATTACTGGAGATGCTAAATGCTAAATATTTTAATGATTGAAGATGATATGGAGCTTGCTGAGATTCTAAGCGAATTTCTAGAACAACATGATATTAAAGTAACCAACTATGATGAGCCTTATACAGGAATGAGTGCAATTGCTACACACAATTATGATTTATTGCTCCTGGATTTAACTCTTCCTAATCTTGATGGACTTGAAGTTTGTAAACGTGTAGCTAAACAAAAAAATATCCCTATCATTATCTCATCTGCAAGAAGTGATCTAGATGATAAAGTTAAAGCCTTAGAATATGGTGCTGATGATTATATTCCTAAACCATATGATCCTCAAGAGCTACTAGCTCGCATTCACTCTCTCTTGCGTCGATATAATAAAAAAGAAGTTAAAAGTGAGCCAAAAGATAAAGATGGCATATTTAAAATTGACAAAGAAAGTCGAGAAGTGTATTTCAAGGATAGAAAAATCGATCTTACTCGCGCAGAATATGAAATTTTAACACTTTTAATTAGCAAAAAAGGTCATGTATTTTCTAGAGAAGCCATTGCTATAGAATCTGAATCTATTAATCCAGAAAGCTCTAATAAAAGCATTGATGTTATTATTGGTCGCTTAAGAGCAAAAATAGAAGATGATCCTAAAAGACCAAAATATATCATCTCTGTGAGAGGTGTAGGTTATAAACTTGAGGCATAATGAGACATTCGATTTTTCTCAAAATTACTTTGCTTTTTGCTTTTGCGCTTATTAGCTTCTTTGCTTTTTCTTTTTATTTTATCAAATTTCAAAAAGATGCTGAAGTACGCAACTCTGCTGATAAAGCACGTCAAGTTGATGTTACATTAAAGCAATTAGTAGCAATGAATGGCAGCTTGGAGAGTATCCAAAAAATCCTACATGACTTTGGATTTGAAGTTACTGAAAATCAAAAAATTAAAGAAGACATTTTAAGTCGTGCTCCGACACCTTTTTTTATTCTACCGCATGGATTCCCGGGTATTTTAAATGTTATTTTTCCTCCCCGCATCCTAATTGTAAACAATGAACTATACGTACTACTAGAAGCTTATGGGAAAATCACTCTATATAAAGATGCTTCAAAAACACATCAAAGCACTTATTATTTAATCACATTGGTTGGAATTTTTCTATTGGTTTTTGTTTTTATTCTTGTTATTCAAAGCCTCTTGCCACTCAAAAAACTACGTTCTCAAATTAGATGCTTTGCTAATGGCAATAATAATATTGAATGCTCAATCAAACAGCAAGATGAAATTGGTGAGTTAGCTAGAGAATTTAATAATGCTATCCAAAAAATTGATGCACTTGGACGATCGCGCACCTTATTTTTACGCTCAATTATGCATGAGCTAAAAACCCCTATTACTAAAGGCAGAATCACAGCAGAGATGATTGATAGCAATCTTCACAAAGAACGTCTTATTTCTGTTTTTAAGCGACTTCAAACACTCATTGATGAGTTTGCTAAAATCGAGCAACTCACTAGCAAAAATCTCAATATCAATAAACAAGAATTTTTACTTCAAGATATTATTGATCATGCTAAAAAAATGCTTCTTATTGATAACCTTGAGGCTGATCCTATTATTCTTAATACTCCTAATGATATCATTAAAGCCGATTTTGAACTCTTTACAATGGCACTTAAAAATCTCTTAGACAATGCCATTAAATATGGTAGTGATAAAAAAGTTTATATCGAATCCAAATATCATAATCTTGTTATTTCTAATCGTGGTGAACCACTTAAAAAAGACTTTAATGAATATTTTAAGCCTTATTTTAAAGATGATAGCGAGCGCAAGGCTAAGCAGGGTGGTTTTGGTCTTGGAATGTATATCATTAAAAATACACTAGAAGCACAAAATTTTGAAATTAGCTATGCCTATAGTGATGGTATAAATCATTTTACTATTCATAACTGCATTGTTGAAAATTTCTGTCCAATGCCCCAAAAATCTCAAGAAAATAAACTTCAAAATACAAGGAAATCATAAATGGAAAAACAAATATACCAAACCTCTTCATTCCAATCAAGCTGGAATGAAGAATGTGCTGTTGTTGGTACTTATAATGTAGATCACGCTGCCCTTAAAAACTATTATGCACTTTTCTCAATGCAGCATCGTGGTCAAGAAGCCAGTGGGATTAGCAGTAGTGATGGAAAGCAAATTTATACGCACAAAAATAAAGGTTTAGTAACTGAAGTATTCAATCAACAATGCCTACAAAATCTAATAGGACGCGCTAGTATTGGTCATAATCGTTATTCTACAGCTGGATCTGCCTCGCTTTCTGATTCTCAACCTCTATTTGCAAAATACAATCTTGGTGAAATTGCTATTGCACATAATGGAAACCTCACTAATGCAAAAGATATTAGAGAGCATCTTATTCATAATGGAGCGATCTTTCAAAGCCACATTGATACTGAAAATCTCATCCATCTGATTGCTCAAGATAAAGCCCCTAACCTAAAAGATAGAATCATTTCTGCCCTTAAAATTATTGATGGAGCTTATGGATTATTATTTCTATCTAGAACAAAGCTTATTGCTGTACGCGACCGCTATGGACTACGTCCCTTAAGTCTTGGAAAAATAATTAATGCAGATGGTTCTATAGGATATATAGTAGCTAGCGAAAGTTGTGCATTTGATCTAATAGGCGCAGAATATATGCGCGAAATCCAACCAGGAGAAATGCTCATTTTCGAAGGATTAGCAACTAGTGATAAGCAAAGCTCAATCCCGCGCATCACAAGCTTGCAAATTTTTAAACCCAATCCCCATCCCTGTATTTTTGAATATGTATATTTTGCACGTCCTGATAGCTCTGTTTTTTCGCAAAATGTCTATAGTGTGCGTAAAAATTTGGGGCGTGAGCTAGCTAGAGAGCATAAAATAAAAGCTGATATGGTTATTCCCGTACCTGATAGTGGTGTTGCTGCTGCACTGGGATATGCCAAAGAAAGTGGCATTGACTTTGAACTTGGTATTATTAGAAATCACTATGTGGGAAGAACATTTATTGAGCCTACTCAAAAAGCTAGAGAACTTAAAGTACGATTAAAGCTTAATCCTATTTCTAATATTATTGCCAATAAAGATATTATCGTAATAGATGATTCCATTGTACGCGGAACAACAAGTCGTCAAATCATTAAAATCTTGCGTCAAGCTGGTGCTAAAAAAATACATCTCCTCATTTCTGCACCACCTACAATTGCTCCTTGCTTTTATGGAGTAGATACACCTGATAGTAAAGATTTAATCTGTGCAAATCACAGTCTAGAATCAGTGCGAGAGTTTATCGGGGCTGATTCTCTTGGCTTTTTATCACTAAAGGCATTAAATACCGCCTGTGGTGGCAAAATATTTTGTCAAGCCTGCTTTGATGGAAACTATATTGATGACTATACAAAATCAAAATACCGATAAAAATTTAGATTCGACCCAAAAAGTACGCACTCTACTCACTATTGGGCGATATTTTAAAGAGCGTTTTGGCACTCGTGTGCGTAAGATCCCTATTTCACTTCAAGGCTTCACTTGCCCTAATATCGATGGGAGCAAAGCACGAGGTGGCTGTATATACTGCTGTAATGAAAGCTTTTCTCCTAGTTTGAAGAAATTAGATTCTACAATCAAAATTAAGATGAATTTTACTCTTAAAAAAAACCCTATTTTAGATACTCAATTAACTCAATTAGAACAACAATTTTACTGGCATTCCAACTTTCATAAAGAAAAGTTTAATGTACAAAAATATATGATTTATTTTCAAAGTTATAGCAATACCTATGCTCCATTTGATACGCTCAAAACATTATATGACAAAGCCTTAAGCCTACCTAATGTCATAGGTCTTAGCATTGGCACGCGTACAGATTGCATAGAACCAAAACTATTGGATTTATTATCCAGTTATGTAGATGAAGGATTTGAAATCTGGATTGAATATGGAGTGCAAAGTGTTTTTGATCAAACCCTAAAACTTATTAATCGAGCTGAAAATATGCAAAATGCGCCAGCACTCTTTAAGGCTACTAGAGAAAAAGGTATTAAAGTCTGTGCTCACCTGATTTATGGACTCCCAAATGAAAGTCAAGAAATGATGCTACACTCTTTGCAAAGTGTTCTTTCTTGGGGAGTAGATGGGCTAAAGCTCCATCCACTTTATGTAGTCGAAAATACTCATTTAGCCAAAATGTATAAAAAAGGCGAGTATAAACCTATTAGCTTGCAAGATTATGGCAATCTTATTGTAGAATCCCTAAAAATCATCCCACCAGAAATAGTCATTCAGCGCATCAGTTCTGGGGCTCATGAACCTAGTCTTTTAGCGCCTAAATGGTGCTTTGATAAAAATATTCAAATGCGCTATTTGCGTGATTTATTGTGGGAAATTGGGATTTGGTATTAAGGAGTATTTATGTTTGCTAGAATGCGAAGAATGCGTTTAAAAGAAAATATGCGTCAATTAGTACGTGAAGTAAGATTGGATTTGCGCGATTTTATTTATCCTTTATTCGTAATAGAAGGAGAAAAGATTAAAAATGAAATCTCATCTATGCCAGATATCTACCAAATGAGCCTGGATCATATCTTGCAAGAATGTGAAAATCTAATCAATCTTAATATCTATCATATTATGCTTTTTGGTATCCCTTCCCATAAAGATGCAATAGGATCTAGTGCACTTAGTCCTGATGGAATTATCGCTAAAAGCATACGTGCTATCAAACAAAAATTTCCAGAAATGATCATTAGCGCTGATTTATGTTTTTGCGAGTATACCGATCATGGGCATTGTGGAATCTTGGATGAAAAACTTCAAACTATAGATAATGATGCCACACTTGAAATACTAGGACAACAGGCTGTTATTCTAGCAAATAGTGGGGCTGATATGATCGCGCCTAGCGCAATGATGGATGGGATGGTATTAAGCATTCGCACACATTTAGATAGGGCTGGTTTTAGTCATATTCCTATTATGAGCTATTCTACTAAGTTTGCAAGCAGCTATTATGGTCCCTTTAGAGATGTGGCTAATTCAACACCTAGCTTTGGGCATAGAAAAAGCTATCAACAAGACTATGCTAATCGCAGAGAAGCAATTTTAGAAAGTCTGCAAGATGAAGCACAGGGCGCAGATATTTTAATGGTAAAACCTGCCTTAGCCTATCTGGATATCGTTCGTGATATAAGAGAAAGAAGCCTTTTGCCTCTAGCAGTCTATAATGTCAGCGGGGAATATGCTATGTTAAAATATGCTGGATCTGCTAACCTTATTAATTATGAAAGCACCATGATAGAAACCCTCACCAGTTTTAAGCGCGCAGGTGCAGATATTATTATTAGCTATCACACAAAAGAATTAGCCAAGCTTATAAAAAATAACAGAATCTAAGGAGAGATAATGGGAAGAGCATTTGAGTACAGGAGAGCAGCTAAGGAAAAAAGATGGGATAAAATGAGCAAGGTTTTTCCAAAATTAGCCAAAGCAATCACTGTAGCAGCTAAAGAAGGCGGTAGCGATCCGATGATGAATGCTAAATTACGCACTGCAATTGCTAATGCAAAAGCACAAAATATGCCTAAAGATAATGTCGAAGCAGCTATAAAACGCGCTAGTGGTAAGGATGGGATTTTTTCTGAAATAACTTATGAGGGCAAAGCTGCTAATGGTGTTTTGATTTTTATTGAATGCACGACAGATAACCCCACTCGTACAATCGCTAATCTTAAAAGCTATTTTAACAAAACGCCAAATGCTACAATTGTGCCTAATGGATCATTAGAGTTTATGTTTTCACGCAAGAGTGTTTTTGAATTTAAAAAACCTCAAAATATGGATATTGAAGATCTTGAACTTGCATTAATTGATTATGGATTAGAAGAATTAACCCATATAGAAAATGAGGATGGAATCATATATATTGCCTATGGTGATTATACTGATTTTGGGAAGCTAAATGAAGGATTTGAAGCCTTGAATATTGAATTATCCAAGGCTAGTTTACAACGTATAGCCAACTCTCCAATTACACTCAATGAAGAGCAATTACTAGAAGCAGAAAAACTAATTGATAAAATCGAAGAAGATGATGATGTTCAAGCAGTTTATACAAATATAGAATAAATTCTTACTAGTCTAATTAGATTCTATTTGATATTAAAAACATCCTCATAATACTTTTTAACAACTTCATCCCAAACCACATCCCTAAACCTTTCAGGATAGGCTTTCATAGCAATAAAAAGCACTATAAGCGGGGTTCTAGGTCCTGCAATATCAAATGCTGGAAGTTTATAAACCTGTTTATTTTTTATCGCATCAAGGTTAGATAAAAGTGGGTTATTAAGCATCTCCTCCACACTCAAAGGGCTAAGCCACCAAATAAAAATTATTTTTGGATTCTCTCTAATAATGTGCTCTATATTTACATCAGCTCTTCCCTCCTTAATATAATGCTCACCAATATTTTTGACAGCCCCATAACGCAAAATATCAGAATCCATACTTTTCTTGCCACTAAGCTGATTGGGTTTATAAAATACTTCCATTGCTGAAATTTTTTCTACCCCTGCGATACGACTAGCCACAAAATCAAGCATCTTTCTCATAGCCTCTAATCTAGGTTTTGCTAAATCCTGTTTATTGAAAATTCTTGCTTGCGTATCAATATCCTTTAATAAAGAGTCAATGCTCTGTGTACGCAAAGCTAGAAATCTAATACCAAAGCGTTTAGCAAAATCAATACTTTTCAAATCTGCAGGATATGTTACAATCAAATCTACACCCAATGCTTTAAGCTCTTCAATATTCAAACCAGCATAATGATCAGTAGGAAAACGTCTTAGTCTATCTAATGGTGCACTTTTTTGTACAATATCATCATTAAAAGCATAAGTAGAAATCCCTATAACTCTATCCCATATATCAAGCATGGCTGGCACTTCTATATGGGTAGAAAGATAAATTGTTCTCTTAGGAATAAAATCTATCTCCCCCTTACCAAAATAGTCTTCAAATTCAACCCCACTCATTTGAAACATAAATAAGCTTAAAACAACACAACATTTTTTAAAATACTTCATTGCAAACTCACAAAATCAATCTTAAAATTTTGAACCAAGCTCAACATAAAAACTTGCACCACTACCCCGATAATAATCATAATAACGTGCATTAGTAAAATTAAGAATGCTAAAAGAAAGATGTGTTTGATTCTTAAACTCATAACCAATCTTAGCATCAAAAACAAGACGACTTGTAATATTGCCAAACTCAAACTTTACTGGTTTATTTTCTATACTTGTGAAAGCTGAACTTTGCGCACGCATACCAACAGAGCCAAAAAATCCTCTATCTCCGCCATAAAGTAAATTCAAACTTCCCATATGTGGTGGGATGCTTGGCATAATATTGCCATTATATTGAGGGTTGCTTGGATCTGAAAGCAAAATCGCATGGGTATAAGTATAACTACCAGCTATACTTAAATCTCCATATATATATTGCTCTACTTCTAGCTCAATACCATTATAGCGCGCACGACCACCATTTTGATTCTGATAAGGATTATCTGTTGTGCCAGCACCATTTTTATAAATAGAATCAAACATTTCAGTCTGATAATAATACACCCTCACTACACCACCATAAGGATTTTTCTGTTCGATCCCTAAATCAAACTGCACTCCATACTCTGGACGCAAATTAGGATTGCTAATCTGATTGTCTCCAATATGGGCGTGAGCAAACATTTGCCTAGCATTTGGTGCACGAAAAGCCATACCTAAAGAAGCTTTTAAAGTAGTATAAGTCCAAGGTTTATAATTGATTGCAAACTTTGGAGAAGGGAAAAAAGTATGAATTCCATTAAAATTTTGTATATTTGGATCTACAGAAGTCCTATCAAAAGTAGAGAGTGCAAAACTATGCCAATAATCTAGGCGAACTCCAAGATTAGTAGAAAGATTAGAAAGCCATTTTGCTTGCCAACTAGTAAAAAGTGCCACTCCAATAGCCTGACTATTATCTTGAGAAATCAACTCATCATAATAATCATAGAAATTCTTTGCCGCAAAATTACTTCCATAAGAACGAGAATTCTGACTTTTAAGATAGCGGGTTTGAAAACCTATAATCAGATTATGAACCTTATTAATCTCGTTACTATATACAATATCAAGATAATTGCTTGAAGCAAAGTTATCCACACTATAGCCACGACCACCAAAAATAAAAGCATTTTGTCCTTGAGTAGTAGGATCGGGTGTTTTTGTGCCATTTGGTAGTGTAGCTACTTTGCAGTTTTGTCCATTACAGCCATCATTCCAATAGTTGATAAGATTAAGCGAAGAGAGTTTTATTTCAAGACTTGTTGTTTCACCAAAATAAATTTTATGCCCGAGCGAAGAAAGGATATTATACTCCTGTCTAAAGCCTCCCCATCCAGATCCAAGAAAAGGATTATAATAGGCTTGAGCAGATCCAGTATTTGAACTACTTGTAATCTCATAGCCATAAGTAGTACCATTTTTATCTTTAATGTAAGAAATAGGGCTATGCTGATTTTCAGAGAGTGTAGAAAGCGAGAAGTTAATAGAGCTTGTTTGAGTATCATTCCAATCATACTCACCCCTTAAGCGCATATCTTGAGTAAGATAAGCAGTCCTCCCTATCCAACCCACTACATCACCATTTTTGATACTACTACCATCATTAAAAGTAGCATTTGCACTTTGACCTGAACCTAGCAATGCATAAGCTTCTCTCCTATAAGATCCATCCGAGCTGCTAAAACCATAACTTGCCTTAAGTCTCAAGTGACCATTTAAAAGCACATCTCCAATGCTAAAATATCCTTTGATGAAATTTTTTTCAGCCTTATTTCTAACAATCTCATTACCATAACCAAGAGAAGCCCTCATTTCTAATTTTTTTGGCATTTTGGTAATAATATTAATCACGCCGCCAATCCCACCAGTGCCATAAAGACTAGAAAAAGCCCCTCTCACAATTTCTATATGATCAATATCTTCAGTGCTAATGGCTTGCAAGATTCTAATCTCTCCTTCTAAATCATTTAAAATCACTCCATCCATCATTAAAATAGTCCCATAAGGAATACCACGCATAAAGATTTGAGGGCGTCCATTAAAGCCAGTATCTTTATCTAAACGAATCCCAGCACTCTTTGAAAGCACATCACTTAGTTGCTTAGAGTTTTGCAAGGCTATTTCCTTGGCAGTAATACTACTAATATTACCTGGGGCTTGACTTGTGAGTGTGGGAATATAGCTAGAGGTAGATACAATAGCCTCTAGTGATTTGCCTTCTTCCTTCTCCATAGCAGCTATTGATGTGACTGTCATTATAGTTGTTATTATAGTTTTTGTTATTATTTTCATTTTATTTCCTTGATTGATAGAGTGATTATGTAATATTTTTAACTTAACTTAATTCTCATAATTACTCAATAATAATAAAAAAATGTAAATCATTCAATCCTTACAACTAGATATCTTTCTTATAATACTTGGTATAATATTTTTATGATTTGTATTTTTGATATTGAAACAGTACCTGATGTTAAACTATTAAGACAAACCTTAGGATCGCTTTATCAGGATAAAAACGATATAGAAATTTGTCAGATTGCTTTTGATATGCAGAGAGAAAAAAGTGGAAGTGAGTTTCTACCTATTCATCTACATCAAATAATAGCTATCTCTAGTGTTATTGCTGATGAATTTGGTCACTTTGTCAAAGTAGGAAATTTTGGAAAAAAACAAAAAGTAGATTCTATTTTTTATGAACGTGATTTAATTTTTGATTTTCTCAACTATATCAATAAGCATAATCCACGTCTAGTAAGCTATAATGGTCGAAGTTTTGATCTACCTACTATTATGCTAAGGGCAATGCGCTACAATCTCTCTGCAACTGCCTATTATGAAAGCGACAATCCTAAATTCAATAAAAATAAATGGGATAATTATAGGCAACGCTATAGCGAGAGATTTCATACTGATCTATTAGATACTTTGGGTCATTTTGGGGCAGTCAGAGGAATGAGACTTGATGATATTTGCTCTATGCTTTCAATTCCAGGTAAATATGATATTAGCGGAGATTTGGTTCACCATATCTACTACAATACAAACAAAAAAATAGATGAAAAAATAGATGAGATAGAAACTTACTGTCAAAGCGATGTGCTAAATACCTATTGGGTATACCTTAAATACGAGCTTTTAAAAGGTATGATAAGCCTTGAGGATTATTATTCAATAATACAGGGATTTTTAGAAAAGCTACCAAAAGACAAAAGCTATAGTCCAGTCTTTATTAAAGCATTACAAAAAGAGATAGAAAATGCCTAAAGAAAATGAAAGTCAATGGATAAATGGGGAACTCATCAATAAGGAAGATTTAAAATATGATATCCTTGCTCTTCTTAATCGATTTGAAGGGGAAAATAAAAACAATCCACAATCTACACAAATTAGTCCTGATATTTTAGCGACTTTAGATATTAATACACTCTATTCCATTCGCACCAATCTTTTAAAAAAACTAGGTAAAGAACTGGAAAATGAGAATAAAGACTGGCTTTTAGATCTTGCTCACTAAGCCTATTTTTGATCTTTTTGATTTGTATATTTAAGATCATATTTTGGATCTTTGGCTAGCTCTGCTAACTCTTTTTGGGCACGCTTATAGGCTTTATAAATATTTAAAATCCCAGCTCCCACTCCCCAAAATACTCCTAACCAGAAAACCCATTTAACCTCAAAAACTTTCATCATTAAATACCCTATCCCAACTCCAAGCAAAATAGCTACAATTATAGAAATACCAAGACTTAGATCATAGGCACCTCTTATAATTTTCTGCCCTCTACCTTTTTTAGAATCTGTTTTCATATTTATTCTCTATCAAGTCAAATTTTCTAATATTCATTAAGCCTCTAAACGTATCTCATCAAAACTTTCACCAGCATACATAATCACTTCATCAATTATTTTTTCATTCATCTTTGTGCAAATAAAACCTGTCTCAAACTGCGAGCATGCAAAATATACGCCTTTATTTAACATTGCTGCATGAAATCTTGCAAAAAGTTTTGTATCACTTTTTTTTGCATCATCAAAATTTTTTACCTCATTTTCATTAAAGAAAAAGCCAAACATACTTCCGCGTACACAAGTCTGTATAGAAATATCACGCTTTTTAGCCTC
This sequence comes from Helicobacter anseris, assembly GCA_004368235.1. Classification (GTDB taxonomy): domain Bacteria; phylum Campylobacterota; class Campylobacteria; order Campylobacterales; family Helicobacteraceae; genus Helicobacter_H; species Helicobacter_H anseris_A. Next base: position 48,307 of record JXTW01000003.1, on the reverse strand, counting down.
CTGTTTTAACCCTTCTGTAAGCCTCAAAGCTAATTTTTCTAACATAGGATAGATTTGAGGATTCGCTTCTATCTTCAATAATGCAGCTAACCCTGCTGAAGTGGCAATAGGATTACCAGAAAGAGTGCCTGCTTGATAAACTCCGCCAATAGGTGAGAGAAGTTTCATAATCTCATCTTTTCCACCAAAAGCAGCAAGTGGCATTCCTCCACCTATAACCTTACCAAAAGTATAAAGATCAGCACGTACTTTGCTATAATGCTCAATACCATTACTCCAAGCCCTAAAACCGCTCATTACTTCATCAAAAATAAGCACAGCACCAAATTCATCACAAACTTTCCTCAAACCTTCTAAAAAATTCAAATCAGCAGGTACAAGACCCATATTTCCAGCAATAGGTTCAATAATCACACAACCTATATTTCCTTTTTTAAAACATTCATAAACAGAATCCAAATCATTATAACGCGCCACATAAGTATGCTTAGCCAAATCCTCTGGTACTCCAAGAGAGCTCGGATTACCAAAAGTCACACAACCACTACCAGCATTTACAAGCAAACTATCACTATGTCCATGATAGCAGCCATCAAACTTTAAAATGTCATCTTTCTTGCTATAAGCACGTCCTAAGCGCAAAGCACTCATCACTGCTTCAGTACCCGAGCTTACAAGACGGACTTTTTCTAAGCTATCATACATCTTAATGATCTGCTTAGCTAGGGCAGTTTCTTTTAATGTAGGTGCGCCAAAGGAAAGTCCATTTTTAATACTATTTAATACTGCCAATTCAATATCATCATCACAATGCCCAAAAATCAAAGGTCCCCAACTCTGCACAAAATCAATATAAGAATTTCCATCCACATCAACAAGCTTGCATCCCTTAGCACTTTGGATAAATACAGGTATGCCCCCCACAGAGCTAAAAGCCCTCACTGGAGAATTTACTCCACCAACAATTACCTGCTTTGCTTCATTAAAGCCATTAATACTATGCAATCTCTCCATAACATTCCTTCTTTTTGATAAATTATAACATTATGAATCAATTAGAATCTGTACTTTTTTCTTAGAATATTCAACTATAAGTCCATGAAAAAGCATAAAAAGATGGGCAAGATTATCCGCTTTGCTTAACCTTAAAAGATCATTCTCATTTTCCCTAATTCCACGCTCACAAAAATTCTGCAAATCTGCATAATCATAAAATTCAAAGCCAAAAGAACCAATTAGTCTATGCGTATATTTATCTACCACCATAACCTCATGTCCACAAACATAATTCAAAATACTATCTGCACTTTCATATCCTATGCCCTTTTGCTCTAAAAGCCAATTTCTATCCACATTATCTACAAAACTAGTAAAATCACAAAAAGTTTCTAAAATAGCACAACTCAAAGCAATAAGTCGCTTAGCTTTTTGATTACAAAACCCACTTGAGGTAATATGAGTAGCCAAAACTTCACTTTGCATACCAGCTAGTATTTCAAGTGTCTTATCATTATTATCAAAAAAACCAATATAGCGCAATTTATCTAAAGATTTCTCTACATTTGACCACTTCGTATTTTGAGTCAAAATCACACCTACTACACATTCCATACTAAAGGGATTTGGCCACCAAAATTTAGGCAATCCGTGCAACAAATCTAAGCTCCACAAACCCTTAAATAAATCTGCCGAGCTAGTCATATTCATTAAGCCAAAATTCCACTAATAGCAACTATTGCGCCAAGGCTAGCAAGCACTAAAGCAATTAAAATCATAATTCCTTCCTTATTAAGCCCTTAGGGCTAGTTTTGTAATAGCATCTGTATTAAGATCATCTGCATGTGTTTTTAAAACTTTAGAATACATATCTACCAAACGATTAGTCTCAATCAAATTTGTCATTTCAATCACTGCATTAACATTACTCTTTTCTAAAAAGCCCTGTGCTAATGCTCCACTATTTGGGACTTCTATTCTATCCTCTATCCTATCTTGAGGCAAAGAAAATAAATTTTTTCCCTCTTTTTTAAGATACTTTGGATTACCAAAACTAACAATTGCTAGTGCATTAACTGCTTCAGGAGCATTTAAAGCATCATTATCCAATCCTCTAAAAAAAACATTTCCATTTTTATCGACCTCAATATTTGAACCAACATCTATCATAATCCCCTCTTCTCCATCAAGTCCAGTACGTGATAATACACGATATCCATCTTTTGTAGATAAATAACCATCATCCCCAACCACAAAACTACCATCACGAGTATATCTCACACCATTAGGAGTAGAGATAGCAAAATAAAGATTCTCTTTATTGAGCGCAAAATCTAGCGGATTTTCAGTCTGTGCCATTGCACCCAAACTCTTATCTGTATAAGCATCTGAGATAATAGGCACTCTATCTAAAGCACGATTAACAAATTTGGCAGATTCTCTTGTATGATTTTTAAGAGGCAATTGGTGCTGATAGCTCTCATATAATCTTAGATAATCCCCGATTACAACATCATCTCGTTTGAAAGCATTTGTATTGAGGTTAGCCAGATTATTGGAAATGGAATCTAATCTATTAAACTGCGTTACCATTCCACCAACTGCATTATAATATCCGCTCTGCATATTTTTTCCTTAAGTCTATTTGTCAAGACTTAAAAGCAAAATCTATTCCATATATAACAATTCCCAATTATTCACAAGCTCTTAAAGTAGTTTTGCTACAATATTTCAATAAAATTAAGGAGCAAAAAATGCAAACTACCCCTCTAATCTCCTGTGTTATCCCTTTTTATAATACTGAAAAATTTCTCAAAAGATGCATACAAAGCTGCATAGATCAAACCTATAAAAATCTTGAAATTATTTTAGTCAATGATGCCAGCAGTGACAACTCTATGCAAATTGCTAAAGAATTTTTAAGCTACCCAAACATAAGTCTTGTTGATCTCAAACAAAATAGCGGTGCTAGTAAGGCTAGAAATATTGCCATAGACTTTATACTCAATAAAATTAAATTTAATAAAATTAAACAAAATGTCTATGAAATAGAAACCAATGGGGGGGGGGGCAGTACTTTATACTCAAAAAATCATTCGTCTGGAAAATTCTTTTTTTACCTTTTTAGATTCTGATGATGCCCTAGATATAGCTGCTATACAAAAACTATTTAGTCTTTACCAAATTAGCAAAGCTGATATTATTAGAGGACAAAGTATTTTTATGAATGAGGATGGGTATTTTACTCATTACAATCCTAGCTTTATCCCAAACCACACTATTAGTACAACTGATTTTCTTGCCTCACTCCAAACTTCTTATTTCGTCTTCAATGCTACAAATTGCCTTATTAAAAATCATATTTTTGCAAATGGATTGCGATATAAAGAAGGAATAATAAATGAAGATATGGAATTTGGCTTTGAGCTTTTATTAAAGGCTAAAAACATCATCCATAGCAGTACAATCACTTATCACCATACAATCCGCCATGGTTCTATCAGTCACCCAAGCAGTTTTATCAACAAACATTCTGAACAAATCTTTTACAAAACCTACTATTCTCAACTAAACTATCTTAAAAATTTACAATCCTTATATAAAAATGCCCCATTTAATTCTTTAATTACCAAAACCATACACTCTAGTGCTTCATCTGGTATTATCAATCTACTTTATAAAAATCCAAAAAATAAAAAACAAGTCAGAATCTTTCTGCCTTATGCAAGCATAAAAGCTAAACTATGTTATCTTTTTCCTAGAATCTACTCTTTCTTAAGATACCACTATTACAAAATAAATGGCTTTATTAAATAAGATTACCATCAAACTTTCAAAATAAGCAATATGCTAAAGAAAAATTGATATTTTTAAATAGATAAAAATAAACTTTTACATTTTAAAAATAAGAAACAACAAATAAAAATGCAATGGATAAAATACTACTCTCATGATAATAAATATAATAATATCTATAAATTTCTTGGGAAATGGGCATAACTTTAAAACTTAGCTTCTCGAATATCCTTAAAACTCAAAAGTATCAAGAAATCTTCTAATACGAGGATTTGTTGTCATAAAAAACTCTTCTGGGGTAGAATCCAACAAAATCTCACCCTTATCAAAAAATAAGATTCTATCTGCAATATGTCTAACAAAACGCATCTCATGTGTAACCATAATCATCGTCATGCCTTCATTAGCAAGACCTTTAATAATTTCTAGTACTTCTTTGACCATTTCTGGATCCAATGAAGCAGTAATTTCATCTAAAAGTAATATTTCTGGATGCATACATAATGCTCTTGCAATTGCCACTCTTTGTTTTTGCCCACCAGAAAGTTCACGTGGCATAGCATGCATCTTCCCTTCAAGTCCCATTCTTACTAAAAGTTTTTGAGCCTCATGTAGCACTTCTTTATATTTTCTTTTTTGCACCTTCATTGGTGCAAGCAAAAGATTATCCATCACACTCATATGCCAAAAAAGTTCATAATTTTGAAAAACCATGCCTATTTTTTGACGCACATAACCCCAATCCCTTCTATCTATTAACTTAGAATCTAAATAAATCTCTCCACTACTCATCATCTCTAGCCCATTCAAGCAACGCAAAAATGTACTTTTACCGCATCCACTAGGACCCAAAATAACAACAATTTCACCCTTTTTAATCTGCAAGGAAATATCTTTTAAAATCAAATTTTTGCCATCATAGCTTTTAGTTAATTTTCTTATCTCAAGCATAACTATCTCCTAAAATCCAATCGTTTTTCCAATCTCTTGGCAAAAAAACTCAAAAGAGCACAAATCACATAATAGATAAAAAACACCAAAGCATAAAGCCAAAAACTAAGGTGAGGAGCCTTAATAGCCCCTACTTCAATGATTTGTTGCGCCACTTTTAAAATATCACTCACACCTATAAGTGAAGCAAGCGCTGTAGTTTTAATCATACGCGTAAAAAGATTAAGCGCACTTGGAATAAGCTGTAATAAAGCTTGAGGTATAACAATAAAAAATTGTATTTTCAATTCACCCAGACCCAATGCTCTGGCTGATTGAATTTGATGACCAGGAACAGAGCTTATTGCCCCACGTACAAGATCTGCGCCTTCTGCTATACCCCAGAGACTAAAAACAAGAATACAAGATCCTATAGCCGAAAGCTCCCATATAGAGGACAAGGAAAAATAAACTAAAAAAAGCCACGCAATAATAGGAATAATCCTAACTGACTCTAAATAGAATCTGCATAAAAAATAAATTATGCCTCTGCTATAAGCCATTAGATATCCTACAAAAAAAGCACATGGGATAGAAATAAAAATAGAAGCAAAAGCAATATAGAATGTATAATAAAGCCCTTCTGCTAAGCGAATCCAAGTAATAGAATCTAAAAAAATTTCCATATCCGCTCCTAAAAAAATGCCCTCTTATAATAACGTTCTAGCCAAACAAAAAAAATAGATAGCGGTAAAAGTAAAATGAGATAGATTGCAATAAGCATTAAAAGTGCTTCTGAAGTCTTGTAATACGTACCTATCAAATCTTTAGTAACAAAAACAATATCTGCTAATGCTATGGCACTCACCACAGAAGTCTCTTTAAGCAAAAAGATAACATTTGCTCCAATAGAAGGGGTGCAAACTGCTAAGCTCTGTGGGAAAATAATAAAACGCAAGATATCCTTGTCTGAAAACCCTAATGCCAAGGCACTATCTTTTTGTATTTTATCTACATATCTAAAGCCCAATAAAAAACTCTCACACATATAGCTACCGCCCAAAAAAATTACCCCAATAACCCCGCAACTAAAAGCATCAAGCTTAATACCAAACTGACCTAACCCATAATAAAGAAAAAATAAATGAATAAGTAATGGAGTATTTCTAGAAACAGAGAGATAAACCCTAAAAATAGATTTTAAAAATTTAACTTGATAAAACTCGATAATTGCGGCGATAAAACCCAATATCATAGCACCTAAAATCCCAAAAAAAGATAGCTTTAAACTCAAAATAATTGCCGGGATAAAGTCTGTCTTATGTATCCAGATAAACTCCCAGTCAAAAAAACTCATTTTAAAATCTCTATACCTAGCATAAAATTTGTAGGCTCACGCTTCTGTTTAGCATAAGAACCAACTCTTTGTATTAAATCATCACAAGCCTGTAAAATCCCTGCACCATTCTCTTCTTTAACTCCCAACATCGCACATTCTAAAAGTCCACTTAAATACGTTTGTGAAATCTCAAGATTCTTACTAGCAAAAACTTCTAAAATTATTTCTGCTAATCTAAAACTCAAAATAGCAGGTGCATAACAAATCCTTGATTGAATAACAAGACTTGCAGCTTGAGGCTCTAAAATAGCCTTATTGTTTTCTCCAGAGCTAACTTCACATAAGCATTTGCACTGCAAAGTCAAAAGTTTCTGCATACCAGCTAAATCCATTTTTTCTGAATCTAACATAAAAACAACTTTATAATCTCTCTTATCACATTGCATCAGTTCAACTACTCTGCAATCTACACTAGCAAGCAAAGTTTTTAAAACCCTAGTATACTCTCTATTACCAAAGACTATACAGCTTTTACCCATTAGAGTATCGCCCCTATCTTTTAACATTACCAAAGCTGCATACACAGCACCAAAACATCTGCTCTGTAAAATTTTATCATCATTATTCATCATCTATTTATCTTGGACATTCTAAAAATAACTTAAAATTTGTTGTATTTTTTAACTCCCTTTTTATATCTAAATCCATAATCACTTCTTTGCTTTGATTAAGTGTAGCATTAAGCTCTTTTTTAATAATTACTTTACAAGCAGTCGCATCAAAAAAATGTGGTAAAGACTTGGCTACAATCTTAAAGGTATCAAAATCAATTTTTTCTAGTGGCATACGCATAGTATTTAAAATAGTATTTTTCTTAGCACCTTTTTGATAAAACTTATACTCTTTAATCCTCCCATCCTTGCTTAGAATTTGTGTAAAATTATCATTAACACCAAAAGTTTGTACCTGATTTTTTTCATCATAGCTTTGTCCATTGACAAATGCTTCTAAATCAAGACTTGTAACACGCAATAAATACTCCTTATTTTTACCGCTATTAGATACCTCAAACTCAAAATCATCATCATCTAACTCATAAAAATCCTCTTGTACAAAACTCACTTCCTTATTAGCATCACTCTTAGAACTAGCTGTATTTTCTTCTAATTGAACCTTAGGTGCTTTAATAGATTTAACATCCTTAGACTTCTCATCCTTTGTTGCATTATTATCATTACTGACCTCTTTAGATTTTCCAATTTCTACAGGAGTATTAGAAAAATCCTGATCTAATTTTATACCATGATCATCTTCATCATAAAGATAGGCTTCATCATTAAGCTCTTCTTGATTTTCTGATGCGCCATCAGATACTTTAGATGCTGCATCAACAGATGTCGTGGCTGAATTATCAGAAGCTTCTTTCATTCTAGATATATTTGAAAGATCTCCAAGATCTTGAATATTCTCATCCTTGCTTTTATTTTCTATTGCATTTTCTTTTACTTCAAGATTAGGAAGCAAAGAAGTATCTACTTGTGCTTTAGCCTTTTTGGTATTTTTAGCTTCTTGTTTTGCTTTTTTAGTTTCTAGCCTTTTTTTATCTGCCTCTTGCTTAGCTACACCTGGTCCTGATTTAATGATACCTTTCTTTTCTTCTGGCATTGCTGAAAATTTCTCTTTAGGCAGCTCTATTGTATCTTCTTTAGGTTCGGGTTTTGGTATATTTTTATCATTTGTTAGTGGAGATATATTCAAATCTGGCAATGCCTCTTGTGAAGTTTGAGTATTTTCATTGTTTTGAGGCAAGGTCTCTAAAGATGGTATTTGCAAATCTGGCACAGTGGAATCTTCTGGCTTATCAACCTTGCTTTGTTCTTGATTGGTATTAGCACTCTGCGCTTGATCTACTACAAGCCCAGATAAATCAGGAATATCATTAGCCATCACAAAATTAAATCCACCAAATAAAACCAATACTGCAAGTGATCTTTTCATCATTTATTCCATTCTTAGAAATCTTAAAATTATCATTTTAGCATCATTTTAAGCAATTTTTATGCCACTTAGCCGACCAAATTAAATGCTATTGAAAACTTTTAGCTATCATTAGAATGAATGTTTATCTCAAGGATTATATGTGAAAAAAATTGCCATTTTAGGAAAACCTAATGTTGGTAAAAGTTCGCTTTTTAACCGATTAGCCAAAAGTCGCATTGCCATCACCTCTGATATTTCTGGTACCACCCGTGATATAAATAAAAAAGTAATTGATCTTTTAGGTCATAAGGTAGAAATTCTAGATACAGGTGGGATTGATGAATCAAATGAGCTTTTTTTACATGTTAAGCAAAAAGCACTCTTGATTGCCACAAAAGCTGATATTATCCTCTATCTTGTAGATGGTAAATGTACTCCAGATGATGAAGATAGGAAACTTTTTTATCAACTTCAAAAAATAGGCGTGCCTTGTTTTTTAGTTGTTAATAAAATTGATAATGATAAAGAAAAACAAATTGCTTATGAATTTGAAAGCTTTGGAGCCAAGGCATGTTTTTATATTTCAGTTAGCCACAATCGAGGAGTAAACTTTCTCATTACCCAAATTTTAAATACTCTAGGATTTGAAAATATTAATCAAAATATGGCTTCCAGTAAAGATCTTGGATTTGAAGAATGGATAGATCTATCAAATCAAATAGACAACCAACCAAATTTACCAGAAATATCTATTGGTATTATCGGGAGAGTCAATGTAGGTAAAAGCTCTATTTTAAATGCTCTCATCGGGGAAGATAGAAGCATAGTAAGCAATATTGCTGGCACGACAATTGATCCTGTTGATGAAAGCATTATCTATCAAAATCACCGTTTAACTTTTATTGATACTGCCGGTCTTAGACGAGCAAGCAAAATTAAAGGGATTGAAAAATATGCCCTAGATCGCACTAACAAAATATTGCAAAAAAGTAATCTTGCACTTTTAGTATTAGATGCTAGTACTAATTTTGTTGAACTTGATGAACGCATAAGCTCGCTAGCTAGTAAGCATCATTTAGGGATTATTATCGTCTTGAACAAATGGGATATTCGAATTAAAGAATATAAAGAGATTATAGCAGAGTTAAAATATAAGTTTAAATTCTTAGAGTTTGCCCCTATTATCACTCTTAGCGCGCTAAATAAACGCCACATTAAAGAGTTAAAAGAAAAAATTTTGCAAGTTTATAACAACTTTTCTTATCGCATTCCTACAAGTCAATTAAATACAGCAATCATGGAAGCAACTAAACGTCACCCACTTCCAAGCGATCATGGCAAACTAGTTAGAATCTATTATGCAACACAATATGATACTTGCCCACCACAAATAAGCCTCATTATGAATCGTCCAAAATCCCTTCACTTTAGCTACAAGAGATATTTAGTCAATTTCTTACGTCAAAAATTTGAGTTTGAAGGCACGCCATTAATTCTTATCCCAAAAGATAAAAAATCTTCCAAATTAGAAGAATATCCAAAGAATACATCAGCAACAAAACAAGAATATCACGATACCACAAACCATGAGGGATATAATTTGGAGGATTAAATGCAAGATCTCTTTAACCAACTTGATGACTTTCTAACACTAGGAATAAAATCTAAACTAGCTCAAAGCCTGAAATGTCAAGAAAGTGAGATTAAAATTCTGCAAACTATGTTGGATGATTATCTATCTGGAGTGCAAGAATGCAGTATCAATGCACTTATACTAAAAATTTTTTCTCCACAAAATAAAAAAGATGTTCTATCCTATTTAATCCATTTCCAAAAACTTTTTGAACTAGGCTATATCACAGAAAATAGCTTTGTACCATTAGATAATACGCAAGCTGGATTACTAGAGCTTTTATATCTTGATATTAGCTTAAGCGTTAGTTTTTTAAGGCTAATAGAAGGTAGAGATGACAAAACAGAGCTTGCAGAGATCACTCCTTATGATGATCCATTAGAATATCTTAAAGATCAATTCTCTCGCGTATCTTTAATCCAAAAACTCTCTGTTGAAAAACCCAATACTCCGAGCAAAACATCATCTATCCTTAAACTCGCAGAAGAAAAAATTGCTGCTAGATTAAAAATCACCAAAACCCCTATTGCATTAGAACGTTTAATTAGTGAAAATCAGCTTAATGCAAAAGAAGAAATTATATTTTTTGCCCTACTAAAAGAAGAATACTCTGGTGGAAATGAAAACTTACGCGATATGAATAGTCTTATAGAACTTATTAGCAAAGATGAATATGACAAAATAAAAAATCGCGCCTTACTTGATGAGCATAGCACTCTTTTAGAAAAGAAACTATTAGATTATGATGAGCTATTAAATCCATTTGGTGGCTTCTCTCGCACATTTTATATAAGAGAAGAAATTTTGCAAAAAATCCTCTATCCCAAACAAAAAAATACACAAAATAAAATATCTCTCCAAAATCTAATTAAAGAACAGGATATTTTTGAGCTTATTGACCCAAAAATTAGTCTTGATCAGGTTGTTATACCTGAAAGTACTCATCAGATCTTTAAAACTATTCTTCATCAATCTACACCAGAAGTAGCCAAACTCTTAAAACTATGGGGAATTAAAGATAAAAAAGGCATAGATGCTAAAATAATCCTTTATGGTTCCCCCGGTACCGGCAAAAGTATGAGTGCACTTGCCTTAGCCAAAAGTCTCAAAAAACAAGTATTGAGCCTAGATTGCTCTAAAGTTTTATCAATGTATATAGGCGAATCAGAAAAAAATGTAAGAAAAATATTTGACGATTATAAAGAAATTAGCAAGCAATTAAAAAATCCTCCCCTTTTATTACTTGATGAAGCAGATCAGTTTCTAAGTCTAAGAGGTTCAAGTGGAAATGGTGTTGATAAAATGCACAATCAAATGCAAAACATCTTTTTGGAACAAATAGAAAAATTTGAAGGTATCCTCATTGCTACAACAAATCTTTTAGAAAATATTGATATGGCTTTTTCTAGACGTTTTAACTATAAAATCGAGTTTAAGCGCCCAAATCTAGAACAAAGAATACGAATCTGGGAACAAAATCTCCCTAAAAATGCCTGTTTTAAAGATGAAGCAAAAAAAAGTTGTCAACCTCAACATCTCATCAAAAAACTAGCAGAGTTTCCATTAAGTGGGGCACAGATCACCATGGTTATTAAAAATACAGCCTATCTTGTAGCACTAAAGACAAAGCCTATTTTTGAATATGAGGACTTTTTGATTCAAATCCAAAAAGAGATAAAAAATCAATTTGATGGGCAAAAAAATTTAGGTTTTGGAATCTAATAATCCCAAGAATCCCAAGCAAAGTATGTATGTTTCAAAAAGAAATAATTATTATTAGATAATTTTTATCTAAATATAAAATTAAAGTTTTAATTATTTTAATGTGTAAATTTTACACATTAAAATAATTTGAT
>JXTW01000003.1:18503-36599 GCA_004368235.1 Helicobacter anseris | reverse complement strand
TAAAGGTAAAACAATGAAAAAAACTTATGGTTCTTTAGCCTTATTAGCGCTTCTAAATAGTGCGCAAGCCTTTGATTATCAAGCACATGGAGGAGTTGAATTTTTTACAAAAATAGGTTTTAATAACCAAGGTATCAATGCTCAATCTCCCAATATTTATCCAACTGATACTTGGGGATCTGTTGTAGCTAGAGCCCAAGTTGATATGGACTTTCTAACTGATGAACAAAAAGCTTCTGGACATAGCCTTACTGGATCATTTGGTGTATTAGGTGGTGGGGTTATTTTTGATCTTACAAAAGATGCAAGTGGTAATAAAACCTATTCAGAGCTCTTTAGTGTAGGTAGAGGGGATTCTATAGTTGGTAAAGAATACATTGCAAACAACTTTGTTATCTATAATGCTTATTTAGACTACACTACTAAAATTAGGGATCATAGCGTTGAGATAAAAGTTGGACGCTATAAAAGTAAAGCCCAATTTCACAGTGGTTTTACTCAAGGATTTGAGATAGATTATGCATACAAAAACTTCAATCTTTGGTGGTTTAGTTCATATGGACGTGCTTTTGCCTATTCAGAATGGCTTTATGATTTCTATACCCCAAAAAAACGTGGCAATACCTATTATGGAGTTCATATCTTTAAACCAAGTTATAGTGCATATGGTTTTTTTATCTCTCCATGGTTGCAGTTCTCACCTGATTTTTACTTCACACCAATCCTAGAGCTTGGCTATGATAGTAATCCTAGTTTTCAAAATAATGGATTTAGATCTCAAACTAAGATCTTTTTCATGTCACCTTTTCACACTACTTATGCTCAGCAAGAGTATCGTTATCAATTCATCGCTGGCAAAGGTGGTCAAACACTTGCCATACAGCAACGTTTTGATATAAATAATTTTAATTTTGGGCTTGGCTGGTACCAAAACTTTGGCAATGCAAATGCTCATTTTGGAACTTATGGAAATGCCGCTATTGGACCATGGGACTTTTGGACAAATACGGTTTATGATTTTGGCGCACTTACTAATGCTCTTACTAAAGATGCAAAAACAGGCTATGTCTATGTAGGAGCTACGCACGGAAAATTTAGCTGGGATATACTCGGTCGCATTACTCATGCCATCAGAGCTAATGAATATGCTATACCGCTTAACCTTACCTATGCCTTTAATGATAATTTTAAAATCTGGCTTAAACTTGAATGGCAAAGCATAACTATGCATAAAGGATTTGTAATTAACGATAAAACAGGAATTAATCCTGATGAGGCTCCATACAAAGACAATCAATTAAAAGCTTCTCGCACAGATGATAGAAGCCATATTATGATGAATGTAAGTTATAGTTTCTAGACTTTCTAGAGGATAATTAAGCTCAAGTTTAATTATCCTCTAATCTCCTCTCTTTAAAACCCTTAAAATCAACTTTAATTCCATTTTTAATTACAATAGGATTTTGTATATCAGAAATTAAAACAAAACGTATATTTTTCAACACATTAAAAGTAATGCTTTTAACATTAGATTCTTTTTTCAAAATATCGATAATTTGTAGATTTTTATCAAAAAAAACAATCTTTGGCTTCCAATCAGAAACTTTGGTAGTTATATTAATATTTCCAGAAACTTCTGGTATTTGCAGCCAATATTCTCCTCCTACTTCCTTTAAATCCAAGCTATCGCCAATATCAATATTATAGGCATTCCCTATCTTAGAATCAATTAAAGTAACATCATATTGCCAAGCTTGAGCATTTAGTTTATATACATTATTAAAAATATAACCACGCTTATTCATCTCTTCAATTACAATTAAAGGATCAATCATATACTCACTCATAAAACCAAAGACAATGCTAGAAAGCCCTTCATCATACTCAGCTTTTTTTACTTCAAAATATGAATATCCCATCGAAGCTAAAACACTATTTACCGTACGAAGAAGAAAAATAGGACTTGTAGGTGAAGAAAATACAATATTAACCTCTTTGGGAGAATCAAACTTAAGTTTTAATAAACCATTGTTTTTAAGTGTCTCCAAAATTTTTTTATGATTTAAAAAACCATCCTCATAAAAATCTTCAGGATTTTGAAAAATCTTTTGAATAAAACTCTGATTAACCCTATAAACATCATCTCCTATAAAATTGCGAATGCGTTTATCTAGCAATTCGGCATTTAAAAGACCAAAACATAGGCAAAAAGATAAAATAAACAAGAAAATTTTTTTCATTATAAGAACCCTAATCAGAGTTTTTTTCTTCTACTTGGATATTCTCCTCTGTTTTACTTTCACTTTTCACTTCATCTGAAGCATTATCTGTGGTATTTTCCAAAGTTGAAGTATTATCTGTTGCATCTTCCAAGGTTGTATCTGCAGAACCTTGAAAATCTCTTTTTTGTTGAGTAATACCTAGTTTTTTAACATAGTCAGAATACTTAATATACCTCAAACGACCATTCTCAACAATAAAACGAATAGGACCTCCTCCATCATACTCCTTACTTCCATCTTTATAGGTAAGACTAAAACCTTTATGACCAAAAATAATCAATATTCCATCCTCTGGGATTGGCATAATCAAAGCGTCTCTAATTGTTTTATCCTGCTTATCTTGAGTATTTGGATTTAATACCTGAAACCATAAATCACCCTTTGGTGTAATCATTACTTCGCCATCTTTTGGCATAGGAAGTGGTGGTAAAGGCTCTGGCTCCTTATCACTTGTATTTACACCAAGCTGGGAATATATATCTGATTTTGTTTCATCAATACCCATATTACGATCTTCAACGACACTATATCCAACACTCCCACTTTCTGAATCTGAAAAAAACTTATATACAAAAACTATCAATACAAGTAAAAGTAAAATACCAATGCTAATTAATGCTTTTTTGAGACTAAATCGTTGAAATAAGCTCTGAAAATGATCATATTTTTGCCGTTGTGTATCAAGTTCAAGTTCTTTAATTCTATAAACATTAGTCTGTTTTTCATCTTGGTGTTCTAAATAATAAGCATCATACTCTTCTAGCCACCAAGATAAATCTACTCCATATTGACGCTCTAAAATTGGCAAAAAACCTACTACCCACACACGTTGAATCTTATCAAAACGTTTTTCTAGGATATTTTCTAGCACACCAACAGAAATACGCGTCTCTTGGTTGATTTTTTTAATACCAATTTGCTGTAATTTTTCCAAACAATCCATATCTATCCTTTCAAACCATACATCAAGATTCCAGCAGCAACGCCAACATTTAGAGAATGAAAGCCCTCACGCATCTTTATACTTAATATTGTATCAAGTTTTCCCATAATTTTACGCCCTAATCCATCACCCTCACTTCCTAAAAATAAAGCCCACTTTCCATCTATCTTGCACTCTTCAATCCTCTCTCCATTCATATCTGCCCCCAAACACTTAATACCAATATCCTTAAAAGCAGCAATTACATCAAATGTATTTTCTACCACACAAAAAGGCATATGCAATAATGAGCCAACAGAACTTCTAAACACTCCTTCTAAGGCTATATTTTTCACCCCACAAAGCACAACAGCATCTATTCCTAAAGCATAGGCACTACGTATGATTGAGCCTATATTTCCCACATCTGTAACACCACACAAAACTATAATTTTATCCATCATTTTAATATCTGCAAGAGTGCTTAGTGATGGTGATTTTATCTTCAGAAAAAAGCCTTGATGATTCCCCCCTTTAGCTAGAGCTTGAGCCTTTTTATTATCTAGTCTTAAAATTGGTTTTTTTAGTCTTGAAAATTGATTAAAAATACTCTTTTCAATCTCTTTGGAAAAATAAATCTCTTCAATTATATCTGGAGCATACTGCAAAATATACAATACATTTTGTTTACCAAAGACTATCATAGCCACCTCTTTAGCTTAGTTATTAATAATTTGTTGATAAATCGTCTTTGTATCCTCGCTACTAATCTTAGCAATAAGTTTGGCTTTGATTTTAGGTGGAATATCCATTTGTCTAATCTCTGATAATCCTATCATTTCTTTCAATCGTATTTGAGGTCTTAATACTAAAACCCACTCTCCTTGTATATTTTTTGATTCCAAATCTTTTAATACGCTATCTACTCTGCCTTGAAACACCTTTTGATTAAGTTTTGTCATTTCCTTAATAGCAAAAACCTGACATTGACTATCCACAAAAGCAATATCTCTTAATGAATCTAAAATCCTATGTGGACTTTCATAAAAAATCACACTTATTTTTTTAGCCATATCTAAGCGCTCAAAAAACTCTGCTAGACACCCTCTGCGCTCTTCTCTCTTATGAGGCAAAAAACCACCAAAAATAAATCCATCACTATCTATCCCACTGATTGCATAAGCTAGCACCACTGCACTGCCTCCGGGCACTACATCATAATCAATCCCCCTATCTCTAGCATATTCTATTAGTCTTGCGCCAGGATCGCTAATACATGGCATACCAGCATCACTCATATATACAATAGTTTGATTTTGCAAATCTATTTGCAGCTTTGAAAGCATCTCATCTTGTAAAAAATTTTTTTCATTATGAGAATGTAAGGAAAACATAGGTTTTTGTTCATTAATATTAGGAAAATTTTGGGCAATAAGAGTATCTTTGGACAAAAGGGTTAAAAGCTTTTTAGTTACGCGAGTATCTTCACATAATAAAATATCTGCCATATTAAGAATATCTAGTGTTCTTAGGGTAATATCCCTAAGATTCCCTAGAGGCGTAGGCAGCAAATAAAGCACGAGAAAAGATTATTTAAGATTATATTTTTGTTTGAAACGTTCAACGCGTCCTGTAGCATCAGCAATTTTATCACTACCTGTATAGAAAGGATGGCAGAAGCTAGAAATATCAATTCTCAATTCTGCCTTTGTGCTCATCACCTCTATTTGCTTACCGCTAGTAACGCAAGTTACCTTACAAGGAACATATTCAGGATGGATACCTTTTTTCATTATTCAACCTTTTTAACATAAAATTTTCTGGATTCTACAATATTTTTGCTTTAACTTTTATTAATTTAGTATTTTTGTTTATTTTGGAATAAATTTAATCTCTTGCTTTGTCTCTGAATGAGTAGATGAAATGTTAACCTCATAAGTTTCATACATTAAAAGTGGCTGATAACCCACATAGAAAAAAATATGAGACACGGGTAAAATCCCATCAAATAATCCCCAAGTCACATCAATAGGAATCCACGCAGAATCAATATAAACCAGATTCCAAGCATGATATTCAAACGCTCTTTTAAAAGGGTTAAAACCTACCCCAGTAATAAATACTGCAGGGATATTAAGCGAGTTAAGCATATCAGCATAAACCTGTGCATAATGTTCACAAACCCCAACACCACGAGTTAAAATTTGCTCACTACTCATATGCTTACCCATATAGCTTTCATCATACTTAATGCGACTATGCAGCCATTTTGCTAAGGCTATATAAGAAGGCTCTTTACTCTTAGCAATAATCTCTTTAGACAAAAGCTCTAAATATTTTTTCTGTGTACCAAGGAAATTTTTAGGATCTAGATTCTGGTATTGTTTTTGCGATTCAGAAAGAGTGCTTGAAATCTCTGCAGTCATCTCTACTTTAAAATCTCTTGCTTTTATATCCCTAAAAGCCACCATCGTATTATTTGTATTTTGTATAATCTTAGCTTGTGGAGTGGCATTAAAGCTTATTTTTTTAATCTTTAAACCACTATCTTTGAAGTATTTTGGTATCATAAAATTGATTCTAGAAATATTGTGTGTACTATAGACATAATTATTTACATTAATTTTAAAATTTGCCTCACGTAAGGACAACCAAAGGTAATCACTAAAATCTTTTGTATCAATCTTGCCTTGCCAAGTATATTTCTGACCTTTTAAAAAAGCATTATGGGAGAAAATTTCCCAATCCTTATCTACTTCGACACTCACCTTTGCTTCAAAAGGATTTTTAAAATGGGGGATAAAAAGATGTTGAGTTTGCAAAAACTGCTGGTTATTTAAAGTTTTATAATAAATTGTTATTTCTAATTTTTGCCCTCTATTAAGATTAGGGATATTAAAATACACGCGCTTATTTTTCAGATAAACCTGGTATCTTTTATCTTTGATGCTAAAAAGTAGTGGAATAATTTCTGCCTCTTCATTCAAAGGATAGCTAAAGCGCATCTGCTTATGTGCATCAACAATAAGTATTATGGTATGTTTGACATACTTTTCCTTACCTGATATTTTAACCTTAGCATCAATACTTTGTATTTTATAGCCAAATACTATGGAGCAAAAAAGTAAAAAAAGATAAAATAGCCTCAACTCTAAGTCCTAAAATCTAAAATATCAATTATATTCTTCAAGCAAGCAGATTGCATAATCATCACCCTATCACAAATTGCATCAACAATACCATAATCATGGGTAGCTAAAATATAAGATAACTTATAATCTTGCTGCAAAGAAAGCAAGAGTTCTAGAATCTTTTTTTGTGTGCTTTTATCTAGTGCAGCTGTGGGCTCATCTAAAAGCAATATCTCTGGTCTCACGCACAAAGCCCTAGCAATAGCTACGCGCTGTGCTTCTCCACCGGATAATTCAAAAGGATAGCGATTTAAAATCTCTTTTTTCAATCCCACATCTTCTAAACTTTTAATATAATCTATTTTTTTGCCAAGATGGCTTGCTTCTTTTAAAATAGATTCTACTCTCCATCTAGGATTAAGTGAAGCAAAAGGATTTTGCAGAACAATTTGCACTTTTTTATAAAAATTATCTTGTTGTGGAATCAAATCTACTCTTCCGCTTCTTTTAATCAGATTCATCAAAGCAAGCATTAAACTACTCTTTCCACTGCCAGATTCTCCTATAAGTCCTAAAATCTCATTTTGGTATAGATCAAAACTTACATTACAAACCAAATCTTTTTTATGCGTGAGAAAAAGTCTCTTTCTCTCACTCCACGCACAAAGCCCATTTATACTAAGCACCTTTTTTTTATCTGGCTTTAATACCTTTTTAGGTAGCTTAATAGAATCAAGCAATACTTTTGTATAAGGCATTTTAGGAGAAGAAAAAAGTTTATCAAGGCGATCTTGCTCGATTATCCTTCCATTTTGCATTACGGCTATATTCTGAACATACCCTTTTAATAATTCAATATCATGAGTAATAAATATAATAGCAATATTGTTTCTCCGTGCCTGTGTAAATAAAAAGTCTAAAATCTTTTTTTGCACATTTGGATCTAGTGCTGTTGTAGGTTCATCACAAAGTAAAATATCTGGAGTTTTTAAAATATTTTGTAAAATGAGTATTCTTGCATTCTGCCCACCTGATAGCTCAAAAGGATAGCGATCTAAAAGTGCAGGATCTAACCCAGCTTCTTTTAAAGATTGCATCATTCTTGCTTCTAGAGTTTTTATACCTAAATTAGGGTAAGCAAGCTTTAAGGTTTCTAAAAACTGTACTTTAATCTTTTTTAATGGATTTTGTGCATCAAAACAATTTTGTGGAATATAGGCAAGCTGCTTTCTAAGATAAGGCTTAATATTGCTTTTTTCTAAAATATTTTCACCAAAAATTTTAATCTCACCTGCTTTGATTTTGCATTTAAGCATCCCTGATAGTCCTAAAATAAGCTTACATAATAGACTTTTACCACTACCAGATTCCCCCACAAGACCTAAAAAATCTCCTCTATTAAGCTTAAAATCTACCCCCTCTAATCTAAAGTCACGATCAAATCCAGCCTCTAGCTTACAAATCTCAAGCAATGGACTTTCTAATTGCATTCTATCCTCTTTTCTCGCTCAACATAAATCTTACCCCCTCGCCAATAAACACAAGTATAGATAATAAAAAGGCACTGGCTATAAATCCACTCAAAGCTAGATGTGGGGAGGATAAATTATTTTTACCCTGCTCTAGCAGCTCTCCTAAAGATGCACTCCCAACTTCCATACCAAAACCTAAAAAATCCAAACTCATCAAAACACTAATTCCTCCAACCATCACAAAAGGTGCATAAGTTACCGCAGAAACCATAGCATTAGGCAAAAGATGGGTAAAAATAATCCTTCTTGTGCTAACTCCAAGAGTTCTAGCAATCTTAATATAGTCTGCATTTCTATGTCTTAAAAACTCTGCTCTTACTACTCCAACAATACCCATCCATGAAAATGCCAAAACTAATCCTAAAATCCACCAAAAATTTGGCTCAATAAAACTAGAAATAATAATGAGTAAAAATAAAAGTGGTACACCACTCCAAACCTCTACAAACCTCTGTCCCAATAAATCAATCCTACCACCATAATACCCTTGAAGCGCACCCACACAGATTCCAATAACTAAGCTAAAAAAGCATAATAATAATCCAAAATCAATCGAGATTCTATAAGCATAAATCAATCTTGCTAATACATCTCTGCCCATCTCATCAGTTCCTAGCCAGTGCTTTAGACTAGGGGGAGTGGGTGCTGGAGATGACAAGGCATAATCAATGCTATCATAACTATATCCCACTAAAGGCTTAATAACAAAAGCATCTTTTAAAAGATTTTGAACATAATCATCACTATAACGTGCCTCTGTCTGAAAATCTCCACCAAACACTACTTCTGGGTATTGGACAAAAATAGGGAAAAACCACTTTTTTTGATAATAAATAGCAATAGGTTTATCATTGGCAATAAACACAGCAAGGTTTGAAATAATAAAAAGAAAAATAAAAGCGATAAAAGAAAAATAAGCACGCTTATGGCTTTTAAATCTTAGAAAGTAGTAAGAGAATAAACTTTGTGAATGCTTCATTATTCTACCCCACAAACCCGCTTATGCGGATATGGGGTTAAAGCAAATTATGCAGGGATGACAGAAACTTTTTTTCTATCTTTTGTCTTTTGCTGAAATTTCACTACACCATCAATAAGTGCAAAAATCGTATGATCCTTGCCCATACCTACATTTTCGCCTGGGTGGACTTTGGTGCCACGCTGACGGATGATGATATTTCCTGCACGGACAAATTGAGAGCCAAACTTCTTTACACCTAGGCGGCGACCAGCAGAATCGCGATTATTTTGGGTACTACCTTGACCTTTCTTGTGTGCCATATTTACTCCTTAGGCTTCGATCTTGAGGATTCTAACTCGTGTAAAATCACGTCTAAAACCTCTTTTAGTTTTACTATCTTTTCTTCTACGTTTTTTGAAAGTAATGACTTTCTTTCCACGACCTTCATTGATAACTTCTGCTTGGATCTTAGCACCACTAATAAAAGGAGTGCCGATCTTAGAATCCTTATCAGAAACCACCATCATTACTTCTTCAAAAGTAATCTTTGACTTTGGCTCAAGGCTCATTTTATCAAGTAGGATAATACTTCCTTCTTGGACCTTGTATTGCTTGCCTCCATTCTTAAAAATTGCATACATGGCTATTCCTTATTTTTCAATAATCGCAAAAAGCGACACTCTATTATAACAAAGTTTAATTATTTAATCAATCTTTGCTATGCATTCAATCTCTACTAAAGAATTTTTAGGCAGAGATTTTACAGCAATACAGCTTCTTGCTGGGCGATGAGTACCAAAAAATTCCTCATATACCCCATTAAATGCAACAAAATCACTCATATCCGCTAAAAATACTGTCGTTTTAATCACTGAGCTAGGCTTAGTACCAGCTGCATCAAACACAGCTTTAAGATTACTTAATACCTGTTTAGTTTGAGCTATGATATCCCCCTCTATAAAATTACCATTCTTATCAAGTGGGATCTGTCCTGAAGTATAAAGCATACCATTATGCACGATAGCTTGAGAGTATGGACCAATAGCTGCTGGCGCTTTATCTGTGGCAATAATTTCCATGATTTTTCTCCTTAAAGATTTTTTTAATTATATCAAATCTTGCTAAAGCCTTATTTCCCCATTGCCTTTAATACAATACTTATATGTGCTAAGCGCATCAACTCCCATAGGTCCTCTAGCATGAAGTTTTTGAGTAGAAATGCCCATCTCTGCCCCAAGACCAAACTCTTCTCCATCACTAAAACGCGTGCTGGCATTGACATATACCACCGCCGAATCAACCTCATTTAAAAAGCGCTCTGCTCTAACCATATCCTTTGTTATGATCGCTTCAGAATGATGTGAGCTATAAGCATTGATATGCTCTATTGCTGTTTGGATTCCATCTACTATGAATATACCTAGCTTATAGTCTAAATATTCTTTTTTATAATCACTGCTTGTTATCAACTCTATATTTTTAATACCCCCGTGCTCTAAAATTGAAAAAGCTCTAAAATCTACCACTAATTCTACTTTCAATTCCAATAAATCCTTAACTATATCAACCAAAAATCTATCTGCTATATCTTGATGAATTAGTAATTTTTCAGTCGAATTGCATACTGATGGGCGCGAAGTTTTAGCATTAATAATCACTTTTTTTGCTAGTGTTAAATCAGCATTTTTATCTACAAATATGTGGCAGTTTCCACTCCCTGTCTCAATAACTGGGATACTTGCATTCTCAATCACACTTTTAATTAGCCCCTCACCACCACGTGGGATTAATACATCAATAAACTCCCGCTTTTTCATTAAAGCCAAAGTCCCCTCTCTTGAACAATCCTCAATAAAACCAATGCCTTTTGCTATGATATCTAACCCATGCTCACAAAGCGCTTTTTTTATCACAGAGATGATAGCCTTATTACTATTAAATGCTTCCTTGCCACCTTTGAGCACACAGGCATTGCCAGATTTAATACAAAGTGCGATAGCATCGCTTGTTACATTAGGACGTGCCTCATAAATTATCCCCACCACCCCCAATGGCACACATCTTTTCTCAAGCTCCAAACCAGATTTTAGTCTTCTTGTCTCTAGCACCCTGCCTAGTCTATCTGGCAAATCTCTTACATTTAATACCCCTTTGCTCATCTGCCTAAGACGTTTAGAATCTAATCTTAATCTATCCTGCATAGTACTAGAGAGGTTTTTTGATCTATCTAAATCAAGGCTATTAGCCTCTAAAATCTCCTTGCTATCTAGTGCATTTGCTATGATTTCTAAGGCTTGCTTGCGCATCTCTTGTCTAAGACCTATTAGCTTATTAGAAGCCTGTTTTATCTCTCTAAGCATCTCATCCATTATGTTTTGCCCCTAGCTCTGCTTTATATTTTGCCCCTGCGACAAACCAAGTGCCTATTTCCTTGCCATCTAAAATCTCTAAAATCACCCTAGGATCTTTGCCATTAGCAATGACCATCTCACATCCATTCTCTGTAGCAAATCTTGCTGCCTCAATCTTAGTATACATCCCCCCTGTGCCTACAGCGCTTCCAGCACCCTGCGCATTTTTTATAATCTCTGGGGTTATTTGTTTGATTTCTTTTAAAAGCCTAGCTTCTTTAAACTCGCGTGGATTCTTATCATAATAGCCATCTATATCAGAAAGTAAAATTAATAAATCCGCATCAATCAAACTAGCCACTACACTAGCCAAATTATCATTATCTCCAAAGCGAGGGATATTCTCAATCTCTTCTATACTCACACTATCATTTTCATTGACAATAGGCAGAATCTTTTGCCCTAAAAGCTCGATAAAAGTATTCATAACATTTTGCTTGCGTTTTGTATTCTCTAGCACATCTTTAGTGAGTAAGATCTGACCTACCTGTATCCCGCATAGAGAAAAAAGCTCTGCATACACGCTCATTAATGCCACCTGTCCCACTGCAGCACAAGCCTGCTTTTGCCTAGATTCTTGGGGTTTTTTTATATACCCCATCTTTCTAGCCCCTATAGCCACAGCCCCTGAAGTGACAAAGACTACTTGCTTACCTAAAGCGATAAGCTTTGAGAGTGTTTCTGCCAAAGAGCCTATCACAGCTAGGTTTAAAAATCCAGTTTCACTAATAATTTGTGAACTTCCCACTTTAATGACGATTTTTTGAGCCTGCGCGATTTTTTTGCGCATCTAGTATCCTTTTAGTTGGTATTAAACATATATTTTACACCAACATTTGCATTAAGGAAATATCTATCCCAGCTAAATTTCGCCCCTATACCAAATGTGATGCTTAAATCCTGTCTAATACCTATCTCACCTCCACCCATCACGGTTAGATAAGTGCGGTAGTTATTATCTACATTATAGGTGATTTTATTGAGCGCACTTTGGGCAAAATAGATTTGTCCATTAGAGTTATATACAAAAATATCTTGCTGGATACCAGGCATCACATAGAAAAACTTCTTCTCATCTGTGTATTTTCTAAACTCGACAAAAGCACCTAAATTTAGCTGTGTAGCATGCTGACTTTCTTTGATAATAGCACTCTGACCACTTCCATTTGCTTGTGTATTATACTGATAAAGCATATTAAGATCCACTAATGGCTTGATATAAAAGCCGCTAGTAGGATTGATTGGCAATATATAGCCATAGCGCGCAGTCACATTAGTAGTAAAATTATTAAAATCTACCTTTTGATTGATTAGATTATCGCCTCTAATATGCAAACCATTAAAGCCAAAAGTCTCGCTTAAAACCACATCCACTTCATGCGCATCTGCATATACACGTAAATATCCACCTAGCTCAAGATTATTAGAGTTTTTAGAGCTTTTGGCATTGCTATCACCTTTATAAGAATTCAATGCACTATGAGCATAAGCATAAGTGGCATACCCTCCTAAAAGTACGCGGCTAAACACCTTATCATAGCCTACAGAAAATCCTCCTAGTGCACTATACCCACCAGAGTAAAACCCTCCTACACCGCCAATAAGCTGACCCCACACATTATGATCATAATCAAATCTATCTGTATAATTGAAATAATTCCCACTAGCATCTGCAAATCTCTTGCCCTTTAAAGAAGCGATCGCATAGCTAAAATCATTAGGATTAGACCTTTGGGCTAGACGTATATTTGTGCCGAGCGTAGAGCTAAAATGCACTCTATTAGTCAGCTCTAAGCCTTGGGAAGCACTATCTGAAACCATAGAGAAAATATGATCAATCGTATCAATATCACTAGCCACGCTATTTGCTTCACTCAAATCCCCTGTATACTGCATCTTTTGCAAGCGTAAAAGCACACTAGAGCTAGCCGCACCATTGGTATCGACCACACCCTGCAAGATAGACATCGCATTTTCATTGACATTCTCGATCCTATCCACACCTGTAGCAGAGTTTTTTACTACACTATTGTCTGTGCCACTTAGCTGACTAGCACGATCTTTTATGGAATCAAATACAGCCTTAATTCCATTTTCTTTCAAAGTCTGGCTTTTAACAGCACTAAAACCTATGATCGCACATCCACTTAAATCACCTAAAATATTACAATTCCCATTGCCCTGTTGATAGATCTTATTAAAGGTTACAAAATCAGCATAAGGATGCGTAGTAGCTGTTTCTTTTTTGGTACCATTGCTAGGCCAGTTTGTCGATCCAGATATACCATCTACTGGTGTGGTGGTATCCACCACGACGACCCCTTCCTTATTGCTACCGCTGCCCCCATTACCACCGATAGTGATCTCTCCATCACTTGCAGAGCTAGAGCCAGAATCTTTCGTATCAGAAGCATTAAGGCAGAACTTTGGATCATTTTTACACAAAGTATCATTCTTAGTGCCATAGCCTTTATCATCAGATGCTGGCTTATCTGTGCCACTAGTGGTATCTGCACCCTTGCCAAAGTATAGCTTCATCACAAAGTCATCAGCACTGATCTTTTGACTACTACCAGTGCCATTTTTTTCGATACTGCTAGCTACCATAAAGTTATATTGCTTATCTAGCAGTATGGTATTTTTCCCACTAAGATTTGAAAGGTCGATAACAAAAGTAGGCTTATTTGTTGAGCCATTAGCAGCACTAGCAACACCATTAGTAGTATTCTCAAACCTAATCACTCCAGCTTCTATGCCAGAATCTGTGCTCCTTAGTACATAAAGCCCTCGCGAATTATTCTTATAATCATCATCCCCGATATACATGCGAAACTCTCCGCCACTACTATTAGAAGCAGAGCCAGGTATCTTCCATGTAAAGTCTGCATCTGCACTAGCACTCTTAGCACTACTGCTAGAGACCTGCGATATGACTAAAAGTCTAGAATCTCCACTCAAAGCTAGATTCCCCCCATCTAGGGTAAGATATTTATCTGATGTGCCCGTGCTTTTCATAGTACTAGCAGTGCTATTATCACCTATACCTGTATAAATATAGCTTACCCCTCCACCATAAGCGCTCAAAGTCCCACCATTGATAGTTAGCGAATGATAGATGATCTCTGTCTTATCCTTTTTATCACTATCTTGATATTTATAAGAATCTAACACACTCAAAGTCCCACCATTTAAGCGAAGCTCACCACCCCCAGAGCCATTAGTTTTATTATCCCATTTGATATTAGTAGCCTTAAATCTATCTGCATTATTGCTGCCTGCATCACTATATGTGCTTGTAAGATTTGGTGCTGGGACTACACCATCTTTAGCATCGCTCCAGTACCCGCCATTATAGCAGTAGTCTGTCCCCACACAAGCAAGGTTTAAGATAGCATCCTTAGCTATTGTACTAAGCCCTAGATTCTGCACGCCAGAAGCACGGATGATTGTCGTGCCAGATGCAGCGACAAACTCTGCTCTTTTTTCATTTGCCTTATTCTCCGCCCAGACAGCCCCTTCAGCAAGATAGCCTCTGCTAGTCTTACTAATACCGCTATCATCAGTATCATCAGCAACCTTGGCTTTGAATGCTTGGGTGATGATGAGATTTTTTGTATTAGAAGTAGTTTGTGCAGCACCATTTTTTTGGACAGAAGCTTCATCAGCCTTGCCGTTATACCAGTCTTTATCAAACTTTGTACGCGTATCTATCACCCCGCCACTTGAGCTTAACACACCCGCATTGACAAAGCCTACTGCATTAGCGGTAGTTATACTTGAGGTGCTAGAGCCTGTGCTAACAGTGCTTGCACCCACACTATTCATACTAGTGGTGCCATCCTGCACACTTGTTATCTTGCTAAGGTCTAAGATCCCCCCGCTTGAGATATTTAGATCTCCAAAGTTATAGGCGACATTTGCTTTTATCTGTGAGCGTCCACCTGTGATATTTAGACTACCTGCATCTTGCAAGATCTCTGTTTTAAGCGTTGCATTTTTAGGAATCTTGCTAACCTCATCCACAGACCCGCACTCCCCGCTCTCTCCTATCACACAAGTAGTTTTAGTTATCGCATACTCTGTAAGGACTATATTTTTACCTGAAGCATCTAGTGTAGTATAGTC
This sequence comes from Helicobacter anseris, assembly GCA_004368235.1. GTDB lineage: Bacteria > Campylobacterota > Campylobacteria > Campylobacterales > Helicobacteraceae > Helicobacter_H > Helicobacter_H anseris_A. Next base: position 21,235 of record JXTW01000003.1, on the reverse strand, counting down.
TGAAGTGCTAGAGGTATTAGCCTTTAGGGTGATGCTCCCATGGTTAAAAAAGTCTAGTGCGCTATCAGCAGGATTTGAAGCGGCAGGAACAGCTGCTTTTGCTCCATCTCCTCCTGCTTTTGCTCCACTTTTAGTAGGCTCTAGTGTGAGATGTCTAGTATTTGAGATACCTTCTTTTAAATTTAGCTGCGCGCCACTTTGTATAGTGATAGAGACATGATTACCTATATCAAGATCTTTTATCATATTTGTAGAAGTACCAAAGATAAGCGAGGTATGCTTATCATTACCAGAGCTAGCCCCTATGGTGATACTCATAGGCACATCTTTTGTCCCTGTAAGAAGCAGAGTGCTTGCCTGATCGGGTGGATTACTAGCGCTTGCTTTTACTCCTATGGTAAGCTGTGCACCAAAAAGCTCGCTATCTGTCCCATCGCTAGGAGCTGTGCCAGCTATAGTGATATTTTGTGAAGCGATCTCAAAAGCTTTAGCAATATTTCCATCATTTTCATAAAAAATTGTAGATTTATTATTGACACCATTGACACCGCTATTGCTAGAGAGCTTGCTTTTCTCCTGACTTTGAGCTAGGATGCTGATACTCCCTGCTTGCGCACTTTCAGAATCGCTAATAATCAAATCTGCATTTTTGAAGCTAAGAGTAGAGTTTATAAGATTGACCTTGCCTTCATTTTGCAGATTCACTCCATTAAAAGTAATTGTATTTTTCTCTTCACTCACAGTGCCTGCAATAGTATTCGCCGTAGTATTGGTGATATTGATGCTACCTTGATTGAGTACATTTTGATTTTGGGCTAGCTTGGAGTCTTTTGTCACACCTACTTCAAAAGATACTGAACTTTTCTTATCTCCTGTGGTAGAAGTGAGATTTAGCGAAGAATCACTAGTGATATTATAAAGCGCACCATCATACTCACTACGGAAAGTGATAGAAGCATCTTTTTGACCACTTCCATTTGTATCAGAATAATCAATCGCATTGGCATCAACAGAGATGCTCCCTTTTAAATACACCGTAGCAAATCCCCCGGTGATGTTTTTAGTCGTGCCACTGCCACCATTTGTATCACTAGATAGCGGACCTATGAAGAGATTAGACCCTGAATAGATATTTGCCCCACTAAGTGTGAAACTCTTAAATGGTGTAGGACCATTAAGGATAGCAAAATAAGTATCACTCTGCCCCTTAGCTGTAAGATCATCTCCTACAGAAACATAATTAAAATTTTCTAAAAGCAGGTTATCATCATTACCCGGGGCTTTGAAAATTGCAGTAGCGACATCTGTATTGGCAGGTTTTTTAAGCGAAAGGGTATTGCCAGTAGAATCTGACCAAAAATAGTTTGTATTTATAGTAAGATCAGAGCCGCTAGGTGAAGTGCCACTACCACTACTGCCTGATCCATCTTTAGTATAAGAGTACTTAAACTGTACAGGATAGCCATCAGGGGTACTCTCACCATCCTTTTTAAGCGTAAGCTTAATATCTGCTGCACTCAATGTGCCTAAAGTAGCACACAACACCATTGATAAATGGGTTTTAAAAAATTTTGACCTTACTCCCAAGAAAACTCCTTTAAATGATTTGTTAGTCGTGATTTAATCTGCTTTTAGGTTAGACGATTTTTATTATATAATTTTTGAATTTATATTTTGTCAATCAGAGTAAATAAACTTAGGAGCCTAAATAATGAAAAGTTTTAGCTTATGGTGTGATTTTATAGAAAGAGAATTTTTAGAAAATGAATTTGAAAAATATATCAAATCAGGACATTTCAATGGAGCGACAAGCAATCCAGCCATCTTTGCTAATGCTTTAAAAAGCAAAGCTTATAGTAATGATATCTCTAGACTTAAAGCTAGTAAAATGCAGGCAAAAGAGATTTATGAGAATCTAGCCTGTGCAGATATCAAAAAAGCAGCTCATCTGCTTAAAGATGAATATAAAAATGGAAATGGTTACATTAGCATAGAAATAGATCCATTTTTGTCTCAAAATATAGGTGCTAGCATTGATGAGGGTAGACGCTTATATAAGATGATAAATATGCCTAATGTAATGATCAAAGTCCCTGCTAATAAAGAGGGCTATGAAATTATGAGTGAGCTTAGCAAGGAGGATATATCCATTAATGCTACATTAGTTTTTTCTAAAGAGCAGGCACTTGAATGTATACAAGCCTTTCAAGCAGGCAGAAAAGGCAAGGAAGATAAACCATGGCATGGGGTTATTAGCGTCTTTGTCTCTAGGTTTGATCGTGCTATTGATGCTAGTCTTGATAGCCATCTTAAAGGTAAGCTTGGTGTTGCTAATGCACTTTTATGCTATGAAGCTATAGAAGCCGCAAAGATAGAATCAATACGCACGCTTTTTGCTTCCACTGGGGTAAAGGCTGGGAGTGTAGATGCGCACAATAAGCCTCTTAGCAATGACTACTACATAAAATCACTTAAACTTCCTCATAGCATCAATACCGCACCACTAGAAACGATCAATGCCTATCTCTCAAGCCTAGATAATAGCTCTATCGGGCTAATACAGCCAAGCGATGCACTTTTTGACAACGCTAGACAGGTTATAAAAGACATTGCTTCTAAGGGTATTGATCTTGATACACTTAGTTTAAAACTTATGGATGAAGGGATGGAGGCATTTAAAAAAAGCTTTGAAGAGATGTTAAAAACACTCTGACTGCCCCCCCCCCTCTTTT
>JXTW01000003.1:18250-18493 GCA_004368235.1 Helicobacter anseris | reverse complement strand
TTTAAACTCTATCTTAGCACTCTTAGCACCATCAATAGTAATATCCCCTTCAATATTAGCTCCATTCTTCATAGTAATATTGCTAGTAGCATTAGGATTTCTAAATGTAACTCCACCTTTTATATGACCACCAAAAGTACCATTAAAAGTCGCATCTTTGCCACCACTAATAGTTAGATTTGCTTGCAATGCATAACTAGACTGTTTAAGATTATCAATAGTTACACTAACTTCACTACCACT
>JXTW01000003.1:0-17741 GCA_004368235.1 Helicobacter anseris | reverse complement strand
TCCACCTACATTACCCTTAAGCGTACCATTAGTAATGCTAAGTGTCCCACCAGATCTACCTGTAATGATATTTCCTACAATAGATTTAAATATTGATTTGTAGTTTTTATAGAAAGCAAATGGCGGAGAGAGAGGGATTCGAACCCTCGAAGGCTTGCACCTTACACGCGTTCCAGGCGTGCTCCTTCAACCACTCGGACATCTCCCCATTTCCTAATTATAGCAAAAGTATTTTTAAAGCCTATAAAACCTCTTGAAATATCACCCCATCTATACCAAGCCTAGCTATCTTTTCTATCTCATCCACCCTATTAATCAAAGCTAAAATCTTTGTATCTAGTAAATACTCATTTGCCACCTTTTGATACTCTATCACATCGCCATCTATGATCACATATTTAGCCCCTAGTGCCCCATATAATACCAACTCTGTAATACTATTTATTTTTACAGCATACTCCACTTCATTATCCTGACAGAATCTAGCTATCTTTAACCCTACTTCTATAATTTCCTCAAACCATACTAAATGATTTGTTTTTCCTATGTCCTCTATGTGATAGATCCTATGAAATTCCTCACTTTTTATCATCTTATGTCCAATTATTATCATCCCTAACCCCTCTCTTTGATAGAATCTAAACATTCTTTGGAGCAATAACATTTGCCCTTAAATCTCAAAGCCTCATCATTTGGCACATACACTCCACACATAGCACACTCTATCATTAAGCTTGCATCCTTTTTTTTCTCCCTAGGACGGAAAAAATACCACAACACTCCTATAACCAAAATAAATAAAACCAAATATTTCATATCTACTCCTCTAACTGGCGATAAAAATAGATTCTCTGATTAAACCTCCAAAACTTACTTATATCACAATCAATCTCATTTTCTAGCTCACTACCCTTATAAAATAAAAAAGCCCCTCCCTTTTTAAGCAAATGCCTACTTTTATCCATTAACTTGCAAGTATCCATCAATGCACGCGAAGTAATAATATCTGCTCTCTGCTCATAGCCAAGCTCTACTTCCTCCATACGCTTAGAAATAACCCTCACATTTCTAAGTCCTAGCTCTATGCATACCATCTGCAAAAATGCACATCGCTTTTTGCGTGGATCAATAAGGGTAAAATAAGCATCATTACAAATAATAGCCAAAGGGATAGCCGGAAACCCAGCCCCAGATCCGATATCTATGCAATGATCAAACTTTGGCAAAAACTCTAGTGGATACACACTCTCTTTGATATAAGATTCTATAAGTTTAGAATCTAAATTACCGCCTAAATTATGGATATTGTTCCATTTTAATAAAATCTGTGTGTATACCCTAAAGGCTTCTTTTGCATCTATCATAAAATAAGCATCCCATCACCATAAGAATAAAAACGATACTTCCAAGCTATAGCTTCTTGATATATCCTTTTACACTCATTAAGCCCTACCATTGAACTTACTAACATCAAAAGGCTTGATTTAGGAAGATGAAAATTTGTAAGTAAGTAATCTGTTTTAATAGGCTTATTTCCTAAATGCAAAAATATATCACACTCCCCGCTATAAGCGCTAAAATCATTTCTCCTAGCCAGAAACTCTACGCTTCTCATCGCCGTAGTGCCAATACAAAGCACCTTTTTAGCATACATAATCTCTCTAGCTGTTTGCTCATCTATTCTTAAGATTTCTGAATGGATTTGATGCAATCTAATATCCTCGCTCTCCACATTCATAAAAGTCCCCGCGCCCACATGCAAAGTCAAAAAAGCATTCTTAAACTCACTTTTCACCCTATCCATCATAGAATCGGAGAAATGCAAACTAGCTGTTGGAGCTGCTACTGCACCATAGTGCCTAGCAAATACACTTTGATAATCTCTCTCATCACTTTTTTGACTATCACGTTTAATATAGGGTGGCAAGGGAGTATGCCCAAGCCTCTCTAGCATTTCATAGACCTGATGGCTATCTAACTTTTGTCCATTTCTAAAAAACTCCACTACTCTAAAACCATTATTCAACACCTCTAATACATTAACAGAAAATTCATCATTTAAAATAATCTCATCTCCACTCTTTACCCTGCCTCTAATCTGGGCTAGAAAAGTATTTAAATCCTTTTGTCTGTGTATAAAAACCTCGATCTTACCTCCACTTTGCTTATGCCCAAAGATTCTAGCCTTAAGCACCTTAGTATCGTTAAAAACAAGCAAAGAATCTCTAGGGATAAAGTCAAAAAAATGAGCAAAATTACTATGGATAATTTTTTTACTAGAGCGCTCATATATCAAAAGCTTAGCACTTTCTTTTGGATTTACTGGATGGGTAGCAATAAGCTCATCTGGCAAATCATAATCATAACTCTGTAATAAAAACTCTTCCATCACTTTAGATAACTTTTATTCTTTTTCTTCTTTTGGTGCTGGATTGACATATCTGACGATCAAAATAGAAAAGCCATATAAAACTAAAAGTGGCAAAGCCATAAAAATCTGGGATAAAACATCTGGAGGAGTAATAATTGCTGCGATTATAAAAATAATCACAATAGCATATTTAAAATTACGTTTCAAAGTATCATCAGTAATCAGATCAATTTTAGCTAAAAAGTAAGCTAATACAGGAAGTTCAAAAGCTATGCCAAAACCTAAAATAAAACGCGTAAAAAAAGTAAGATAATTTGCTGCTGTAATATTTGCCATAAATTCTTCATTGCCAAACATTAAGATATATTTAATAGCGTAAGGAAAGGCTATAAAATAAGAAAAAGCTACACCGATGAAAAACATAGTACTGCCAAAAAAAACAAATGGCAAAACCACTTTTTTTTCATGCTTATAAAGTCCTGGAGCGATAAACTCCCATGCCTGCCAAAAAATTACAGGAATACAAACTCCAAGAGCAACAAAAAAACTTGTCTTCATCGCCACAATAATTCCTTCAGCTGGAGAAGTTTGTATCAACATACCTTGTACATTCCCACTAAAAGCAATCTCTATGGGATGCTTAATGTATTCAAAAATCTCTCTCCAAAAGCTAAAGCAAACCACAAAAACAACTAGTAAAGTAGAAACAGAGATAATAAGACGTTTACGCAAATCTTGGATATGGGGCTTTAAATCTTCAAACATTTTTTCTCCCTATTCTACTATCTTAGTAGTTTTAGTAACCTTACTAGCGGTTTTGGCACTAGTAGTTTTAGTGCTAGTAGACTTAGTGCCTGTCTTAGCATTAGTGGTTTTTTTGGTAGGTTTTTTATCTGTAGTGCTTTTATTAGCGACTTTTTTTTGCTTAAAGCTCACGCTTTTAACCTTTATTTGAGAGCTAGGAGAGCTGTTTGATTGTGAGGAAGTAAAAGGGCTTTGTGTGGTTTTAGATTCTAGCATTTTTGGCTCATTAAACTCCTCAAACATTTTATTAACATCACTATCCACATCTTTAAGATTAAATTCCTTAATATGCTTATTAACCCCTTCTTCAAAGCGAGATTTATATTCTAGGGCTTCTTTTTTGAGCTCACTTAGTTGCAATTCTTTATCAAACCCTTCTTTAGCTTCATTAATACTTCTTTTTATCATCTTAAAAAACTTCACCACATCAATAATAAGCTGAGGTAACTTATCTGGTCCTAAAAAAATAATAGCCACAATCAGAATAACTAAAATCTCAAAAATATTAAATCCAAACATATAGCTCCTTTACCTCCCAAAACTACGCAATTATAATAAAAATTATGCATAATTTTATAAATCATTATCTTTAAAAGAGCAAGATTATAAGAAAAGGTTTTAAGGAAAGATAATGAAACAAATACACTGCGATCAGATCACACAAAGCATTAAAGATCTCTGTATACAAGCCTGCTGCATTCAAACTCCTGATATTAGAAAAGCTTTTTTTGAAGCTAAAGAAAAAGAAAGCTCCCCGCTTGGTAAAAGCATATTAGATACGCTAATAAAAAATGGGCAGATTGCTCAAAAAAATATGATGCCTATTTGTCAAGATACTGGAATGAGCGTGGTTTTTGCTAAAGTAGGGCAAGATGTGCATATTATAGGAGGGGATTTTGAAGCAGCGATCCAAAAAGGTATCGCGCTTGGCTATCAAGATGGTTATTTAAGAAAATCAGTAGTTAATGAACCTGTATTTGAACGCAAAAATACAATGGATAATACTCCTGCTGTCATTCATACACAAATTGTGCCCGGTGAGCATCTTGAGCTTATTGTAGCGACTAAGGGCTTTGGTAGTGAGAATAAAAGCCTTTTAAAGATGCTAGTACCAGCAGATGGATTAGATGGGATAAAAAAACTATTCTTAGAAGCAGTAAAACTTGCTGGACCAAATGCCTGCCCACCTATGGTGCTAGGCGTAGGCATAGGAGGGACAATGGAAAAAGCTGCACTTTTAGCTAAATTTGCTGCTATTAGGTCTGTAGATTCTAAGAATCCTCATCCAAAATATGCTGCATTAGAAGAGGAGTTATTAGACTTAGCCAACCAAACTGGTGTAGGTCCTCAAGGACTAGGAGGTAAAACTACTGCTTTTGCTGTGAATATAGAATGGTATCCCACTCATATTGCCGGACTTCCTGTAGCCATTAATGTTAACTGCCACGCTGCACGCCACGCACATATCAAGCTTTAAGGAGAAAATATGGATACCATTAAAATAACTGCACCATTTGATAAAGAAATAGTCAAGTCACTAAAAGCTGGTGATAATATACTAATCACAGGAAGTATTTTATGTGCTCGTGATGCAGCACATAAGGTAATGACTGAAGCTTTAGCGCGCAATGAGAAATTACCCTTTAGTCTCCAAAATGAAACTATTTATTATTTAGGTCCAAGTCCTGCTAAACCTGGACATGCCATAGGTTCTGCTGGTCCTACTACAAGTGGCAGAATGGATAAATATACACCCACTATCATAGAGCAAGGCATCAGTGCTATGATAGGCAAAGGATACAGAAGTCCTGAAGTGATTGAAGCAATGAAAAAGCATTGTGTTGTCTATATGGTAGCTGTAGGAGGTGCTGCTGCACTTATTTCTGAAAGTATCAAAAAATACGAAGTATTAGCCTATAATGATCTTGGTCCAGAAGCAGTAGCTAGACTTGAAGTAGTAGATTTTCCTGCAATTGTTGCTATTGATTGTTATGGAAATAATTTTTATGAAATGGGGCAAAAACCATTCAATACACTTAAATAAAGAGGAAATATGATTATCAAAGTTCTAACACCATTACTTTTTTCATCTCTAATACTAGCTAATATGCCAGAATGGGTAGATTCTGAAGTAGAGCAAATCAATCAAGAAATCATAGCCCTACGTCACTATTTTCATCAAAATCCAGAGCTTGGCAATCAAGAAACAAATACTCAAGCCAAAATTATTGAAATCTTGAAAGATTCTGGGATTGAAGTACAGACAAACTGGAAGAATGCTCCTACAGCTGTTATTGGTATCCTTAATCCACAAAAGGGTGATACCATAGCCCTTCGATCTGATATGGATGCCTTGCCTATCAAGGAAAATACCAACTTAGACTACGCAAGTAAAAAAGAAGGCTTATATCGTAATCAAAAAACATTTATCTCACATATGTGTGGACATGATGCTCATATGGCGATGCTTCTAGGTGCTGCAAAAATTATGGCAAAGCACAAAGATAAAATTAATCATCGAGTTATTTTCATATTCCAACCAGCAGAAGAGGGAGATTCTTTGTATGATCCATTTAAAACCGAAAATCTACCTAGCTCTGGTGCTAAAGCACTTGTAGAAGATGGAATTATGGAGAAATATCAAATAAAACATGTTTTTGGAATCCATGTTATGGCCAACTTAAAGGCTGGAGAGATTCTAATCAGAAAGGGCGTGGCTCTTAATAGCTCTGATGGCTTTAAAGCAGAAATTATTGGCAAACAATCTCATGGTGCTATGCCTCAAAATGGCGTTGATGCGATCCTTACAGCAGCCAATGCCATCACTTCTATGCAGCAAATCATCTCTAGAAATATCGATCTTACAAAAGGGATGGGGGTGATTACTGTTGGTAAATTTACAGGAGGCGAGGCTCCAAATGTAATGTCAGGGTATGCAGAGTTTTTTGGTACGATCCGATCAAATCATCCTGATATTAGAGAAACACTATTAAAAAGAATCCCTGAAGTAATCACCTATACAGCCAACGCTGCTGGTGCTAAAGCAAAAGTAAAAATCATACATGTTTATCCTGTCACATACAATGATCCAAAGCTTGCTAGCTGGGCTGTAAAAAGTTTAAAATCATGGAATCTGAATGCTAGTATTTCTGACTGGAATCCGGGTGCTAGTGAAGATTTTTCATTCTATGCACAAAAAGTACCTTCTGTATTTATGTTTCTTGGGATTGATAATCCAAATCAAAAAGATATAGCTAACAACCATTCTGATAAATTCATCATCGATGATAGTGCCCTATCCACAGGGATAAAAATGCACCTAAATATGATTCTAAGTCAATAAGACTTAGAATGCTGGCACTACTGCGCCCTGATATTTACTCTCTATAAATTTTCTACTCTCTTGGCTCTGCAAGGCATTAATCAATGCTTGTAATTTAAGTTCACCCTCTCTCCCTTTTTTTATAGCCACAACATTTGCATAAGGAGAATTCATCCCCTCTTTAGCGATAGGGTCTTGTAATTTATTTTGTAAAGCATAATTACCATTTATAATAGCTGCGGCAATATTTTTCTCCGTATAATTTTTAGGCAAAATTGCTGCTTCTAAAGGTAAAAACTTTATTTTTTTAGGGTTTTGGACAATATCTTGAACACCAGATAATAAATTTTTAGAATCCTTAAGTTTAATCACCCCTAAGCTATCTAATAAAATTAATGCACGTGCTAAATTACTAGGATCATTTGGTAGTGTAATGATATCGCCATCTTTTAATTCACTAATATTTCTTATTTTATTAGAATAAATACTAAGTGGTTCTAAATTAACATTTCCTAATGAAACTAAATCCAGATTCTTATCCTTATTAAACTTTTCTAAATAAGGTAAATGTTGGAAAAAATTTGCATCAATGGATCCATCTGATAATGCTAAATTAGGCGTTACATAATCACTAAAAGGCACAATTATTAAATCATATCCTTGAGATTTTAAAAGAGGTTTTATATTCTCTAAAATCTCGGCATGAGGTTGTGGTGTGGCGCCCACTTTGATCACCTTGCTTTTATCTGTATTTTTTGAGCATCCTATAAATAAACTTAAAATCCCTACAAACAAAATACCAAAAAACTTTTTCATACAATCACTCCTTATTTATATTTTCTCAACCTCTTGCATACAAAATCACCTATCATCTGAATACCCTGTACCATAATAATAATAATCACCACAGTATAAAATAAAATATCAGGCTGACTGGATTGAAACCCTATGCGAATAGCTAAATCTCCAAGTCCACCAGCACCTACAGCCCCTGCCATAGCTGAATATCCGATGATAGAAATCACTGCATTAACAAAAGCTTGCAATAAAGATGGCAATGTCTCAACTACTATCATTTTAATAATCTCCAAATAACTAGCACCCATAGCAAGAGATGCTTCAATCAATCCCTTATCAATCTCTAAAAGTGCTCCTTCAAAAAGCCTTGCTACAAATGGCGTGGCAGCGATAGATAATGAAATAATAGCTGCTCCTACCCCTATACTAGTACCTATAAGCAATCGCGATAAAGGCAATAAAAGTACAATCAAAATAATAAAGGGGAAAGAGCGCATAATATTAACCACCATACCTAGAATCTGATTTACCCTAGGCATCTCCAAAATCCCTCCTTTATTAGTAACAAATAGAAAAATCCCTAGTGGCAAACCAAAAATTAAAGCAAAAAAAGATGAGCAAAAAGTCATAATTAAAGTATCAATTGTACTCTCTACTAACAGACTAATAACTGTATTCATCTCTCATCCTTTAGATTATATAAAAAACTTTTAACCTCTACATTATGAGACTTGATCCATTCTAATGCTTTCTCATCACCTCTAATCTCCAAGATCATACGTCCAAGACTTTTTTTAGAAAAATTATTAAAATCTGCAAATAAAATATTCACATCAATATCAAATTTTTTAATTGCTTGACTAATAATAGGCTCATTTTGATTTCCATCTAAAAAAGTAAGCTCATAAGTATGTGCCGCATCCTTAATATGAGGCAATACCTCTTTGCAGTCATATTCTGGCAAATGAGCGATCAACTCTTTTGTAACTTTACTTTTTGGGTTTAAAAAAATATTTCGAACAAGTCCTTTTTCAACAACCCTTCCTCGATCTATAACACACATTTTGTTACAAATACTCTTGACAACCTCAATTTGATGAGTAATCATCACAATAGTAATCTTTAAGCGCTTTTGTATAGATTTCAAAAGTTCTAAAATAGAAGCTGTGCTCTGGGTATCCAGCGCACTTGTAGCTTCATCGCAAAGCAAAATTTTGGGATGATTAGCCAATGCCCTAGCAATAGCTACTCTCTGTTTTTGCCCTCCACTAAGCTGACTAGGATAAAAATCAATTTTATCACTCAAGCCTACAAGCTCTAAAAGCTCTTCTACGCGCGATCTTATTTTGCTTTTATCCCATTTGGCAATCTTTAATGCATAGGCAATATTCTCAAATACATTTTTAGAAGATAGGAGATTAAAATGTTGAAAAATCATACCAATTTTTTGCCTACGCTCTTGTAATTCCTGATAGGATAGCGCCAACATATCCTCTCCATCTACTATTACAGCTCCACTACTTGGCTCTTCAAGGCGATTAATCAGGCGTATTAATGTACTCTTTCCCGCTCCAGAATAACCAATAATACCAAAAATATCACCCTTAGCAATCTTAAGATTTACATCATCAAGTGCACAAAATCCATTAGGATAAATCTTTTGTATGTTTTCAAGCACAATCACGAATTTTCCTTATATCAAATGGCAAAATTCTAACATTAAAAAGTAAACACAATATGTGTTTTTAAATTATAATGATACAATTAGTCTCTCATAGCATTGAGTCAAACAGTCTTCTTAACTAAGGATAAAATCAGATTCTACATAAAATGCAAGCAAGTTTGCAACTACAGGATTAGCATTATTTGTATCTATCCATATGACTTTATATTTATTTAGGAGCTGCTTGATTCCGATTTAAATTTCTTGATATTGTTGGATCAGATTTAGTAGAAGCGACCTTAATTTGTAGGAGCATTACCCTTAATCCCACCTACCTCATATTTTTTGCATAAAGACTGCTTGCTAGAGTTAGCAAAATGGAAATAAGAGAGTTTATAAGCGTCTTTTAGCACGTGCGCTATGCAAGCTTCTTAGCATTATTTTAATAATAAAAGTTTGGGATCTGGGGATAAAAAATAGCTTTCTATTTAGATATGCAAACATAGAGTTCTAAAAGTATGTCTATCTGATGGTAGTAGTAATAATACCTATAGCTTTGAAGCTATAGGTATTAAGCAAATCTTTAATAATCTCTATCGCATAAATACTCTTTTGATAAATACATAAGAGTATGAAGTAAATAATACTAACTAATTCTCATCATTAAGCTTGCCACTAAATCTAGTCTAACATTCAATCTTACCATAATAAGAAAATCCATTAATATTACTAAAATATACATCTAAAGTTTTTTTTAAAACTTTTAATAAAAATATTTACTCAATGATGCAATATTGTATCTAAAAGCATACCATTCTAAAGCAAGGAATATTGCATGATTACAAGTAGCAATCAAGGTTACAAACAAAGACAACTCACAAAGGCAGCTTATGGAAAAAAGGTTAGTAAAAGCCTTGTATTCTGGGTTTTTATTGGCTTATTTGCAGGAATTATATTTGGTACGATTGGTAACTTTCATAATCCACATTCACCATCAGTATTTGTAGATTTTTTCTATTCACTTTCTATCAATGCAAAGGCATACACAATAGATCCCTTCATCAAGGGTTTAAAACTTCTTATGGGACCTATTATCTTTCTTACGATTATCACGGGTATTGTTCGATTAGAGGATCTAAAAACCCTTGGCAGCTTAGGTATCAAAACGGTAATATATTTTGAAATTGTAAGCACATTTGCCCTCATAATCGGAGTACTATTTGGCGAAGTTATTAAACCTGGGCATGGTATGCACCTTAATACAGAAAGCCTTGATGCAAGTAGCGTGCAGCAATATATCGAAAAAGGTGCAAGCCAACCTCAAAGTGCCGGGGATGAGTTAATGCATATCTTACTAAGTGCAATCCCCCACGACCCTATTTCACCGTTTGTTGAAGGAAGGACACTGCAAGTACTTGTAATGGCTGTAATCATTGCAATATGCCTCTCTTTCACTCGGTCATCATTTAAAGAATCTGCATTAAAATACTTTGAAAGTATGCAAGAAACCTTTTTTAAAGTACTCACCATACTCATATGGTATAGTCCACTTGCAACATTTGGTGCTATGGCATTTTTAATCGCTAAATTTGGCTTTAGTTCAATTGGTGGCATGGCAATGCTATTAATTACTATGGCTTTAGCAGTGTTGGCATTTGTCTTTGGTGTCTTAGGAATAATAGCAGCTATTGCAAAGGTTAATATATTTAAATTTATGCGTCTTATCTATCATGAGGTACTAGTTGTTTTTGCAACCTCAAGTAGTGAGAGTGCTCTTGCACCATTAATGCGTAAACTAGAAAAAGTTGGGATACAAAAAGCTTCTGTTGGACTAGTAGTCCCAACTGGCTATAGCTTCAATCTTGATGCCACAAACATCTACCTATCTCTTGCAGTTATTTTTCTTGGACAAGCCTTTGATATTCCACTCACGCTAGAGCAAACCATTACTCTCATTGTTATTCTTATGGTGTCTTCTAAGGGTGCAGTTGGCGTTACTGGAAGTGGTTTTATCGTGCTTGCAGGTACACTCTCTGCCCTGACAACAAGCGATGGTGGGCATTTGATTCCTGCAGTAACTGTTGCTGCTATCTTAGGAATTGACAAATTTCTAAGTGAGATGCGTAGTGTTGGAAATCTTTGTGGCAATGCTGTAGCTTGTATGATTGTAAGCATCTGGGATAAACGAGTAGATATGGAAAAGTTTCGTTATGCGCTCGATCATCCAGATGAATTTAAGGTTATGTAGGACTTAAAAGGTTAAGGGTTATTAAACGAGGTTAGACTAAGTTTGTCTACCTCACTGACTATATTTTTACCACAAAATAGTATCAACAAGCAATAAATTACTAACTTTGATGATAACTACACTACAAACTTGCTAATGAATTATAAGCCATTTTTTCAATACAAATCTATAAAAATTATGGCATAAAGCTAAGCTTCAAGCAAAGGCTGCAAAAACAACTCACATACAAGCACCACAAAATTAAATCTTAACTAAAAATAATACTATTAAAATCAACACTATAAATTAAATTGCCCATAAAAGCAAAACATAGCCTAGGGGGTTAATTTTATCTTTAATCTAACTCTATTAACCTAGCTTCAAATACTTTAACTCTGCTAAGCTCTATAAAGCCATCAATATTCTAGCTTCAAAACTAACCCCAACAACAGCCAAATAAAAACATTAATATTTCTTTTTATTCGCATCTTTTAAAATCTCTTGAGCAATAGAGCTAACTTGATTAGAAATATCTGAAGAATCGCGTGCTACACCTAGATTTTCTTGTGTAATTTCTTCTAGATTCTTAATAGCAATACTAATTTGAGAAATACCATATGTCTGGTCTTTTATCCTACTTCCAACCTCATTGATACTGCTTATAAGCATACTTGTATTTGCCTCTATTTCTGCAAGTGAGTTTTGAGTTCGCTCTGCTAATTTTCTCACCTCATCAGCCACTACAGCAAAACCTCTACCATGTTCACCTGCACGAGCTGCCTCGATTGCCGCATTTAAGGCTAATAAATTTGTCTGATCAGCAATATCTCTAATAATTTTTATAATTTCTTTTATATCTTCAGATTGCTTTATTACTTCTGTAGTCTTGGTATTAACCTCATCCATAGCATCATTAATCTGCTCTACAGATTTTGTCGTCTCTAGCAATGTTTCTGCCTGAATATTTGATGCAGAACTAAGTCTAGCTATGACTGCACCAAGTTCATTAGATACCCTATCTAGCATCTTAGCAAAGCCATCAGATGTCTTTAGCATCGCACACATTTCTTCACCTATCCCATTGGCTGCAAGCTCAACATCTCCTTGTGGAGTTTGTATTCTCGAAGTAAAATCAAGAGTTTTATAGGCATTAAACACTCTGCTAATATCATTTAAATTTTTACCAATCTTTTTATGCAAAATCTCTAAAGTATGATTTAAAACATTCTTCAACTCTACAAGCTGTGGATTAGCCGGATTTGCCTCTATCCTCACACTCAAATCACCAGATTCTATAGCTCTAGTTGTCTGTATACTCTGCTCGACTGCACTCCTATCTAGGGTGACTTTTTGCTTGATCTCATTAATATTCTGATTTAAAATCTTAGCCATCATTCCAAATTCATCATTACTTTTTACTAAAATCTTAGATACCGTATCTCTTTTATAATTAAGATAAGCAAAAAAATCTCTTAATCCACTCTGTATACTCTCTAATGGTCTTAAAAAATAATAAACAAGCCCATATACACAAGCCACTATCAAAATACCAAATATTAATATCAAAATGCTCTGCATTCTAGCAGCCTTTTCAATCGGCTCCATTGTCTCTAAAATATCATCAATACTACATACCGCATAAGGTGCTTGCTTAGCAATGCTCACAGCTCTACAAATGACTAATTTTTTACGACCATCAGCATAGGTAAAATAAAAGGGTTGAAAATATGGGTTTTTAAGTGCTAAATCATAAATCTTGGAATAATTTACATCTGACTTAAAAATATCTCTTCTATCTGTAGATAAAAAAGCTTTACGACTTTTATCAATAGCCACAATATGTCCTGGCATAATATCAAAAACTTTTTGAAGATTAACTAATCTATCATCTAAAGCCAAAACACCCAAAAATCTTCCATTAGCATCATAGAGATTTACTGCATAAGTAAAGCAATACTCTCCTGTGGGCTCATCATAATAAGCAGAGGTAACAACTACGCGCTTTTCTTTTATAGCAAAACCTCTCCATTCATCTACCCTAGGATTACATTCTTCAGCCTTAGAGCAATATTCATACATCTTGCCCTTTTTATCACTAAAATGATTACTATAAAACAATCCTCCATCTTTTAATGCAAAATGTACATTTAAATACCCGCCACCCTGGCGAAGTGGAGCAAACATAGGAGCAAGATTTTTAATAATACTCTGCTCATCTTTCAATTTTTCTACTGGCATTGATCGCACTGTATTAGCAATATCAATAATACTGGATAAAATACGCTTGCGAGTAGCCTCAACTGGCAATTCAGCTAATTTTACTGCATCTGTATGTTCTTTAATGCTTCTTTCAATAGAACTACTTTTTATCGTCTTGTAACTAATAGCACCTATCACAATAAAAACAAAAAATACTACCAGCGCTACAGCCAAACTTAATCTAAACTTAATACTATTCATACTCCCCTTTCCTTAAAGATTAAAAAGTTAAATAACTTTAAAAATCCCTTAAAATCTTACCAATCCCTTCAAAAACAAAATCTATCTCCTCCTCGCTAATCACATAAGGAGGCATAAAATAAATTGTATTACCAAGTGGACGGAAAATAAGGCTATGCTTCAAAGCCTTTTGAAAAAATATGAGCCCTGCACGAGATTGTGTGCTTATCAGATCAAAGGCAAAAATCATACCTTTATATCGGATATTTTTAATATTTTTAAACTCTTTTAATGCCTCTAGTTTTTTAACAATTTTATCTCTCTTTTTTTTATTACTTGCTATAACATCATCCTTTTGAAAAATATCCAAGACCGCATTAGCACAAGCACATGCAAGAGGATTACCTGTATAGCTATGAGAATGCAAAAAAGCTTTCCCTTCCTCATAAGGTGCATAGAATTCTTGATAAATCTCATTACTAGTTACCACTACCGATAAAGGTAAATACCCTCCACTAATACCCTTTGAAAGGCATAAAAAATCTGGCACTACACCACACTGCTCATAAGCAAACATACTCCCTGTACGCCCAAAACCCACAGCAATTTCATCAAAAATAATATCAATACCATAGCTCCTAGCCATAGTGCAAGCCTCTTTTATAAAGCTTGCACTATACATATGCATATTTCCAGCACACTGCACTAATGGCTCTAAGATAAATGCACAAATCTCCCCACCCATCTTTTCTAACAATGTCTTTAGGCTTAAAAGTTCCTTTTCTCCATTACTATCTAAACTAGGCACATCTATACTTAATGATTCTAATAAAATAGGTCCATAAGTATCCTTATAAAGCTTTACATTCCCCACGCTCAAAGCACCTAAAGTCTCCCCATGATAAGAATTCTTTAAGCTTAGAAATCTATGGCGCTTTTGTCTTCTTAATCTAGCTTTATGAAAACTCATTTTTAAGGCTATTTCAACTGCTGAACTACCATTATCAGCATAAAAGCACTTTTGCAACCTATTATCTAAAAGAGCACATAATCTTGAGGATAATTCAATAATAGGCTTATGAGTAAAGCCTGCTAAAAGTATATGTTCTAAAGTTTGAGCCTGTTTAGTTAAAGCATTAGTAATGTATTCATTTGCATGTCCAAAAAGATTGACCCACCAGCTAGAAATACCATCAATATACCCTCTACCCTCAAAATCATAAATCCACACACCCTTACCATAAGAAATAGGGATTAAAGGGATTTGTTCATGATCCTTCATTTGAGTGCAAGGGTGCCAAATATGCCTTAAATCATCAGCAATTAAACCACTCTCTTGCATTACTTTCCTTTATCGTATAATCTTGTTAAAATATTAACAAAAAAAGTAAGTGTAAAATGCAAGAAAAAATATGCCAAATACTCTCTAATCTAGAATCAGAAAATAATTTAAGATCTTTGAAAGAAATCCAATATTCTGGCAAATATATACAAATGCCCATACCCAAACAAAACTATCTAAAAGATATAACTTCAATACTCACTCACATAGCACATCCGAGATTCTATGCCAAAGATGCTATGCTAAATCTCTCTCACAATGACTACCTTGGCATACAAAATAATAAAGAATTATTAAAAAACTTTTTAGAACAAAACTTGTCCTCTATATTAGCATCTAATACTCCCATATTCTCATCATCATCATCACGTAGCCTTAGTGGGAATCATATATCTTTCCAAGTTTTAGAATCTAGTCTCCAAACCCTATTTAATCAAGCACCATATACATCTACAAAATCTGCTCTACTTTTTAACAGCGGCTATCATACTAATATTGGGATCATTGATGCCTTAGCTAGTATTGAAGGAGTGCTATTTTTATGCGATAGCTATGTGCATGCTAGCATCTTTGATGGACTTAGACTCTCTCGTGCTAAGTTTTTCCGCTATCCTCATCAAGACTACCATACCCTAGAAACACTCATCAAAAGCCATCAAAAAAACTTCCCATATATTATTGTTGTTACAGAAAGCCTCTTTAGTATGGATGGAGATTTCTGTAATATTAAAAAATTAATTGAAATCAAAAAATCCTTTAATATTTTCTTATATGTTGATTGTGCCCATAGCTTTGGTATTTATGGCGATGAAATGCTAGGCTTAAATTCTAAATTCATCAATGATATCGATTTTATCATTCTTGCTTTTGGCAAGGCTATTAGCTCCATTGGCGGGGCAGTTATATGTGCTCCTAGCTATAAAGACTTTTTTATAAATAAATCCAGATCTTTCATCTATTCAACTGCTACACCTCCACTTAGTATCATTTGGACCAACCACATCATCACCCATATAAACTCCTTTTTACCTCAAAAATCCCATCTCATTAGCATCTCCACATATCTAAGAGAAGAACTCAAAAAAGCACATATTCATTTTCTAGGAGATTCTCATATCATCTCTGTACTAGCCTATGATAATCAAAATGCCACAAAACTATCAGACTTTCTAGCAAACTGCCAAATATTCACTCCTGCCATAAAAACCCCCACCATTCCCAAAAATCTAGCTAGAATCCGCCTAAGTCTAAATGCTAATCTTAGTTTTGAAGATATTGATTTTCTTATAGAGTGCCTGAAGCTAGCTAAAAATATTCTCAAAATCTAAAACCAAGGAAATATGATGCAAATCAAGGTTTTAAACTACTCTCACCATACTAAAAATCTCATCTTATTTTTTAGCGGTATAGGGGGCAATGAAAGCTTATTTAACCATCTCATACTAGAGACTTCTACTAGTCTTATTTTCATCCACAACTATATAGACTTAAACTTTTATGGTGATTTATCTCACTGGGATGAGATCTACAAGCTTAGCAATGGTAAAAATACCTCTCTACTTGCTTGGTCTATGGGCGTTGGGATAGCCAACTACTTTGTCAAAGAGCTAGATTTTTTAAACCTTGATACAAAAATTGCTATCAATGGCACCAAACAAGCCATAAATCTACAAAATGGCATCCCACCAAAGATCTTTAACTTTACGCTAAAAAATATAGATTCTGCTGCCTTCTATCATAATGTCTTAGAATCCACTCCATCATCAAACATCAAACTAAACACTACCAATGAGTTAAAACAAGAACTCGCCTTTATCTATCCGCTTTTGCTAAACAGCCCTGCTTATAATGACCTCTGGGATCTTGCCATCATTAGTCAGAATGATAAAATATTCCCTCCACAAGCTCAAATCTCTAGCTGGCAAACCAATGCTAAAACCTACCATATCCTGTCTTTGCCACATTTTATTTTTAGCGCATTCTCTAGTTGGCAAGATATATTGTATCTAAGGTCATAATATGCGTTTCTATCAAGCAAGATCTAGCTATCATAAATCTGCCCTTATCCAAGATAGCATGCAAGATAAACTTCTTACAGAGATTCTTAACTTCTGGGGAGATAGCTTTGATAATGTTTTTGAATTTGGTGCTGGCAATGGTATGTTTTCTCAAAAACTCATCCAAATTCTAAAGATGAAAAAGCTTGTCTGTAATGATATTTTTGATTTTAGCAGCTACTTTGCTAGTCCTATTAAGTTTATGTGCTTTGATATGCAAGATACCCCCATACTCAAACACTTCTCTTATTTAAATCCCCACTTTGATCTCATCATATCTAATGCAGCCCTGCAATGGATGGATGCCAAAGCATTTTTTAGCAATATCACCACCATTTGTGCTAAAAATACTAAAATTGCTATTAGCACATTTGGTCCGCAAAACTTGCAAGAAATAACCACTCTGACTTCTCTAAGCCTTGAATATATAAAACTAGATTCACTCCATCATATGCTAAAAAGTCTAGATTTTCATATCATTTATTCAAAAGAATGGCTTCAAACCATTGCTTTCCCCACACCAATAGCCGCCCTCAAGCATCTCAAATATACTGGTGTAAACTCCCTTAAACAAAACTTTTATATTAAAAAATCTATGCTAAAAAGTCTTGAATATGATTTTCAAAATACACTCACATACCACCCCATAATCCTCTTATTAGAAAAACATCAATAGTCTTATCCAATTTTATCAAATCTCATAAATATTCCTTATTCT
>JXTW01000028.1 GCA_004368235.1 Helicobacter anseris | reverse complement strand
TGTGGGAGGCATTAGTGCTAGTAGTATTACCATTGAGTGTTAAAGAAGCATTGCTTCCGCCAAAGGTGATGTTGATATTATTATTATTACTTCCACTATCTTGCATAGCTGTTTGAGCAGTAGGAGTAGTGGTTAAGTTTCCATTGATAGTACTATGATTATTATCTTTTAGATTAATATTTACTATACCACTTCCTGATGTTTTAATTTCTTTGTTTTGACCACCTATGCTTAGGGTACTACCATTGCCACCATCAAAAGTAATATCTAGTTTTTGAGTAGCAATCTCATTAGTTAGGGTATTGTTTGTAGAGCCACCATTTTTATCCCCTAGGATTAGGATATCTACATTTTGCTGGTGTGAGCTTGAATCCAAAGTAATATTTGTGTTTGTGCCACCTAGCTTTATGCTATCTATTAGGGCAGTACCACCTTGTAGATTAAGAGAACTATCATTATTTAGTGTAAAGCTAGTGCTACCTTTTGAAGTATTCTCTTCTCCTCCTTTAGTAATATTACCTGTGATTTTAAGAGTAGTAGTATTGGTAGTTTTGCTAGCTGCACTTCCTTGGCTTGCTTGACTTACCGCACCTACTGTGATGCTATTTTTTCCATTAGCATTTGAAGTATTTGTAGAAATATTATTAATTATATTATCTGCATTTTTGCTATCAAACGTGATGCTATTAGTGCCAGCACCTGTTACAGCAAGAGAATCGATACTATTCTTACTTCCGCTAAGTGTAATATTAGAGTTTTGCGCCTTAGCCGTGACTGTGCCAATGGTATTGGTATCTGCTTTAGAAGTGATAGTATTGGCTCCAGAGGTGGAGGAGATAGTATCT
>JXTW01000027.1 GCA_004368235.1 Helicobacter anseris | reverse complement strand
CTAAAACACATACCTAACCCCAATATTACCACTAATACCAATATCTTTATAAAATACACCAAGCTTAGAACCTAATCCTAAATTCAGATAAGTTCTTTTATAAATCTCTAATTCCCCACCAATAGTTAAATTTAAATGAAGATTAACAGCCTTATCTCCTTTTTGATAGCTAAGAGTATCTTGACCAATAAATCTCACTAGCTCATCCCCTTTACTTAAAACAAAGAGATCTTGACTAATACCAGTTAATACATACCAATAAGAGTTTTCATCTATGTATTTTCTAGTCTCTAATGCAATATTAAGTGTTAAAACATTTTTACCATCTGCATTAGCTCTAGCCCATACATCAGAGTAAAAAAGATCACTACTTAATCCTTTGATTTTAGAATTAGTAATATAAAAATAACTCAATCCTACTTGAGGTTTTAAAATAAGAGATTTATCCTGTAAATAGAATAAATACCCATAATTAAAATTGATATTAGTAATATAGCTTTGATAGTTATAGCTTTGATTGAGTTGTTTAGTAATAATTTCTTTTGAATCAATAAATTCATTATTAAATCCAATGGTCTGACTAGCACTAAAGTCTAATTCTCCATGAGGAATAAAGCTTCTTATATAAATTCCCATATTAAGATTATTAGCATTATTTTGGATTAAATTACCATAATAGGTGCTATAGGCATAGGCAAGATAACCCCCTACAATCACACGATTATCCCCAATACTAAAAGCTCTATCATAGCCTGCATCAATACCATATAAGGTAGCATTACCACCTTGAATAAAATTAGCCACTCCAATAGCTGAAGCCCATATGTTATTCTTATAAGTATCTCTAATAGCTTGAGTATAAGCCATAGCTAGATCTAGGGTTGTAGAATCTTCATCATTATCTATAGCATCACTAGCTATATTATCAGCATTAGCAAATCTTACATTTTTATATTTTTTTATTGCCCTAGCAAAAGCACTATCTGTATTACCCTTAGTAGTAGAGAGCTTTACAAGACGATTATTTTTATTGACATCTGTGGCTAGACGCAGAGCATCAAGAGAGCTAGACTTACGTGTAGGTGAGCCTATTTGATTAGCTGCATCTTGAAGAGTTTTTGCTACTTTTAGGAAATAGTCGAGATTAT
>JXTW01000026.1 GCA_004368235.1 Helicobacter anseris | reverse complement strand
GATACAACCCTAAGCGCTGCTAATATCTATAATGAACAAAGAAGTGATATATTTCTTTCTGGTAGTGCTCAAATGATTGCTTCTGGTACATTTGAAACTAAAGCAAATAGTAGCATTACTTTTATTGGTACACAAAATGGTTTTGGCTCTATACAAGCAGGTACACTTAAATTAGAAGGTGAAGAAAACTATCAGATTAAAGTCCTTAAAAAAACAAATGATTATAAATATTTTATTGCTTCAGGTACTAGTGTAAGTGGTCTAAAAGAAGAAAAAATAGAAATCAAAGATATAAATGGAAATAAAAGTGATCTTTATGAGGCAAAATTAGTTAAACAGACAGATGCTAATAATAAAGAATCTTGGTATATCCAATTAACTAAAATTCCTGCTACTCAAATCAAAGATCCTAATACTCCTGAACAACCTAATCCACCTAATAATAACCCATCTAACTCTATATTTGGAGATATTGTTTTTATCACTCAAGATTCTCTTAATAAAGCTAATACTGCTTTAAATAATCAAGGTTTATTTTTAAGCACCATCCCACAAAATATTGATATTTTTATGGGCTGGACTAATATGCTAGATAGAAGTACGATAATGGTAACAAAAGCTCTTAGCTCTAAATCTAATACTTCTATAATGAAAAAAGCTTTAAGACTAGCTTTTAATAAATCAAATCCACAGATACAAAATTATCAATCTGATGGTTATGCTAATACAATCATAGAGTTAGAATCTCCTTATAAAAAAGCTAGTTTTTATGCTAATGTGATAGGTGGATTAAATGGACATAAAAGCTCACTTGGCTATAGCTATGGAGTTAATCTCGGCTTTGATGGTTATGGGAGTGATCATTTTTTTGGTGGAGTATTTGCAAGCTTTGAGCGTTATAATATAAACACAGAGGATTTAAAATTAGATTCTATTCATTATCGTTTAGGAAGCTATATGAGAGCTAGGGCTTCTAAGGTAGAATTTGATGCTCTTTTAGAATATATCTATGCACCTAGTGAATATAAAAGAATAACTCCTATTAATGCAATCATCACTCATTCTAATGCTAGCTATCATACTCAAGTCCTAGATGCACAGCTTAGAATTGGTCCTAGATTTGGAGGAGATTCTAGTTTTAAGCCTTATATAGGAGTATTGGCTGAATATTATCATACACCTAAGTTTGAAGAAGATGGAGAATTAGGCTTAGGTTTAAATGTTAGTAAAAATGCCTTTTTACATCTATCAGGAATACTTGGATTTGAATATAGGAAGCTTTTTGATACTTCTAGTCTCTATCTAGCCTTAGAAGCAGTAAGTGGAGCTGTTATAGCAGGAGATAAGTATTTTAGTCTATCTAGAAATAATGTTAGTTTAGATTTTAAGAATGCTAATAATACTTATGGTAACTTTATATTAGGTAGCAATATTGCTATTAATCAGATTTTTAGTTTGCATTTAAGCTTAAGTGCAAAAGCTAGTCTTAGTGGTTTTTATGGAGTGAATGCCATATTTGGTGGGAAAGTCTTATTTTAAGTGGGATAGAAATTGAAATGATTTGAGAAATTAGATTATTTAAAATAAATAGTATGAAGATTATTAGGTAGGATATGTGTGGATT
>JXTW01000025.1 GCA_004368235.1 Helicobacter anseris | reverse complement strand
TTATTAAGTGAGTTTAAATTAGCAAGGAATAACTGATAGTTAGATCCCATAGCAGACATAGAAGCATTTTGATTGGCATTTGATGCACCCTTAGATACCACAGATCCTACAAAGTAAGTAGTATAATCATTGTTAATACCAGTGCTTCCACTATTTACCTTACCATATTGATCAGTATTAGCTTGAACTAGAGTCGTACCCACTTCATCAAAGCCTTGTATCTGTGTAGCACCAGTGAATGTGATATTGCTATCTTTTTTTACTGTAGCTACAGCCACATTACCTGCTGTTTCAGACCCACCACCATGATAGCTGATATTATTAATATCAGTCCTGCTATCTGCAATGACTTGAATATAGTTATTGCTATTAGTAGAGCTAGAAGTAGCATTAGAGTAGATAATAATCCTATCTGAATAGAGATGACCATAAGTATTATCTGAAGTACTATCTGCTTGTTTTTGTGTTTTAGCTCCTCCTAAAGTCGCTTTTGTTTGATCAGCACCAGCATTCATATAGACTCTAAAGAGGGCATTACCACCTTTAATGCCAGTGCTAGCAGTACCAACTTCTTTGGTGCCTGCAGGTGTGCTACCGATTTCTAGTAGTCTAAACTTATCTCTTGTAGGTATATTACCTAGATCATTACCCATAGAGGCTATATCTATGATTGTATTATCTTGAGCAAATGTGGCATAGAGTATTTGAGAGTTATCAAAACTACTGCTATTTAAAGTGAGATGGCTAAGTTTAAGTTTCTCTGAATTAGTGAGTAGCTTTGATCCAGCTTGCATAGTCAGAGTAACATTAGAATTATCTTTAAGATCAATATTACCTACAAAAGCAGAATTACTATCTAAAGTAATATTGTAATTATAAGTAGTAGTTTGTTTAGCATTAGCAGCATTATTAGCTAGTGTTGTGATATCTCCTACTGCAAGACCTTTAATTGTAACAACATCTGTTTGAGTGCCACTATTATTACTTCTATTAGCTGTGATATTTAATAATCCACTATCTACCATATCATTAAAGTAGTGAGAATAGGTATTAAGAAAGCTTTGATTAGACTGACTACCTACACTAACTTTCTTATCTTCTAAGGATAGCTTAATGCCATCTTGATAGGTGACACCTAGTACTTTATTATCACTTATATTAGTATGTTGATTATCAAAGCTGTCATTAACTTGAGTAGTAGCTAGAGTAGCAACAGAATCACTTTTTGCACCTCCATCATTGCTATTAGCAAAGATTAGATTAGTTGTTCCACTTGTACCATATTTAATATTAGCACCTATATTAATAGGTCCTTGCATCACAATATTAGTAGTACCACCATTAGTTGTTACACTATATAAAGGTTGTTTATCTATCATGGTACTACCTACATTAGAAGCATCTTGACGCAATACAATATTAGTAGTCCCTCTATTGGTGGTTAGAGAACCACTTGCAGTAGATGCACTAACATTACTAGGAAGCTTAACATCGTTAGGAAGCTTTATATTAGATTCGTCAACATTGATAGGTACCCATATTGCATTTTCAAGAATGATATTGTTGCTACCACCATTAGTGGTGATATTACCTGCTATCACTGACGCACCAGTGTTATTTGACGTATCAGTGCTAGTTATTTTTATGTTATTGCTACCGCTATTATAACCAGCATTGACATTTGTTGTAATATCTGCAAGAATCGTATTAATGGGTCCCTCTAAGGTAATATCATTTTTATTTGTGCCAAATCCTTGTGCAGAGATATTACCAACAATAAAATTAGATTGATCTTTTAGTGTGATAGTATTAGTTGCAGTACCTCCACCAGCTACCTTGATATTACCGGTAATACGAGAAGAAGTCTCATTACTAGTTTTAGCAGGATTTGAGCCAGTATTATTTTGACTTGTAATAGTGAGAGCACCACCATTAGTATCAATATCACCTTTTATGCCTAGTTTTGATTTGGCTGTGATAGTTGTTTTTCCACCAGCATAAGTACCAATATTTCCTGTGATAGAGTTAGTACCTTCATTCATGGTTATGGTTGTTGTA
>JXTW01000024.1 GCA_004368235.1 Helicobacter anseris | reverse complement strand
ATCGATTCTACTGGTATGACTGGCAGTAATGGCTCTATATTTTTCTCATCTAAAGGTACTTCAACCATTACTTTTGATACTAATGTTACATTTAGTTTCATAGCTAATAGCAATATTGGGCAGGGAGTATTTTATAGCACTAAATATCAAAGCAGAGATCCAAATGGTAATGATGAAACAGGTAAGTTTATTTTCAAAAAAAGTCTTGGCATCAATACTACTGGCACTAATGATGGTGCAGGTAAATCAAGCTATATATTCAATCTAGATCAGACTAAAGCAGAAGCTTATGTAAACTACAATAATATTGCAACAAATAATAAGCAAGATTATGGCAAGACTTTTGATGATGCTAACATTATCCAACTCACTGGTGATATGCGCCTTAATGGCACAAGTGCTACTTTAGGAATCAATCTAACTAATAAAGATTCTTATATCCTTGGTAAAGAAGACTATATCTCTGGGAATCTTAATTTAGGATTAAAAAATGGAGGGAAATGGATAGTTACTAGTGGAGATGTTAATATTAATGAGCTAATGCTAACTAATAATACTAACCCTGCAGATAATGCTAGCCTAAACTCTACTGAACTAACTGGATCTATGTCTATGATAGATATAGCCTCTCAAAGGATGCAAAATGGATTTGATCAGATCCATCATATTAAGATTAATACCCTAAAGAGTGGAGATAATGGCGTATTTAGAACAATGATTGATCTAGCTAATAATACTGGGGATCTAGTGACTATTCAAAATCAAGAAACTAATAATACTACTCAACATATGTATATGCAGATCTTACAAAAAGGTGGCTATAAATTAACCAAAGATGCTGCTATTAAAGTAGCAGAGATTATTAATGGGGGTGAGAATTTAAGCATAACATCCTTGCCTGTAGCTATAGGGCTATATACATACCAACCCACTCTATCTAAAGAAAGACAAAATAGCGGTTATAAATGGGTTATTTATGAGAAGGTAGATGAGAATAAAAATGATGAGAAAAAAGATGCTGATGTGCAAGAATCACTAAAACATTGGTTAAGTCTACAATATAGGATATATCGTATCCAAACTGATTCTATTAATCGTCATATTGATGAATTAGTCCCTACCTTTACACATAATAACTTTTGGGCTAACTATTTTATAGGATCTCAAGGCAAGGGAGATTCAAAGGATGATTATCAAACCTTTCAGTTTGGCTATGACTGGGGGATGAATGCTAGAAACCTTAGACATTTTGCAGGGGGATTTTTTGATTATACTAAAATGAAAGATTATGATAGAGATTATGATGGAGAGGTAGATTCTTTTGGGCTTGCTGGTTATTATCAAATCAGCACTAAGATTAATAGAAGCACCAACCTAGATATAGATGCCAAAATGAAATACACCTATAGTGCTAATAGCTTTTTTGGTAAAAATAATTTAGATGGTGCTAATTTTACTAAAAGCTATCATCTTTTTTATATGGGGGCTAGATTAGGAAGTAAGATAGATTTAGATAGAAAAAAAGAATGGTTTATAGAACCTAGTATTAATGCTTCTGTAGGGTTTATGAATGGAGGGAGTATTAATATGGTCGATGTTTTTACCCAGCAAAACTTTGGAGCTAATCAAGAGATGGGTATTTTTGTATCTACTAAGATTAATGCTTCAGTGGGTAAACGTTTCATAGATGGAAAAAACTATTTTGATTTAAGAGTAAAGAACTATTATGCTTTTGATAATAATACAGGTGGAGATGTTACACTTATAGATGTAGATCCTGCTAATCGTATTTTTTATCAAACTGCACCTGATCATAGATGGGGTATAGGACTTGATGCTAATTATGGCTATGGAGAGGGATTTAAGCTTTATGCTAGTATTGAGAGAACTTTTTTTAGTAACTACAATACCATTTATCTTTTTTATATTGGACTTAGAGTGAGTTTAGATGATTTATTCTCGGGTGCAATTTTTAGAAGTAGTAATGCATCTAGTCGTGCAGCAGCAAGACAAAGAGAGAATAGAGGACCTAAGGGTAGAATCATATTTGGTGGAAATGCAAGACCACTACCAAAATTAATAGAAGAGTAAAAAAGTGTTTTATTAATAAACACTCTATTGAAATTAAAACTCTATAAGATATGCAATTATTATTCTACTCAATAATCTTTGGTACTATAAAAAAATGACCATCACTTTTTGGTGCGTTAGATAAAATGGGATTGGATATAT
>JXTW01000023.1:375-3164 GCA_004368235.1 Helicobacter anseris | reverse complement strand
CCATCAATCTTATTAATTGTTAAAGTTTGGAAATGATCTCTAGCTGGAGTGTTTCCACCATTATAAGCTTGACCTGATAGATTGATAGTATTATTAGCACCAGAGGATGTTAGGGTAGCAATACTAGTAGCTAGATTAGCACTTTGTGGCATGGCATCTTTAGCATCTTTGGTACTATTTGTACTAGTGCTAGCTAGAGTTAAAGTAGAGTTTGATCCACTAAACTTAATCTCATTAAAGCTATCTGATTTACCATCAGTGGCTTTAAACTCTAAGATAGTATTATTGCCACCAAGCTCGATATCCATTTTTTTAGAGTTTAGCTTGAGATTATCTACTGAAGTGCGACCCCCTGATACTTTAAAGGTAGAAAAATTAGAGCTAGCCTTATCATTTGCAGATATGTTTAGAGTTTTGATATGGCTATTATTTGTACCAGTGATTTCAAACATAGCTTTATTGCTAGAGGTTGATTTAAGATTTAAAAATAGCCCACCACCACTAATTGAGTTTGCTTTGGCAGTGATCGCACTTGTAGTAGCATCTACTAAAAGTTCTTTATCTCCTTGATTTTCTCCACCATTAGCTTTGATATCACCATTTATGGTGAGATTGGTTTTTAGCACAAGTGCAGATTTGGTCTTATCTGAACTTTTAAATTCCATTGAGCTGACATTGTTAGTAGTACTAGTGCTTTTTTGCAAGCTTGTTTCGTTACCGCTAAGTGTGGCATTGCCGCTAGTATTGCCTAAATCATCCACGATAATATGAGTGATCCCACCATCTTTTGTTTCAATACCATTATTTAAGCTAAGCTCCCCTCTTTTTAACCTAATGTTTAAAGATTGATTAGCACCTACAGAGACTTTGTCTGTTATACTAAGTTTAGAGTTTGTGCTATCAGCTAGTGATGGATCAAAAGTGTTATTTGTAGAGCTAGATTCTAAAGTCAAGGCTTTAATGGTGGTGCCACCATTGTTGGCAGCTTTTATAGCTAAGTTTTTATTTTGACTACCTTGTTTAAAGGTGATTGTTAGATTATTGCCAGTATCAATGCCATTAATTGAAGTATTATTGCCATTATGCTTGCTACCATCAATAAATAGCGTAGATTGTGCATTAGCTTTTACTTGCTCTATTTGGTTTGTAGCACCTTGTAGGGTGAGGGTAGTATCTGTGCTTTTAGCAGCAGACTGCTCGCTAGACTTAACCATAGTAACTTCTGTATTTGTACTTGCACTAGCAGTACCTAGTTCTATCATATTTTTACCACCATTATTTTGAGTGATATTACCTGTGATAGTACCTGATGCATTAGAATCTACTTTGATATAAGTGGTCAGGGTAGGAGTAAACCCAGTATTACCAAGTTTGTTTATACCATCAGAGAGTATCTTGCCATTGAAGGTTCCATCTTTCCCTTTAAAGGTTAGGATGCTTTGTGTATGTGGTCCATCATAGCCTTGATTTTTATGATCTAGGCTTGTATCCATAGTGCCATTACCATTATCAAGATTGATAGTAGAGCCTTCATTTAGATTGATTTCATTACTAGCAAATCCTCTAGCTGTGATACCTCCCTTAGGCACGGAGAATTTATTACCATTGCCATTATTAGCCCCATCATCAATGCTATCATCTATCCCAGAGCCAGTGATATTTAGCGTGTTTTTCTTTTCTATATTAATGATATTTTTAGTTAGGCTATCGGCTCCGCCATTGTTGCCAGTCCAGCCTGCAGATGTGATAAGCTCGGCTAAGATACCACCTTCTATGGTATGGGTAGTAGCGGTATCATCATTGCTTGTGCCAAATGTAATAACATTTTGTCCGCGATGAGTGATGGTTTTGGTCTTACCACCACTAGCGATGATGCTACCTTTCATACTTCCTTTTTCAAAGGTTACAAAATTACCCGCATCTTTATAAAAACCTGTCGGACCAATGCCATTTTCTGTACCAAAGGAGATGATATTTCCTGTTAGTACATCACCACTGCCTTTGAAAATCACTTCTCGTCTGATACCATCTGCACCAGTTTCTGTACCTTTGATACTTCCTATCATCTTAGCACTTTCTTGGAACTCAACTTTAAGTGATGGAGTAGTGCCACCTTCTGACGAGTCTGAATTAGTCTGGATATTTCCTTGTAATAATTCTTTGATTGTTACTGTGCCTGTAAAGCCTTGATTTCTCCCTCTTACATTAATATTTCCATAGAGCCTATCTACATCCATTGTATATCTATTAGTATCAGTGCCAGTAGAATCTGTACTAGCTATATATAGGTCTCCATAAAGCTCATTTAGATTTTTCACTTCTATGGTTTTATCTTTAGTATTTGAAAAGTTGATGTATAGATTGATCCTATCGCCATCTTTACCTAGAGATTTATTTTCAAAATCAGCTTTAATAGCAGAAGCATCTTTGCCACCTTTGACGACAACATAGTTATCTGTATTATTGCCATTAGCGCTTGAAGTTTCAGTAGAGTTTAGTACCCATATCTGGCTAGCAGCATCACCATTGAAAAATAGATCTAGTCTATCTACTATTTTTACATCGCCATTCTGTAGATTAGTAGTCGTGGCTGTCCAATTAGTAGCATTATTGCTAGTCTCTTGATTATGACCATTATTCCATACTACCTTTCTTTGAGTGGTATCACATGCTGTAAGATTACCATCACAAGCACTATCCCAATTTAGGCGTTGATCTTTCCCAGTTTCAGTTGTAGTAATGCTTATTTTTGGACCTTTCTCGCTTATAAGGTCTTGTCCCATAGCTAT
>JXTW01000023.1:0-268 GCA_004368235.1 Helicobacter anseris | reverse complement strand
GGATTCCTAATAAACTTAAAGAATCTAACACATTCTAAATTAACTTTGCTTAAGTTTTGCTGAAAGTAGGGAAATAATAATGATGCATCAGATAATATTAAAAATCTTAGTCAGACTATTGTAGGAAATATCATTACAGGTATATCTGGTGGGACACTTAGCATTACTCAAGGTAGTAAGGCAAGTAATGCTGATGTTAATAAAGATTGTACTAATTGTAGTAGTAGTGGTACACAAAAAGATAGTGGTATAAAAGATAATAGTATAA
>JXTW01000022.1 GCA_004368235.1 Helicobacter anseris | reverse complement strand
TTTTTTTGATTTTAAGTAAAAATTAAGTTATTTAACTTATCAAAGTAGTATAATGCGATTAAGATTTTTGTCTAAAAATCTTGAGATAAACTTAAAAGGAATAACTTATGAGTAAGAAACCTTATAATACTGGGGGGGGGGGTAGAAACTACTAATCATACTACTTCTTCTTTCAAAACTAATTCTGTTTCTAAAATTTTTAAACCAATCATTGCTACTACATTAGCTTTAAGTTTAGGTGCTTCATCTTATGCACAGCAGCAAGAAGTGGGCATGGATAGTATCGAAGGAACTGGGAGCGATACTTCTCCTGTTAAAGTCATAGCTGGCAGACTTACTGAAACAAAAGATCAAAACCTTACTATCCAGTTTAATACTACTAATGGTAGTGGAATGAACAGACAAATCTTTTATGATGATACCACTCGTACTGTAACTTATTATAATAACTCATCAACACCAAATATTACTGGTAATGGATACTCATACTTTCAGCTAGATGATAGCGCATCTGTGGATTCTAAGTTTGATTATGGTAATGGTACGCTTATCCTAGACTTTGCTACTGGCTTATCTAACCAATCTCTAGTCTATACACTAAATGGTAAGGAAGACTGGAAAGGTAATATCACCGGTATATTTGGTGCTACAAGCAGACCCGGTAATACTGGTAATGGTGGACGCCACCTAAATATCAATCTTGATAAAAACTACACAGGTACTATATATATGTACCAAAGCACACTTGGTAACTCTAATGATGTGTTTTTTAAAAGCAATATTAAACTAGGTGGGGCTAATGGTAGTGCTAGCACTTTTACTGGGGAGCTCCATCTCTCTGCTGGTGGAAACACTGTAGATATAAAAGGCAATAGCTCTAACTATACATTCAAAGGTATCATGACACTAGATGGTGGGACTAATATTATCAATCTGCAAAAAGTTGATCTCTACACAAAAGATGGTTACAACACAACCTATAATAAAAATAGTGCACCTATCGTGATGCAAGGTGGTACCAACACTCTTAACTTCACAGATTCTGTAAATATCTATGGTCAGATCTATACTACTGCAGGGACAAATACTTTCATATCAAATGATAGTACTAAGTTTTATATGGCAGGTGATATCAACGCTCAAGGCGGAAATAATATCTTTGTGCTAAAAAGCACAGAGCTAACTCCTGTACTAGCTGGTAATATTAATGTCTCTAGAGGTAGGACTACAATACTTTTTGATAATACTGCTTGGCTATCTGCTAGCTACAAAAATAGTGAAGATAATGCACTTAAAACAACATATGCAGATAAATTCTTAAATCTAAAAGATAGTGGCAGTGGCACTGTCGATCCTTCTAATGGCAAAGACAAACTCTCTAGCCTAACAGGAAATCTAATGGTAAAAGATGGTGGTAATGCAGATGTAATCTTTCGCTATAGCAAAGAAATGACACAAGGGGATAAAAACATCACTTATAATATCCAAACTGCAAATAATAATAGTGGTGCTAATATAATCCTTGATACTACAAGCCTTTATAGCGCTAATGGCTCTTCCTCTCCGCTTATCTTTAATACAAATCTTACTTATGGTGGCTACTATGATGGCACAAATCAATATGTATGGATAGGATCTGGTAATAACAATGCCATCAATCTATTCTTCGCACAGGGAGTTAGCGGGAGTCAAAGCAATACAGCTACTGTCTGGGGTAATGATACAAAAGTTGAGCAAAAGTTTTTAGGTCAGACTTATACAAATGGTATTAGACTACGATTTAATGATAAAAATATCTCTGTAAAAGGCTCATCTAATGTATCTTTTATAGCAGCTTATAAAGATGCTATCCTTGCTAAGGTTAATAAAGATAGTCATAAAACAGATCTTTTATCTGTAAAGTTTGAAACTGGTAAAGAGACGAAATCCAATAACCACATTAATACTATCACTCTAACTGGTGTAGCTGTAGGTAATGTCTATGCGCTAAAACCGCTTGATAATATGAATAATGATGCCAAAGTATCTACTTATAATCTAATCTTAGATAGCAACTCTGTGCTTTTTGGCGGGCTTGACTTCTCTGCACTAGCTCAAGATTCTAGCATACCTAATGTTGAAACTGATACTAAAAACAATATTAAGTTTAACTTCCAACTCAAAGAAGGCAGCAAACTTATCTCAAATAGCTCAACAAATATCAATAAGCTAGAGATACAAAATGCCACAATCCATAAAGATCAACTAACCCAAGATATCTTTACTCAAGATAATACAATCATAGATATCGGATCTTCTGGTAATGCAGTAGATTCTATTGCTAGACGTCAAAACTTCAATCTACTACAAATCGGTACGATCACAAATAATGGTGTCCCAAATCCAAACAGTACCACTGAAGGTCTAAAAGGTGAGAATGCTCTCTTTAGAGTCTATGTCAATACAACTGCTAATCAAGGTAGTGCTGGTGGTGGAAATGCGGGTGCTAATCTATCTAATATAAATGGCGTCACTGCTAATGGTGGTAAAGGATCTTACGGCTATCTCTATTCAGATAGAATCATTGTACATCATTTACTTGCTGCTAATGGTGTTAGTGATAAAAAAGCTGATACTCCTCTTACAGAATACATTCAAGTACTCACAGATCCAGATAATGATGTAACTGGTGTAAAATATCATGGTGGTGGTAGTGAGGTAGAGGGCAATGTGGCTGTATTAACTGTAAAAAATTTGGATAATGGTCAAGCAGGGATCAACCTACAAAGCACTAGTGCCATAGCTGGTTTTGATGAATTAAGTTCTACCCTCACAACAGCATCAACAGACAAATATGGTAAATCAACAAGTCCTAATGGCTATACAACCTATTTCCTAAGCTCTTTAGTATCAGGTATTACTAAAGAAGATGCAAGTGCTTCTATGTCAGCTCTTAGCTCTGGATATAATACCTTTATAGCTAATCTTAACTCTATTAATAAGAGAATGGGTGAATTAAGAGATAATGCTAATGGTAATGGTCTATGGGCTAGAATCACTAATGGTATGCAAAGCAACTATAATCATCAAAATACCTCTACTATCTATACTAATATCCAAGCTGGATTTGATCATGCCTTTGGCTCTAATGGAGCAAATGACTATGTAGGATTTGCACTAAGCTATATTAATGGTGTGAGCTTTTCTAAAGATATGACAAGAAAGGATGGATCTTTAGCAGGACTTGATAGTGGTATAAGCAATGGTATTGAACTAGCCTTTTATAACTCTTATGTTAATGATGGTGCAAGATCTAATAGATGGGATAAGGGCTTTTATAATGATAATGTGTTGAAATTCACAGCATTATTTAACTCTACTAATATGTTAAATGGAACTTCTGATAGCTATAGTAACTTTGGTGTGAGCTTTTCAGAAGAAATTGGTTATCGCTTCTTATTAGGTAAAAATAATACTTGGTATATTGATCCACAAGCAGAAGTAGCTATAGGTTATCTCACAGGCTCTCAAGTCAATCAAGTATCTGGAAATTATCATCTTAATGGTAATTTAGATTCTATCTTTGTTGTTAGAAGCAGAGTGGGATCTAGCTTTGGCTATTATTTTGATCAATTCACTCAAAATAAGAATTTTAAATCTAAACTTTATGTAGGATTATTCTATGAGGGTGATTATATCAATGGTGGTAGCATCGCTTTAAGCTCTAATTTATCTAAACTAAACTATGCACTAAGCTCAACTAGTCGTATGGTACTAAATATAGGGACAAACTTCACAATCAAAGATAATCATAGAATCTACTTTGATTTCCAAAGAAGTTTCTTTGGAAATATTGTGACAGATTATCAACTCAATCTTGGATATCGCTATAGCTTTGGTACATCTAAATACACTCCTTTAGAAAATATCAATACTGCTGAAGCAAGTAATGATTCTAAGATCAAAGAAGTAGCACCTACACCTGGTTATTACATCAAGCTTTTAACTAGCAATAAACCATCTAAGAAAGAAAATAGAATCTTAAGTCAGATTGATGGGTTAAAAACACAGGATAATGGAAATGCAAAAACTTATATGGTAGGACCATTTAAAGATCCTGAAACAGCTAAAAGTGCTATGGTTAACTATCAAGGAGTATCAAAAGAGTTAAACACTCAAGCTCAAGTGATAGAAGTAGAGTAAGATTTTAAGTTTTAGTTATAAAGCTATTTTGGCTTTATAGCTTTTATTGAGTGATTAAACTCAAAAGTTAGTATAAAGGCTAGCTCTTTTAATTTTAGCTTTATAACTTTTGAGTGATTAAACAATAAAGAGCTAAAGAAGAATTACTAGGAAAGTTGGAATTTAAGGCTAGAAGATTTACTTTATGGTTTTATGGCTTTATAACTTTTATTGAGTGTTTAAACACTTCTTGTGTAGAAAGCTTAAGAAATAAGATCTTAGCTTTATAGCTTATATTGGGTAGTTAAACAGCTTTAGATTGAATTTAGATTCTCAAAAGATCTTAGCTTTATAGCTTATATTA